>NZ_RQIV01000019.1:0-52031 GCF_003977705.1 Verrucosispora sp. FIM060022
GACCAGCAACACCCAGCATGCTCTTACGGAAGATCGAGTTCATGAGGAAAGCTCCATTCGGGGGTAGACACACACCACGGGGGACGGGTGCATGCAAACGCCGTCAGGCGCTGAAAGAACAAGGGGGAAGGTTCACCGGCTCACACGCGGGGCGGGGACCCATCGCGGGGCCCCGGGGGGACACCTTCGCGGCGCCGGGACCATGTACAACCACTGACCGAGGGTGGTGATTCCCGGAGGGCTGATCACACCCGACCACAGGCGGTCACGGGCGGGCCCTGCTTGGTCAGCCACCCGATATAACGCCAACCGGCGGGCCCACATTCCGGCCTGCACCCGCCAGGCTCAAGCCCGGCGCCTTCCTCGGTCGTTCAGATGTGTTCAACGACCCGCAGGCATCCATGATTCCCGCCGACCACGAATCGCGGTGGCCCCCCGTGACGCAAGCGCCCGGGATGACCCAGCTGTCCGGGATGGGACCGGCTCGGCCAGGGCCGATCGACTCCGTTACGCCGTAATGGCGGTATCCCGCTGCCCCGGACCCCGCCGTTACGGCGTAACGGTGAGGGCGACCCGGCCACACCGCCATCCCAGCGAAAAGTCCCGAGCTTATGCCCGGTAGATGCCTGAAAGTCCGTTCTGGGCTGCCTGGCGATCTTGGCATAACCCGCCGGCCTTGCTGAGCGGAAGGATCAGGTGCGGATCTGCTGACTGGTCCCGCTGGCCCGGCGCGCTCCCTGGCCCCGCTGGCGCTGACCGGGCCCGACGCCGCGCTGACCGGGCTGGGCTGGCCGGCCGGGTGATCGACTCCGTTGCGCCGTAACGGCGGTATCCCGCCGCCCCGGACCCCGCCACTCCGGCGTAACGGTGAGGCCTCCACACCCAACGCCGGCGCACTGGGCGGAGCAGTCGCCCAGGCATCCCGTCCGGGTCGACGATGTGGCGATCTGGCAGGGGACTCGCTGGGCCTCGCAGACCGGGGCGAGGGGTGGATGGCGAGGTCGAGCGGCGGAGGGGAGATGGTGAGCGGCCGGAGACACCTTGTCTCCGGCCGCTTGGAAAACGAGGGGTGGGTTACTGCTTGAGCATGTTGTCCAGCAGCAGGGCGCAGCGGATCACCCCGAGGTGGCTGTACGCCTGCGGGTGGTTGCCCAGGCCGCGCTCGGCCAGCGGGTCGTACTGCTCGGGCAGCAGGCCGGTCGGGCCGGCGGTGTCGATCATCTGGAGGAACAGTTCCTCGGCGTCGGTACGCCGACCGGTGCGCAGGTACGCCTCGATCAGCCACGCCGTGCAGATGTGGAAGCCGCCTTCCCGGCCGGGCAGTCCGTCGTCCCAGTGGTAGCGGTAGACGACCGGCCCGCTGCGTAGATCCGCCTCGATCTTCAGCACGGTGGACAGGAACCGTGGGTCGTCCCCGGCCAGCAGACCGGACAGGCCGATCCACAGCGAGGAGGCGTCCATGTCCTCGTCGCCGTACGCGACGCTGTACGCCGCGGCCTCCTCGTGCCAGCCGTACTCCAGCACGTTGGCGCCGATCCGGTCGCGCAGTTCCACCCACTCGGGGCGGTCCTCGCCACCGTGCTGGCGGACCACGTGCAAGGCGCGATCCACGGTCATCCAGCACATCACCTTGGAGAAGATGTGGTGCCGGGGTGGCAGGCGGGCCTCCCAGATGCCGTGGTCGGGCTCGTGCCAGCGGCGGCGGACCGCCTCAACCATGTTCTCCAGGACCCGCCACTCCTCGGCGCGCACCGAGCCGCGTACGTCGGCGGTGGCGGCGATGAGGTCGGCGATCGGGCCGAAGACGTCCAGTTGGAGCTGGTGGTTGGCGAGGTTGCCGACGCGTACGGGGCGGGAGCCGGCGTAGCCGGGCAGGGTGTCGATGACCGCCTCGGCACCCAGCTCGTAGCCGTCCACGGTGTAGAGCGGGTGCAGCCGTTCGGGGTGCCCGCCGGTGCGCTCCACACAGCCGTCGACCCAGCGCAGGAACGCCTCGGCCTCGGCGATCGACCCCAGGTCGACCAGGGCGCGGGCGGTCATCGCGGCGTCGCGCAGCCAGCAGTAGCGGTAGTCCCAGTTGCGGACACCGCCGAGTTCCTCCGGCAGCGAGGTGGTCGCGGCGGCCAGGATCGAGCCGGTCGCCTCGTGGCAGAGGCCGCGCAGCGTCAACGCGCTGCGGGCGACCAGGTCCCGGGCGGTGGTGGGCAGCCGCAGTGAGGCCACCCAGTCCTTCCAGGGGCGTTCCGCCGCGGCCTGCCGCTCGTGGATGGGCAGCCGGTGGTGTTCCAGGCTGTGCGTGCCGAAGCGCAGCTCCAGCACCACCTGCCCGCCGAGGGCGGACAGGTCCACCACCGCCTTGGCGCTCTCGTAGCCGCCGTCGTTGCCGACCTCCCACTGCACACCGGGGGAGTAGAGCGCGATCGGCTCGTTGGAGCCGAGCACCAGCAGGCCGTCGGCGAGCGGCTGGAGCTGCACGGCGACCTGCGCGAACTCCGGTCGGGGCGCGAACTCCAGCCGGGCCCGTCCGGTGCCGGTGAGCACCCGGATCAGGGTGGAGTCGCCGGAGATGATCGCCGGCCCGTCGGGGGTGGTCCGCGGGTCGGGCTTGTCGAGCCAGTCGGTGACGGTCAGCCCCGACCAGCGGGTCTCCACGGTCATGGTGCCCGAGCGGTAGCGCTGGCCCAGCGGGATGCCGCCGCGTTCCGGGGCGACGCTGAAGTGCCCGGCCGGGCTGCCACCGACCAGGTCGGCGAAGATCGCCGCCGAGTCGGGCTTGGGGTTGCACAGCCAGGTCACCTTGGCGTCGGGCGTGAGCAGTGCGACCGTACGCCCGTTGGCCAGCATCGAGTGCCGCTCGATCGGTACCGCGCGCTCGCCGAACAGCCAGTGCCGGCGGGTCTCCAGCAGCAGCCCGAGCACCCGGGCGGCCTCGATCGGCTCGGCCACCCGGTAGCCGGCCTTGGTCTCGCCGGGGCCGATCTTGATGCCGACGTCCGGGCCGCTGAGGTTGCCGAAGGCGTTCTCGTCGGTGACGTCGTCGCCGATGAACAGGACCGCGCTGGCCGAGAGTTGCGTGCGCAACTGGTCGACCGCGGTGCCCTTGTGGGTGGCCACCACGGACAGCTCGATGACTTCCTTGCCCTGGGTGACGGTGACGTCCGGCCAGGTGGCGGGGCCGCTGCGGACCGCCTCGATGGCGGCGGCGGCGACCTGCGGTTCGACCCCCCGGGTGTGTACGGCGACGCTCGCCGGCTTGCGTTCCAGCCGTACGCCCGGGTGGGCCGCGGCGATCTCGCGCAGCGCGTCCCGCAGTCGCTTGCGCACCTCGATCAGCTCGGGGGAGAGCCGTTCGACGAAGCCGATGTCGAATTCGGAGCCGTGGCTGCCGACCAGGTGCACCTCGCTGGGCAGCCGGGAGAGCGCGGCCAGGTCACGAAGCGCCCGGCCGGAGACGACCGCGACGGTGGTCTGCGGTAGCGCGGCCAGGGCGCGCACCGCGGCAACGGACTCCGGCAGGGGTACGGCCTTGCTCGGGTCCTCGACGATCGGCGCGAGCGTGCCGTCGTAATCGCAGGCGATCAGCAGCTGGGGCACCCGGGCGATCCGCCCGATGGCGGAGGCCAGCTCCCGGTCCATCGTGCCCGCCGTGGGCATGATGATTTCACTGGAGGGGGCGCTCACGCCGCCTCCATGTCAGGCACACCGAGTTCGGTGAGGAAGGACTTCGCCCAGTGCCCCACGTCATGGGTGCGCAAATGGCGTTGCATAGTCCGCATACGGCGACGAGCCTCCGGCTTCTCCACGTGCACGGCTCGGAGCAGGGCATCCTTGACTGCGTCCGGGTCGTGCGGGTTGCACAGGAACGCCTGACGCAGCTCGGTGGCCGCGCCGGCGAACTCACTGAGTACGAGTGCGCCCCCGTGGTCCGCCCTTGATGCGACGTACTCCTTGGCCACCAGGTTCATACCGTCTCGCAGCGGGGTCACCATCATCACGTCGGCGGCGGCGTACATCGCAGCAAGTTCGGTCCGACTGTACGACTGATGCAGATAATGCACGGCGGGCACACCGACCCGGCCGAATTCGCCATTAATCCGACCGACCTCGCGTTCGACCTTGACACGAAGTGCCTGGTAGTGCTCGACGCGTTCGCGACTCGGCGTGGCTACCTGCACCATAACAGCGTCGGGGACTGTCAACTTTCCGTCAGCCAACAACTCCCGGAAGGCCTTGAGTCGCAACTCGATGCCCTTGGTGTAGTCGAGGCGGTCGACGCCGAGGATGATGGTGCGTGGGTTGCCCAGCTCCTCGCGGATCTCCTTGGCCCGCGCCTGGATCGCCGGGTCCGCGGCCAGCCGTTCCATCTCCTTGGTGTCGATCGAGATGGGGAAGGCGCCGGCCTTCACCTGCCGCCCGTCGACCTGGATCATCTGCCCTTCGTAGCGCAGGCCGAGCAGGTGACGGGCGAGCCGGACGAAGTTCTGTGCGGCCAGCCGCTGCTGGAACCCGACCAGGTCGGCGCCGAGCAGCCCGCGCAGGATCTCGGTGCGGAACGGCATCTGCATGAACAACTCGATCGGCGGGAACGGGATGTGCAGGAAGAAGCCGATCCGCAGGTCGGGACGCAGTTCCCGGAGCATCGCCGGCACCAGCTGAAGCTGGTAGTCCTGGACCCACACCGTGGCCCCGTCGGCCGCGACCTCGGCGGCGGCCTCCGCGAACCGGGCGTTGACCAGCCGGTACGCCTCCCGCCAGCGACGCTTGTAGGCGGGCGTCTCCACGGCGTCGTGATAGAGCGGCCAGATCGTGGCGTTGGACTGGCCCTCGTAGTAGCGCTCGAGTTCCTCGGCACTCAACGGCACCGGGTGCAGTCGGATGCCCTCCAGGTCGAACGGCTCGGGAGCGGCGCCGGTGCCACCGGCCCACCCGACCCAGGTGCCCTGATGCTCGGCGAGGACGGGGTGCAGGGCGGTGACCAGGCCGCCAGGGCTGCGTCGCCACTGCCGGCCCTCGGGTGTGCTCACCTCGTCGACCGGTAGGCGGTTTGCCACTACGACAAAGGAGCTACGGACGGTCACGATCGGCCACCTCCGGGTGCTGACGGGTCCACCGCGATGAGCGTACTGAGCGTATCTGCGGCGTCTGTTGCTCAGTGCCGGAGTGACGTACCCGTCCCAGACCGGCCGAACCTTGCACGTGATCATGTTGACAGGCCGTCGGCCGCCCTCCGCGCAACCGGGTCCGACGGGCGGGGCGATGTGGGCGGAGCCCGGCGGACCTGTCAGGATTGACGATGGCGTGCGCGCGGCCGGGCAACGGTCGTGGCGGCGGGTGACGGCGCGTCCCACGTCCCGCGCCTGCCCCGCACCACGCAAATCGACGATTCAGTCCTGACGGAGGTAGCCCGCACCGTGGCCCAGTTCATCTACGTCCTGGAGAAGGCGCGCAAGGCGCACGGCGACAAGGTCGTGCTCGACAACGTGACGCTGAACTTCCTGCCTGGGGCCAAGATCGGTGTGGTCGGCCCGAACGGTGCTGGTAAGTCCAGCCTTCTCAAGATCATGGCAGGGCTCGACCGGCCCAGCAACGGCGAGGCCCGGCTCATGCCCGGCTACACCGTGGGGCTGCTCGCCCAGGAGCCGCCGCTCAACGAGGAGAAGACCGTCCTCGGCAACGTGGAGGAGGCGGTCGCCGAGACCAAGGCCAAGCTGGAGCGGTTCAACGCGATCGCCGAGCAGATGGCCACGGACTACTCCGACGAGCTGATGGAGGAGATGGGCCGGCTGCAGGAGGAGCTGGACAACGCCGACGCGTGGGACATCGACTCGAAGCTCGAACTGGCCATGGACGCGCTGCGCTGCCCGCCGCCGGACGCCGACGTGACCACCCTCTCCGGTGGTGAGCGCCGCCGGGTGGCGCTGTGCAAGCTGCTGCTGGAGGCGCCGGACCTGCTGCTGCTCGACGAGCCCACCAACCACCTGGACGCGGAGAGCGTGCAGTGGCTGGAGCAGCACCTGGCCAAGTACGCCGGCACCGTCCTGGCGATCACCCACGACCGGTACTTCCTGGACAACGTGGCCGGCTGGATCCTGGAGCTGGACCGTGGCCGGGCCATCGGGTACGAGGGCAACTACTCCACCTACCTGGAGAAGAAGGCCGCCCGGCTCTCCGTCGAGGGGCGCCGCGACGCCAAGATGAAGAAGCGCCTCTCCGAGGAACTGGAGTGGGTCCGCTCGAACGCCAAGGCCCGGCAGACCAAGTCCAAGGCCCGGCTCGACCGGTACGACGAGATGGCCGCCGAGGCGGAGAAGACCCGCAAGCTGGACTTCGAGGAGATCCAGATCCCGCCGGGCCCGCGTCTGGGCAACACAGTCATCGAGGCGCACAACCTGACCAAGGCCTTCGGGGACCGGGTGCTGATCGAGAACCTGTCGTTCTCGCTGCCGCGCAACGGCATCGTCGGCATCATCGGCCCGAACGGCGTCGGCAAGACCACGCTGTTCAAGACCATCGTCGGGTTGGAGCAGCCGACCAGCGGCTCGGTCAAGGTCGGCGAAACGGTCTCGCTGTCGTACGTCGACCAGAACCGGCAGGGCCTCGACGGCGACAAGACCGTCTGGGAGGTCGTCTCCGACGGGCTGGACCACCTCATGGTGGGCAAGGTCGAGATGCCGTCGCGGGCGTACATCGCGGCGTTCGGGTTCAAGGGTCCGGACCAGCAGAAGCCGACGAAGGTGCTCTCCGGCGGCGAGCGCAACCGGCTCAACCTGGCGCTGACGCTGAAGATCGGCGGGAACGTGATCCTGCTCGACGAGCCGACGAACGACCTGGACGTGGAGACCCTGTCCAGCCTGGAGAACGCGCTGCTGGAGTTCCCCGGCTGCGCCGTGGTGATCTCCCACGACCGGATGTTCCTGGACCGGGTCGCCACGCACATCCTGGCCTGGGAGGGCGACGACGAGAACCCGGCCAAGTGGTTCTGGTTCGAGGGCAACTTCGAGGCGTACGAGAAGAACAAGATCGACCGGCTCGGCGCGGAGGCGGCCCGACCGCACCGGGTGACCTACCGCAAGCTGACCCGCGACTGACCGGCGAGCGACGTCGTGGCTGATCGGTTCGTCTACCACTGCACCCTGCGGTGGTCCGACCTCGACGCGTACGGCCACGTCAACAACGCCCGCTTCCTCACCCTCTACGAGGAGGCCCGGGTGGCGTTGATGTTCGTCGGCGCGCGGGCGCAGGGCATCGACTCGTTCGCCGACGGAGTGGTCATCCGTCGGCACGAGGTCGACTACCTGCGCCCGGTCGACTACGCCCTGGGTCGGGCCACCGCCGACGCGGCCCCGACCGTACGGATCGAGATGTGGGTGGGGCGGATCCGCGCCGCCTCCTTCACCGTCAGCTACGAGATGTACGACGGTGAACTGCTGGTCAGCCGGGCACAGTCGGTGCTGGTTCCGTTCGACCTGGCCCGGCAGGTGCCCCGGCGGCTCACCGACCGGGAACACTCCTTCCTGCTCGGGTACGCCCCGGACGGTGGCGAGGCATGAGCGCGGGCGGCGTCACACCCGGGCCGGGATCCGATACCGCCGAGTCGCGGCACGGGCTCGACGGGGTCGCCGACGCAGGGGCCTTCCTGGCCCGGCTGGTCCGGTTGGAGCCGGCGGCCCTGGTGCGGTTACGCCCGACCGGCACACCGGGGCGTACGGCCCTCTGGGGGCGTCTGCCGTGGGGGGTGCTGGCCGTGCGGACGGTGTCCGGCCCCGGCGCTGGGGACGTCACCGTGGCGGCCGGGCAGTTGCTCGCCGAGCTGGCGGCGGGCCGGGCGGGACTGCCCGCCCGGCGTGACGCCCAGTGGCGCTGGCCGCTGCCGCCGGCGGCCAGCCGGCCGGTGGAGAACCTGCCGGGCGAGGACGTACGCCGACTCGCCGAGGCCGCCGCCGGCACCCTGCGCGAGGCGGCGACGAACGGCGTAGCCGGCCGGGCGGTGGGGCAGCGGACGCTGCGTGACGCCCTGCTGGACCATGTCGCGGTGGTGGTGACGCCGGACGACGCACCTGACCGTCCGGTGGAGGTGACCCAGCGACTGGTGCAGGGTCTGATCAGGATGGGTTTCCTGGGGGCGACCGGCGGATCGTCGGGCATCGACGAGGTCCGGGTACGCGCGGCTGGCCGTTGGGTCGCCCTGGTGGGACCGTACGGAGCTGTGTGGTCGCAGAAGGCTACGGATCTTGCCGTGCGGCCGCTTGACCCTCGTCCGAAAGTATGACCTCAGGTCAACCTTCTGGTTTGGGGCTGGCGTTGGGGGGATGCTTCGCTCCGACTGTCCGGGTACCGTCCATCCTCGGATCCCACCCACCGTATGCAACTGGATCCGCTGGGGAGTGAGGTGCGCGAGCGATGCCGTGGTGGTCATGGCGCCCCGGTCCCGCCAGTGGCGGCGACCCGGAAACTCGAAGCAGTGTCACGGTGGAGGAGGCCGTCAGAGTCGGCCCGCCGACGCCCCGTCAACCCGGGGACGACTGCCCGGGCGGGGAACATCCGTTGATCGCCGACATGTCAGCCACCGTCGAACCGGTCACCCTGCGCCGCATCTGCGACGCGTTGGACCTGCTCGACGTGCGCTACCTGGCCGACGGCGACGGCAACCTGCTGGCCATGTGGGAGCGGCACGCCGTGCTGGTCACCCTGGAGGGCCCCGAGGACGAGATCCTGGTGCTCCGGGCCCGCCCGCACGCGACCGTGCCGCCAGACTGGGCGGACCGGGCCTACCGGGTGGTCAACGAGTGGAACCACACGCGCCGCTTCTGCAAGGCGTACGTGGGCGACGCCACCGAACGGGGGCAGTTGCCGATCTACGCCGAGCTGCAGGTGCCGCTCGCCGCAGGTGCCCACGACGCGCTCCTGGTCGAGTTGCTCGACTGCGGGGCGGCCGTGGCCACGAGTTTCGTCGACTGGCTGCACGACGAGGGTGCCCTGCTCTGACGGGGGACGTGCCGCCGCGGGGGTCACTCCGAGGCGGCCGGGTCCTCCATCGCGTTGACCATGAAGTAGGCCGCCCGCTCCAGGTAGTTCCAGAGCTCGGTGGCGGTCGCCTCCGGCAGGTCGAGGCTGTCGACCGCGCGGCGCATGTGGCGCAGCCAGGCGTCGCGTTCGGCCGCGCCGATCCGGAAGGGCGCGTGCCGCATCCGCAGCCGGGGGTGCCCGCGTTGGGCGGAGTACGTGTTCGGGCCGCCCCAGTACTGCATGAGGAACAGCCGCATCCGGTCGGCGGCCGGCTCCAGGTCCTCTTCCGGGTACATGGGGCGCAGCAACGGGTCGCTGGCGATGCCGGCGTAGAACTCATCGACCAGCTTGCGGAACGTGGGCTCGCCGCCGACGGCGTCGTACAGCGTCACGGCCTCGCCGCGGGGCTCGGACTCACCTGCGGGATTCACCCTTCCATCCTGCCAGGCGTTGCCGGGCGGTGAGCGTACCGGGACCTGCCGACGCCGTGGTTCAGGTCACCGCGTGCCGTGGTCGGTCGACGTTGCCCTGGCCCGGCTCCTGCGACGGGGTGGCCGAGCCGGCGGAGGAGGCCCGTGCCGCCTCCACCGTGGCCTCCACCGTCTGCGCGTCGGGCCAGCGTCGGGCGACGAACGCCATCAGCACCACCCCGGCGGCACTCCACAGCCCGACCACGATCGGGATCGGGTAGTGCTCGGCGAGCAGGCCGGTCGCCAGGACCGCAGCACCCTGGATGACCTGGACCCCGGTGGCCATCACGCCGAACGCCCGGGCCCGGTAGCCGTGCGGCAGGGCCTGGACGAAGAGGCCGTTCGCCACCGGCAGGATGCCGGCGACCGCGAACCCGCAGGCGGCGGCGAGCAACGCCACCACCACCGGTGGCGGGTCGAGCAACGAGGGGACCAACATCAACGGGGCGATGACCGCCAGTGGCCGGAGCAGGGCGATGCGCCGCGACGGCGCGACCGCCCGGCCCATCAACAGCCCACCGAGAATGAACCCGACCGGGCTCGACGCCATGATCAGAGCCTGCGCCATTCCCGCGTTCATCCCGCTGTCCGCGCGTTCGTTGGCCCAGGCCGCGGCCAACCCTTCGGGCACGATCGAACAGAGCATCGCGCCGAAGACGAGGATCGCGATGGCCCGCAGCACCGGCGTACGGAACACCAGCCGGAACCCCTCGGCGGTTTCCCGGAGCAGGTGACGGCGGTGCTCGCTGGCAATAGCCGGTGCCCGGTCCCGCGTCCCGAAGCGGACCAGCACCGCCGAGACGGCGAAGGCTGTCGCGTTCATCAGCAACGCGGCGGTGGTGTTCACGGTGGCCACCGCCGCACCGAGCAGATAGCCGACGACCTGGGCGGCCTGCCCGACGCTGGCGTTGATCGAGAGCCCGACCACGAGTCGGTCGCCGGGCAGGATCAACGGCATCAGCGCGGAACGTGCCGCCTGGCTCGGTGGATTGGCCAGGGTGGTGGCGAACAGGAGGGCCAGGATCAGCGGCACCGGCATCCCGGGGATGGCGATGAGCAGCATCAAGGCCATCCGGATGAGGTCGCAGATCACCATGATCTGGCGATAGCGGTGCCGTTCGGCGATCGTGGCCAGCAGTGGGCCACCGATCAGCCAGGGCAGATAACTGACCGCGAAGGCAGCCGCCGAGAGCGCGACGGAGTCGGTCTCCTTGTAGACGAGCAGGGTGACCGCTGCCTTGGCGACATAGTCACCGATCCAGGTCAGGGTGTTGGCCAGGAAGATGGCTCGATACTCACCCTGGGCGAAGACCTCACGGAAAGTGGCCGGACCTTCCGGAGGAGGCCGCTCGTCCGACACCATCGCCTCCATCGGCCGGTGACAGGCCACTCGTGATGGCCGGCCCCGAGGCCATCGTCAGATCTACGGATCAGCGAGGACGTGACCACGCTCGGGGAGCGCGTGCACCGGATTCTGCCCGATCGTCTGACAACTGGCTAGGGCGAACGGCTTGATCGTCGCATCTCTGACTGAACGAACGGACGATACCCGAGGGGCTGCTTGGCCGCGAGTACCTACCGTTCCGCTCAGGTGGCCCCGCCCTGACCAGTCTCGTTGTCGTCCCGTAGGTAGGCGGGTACGGCCCGGACGGCGGCGATCCGGGCGGTGATCCCGGAATTTTCCAGTGCCTCCGCGAGTCGGCGGCGCAACTCGCGGCCCACGGCGGCCTGCCCGTCGGCGGTGGTCTTGACCACCGTGCGGATGACCGTGCCGTCCACCGTCACCTGTTCCACCCCGAGCACCTCGGGGGGCTCGACGATGGAGGCCGCCAGCTCCGGGTCCACCGCGACCGAAGCGGCTGCGGTACGCAGCACCGCCGTGGCCTCCTCGGTGCCGGCGAAGCCGATCGGCAGGTCGACCACCACCAGCGCCCAACCCTGACTCTTGTTGCCCACCCGGACGATCTCGCCGTTGCGGATGTACCAGAGCACCCCCCGCCCGTCACGAACGGTGGTGACTCGCAGACCGACCGCCTCGACCACGCCGCTCGCCTCGCCGAGGTCGACGTTGTCGCCGACCCCGTACTGGTCCTCGATCAACATGAACAGGCCGGCGATCAGGTCCTTGACCAGACTCTGCGCACCGAAGCCGAGCGCCACACCGGCGATGCCGGCGCTGGCCAGCAACGGGGCCAGGTCGAAGCTGAACTCCTTGAGCACCATCAGGACGGCGATGCCGAAGATGAACGCCGTACTCAGGCTCCGCAGCACCGATCCGATCGCCTCGGCCCGCTGGCGGCGTCGCTCCGGGACGAATTCGCCGGGCTCGGTCGCGGCGCTCGGGATGCGCTCGCGCAGCGGCCGGAGCATGGTCGGTACGCCCGCATCGGTGGTGGTGCGCACCAGCCGGCGGATGGTTCGGTGCACCAGCCAACGGGCGGCGATCGCCAGCATCAGGATCAGGATGATCCGCAGCGGTTTGACCAGGATCCAGTAGCTGCCCTCGGCGAACCACACCGAGTCGGAGTATTTCCATACCCACTTGCAGACGACCTCGTCCAGGCACTCGGGACTGGGGGTGTCCTCCGGGCCGGGGGTGGGCGTACCGGGGACGAGGCTGAGCATGCTGACGGTCACCCTGTTTTCGTACCGTAAGCATCCGGTCGCCCCATGACCGACCCACCGCCGGGTGACCCGAGGCGCGCTCGCCGCCGGATCTGTCGTGAAAGCTCCGCCAGGTACCCAGGATTAGTGCGTGCATTCGCCGGTCCGATCAGGGACGATTGGCGCAACGGACGTCGGTGAACCGGCCGGCGTCGACGTGGTGTATGGCTGCGGCCTGCGCCGGTCGGCGGTGGCGAGTGAAAAGCCGCTTGACCGGGAGGGTGACGCGATGCCTGACATACGACCCACGGTGGGCTCCGGCGCGCTGGTCCTCAACGCCACCTATGAGCCGCTGTGTGTCGTGTCGGTGCGCCGCGCCGCGATCCTCGTGCTCTCCGCCAAGGCGGTCTGTGTCGCCGACGGCGAGGGCGTGCTGCACAGCGCCCGCAGCGCGTTACCGGTGCCCTCGGTGGTCCGACTCACCCGGTTCGTCCGGGTGCCCTACCGCACCCACGTCGGCCTGTCCCGCCGGGCGATCTTCGCCCGGGACGGCTGGCGCTGCGCCTACTGCCGAGGGCCCGCCGAGACCATCGACCACGTCTTCCCGCGCAGCCGGGGTGGCCCGCACGCCTGGGAGAACGTGGTCGCCGCCTGCGCCCGGTGCAACCACACCAAGGGCGACAAAACCCCCGCCGAGCTGGGCTGGCGACTGCACTCGCTGCCCGCCGCACCGAAGGGGATCGCCTGGCGGGTGCTCGGTCACCGCGCACCCGATCCCCGCTGGGCCGACTGGCTCGACCTCCGCGAACCCGAAGCCGCCTGACCTCCGGTCGACGACTCACCGCGCCTCCACCAGCGAAGCGAACACGATCACGTTGTCCGCGTAGCCCGTCTCGCCGCCGACCCAGCGTCCACCGCAGGTGATCAGCCGCAGCTGCGGCCGGCTGAAGTCGCCGAAGACCTCGTCGGCGGGCAGCGCCTCCTTGTCGTACCGGCCGACCCGGTCGACCTCGAAGATCGCGACCGTACCGTCGGTGCGGGCCACCTCGACCCGGTCGCCGGCCCGCAGTTGCCGCAGGTCCTGGAAGACCGCCGGCCCGGTGCTGGTGTCGACGTGTCCGACGATGACGGCGGGGCCGTACTGCCCCGGGGTGGGGCCCTGGTCGTACCAGCCGGCCTCCTGGGCGCGTTCCGCGGTCGGCGCGGCGATGCTGCCGTCCGCGGCGACGCCCACGTTGTGCACCGGCGCGGCCAGGTCGATCTTGTTGATCTCGATGCCGACCGGTTGGCTCGCCGGCAGCAGTGGAAATTTCTTCGGCGGCGGCGCCAGCCCGGCGATGAAGCGGTCCGGCAGCAGGTTCGTACCGGTAAGCCGTTCGACCCCGAGCATCGTGATGATCAACAACATCAGGCTGCCGATCACCATGACGGGCAGTCCGGGGCTGGCGCGGAGGCTGCGTCGGGCCGCTGCCGGCCAGGCGCGACGCGGCCGTGGTGGCACGGGTGCGGCCGACGGGTCAGGTGTGGCGATGCTGGCCGAACCCATCTGGGCGGTGACCCGGCCGAGCCGACCGGCCACGGCCGTCACCGTCCGCCAGAGTCGGTAGCTGCGGCGGGTGACGGTCCGGGGCGGGGCGGGACGCGGTTCGGGCACCGGAACACGGTGGCCGATCATGGCACCCGCCTGTGGTCAGGAACCGGTCCGGCGTCGGCTGCTGATCAGCCCGAAGACCACCGCCGCGGCCACCACGGCGGCGCCGCCGAGCAGCAGCGTCGAACCGGTGCCCGGTCCGGCGGTGCCACCGCCACCGGTCGCCGGGCCCTTGGTGGGCTGCTGCATGTTCAGTACGGTCAGCGTGGTGCTGGCCGTCTGGCCGTTGTTGCAGCGCAGGTTCACCGGATAGTCCCCGGCGGCCTTGTTGCTCGGCACCGTGACGTCGCCGGTGAGGAAGCCGTTGTCCGGTCGGAGGAAGACCCGGTTGAACGCCTCCGAGTCGACCTCGGCCTGCCGGTTGTTGGCGTTGTCGCAGCTGGCCCGCAGGTGCACCCGGGATCCGGCCTGCACACTGTTCGGGGTCACCTCGATGAAGGTGTTCTCACCCGCCCGGGCGGGTCCGGCACCGACCAGGACGAACGCCCCGATCAGCGCGAACACTCCGAGAAGTCGGACGATGGTCGAGGAGGCGTGCAGCACCCCTCCGTACGGTCGCAGACCCCGCATGATCCCCCCTCTCGGCACCGGCGCACCGGTCCTGCTGGGCTGACCCGCGGTGCTTTCCCCCTGCTCCCGCTGCTAACCCGGCGCGCGGAACTGCTAACCCGGCGCGCGGAACCAGCGGGTGTTAAGCAGGGGCCCTTCCTCTACCGGAGGCGTTAACAGGGGGCCCTTCCTTGCATCTGGTCAGGGGCTGCCAGTTGAGGGGGGAGGAGAGCACCATGGTGCTCGACGGCTGCCCGTACGGGGCGAGTCGGTCGATGACCCCCTCGAACTCCCCGATCGACCCGGCCGCGACCTTCAGCACACTGCACGCGTCGCCGGTGATCCGGTGGATCTCCAGGATCTCCGGCCAGGTGGCGACGTCCGGGTCGTGCAGGATGCAGCGAGCGCCGTAGCAGGACATCCGGATCAACGCGACCACCGTCCGGCCGGCTCGGGTCAGGTCGACGTGCGCGTGGTACCCGGTGATCACCCCGCTCTCCTCCAACCGGCGTACCCGCTCGGCCACCGCAGGTGGGGACAGGTGCACCCGCCGGGACAGCTCGCTGAACGACAACCGTGCGTCGGCCTGCAACTCGCGCAGCAGGGCCCAGTCCATCTCGTCCACGCGTCGACCTTACGTCTGACAAGTCGAATGCGGCCAGCGCCTCACGTTTGACAGGTCCGCCGGGCGTAGCGCCGTTGAACAGGCATTCCATCGGGGGGTGACGCCGCGAGATCATGACTGGAATCGCCAGCCAGGAAGGAGTGGACGGATGGAGCAGACCGAGCTGCGCCCGGGAACCCGGACGGCGGTGCGTCCGGTGACGGGCAAGCAGCGGGCGGCCCGTGCCGCCCGCAACGGCGGCGAGCCGACCCTGGAGTTCGCCGAGCGGGTGCCGTACGACGCCTATGTGCAGGCCAGCACGCTGCACACGTTGCAGCAGCCGCTGAGTGACGACCCCGGCGAGATGTCCTTCCTGATGGTCAGCCAGATCATGGAGCTGTACTTCGGGCTGACCTGCCACGAGCTGCGGGAGACCTCCCGGCTGCTGCGCACCGACCGGGTCTGGGAGGCGTTGGCCCCGCTGCGCCGCGCCGCGCTGCACCTGGAGGCCCTCAACGCGGCCTGGCACGGGTTGCGCTGGATGACCCCGGCCGACTTCAACCGCTTCCGCAACCTGCTCGGCGAGGGCTCCGGCTTCCAGTCGGCGATGTACCGCCACCTGGAGTTCCTGCTGGGGCTGCGGGACGCGGCGCTGATCCGCCCGTTCCGCCGGCAGACCGAGGTGTACGCCGACCTGAACGCCACCCTGGCCACCCCCAGCGTCTGGGACGAGGTGGTCGCCCTGCTCGCCCGGCACGGCCACGACATCCCCGCCGACCTGCTCGACCGGGACATCCGCGACGAGCACCAGCCGCACGCCGCGGTCGAGGCGGCCTGGGTCCGCATCTACGGCGACAGCGGTCCGGACAACCACCTGCGGATGCTCGGCGAGGCGCTGACCGAGGTGGCCGAGCAGTTCGGCGACTGGCGGCACCACCACGTCAAGGCGGTGCAGCGCACCATGGGTGCCAAGGTCGGCAGCGGCGGTTCGGCGGGGCTGGCGTGGCTGCAACGCAGCATGGCCCGGGTGGTCTTCCCCGAGCTGTGGTCGGCCCGGACGGCGATGTGAGGCGAGGATGAACCAGAACGAGACAATGAGTGCCGGTGAGGCCGAGGCGCTGCGCCTGGACGCCGCCGAGCCGGGCCACCGGCACCTGTTCCACGTGCCCCCGGCCGACGGCGGGCGCTACCCGGAGACCGCATACCTGGCGGGCAACTCGCTCGGCCTGCAACCCAAGGCCACCCGTACGGAGTTGCTGGCCGACCTGGAGGCCTGGAGCCGGCTCGGCGTGGAGGGCCACCTGGAGGCGGAGCGCCCCTGGTTGCCGTACCACGAGTTGCTGACCGCGCCGGCGGCCCGGCTGGTCGGCGCGCTGCCCAGCGAGACCGTGGTGATGAACTCGCTGACGGTCAACCTGCACCTGCTGATGGTCAGCTTCTACCGGCCGGCCGGCGAGCGGACCCGGATCGTCATCGAGGACAGCGCCTTCCCCTCGGACAGCTACGCGGTGCGCAGCCAGGCCCGGTTCCACGGGCTGGACCCGGACACCACGGTGGTCCGGCTCACCCCGCGCCCCGGTGAGGAGAACCTGCGTACCGAGGACGTGACCGCGTTCCTGGCGGCGGAGGGGCACACCGTCGCACTGGTGCTGCTCGGCGGGGTCAACTACCTCACCGGCGAGCTGATGGACATCCCCACCATCACCGCCGCCGGCCGGGCCGCCGGTGCCGTGGTGGGCTGGGACCTGGCGCACGCGGCGGGCAACGTGCCGCTGTCGCTGCACGACTGGGACGTCGACTTCGCGGCCTGGTGTTCGTACAAGTACCTCAACTCCGGTCCGGGCGCGCTGGGCGGCGTCTTCGTGCACGAGCGCCACCACGGCGACCCCGCGCTGCACCGGTTCGAGGGCTGGTGGAGCACGGCGGCGGCGACCCGGTTCGAGATGACCCCGGTGAGCCGGCCACCGGCCACCGTCGAGGCGTGGCAGATCTCCAACCCGCCGATCTTCGCGATGGGCCCGGTGCGTACCTCGTTGGAGTTGTTCGACTCGGTCGGCATGCCGGCGCTGCGCGAGCGCAGCCTGCGGCTCACCGGCTACCTGGAGCGGCTGCTCGACGAGGTGGTCGCCGACCGGCCGTTGACCGTGGTCACCCCGCGTGACCCGAGCCGGCGCGGCTGCCAGCTGTCGGTCCGTATCGGCGTGGGCACCGCAAACGAACTGACCAAGCGGCTGCGCCACGAGCACGGGGTGATCGCCGACGCCCGGCAGCCGGACGTGGTGCGGTTCGCCCCGGTGCCGCTCTACTCGACGTACCACGACTGCTGGCGGGTCGCCGACGCGCTGGCCGCGACGGTGGAGGCCAACGCGTGAACACCCGGCAGGACGAGATCGCGGTGGTGGGTGCCGGTCTGGCCGGCTGCCTGTTGGCCTGCTACCTGGCCCGGCGAGGTCACTCGGTCACGCTCTACGAGCGGCGACCTGATCCCCGGGTCGGTACGCCCGAGCGGGGCCGCTCGATCAACCTGGCGCTCTCCGAGCGGGGTCTGGACGCGCTGCGCCGCATCGGCCTCGACGAGCAGGTGATGGCCGACGCGTTGCCGATGCGCGGCCGGATGGTGCACCCGGTGGTGGGCGAGCCCGACTTCCAGTCGTACAGCGCCGAGGGTGACCGGGCGATCAACTCGATCAGCCGGGGTGCGTTGAACAACGCGCTGCTGGACGCCGCCGCCAAGCTGCCGCAGGTGCGGGTCGCCTTCGACCACCGGCTGGTCGGGCTCGACCCGGCCACCGCGCAGATGACCTTCGAAACCCCGCAGGGCACGGTCACCGCGAACGCCACGGTCGTGCTCGGCGCCGACGGCGCCGGTTCGGCCGTACGCGGACAGCTGCTCGAACACGGCCTGCTCACCGAGAGCGTCGACTTCCTCGACTACGGCTACAAGGAACTCACCATCCCGCCGCTGGGTGGCGACTTCGCCCTCGACCCGGGTGCGCTGCACATCTGGCCGCGCGGCACGTCGATGATGATCGCCCTGCCGAACCCGGACCGCTCCTTCACCTGTACCCTGTTCTGGCCCAACCACGGCACCGCCAGCTTCTCCTCGTTGGGCAGCAAGGCGGCGATCGAGCGGTACTTCGCCCAGCACTACCCGGACCTGCCGCCGCTGGCCCCGAACCTGGTCGACGACTACCAGCACAACCCGGTCGGCGTGCTCGGCACCGTGCGGTGCGACCCGTGGCAGTTCGACGGGCGGGTGGGCCTGCTCGGTGACGCCGCGCACGCCATCGTGCCGTTCTACGGCCAGGGCGCGAACTGCGCCTTCGAGGACGTGGTGGAGCTCGACACCTGCCTCGACGAGTGCGGCGACGACTGGGCCGCGGCCCTGCCGCTGTACCAGCAACGCCGGCAGGACAACGCCGAGGCGATCGCGCAGATGGCGCTTGCCAACTTCGTGGAGATGCGCGACAAGGTCGCCTCGCCGGTGTACCAGACCCGCAAGAAGGTCGAGCACGCCCTGGAGCGGGCGCTGCCGGGCCGCTACGTCTCCCAGTACGAACTGGTCTCCTTCACCACCGTCCCGTACGCCCAGGTGCGTCGCCGGGTCCGCCGGCAGTACCAGGTGCTCGGCGCGGTGGCGGCCGGTGCGGCGGCGGTGCTGGCCGGTGCGGTGCTCGCTCTCGGACGCCGGAGGCGCGGATGACGCTCTGGGATCCTCGGCGGATGACCGGCCACGCGCCGGACGGCCCCGGGCTGCTGCGCAACTTCGTCGGCGGCGAGTTCGTCTCGGCCGGTGAGCGGTTCACCAAGCGCTCCCCGGTGACCGGCGAGCCGGTCTTCGAGGTGGTCGAGGCCAGCCGCTCCACAGTGGACGACGCGGTCACCGCGGCCCGGGCGGCGCTGCGTGGACCGTGGGGCCGGATGGGGGAGCGCGAACGCGCCGAGGTGCTGCGCCGGGTCGCCGACGAGCTGGAGCGCCGCTTCGACGACCTGGTCGCCGCCGAGGTCGCCGACACCGGCAAGGCCATCTCCCAGGCCCGGACGCTGGACATCCCGCGCGGTGCGGCCAACTTCCGCGCCTTCGCCGAGATCGTGGCGACCGCGCCCACGGAGTCGTTCACCACGGTCACCCCGACCGGCGGCCGGGCGCTGAACTACGCGGTCCGCAAACCGGTAGGCGTGGTGGCCGTCATCGTGCCGTGGAACCTGCCGCTGCTGCTGCTCACCTGGAAGGTCGCCCCCGCACTGGCCTGCGGCAACGCCGTGGTGGTCAAGCCCAGCGAGGAGACCCCCGCCTCCGCCACCCTGCTGGCCGAGGTGATGGCCACCGCCGGCGTACCCGACGGGGTGTTCAACCTGGTGCACGGCTTCGGCCCGGATTCCGCAGGTGAGTTCCTCACCCGGCACCCCGGCGTCGACGCGATCACCTTCACCGGCGAATCGTCCACCGGCGGGGCCATCATGCGGGCCGCCGCCGACGGGGTGAAGGCGGTCAGCTTCGAGTTGGGCGGCAAGAACGCCGGGCTGGTCTTCGCCGACGCCGACCTGGACGCGGCCGTCGAAGGCTCGGTGCGGTCCAGCTTCACCAACGGTGGTCAGGTCTGCCTGTGCACCGAACGGATCTACGTGCAGCGGCCGGTGTTCGAGGAGTTCACCGCCCGACTCGCCAAGCGCGCCGAGGAGTTGGCGTACGGCTGGCCGGCCGACGAGGCGACGGTGAACATGCCGCTGATCTCGCACGGACACCGCGACAAGGTGCTCGGCTACTACGACCTGGCCCGGTCCGAGGGCGCGCAGGTGCTGGCCGGTGGGGCAGTGCCGCGCTTCGGTGACGCCCGCGACGGCGGCGCGTACGTGCAGCCGACGGTGCTGACCGGGCTCGGCCCGCAGGCCCGTACCAACACCGAGGAGATCTTCGGCCCGGTGGTGCACGTGGCACCCTTCGACGACGAGGACGAGGCGTACGCGCTGGCCAACGGCACCGAGTACGGCCTGGCGGCGGCGGTCTGGACCCGGGACGTGGGTCGGGCGCACCGGGCCGGGCAGCGGCTGGACGCCGGCATCGTCTGGGTCAACACCTGGTTCCTGCGGGACCTGCGCACCCCCTTCGGTGGGGTGAAGGCCTCCGGCATCGGCCGCGAGGGCGGCGTGCACTCGCTCGACTTCTACTCCGAACTCACAAACGTCTGCGTGGACCTGTCATGAGCGACCTTCAGCGAGTGGCCGAGGAACTGACCGAGGCCCGGACCAGTGGCAAGCCCTGCCCACCCCTGCGTGGGCGGCTGCTGCCCGAGGGCGACGTGGCCGCGGCGTACGAGGTGCAGCAGCACCAGGTACGCCAGTGGCTGGCCGCCGGGCAGCGTCGGGTGGGCGCGAAGATCGGTCTGACCTCCCGGGCGGTGCAGGAGAACCTCGGCGTGTACGAGCCGGACTTCGGCGTCCTCACCGACGTCATGGCCGTGCCGGACGGCGCCGAGGTGCCGATCGATCGGCTGCTCCAACCCCGGGTGGAGGCGGAGATCGCCTTCGTGCTCGGCGCCGACCTGCCCGACGAACGGGTCACAAGCGTCGACGTGATCCGCGCCGTCGACCACCTGCTGCCGGCCATCGAGATCGTCGACTCGCGGGTGGCCGGCTGGGACATCTCCATCGTGGACACGGTGGCGGACAACGCCTCCAGTGGGCTGTTCGTGCTCGGCACCGCGCCCCGCCGACTCGCCGACGTGGACCTGCGGCTGTGCGGGATGGTGCTGGAGCACGCCGGGGAACCGGTGTCGGTCGGTGCCGGCGCGGCCTGCCTCGGCAACCCGCTGCACGCGGTGGCCTGGTTGGCCACCACGATGGCCCGCGCCGGTGAGCCGCTGCGCGCCGGTGACGTGGTGCTCTCCGGCGCCCTCGGCCCGATGGTGGCGGTCACCCCCGGCGCGGCGTACGAGGCCCGGATCTCCGGCCTCGGCTCGGTGCGGACCTGTTTCTCCCGGGAGGCGAAAGGTGGCTCGTCATGAGCGCCGGTGTGGCGGTGATCGGGTCGGGCAACATCGGCACCGACCTGATGATCAAGGTACTGCGGCTCAGTGAGAGCCTGCGGATGGTGGCGATGGTCGGCATCGACCCGGACTCCGACGGTCTGGCCCGGGCCCGCCGCCTCGGCGTGGCGACCACCGCCGAAGGCGTGGACGGCCTGGTGAAGATGCCCGAGTTCGCCGACGTCGAACTGGTCTTCGACGCCACCTCCGCCGGTGCGCACCGGCACAACGACGCGGTGCTGCGCGCCCACGGCCGCCGGGTCGTCGACCTGACCCCGGCCGCCATCGGCCCGTACGTGGTGCCGCCGGTCAATTTGGACGAGCACCTGGGCGAGCGCAACGTCAACATGGTCACCTGCGGCGGGCAGGCGACCGTGCCGATCGTCGCCGCGGTACGCCGGGTCACGCCGGTGGCGTACGGCGAGATCGTCGCGTCGATCTCCTCCCGTTCGGCCGGTCCGGGCACCCGCGCCAACATCGACGAGTTCACCGAGACCACCGCGCGGGCCATCGAGGTGGTCGGCGGCGCCGACCGGGGCAAGGCGATCATCGTGCTCAACCCGGCGGAGCCGCCGCTGCTGATGCGCGACACCGTCTACTGCCTCTGCCCGGATCCGGACGCCGACCGGTCCGCCATCGCCGCCTCGGTCGCCGACATGGTCGCCGGCGTGCAGCAGTACGTGCCCGGTTACCGGCTCAAGCAGGACGTGCAGTTCGACCGGGTGGACACCTACGTGCCGTCGCTCGGGCGGCAGCTGACCGGCCTTCAGGTCTCGGTCTTCCTGGAGGTCTCCGGTGCCGGGCACTACCTGCCCGCGTACGCCGGGAACCTGGACATCATGACCTCGGCCGCGCTGCGTACCGCCGAGCGGCTGGTCGCACTGGGCAGGACGGTGACCGCATGACCGAGTTGTACAT
Source organism: Verrucosispora sp. FIM060022 (assembly GCF_003977705.1). Classification (NCBI taxonomy): domain Bacteria; kingdom Bacillati; phylum Actinomycetota; class Actinomycetes; order Micromonosporales; family Micromonosporaceae; genus Micromonospora; species Verrucosispora sp. FIM060022. The sequence goes on from NZ_RQIV01000019.1 coordinate 21,829, forward strand.
CCAGGACGTGACGCTGCGCGATGGCATGCACGCCATCGGGCACCGCTACACCGTGGACCAGGTGCGGACCATCGCTGCGGCGTTGGACGCCGCCGGGGTGGCCGCGATCGAGGTGGCGCACGGTGACGGGTTGGCCGGGTCGAGTGTCAACTACGGCCACGGTGCGGCAAGTGACGCCGAGTGGATCGCGGCGGCGGCCGAGGTGATGACGAACGCGAAGCTGACCACCCTGCTGCTGCCCGGTATCGGCACCATCGCCGATCTGAAGGCGGCCAAGGCCCTCGGGGTGACGAGTGTGCGGATCGCCACGCACTGCACCGAGGCGGACATCTCCGCGCAGCACATCTCCTGGGCGCGGGACAACGGCATGGACGTCGCCGGGTTCCTGATGATGTCCCACATGAACGATCCGGCCGGACTGGCCGCGCAGGCCAAACTGATGGAGTCGTACGGGGCGCACTGCGTCTACGTCACCGACTCAGGTGGCAGGCTGCTGATGTCCGACGTGGCGCAGCGGGTCGACGCGTACCGGCAGGTGTTGGAACCGACCACGCAGATCGGCATCCACGCCCACCACAACCTCTCGCTCGGTGTGGCCAACAGCGTGGTCGCCGTGGAACACGGCCGCATCGTCGGTGACGGGCCGCTCGGGTCGCCGTCCGGGCGTACCGTCCGGGTGGACGCCTCACTGGCCGGGATGGGTGCCGGGGCGGGCAACGCCCCGCTGGAGGTCTTCGTCGCGGTCGCCGAACTGCACGGCTGGAAGCACGGTTGTGACGTGTTCGCGCTGATGGACGCCGCCGACGACATCGTCCGTCCGTTGCAGGACCGCCCGGTCCAGGTCGACCGCGAGACCCTCTCCCTCGGGTACGCCGGGGTCTACTCCAGCTTCCTGCGGCACGCCGAACGCGCCTCCGACCGGTACGGCGTCGACGTCCGCTCGATCCTGGTCGAGTTGGGGCGGCGTCGGATGGTCGGCGGCCAGGAGGACATGATCGTCGACGTGGCGCTGGACCTGGCCCGCGACGGTGCCGCTGAGCCGGCCCGCGACGGCGCCGGGGATCCGGCGGTCACGCAAGCACGAACCGAGGAGCAGGCATGAGCGGGCTGGACCCGGCCGGCATCGCCGAGCAGTTGGACAAGGCCGCCACCACCGCCACCGCGATCCCGCAACTGGCCGCCGAGGTCGGCCTCGACGTCGACGCCGCGTACGGGGTGCAGACCGCCCTCGTGCAGCGCCGCCTCGACCGGGGCGAGCGGCTGGTCGGCCTGAAGATGGGGCTGACCAGCAAGGCGAAGATGGCCCAGGTCGGCGTCGACGAGGTGATCTGGGGGCGGCTCACCGACGCGATGTGGGTGCCCGACGGCGGCAGCGTCGACGTGTCGACCTACATCCACCCCCGGGTCGAGCCGGAGGTGGCGTTCCTGCTGGACCGCCTGCCCGAGCCGGGCGAGCCGCTCGGCGCGTTCACCGACGCCGTCCGCGCGGTCGCCCCGGCGATCGAGCTGATCGACTCCCGGTACGCGAACTTCACCTTCTCCCTGCCGGACGTGATCGCCGACAACACCTCGGCCGCCGCCTTCGTGGTCGGTCCCTGGTCGCCGGTGCCGGACGGGCTGGACAACCTCGGGGTACTGCTGGAGATCGACGGCCGGGTAACGCAGGTCGGCTCGACCGCGGCGATCCTCGGCGACCCGCGCCGGGCCCTCGACGAGGGCGTCCGCCTGGCCGGACGGCACGGGGTGCGGCTGCGCGAGGGCTGGGTGTTCCTGGCCGGCGCGGCCACCGCCGCTGTCCCGCTGCGGCCCGGCGCTCAGGTCCGGGCAGTCGTCGAGAAGCTCGGCACCGCCACCCTGAAGGCCGCGTCATGAGCGCGGACGGGGCGCGGGTCGTCGCCGGGAAGGCCGTACCCCGTGGTGCGTTCCCGCACGTCAAGGTGGCGAACGGGTTCGTCTTCGTGTCGGGTACGTCGTCGCGGCGGCCGGACAACAGCTTCGCCGGAGTGTCGGTCGACGAGTTCGGTACGACGGACCTGGACATCCGGGTGCAGACCCGCGCGGTCATCGAGAACATCGGTGACCTGCTGCGCTCGGTCGGCGCCGAGCTGTCCGACCTGGTGCAGGTGACGTCGTACCTGGTCAACATGAACGATTTCGGCGGGTACAACGAGGTGTGGGCGGAGTTCTTCGACGCCACCGGACCGACCCGGACGACCGTGGCCGTGCACCAGTTGCCGCATCCGCACCTGCTGATCGAGATGCAAGCCGTGGCCGTGCTGCCCCAGGGAGGTCAGTCGTGAGTGAGATCGCCGAGCCGTTCAGCTTTCCGGGCTGGATCGCCGAGAACCAGCACCTGCTCAAGCCGCCGGTGGGCAACAAGGAGATGTTCCCCGGGTCCGACGACTTCATCGTGATGGTGGTGGGTGGGCCCAACCAGCGCACCGACTTCCACGTCGACCCGTACGAGGAGTTCTTCTACCAGGTCAAGGGCAACATGCACATCAACCTGATGACCCCGCAGGGGCCGCGTACGGTGCACGTGCGCGAGGGTCAGATGTGGATGCTGCCGCGCAACGTCCCGCACTCGCCGCAGCGCCCGGAGCCCGGCTCGATCGGCGTGGTGGTGGAGCGGGTCCGCCCGGAGGGCACGCTGGAGAAGTTCCAGTGGTACTGCCCCGAGTGCGGGCACAAGGTGCACGAGGTCGAGTTGCAGGTCCGCGACATCGCCGCCGACCTGCCCCCGGTGTTCGGCGCGTTCTACGCCGACGAGACGGCGCGCACCTGCGACCACTGCGGCACCCTGCACCCGGGCAAGGGCTGATGGCCCAGTCGCTGACCCACCCGGTGGTGGACGTGCACTCGCACGTCGTACCGAAGGGGTGGCCGGACCTCGCCGCGGCCTGCGGCGGGTCCGGCTGGCCCTGGCTGCGGATCGACTCGGAACGCGCCGCCATGATCATGGTCGGGGAGACCGAGTTCCGCCCGATCGGTGCACAGTGCTGGGACGCGCCGACCCGGCTGGCCGACATGACCGAAGACGGGGTCGACGTGCAGGTCGTCTCGCCCACCCCGGTCTTCTTCAGCTACGAGCGCCCGGCCGATCAGGCGGTGAAGGTGGCCCGCATCTTCAACGACCTGACCCTGGAGGTCACCGCGGCCGGTGGCGACCGCCTGCTGCCCTTCTGCCAGGTGCCGTTGCAGGACCCGGACGCGGCCTGCGCCGAGGTGGACCGCTGCCTGGCGGCCGGCCACGTCGGCGTGGAGATCGGTAACCACGTCGGCGACCGGGACCTGGACGACGCCGGGATCGTGACGTTCCTGACCCACTGCGCCGAGGTCGGCGCCCCGGTCTTCGTCCACCCCTGGGACATGCCGGGCGGCCCCCGCCTCGACCGCTGGATGGCCCGCTGGCTCACCGGGATGCCGGCCGAGACCCACCTGTCGGTGCTGTCGATGATCCTCGGCGGGGTCTTCGACAAGGTGCCGCCCAGCCTGCGGATCTGCTTCGCGCACGGCGGCGGCAGCTTCCCGTTCTGGCTGGGGCGGGCCGACAACGCCTGGCACCGCCGTGGCGACCTGGTACGCGGTGCCTCCGCCGCCCCGCCCAGCTCGTACGTCGACCGGTTCTTCGTCGACTCGGTGGTCTTCGCGCCACCGGCGCTGCGCCTGCTGGTGGACACCATGGGCGTCGACCAGGTGCTGCTCGGCAGCGACTACCCGTACCCGCTGGGGGAACGCCCGGTCGGACAGGTGATCCACGACGCCGACTTCCTCACCGAGGACCAGCGCGCACGGTTGCTGGGCGGCAACGCCCGACGCTTCCTGTACGGCTGACCGGGCCCGCCCGCCTGGTCCCTCGCGTGCGGTGCGAAGTGGCTGAAATCGGTCATCTTGATCAGCGCGTGGCAACCGCATCGTGCTGACGGGCAGGGCAGGATGGCGGTATGGCCGAGCCGCACGACCTGACCGCGTTGGAGCAGGCCGAGGCGATCGCCCGTGGTGAGTTGTCCAGCCTGGAGGTGGTCGAGCACCACCTGCGCCGCGTCGACGCGCTCGGCGACACCGTCGGCGCGTTCGTCACGGTCACCGCCGGCCGGGCCCGCGAGGCCGCCCGCGCCGCCGACGCGACACCGCCCGGTGAACGCGGGCCGTTGCACGGCGTACCGACCGCGATCAAGGACCTGACGTTGACCGCCGGGGTACGCACCACCTTCGGCTCGGCCGCCTTCGCCGACTTCGTCCCGCCGGTCGACGCTGACGTGGTGCGGTTCATCAAGGCGGCCGGACTGGTCAGCCTCGGCAAGACCACCACCTCCGAGCTGGGCTGCTCGCTCTACTCGGAGGGGTTGGTGGCTCCGCCGGCCCGTAACCCGTGGGACCTGTCGTACACCGCGGGTGGGTCCAGCGGGGGTGCGGCGGCGGCGGTGGCCGCGGGCCTGGTGCCGGTGGCGCAGGGTTCCGACGGTGGCGGCTCGCTGCGCATCCCGGCCTCCCTGTGTGGCCTGATCGGCTACAAACCCAGCCGTGGCCTGGTCTCCAGCGGTCCGCTCGGCTTCGGCGCCTACGGCCTGCCGAGCAACGGCCCGATCGGGCGGACAGTCGCCGACGTGGCCGCGTTGCTCGACGTGATGGCCGTCGCGGTGCCGGGCGAGCCGTACCTGCCGCCGGCCCCGCCGGCCGAGGGCTACCTGGGTGCGGCCCGGGCCGCCGCGCCGGGTCGGCTGCGGGTCGGCCGGTTCACCGCCGCGATGCTCGTCGACGAGCCCGTGCACCCGGACTGCGTCGCCGCGGTGGACCGGGCGACCGCGCTGCTCACCGCCGCCGGCCACGAGGTGGTCGAGGTGCCACCGCCGCTCGGGCCGCAGGTCTGGCCGCTGTTCGAGACCCTCTGGTACGTCCTCGCGCTCACCCCGGTGCCGCCCGAAGGGGAGCACCTGCTGCTGCCGTTGACCCGCTTCATGCGGTCCCGAGGTGCCGACGTCTCCGCCGGCACCCTGACCACCACCCTGGGCGAACTTCAGGTGCAGGTACGCGCCGGTGTCCGCCGCACCGCCGGCTGTGACCTGCTGCTCTGCCCGACGTTGTCCGCGCCGCAGGCTCCGGTCGGCTGGTTCACGCAGGGGCGTACCCCGGAAGAGGACTTCGACCGGCAACGCCGCTTCTCGCCGTACTGTGCGGTGTTCAACGTCACGGGTGATCCGTCCGTCTCGTTGCCGGTCGGAACGACCGCCGAAGGGTTGCCGGTGGGGGTGCTCCTCACCGGACGGTACGGTGCCGACGCGACACTGATCGCCACAGCTGCGCAGCTTGAGGGCTCCTGTGGCGGTTGGGATCGCCACCCCGTGCTCTGGCGGGGCGTCGACTCCGCTAACGTGAGTGGCAGCGGAGTCGGGAGGTCACCGCGGTGATCCGTCACCCGATCCGGTCGAAGGTCTCTCTTTCCGCCTGGGGGCGTTGGGATTGTCTGTAACCGACACGTTGCTGGTCTTCGTCGGCATCCCGGCAGCCGTCGTGCTGGTGATCGCCGGCCTCGTGTACGCGGGCAGCAGCCGCGACGGCGGTGGCGGCGCGAAGCGCTACCGGCCGGGCCGTCCGTTCAACTTCACGCCGGTCTGGTTCCTCAGTCAGCCGGGCGAGCTGGCCGACTCGGCCGGCGCGGTGCTGGCCGCCGGTGCACAGGCACCGGCGTTGACCAGCCGCAAGCAGGAGCAGGCCGGCGTCGAGACGCCGGCCGGTGGAACCGGAGGCGCAAGTGACCGTTGGTGAGATGCAGCCCGAGACCGGGACGGAGCCCCGGCCCGACGTGCTCGACGGGCCGTTCTCGACCCGTCAGCTGCTGCGCATCGACGAGGCGCTGCGGCTGGCCGACCGGACGACCGGACTGGTCTTCTCGGTCTTCGTCGGCGGTCTCGACGAGCCGATCCGGGAGCACGCCGAGCGGCTGCACCGGCAGCTGGCCAACCCGGACCGCTCCGTGCTGATCGCCGTCTCGCCCAACCAGCGGCAGCTGGAGATCGTCACCGGCCGGTACGCCCGCAAGCGGGTCCCCGACACGTACGCCAAGATCGCTGCGCTGTCGATGGTGGCTTCGTTCGGCGGTGGCGACCTGGCCGGCGGCATCATCCAGGGCCTCGACCAGCTCTCCCGCTACGCCGGCAAGGGCTGACCGCTTCCGACACCACTGAGCCCGGCCCCCGCGACGTACGCGGAGGCCGGGCTCAGGTCTGTCTCAGGCGCTGCGCGCGTCCCGGGCCCGCGCCGCCACGGCCCGGACCACCCCATCGCGGCCCTCGGCCACCAGCCGGCGCAGCGGCGCCGGGCTGCCCTGCTGCGCCAGCCAGGCGTCGGTCGCCTCGACGGTGTCCTCCTCGACCAGGTACGCCGGGTAGGCCAGCATCGCGAACTCCTGCGCCGGCTCGCTGTCCCGGCTGGCCCACACCTGCCCCACGACCTCGAAGTACCGCGGCCGGTACGGCGTGATCAGCTCGACCTGCGCCGGGTGGCTGAAGCCCTGCAACAGCGCCCGGTTGCGCCAGTTCGGCAGCGCCTCGGCACCGGTCAGCTGCGCCCAGACGGCAGCCTTGTTCTCCGCGGTCGGCACCAGCGCGTGCGCGTACGCGGCCTCCCGCTCACCGCTGGAGGTCCGGTCCCGGGCCAGCTCGGCGTCGATCTCCGGCGCACCGGCCACCCCGTTGGCCACCAACGCCTGCAGCACGCTCCACCGCAGCTCGGTGTCGATGGTCAGCCCTTGCGTCACCTGCGTGCCGTCCAGCCAGCCGCGCAGCACGGCCAGGTCCTCCGGGTCGCGGGCCGCCGAGACGTACGCCCGGGCCCAGGCAAGCTGGAACCCGCTGCCCGGCTCGGCCGAGGCGAGGGCGGTCCGCGCGGTACGGGCCAGGTCGGCCCAGCCGGTGGGCGCCCAGGCCGGGTCGGCGTAGAAGGTCAGGGCGCTGCTCGCCTGGCGCAAAGTGGCGGTGACCAGGTTGATGTCCGTCTCGGCGGGCAGCCCGGCCAGCACCAGCGCGATGTAGTCGCGGGTGGCCAGTTCGGCGTCGCGGGTCATGTCCCACGCCGCCGTCCAGCACAGCGCCCGCGCCAGCGACGAGTCGAAACCGGCGATGTGCTGCACCACAGTGGCCATCGACCGCTCGTCCAACCGCAGCTTGGTGTAGGTGAGGTCGTCGTCGTTGAGCAGCAGCACGTCGGCCGCGGGCACGCCGACGAGCTGAGGCAGCTCAGTCAGCTCACCGTCGATGTCGACCTCCAGACGCTCCCGGCGGACCAACCGGCCCTCGGTCAGGTCGTAGAGCCCGACGCCGATGCGGTGGGTACGCAGGGTCGGGTACCCCTCCGACGCCTCCTGCCGCACCACCACCTGCTGGTACGTGCCGTCCGGGCCGATGGTCAACTCGGGCCGCAGCGTGTTCACCTGCGCCGTCTCCAGCCACTGGCTGGCGAAGGTGCGCAGTTTGCGACCGGAGGCGGCCTCCAGTTCGGAGAGCAGGTCGTCGAAGGTGGCGTTACCCCAGGCGTACTTGGCGAAGTAGGCCCGCAGACCGGCCAGGAAGGACTCCAGGCCCACGTACGCGACCAGCTGCTTGAGCACGCTGGCGCCCTTGGCGTACGTGATGCCGTCGAAGTTGACCTCGACCGCCTCCAGGTCGGGCATCTCACAGTAGACCGGGTGGGTGGAGGAGAGCTGGTCCTGCCGGTAGCCCCAGTTCTTCCGGATCGACAGGAACGTCGTCCACGCCTCGGTGAACCGGGTGGCGTGCGTGTTGCACCAGTGGCTGGCCCACTCGGCGAAGGACTCGTTGAGCCACAGGTCGTTCCACCAGCGCATGGTGACCAGGTCACCGAACCACATGTGGGCCATCTCATGCAGGATCGTGTTGGCCCGCTGCTCGTACTCGAAGTCGGTGACCTGCGAGCGGAACAGGTAGTGCGACTCGGCGTGCGTGACACAGCCGAAGTTCTCCATCGCGCCGGCGTTGAAGTCCGGTACCCACAACTGGTCGTACTTCGGCAGCGGGTAGCGCACGCCGAACTGCTCGTGGAAGAAGTCGAAGCCCTGCTTGGTGATCAGGAACAGGTCGTCGCTGTCCAGGTACTGTGCCATCGAGGTCCGGCAGAACAGGCCCAGGTCGATGCCGTCGTGGCTGTCCCGCACCTCGTGGTACGGCCCGGCGCACAGCGCGGTGATGTAGGTGCTCATCCGCGCCGAGGTGGCGAAGTGGACGGTCTTGAGGTCGTCGCCGGCCGGTTCGACGCGCTCCACCGGTGCGTTGGAGATCACCTTCCAGTGCTCCGGGACGGTGGCGTGCCAGGTGTAGACGCTCTTGAGATCCGGCTGGTCGAAGCAGGCGAAGACCCGCTGGGCGTCGGCCGTCTCGAACTGGCTGTAGAGATAGGTCTCCCCGTCCACCGGGTCGACGCTGCGGTGCAGCCCCTGCCCCGAGTTCGAGTACGCGAAGTCCGCGTCGACGACCAGGACGTTCTCGCCGGCCAGCCCGGTAAGCGTCAGTCCCTTCTCGGCGGAGAAGCCGGCCAGGTCGATCGACGTGCCGTTCAGCGTCGCCGAACGCACCGAGTCCGCCGCCACCTCGATGAAGGTGCTGGCACCCGGTTCGGTGCAGCGGAAGTGCACCTCTGTGATCGACCGGAAGGTACGACCCCCCGCCGCGTGGACGGCGCTGGACAGGTCCAGATTGATGTCGTACCCCGTCACGTCGAGCAGGCGAGCCCGCTCGGTCGCCTCGACCTGCGTCAGGTTGCGCACTCCCGGCACGTTCGTCTCCATCCCGTTCTCGCCGTACGCCACGGCCACATCGTCGTGGACCGCCCGTGACGGCCCGTCCGATGCCGAGTCTTCCATGCGCGGGCACCCGGTGGTGGGCGAGGTCACGCAGCCGTTTCCGGCCCGACAGGGCGGGCAGGGAGTAAGGATCGGAAGTGCACCGCAGGCACGGTGCCATCGATGCGAAGGGACCTCACCATGAACGAGCGCAGCAGCGTCGACATGTGGTTCGATCCGATCTGCCCCTGGGCGTGGATCACTTCCCGCTGGCTGCTGGAGGTGGAGCAGGTCCGCGACATCGAGGTCCGCTTCCACGTGATGAGCCTGTCGGTGCTCAACGAGGGCCGCGAACTGCCCGAGCAGTACCAGGAGGCGATGCGTACCGGGTGGGGGCCGGTGCGGGTCTGCATCGCCGCCCAGCAGCGGTACGGGCCGGCGGTGCTCGGTGCCCTCTACACCGCCCTGGGCACCCGCATCCATCTGGGCAAGGAGCGCGTCGGTCCGGAGTTGTTCGCCGCCGCCCTCACCGACGCCGGCCTGGACCCGCAACTCGCCGCCGCCGCCGAGGACAGCCGGCTCGACACGGCCCTGCGGGAGAGCCACGAGCAGGGCATGCGGCCGGTCGGCACCGAGGTGGGCACCCCGGTCATCCACGCACCCGGCCCGAACGGACGACAGGTCGCCTTCTTCGGCCCGGTGGTCACCCCGGCGCCGAAGGGCGAGGCCGCCGGCCGGCTCTGGGACGGTGTGCTGCTGGTCTCCGGCACGCCCGGCTTCTTCGAACTCAAGCGCAGCCGCGACCTCGAACCCACCTTCGACTGAGGTGTAAGGAAGGGCACCTTATTAACGCCTCGTGCATAGCCCGGGCCCCTTGTTAACACCACACCTACGTCGCCTCCGAAGCCGCCTCGCGTGCCGGGTGCGGCGTCACCGCTGCCTTCGCGGACTCGTTTGACCGGGTGTCCGCAGAGTGCTGGCGGGCCGTACCTGTGCCCGTCGGCCGCCGCTCGTGGAGGCGTCAGATGGCCAAACACCGTGCCCCGGTCGATGACCGTCGGAGCCGTAGGGAGGGGATTGGCAGCGCCGCGCCCTCTCCCACGGCGAACCTGCGCTGGCCGATGCCCCGGCAGGATGTCGTCGAGAGCTGGCCGGCGCCCCGGCAGGAGTGCGCTGAGGACCGGTCGGCACCTCGGCAGGACCGTGCGGAGGGCTGGTCGAAGCTGCGGCAGGAGCGCGGCGAGATGTGGCCGAGTCCACCTCCACACCGTCCCGACGGCTGGCCGGTGCCGCAGCAGGAGCACCCGCTGAACGCCGCGGGAGTGCTGGGTCGTACCCCGGTGGTGGGCGTTGCCCGCGTTCCAGCCACCTCACGATTGACGCCGCCCGGTCGGGAGATCCGCAACCAGGGCCCGCGGCCGGTGCGGCGGCCGGCGGTGCTGCCGGCCCCCGTCGGCCGGCATCGTCGCGCGGGCGAGTCGGAGTGTTAACAAGGGACCCCTGCTCTACCTGAGGCGTTAAGCCGGGGCCCTTCCTTTCACCTGGTGGGCGGGGTGTGGGTCCGGCGACGGAGCGGGAAGTGGCGACGGTAGCGTCATGGGTCATGACGGTCGTGCACCCGATCACGCGGGCTTGGATCACCACTGGCGGCACCGGAGCGCAGAACTATGACGAGTTCGCCGACGACGCGGAGATCACCGCGATCATCGAGGCGAATCCGCACAGCGCCCTCGGCATCGAGATGCCGCACCGGGCTCCGGAGAGCCTCGGCAAGACCTTCGGCGACGCCCTGCCGGACGCCGCGACCCGGCTCGCCGAGGCGAAGGCCGACGGCAGCTACACCCCCGCCGAGCAGGTGGTGGTGCTGTACCGGATCACCGCACCCGGCGAGGAGCCGGCGTACGGCATCTTCGCCATGGTCGACACCGATCAGATCTCCACCCGGGCCGACGAGCCGGGCCTGGTCATCCGCAACGAGGACGTCTTCATCGCCAAGGTGCGCGAGCGGGTCGCCCTGGCCGAGGCGCTGGGTCACCTGCTCTCGCCCGTACTGCTGCTGCAGACCGGGCGCGGTGACGAACTGCACGCCGCGCTCGCCACGGCCACCGACGCGGCCGGCGCCCCCGCCGCCACCGACACCGACCAGGCCGGGCGTACGCACGCCATCTGGCTGCTCGGGCCGGGCCCGGAGCAGGACGAGCTGACCGCGCTCGCCTCCGGTGGCGAACTGGTCGTCGCCGACGGCAACCACCGCAGCCTCGCCGCCCAGACCGGCGGGTTCCGCCGCTTCCTCGCGGTGGTCACCACGCCCGCCTCGGTGGCCATCCAGCCGTACAACCGCCTGGTCAGCGAGCTGCCGACCACGCCGGACGAACTGCTCGACCGGCTGCGCGCCGCCGGCGCGCAGATCACCGCCGTCGACGGCCCGGTGCAGGTCCCGGCGACCGGCGGCAGCGTCGTGCTCCAGCTTCCCGGCCAGGCGTACGACGTGACGCTGCCGCACACCGGCGCGGGCCGGTTGGAGAACCTCGACCACGCCCTGGTCGAGCGGCTGCTGCTGCGTGAGGCCCTCGGACTGGACCCGGGCGACAAGCGGATCACCTACGTCGGTGGCGACTACCCGGCGAGCTGGCTGACCGGTGAGGTCGAGGCCGGCCGGGCCGAGCTGGCCATCCTCATCGCGCCGGTGACCGTGGACGACTTCGTCGCGGTGAACCTGGCCCGGGAGAAGATGCCGCGCAAGAGCACCTGGTTCACCCCGAAGGCACGCGGCGGACTGGTGGTCGCCGAGTTGCCGGACCCCGCGTAGGACCCCGAGCCACCCCGGTCGGGACGCCGATCCCGCTCGGTACGGATGCCGGGTGGGCCGGGTGTGACGTGATGCTGCCGACCCTGCGAAAGGTGGCGTCCGTCGCGCCCGGCCCCGCCCCGGCGGTGCCCGGTCCGGCGGGCCTGACAGACTGCCCGGTATGCGCGTCTACCTGGGATCCGATCACGCCGGTTTCGAGTTGAAGGTGCACCTGGCCAACCACCTCGCCAAGCAGGGGTACGAGGTGGTCGACGTCGGCCCGCACGTCTTCGACCCGGACGACGACTACCCGGCCTTCTGCCTGCACGCCGGCACCCGCGTGGTGGCCGACCCGGGCAGCCTGGGTGTGGTCATCGGTGGCTCCGGCAACGGCGAGCAGATCGCCGCCAACAAGGTCGCCGGGGTCCGTGCGGCGCTGGCCTGGAGCGTCGAGACGGCCCAACTCGGCCGGCAGCACAACGACGCCAACGTGGTCGCGGTCGGTGCTCGCCAGCACACCCTGGACGAGGCGACCGCCATCGTCGAGGCGTTCCTGACCACCGCCTTCTCCGGCAGCGAGCGGCACGCCCGCCGCATCACCCAGGTCGCCGACTACGAGCAGACCCGCAAACTGCCCGACCTGCCCTGACCCCTCCGCACCCGCCCTGGGCAACCCCATCCGTCGGGATCCGCTCGGGGGCGCGCCGGCATCGCGCCTCGATCTGGGATCGAGTGGTCTCCCCGTCGTCGGGACACCACTCGATCCCGAATCGAGCACGATCTAGAACCGCCCGGTGCCCGGTGCCCGGTGCCCGGTGCCCGGTGCCCGGTGCCCGGTGCCTGGACAGGCGGGGCCGGTCGGTCAGGCCGTCGGCCGGGGTCAGCGGCGGGGGAGTTCGTCGCGGGGGGTCCAGTTCCGGCGCACGATGACGATCTCGGCTTCGGCTGCGGCGAGGTCCTCGTCGGTGGGGCGGGCGGCGTCTCGGGCCCGCATGGCCGCTGTCACGCTCACCTGCGACGAGCCCGAGCCGACCAGGCCGCGTAGCCCGCGCTCGTTCTCCTCGCCCCCGCCGGCGCGTCGTCCGCGAGGCGGCTCCGCGCTGTCGTGCACCCCCGCTGTGGTCGCTGCGGCGCTGGAATCAGCGGTCCCCTGTGCTCCGCCCTGGTGCCGGTGTCGTCGTCGCCGTCGTGCCTCGTCCGCCACCCCCCGACCCTACCTGGGCTGACGGTTGTCGATCACGGTCTCGGGGCCTTCCGCACCCCCGATATTTGACACTGAAAGCACACACGGGCACGGCAATCGTCGCTGTCAGCGGTGCGACGTGGGGTCGGACGCGGCACTGTGCCGCCGGTCAGGAACTGGTCCTGCTCCCGACCGGCGGTCGGTGTGATCGGGGTCTTGCTGATCAGGATCAGCAAGACCTCGTGAGAAGGGGCGGCGGACCTCGGGGGACAGGGGGTCAGAAGACTTCCAGGGCCGAGGGAGCGCGGTGCCAGATGAACGCGGGGTCGGCAGCGGCCAGCGCACCGGGCCGCAGTTCGCGTACCCGGCCGGCGTCGGCCAGCGCGGTCAGGGTGCTACCCCCGAGGAAGAGTTCGCCCAGGCAGCTGATGTCGCAGGCCAGGTCGGCCGGACCATTCGCCGGTACGCAACTGGCCGTCTTCGGGCCACCCTGTAGCCGCCACCGACCGGTGTTCTCCGGCAGCAGGTCGTCGGTCACCTCGATGACCACGTCGACGTCGGTGGCGTAGCGGCGGGCGGCCATCGCGGCCGGTACGTCCACCACGCGTACCCACAGGGCGTCGACCAGGCGCGGGTTGAGCCGGCGTGGTTCGTCGACCAGCCGCAGCAGGGGCTCGTCCACGGCGGCCCGGAGGAAGCTCACCTGGCGGGTCAGGTCGATCGAGAGCAGCATCCGCCAGATCGCCCGGTATCCGGCGACACTTGTCGCCACCACCTCGTCGACGCTGGTCTGGCACTTCGGGCCGGTGCCGTCCCAGTCGGACTTGGTGCGGAACAGGCCGTACCCGTCGACGCCGTCAGCTCCTTCGTGCAGCACCACCCGTCGTTCGGTGGCACCGCCCCGGTGGGCCTCCGGATCGAGCAGGACGTAGCGCCACCACCGGTCGTCGCGGGCGGACCAGCCCGGCCGGCCCGCGCGTACGGTGTCGTACACCCGGGAGAGGTCGGCCAGGCGATCGGCCGGACGGTCCAGGCGTAGCCGGCCCTCGTCGGCGGTCGGCGGCGGTAGCCGCAGCTCGTTGGTGTCGCCGGTCAGCTGCAGGCGCTGCGCCGCCAGCCCGTAGCCGAAGCGGGGGTAGATCCGCCCCTCGCTGGCCCAGAGCACCGTGACCGGTTCCCGGCGGGCCGCGTGGACCTCGCGTAGTTGTCGGCGCATCAGCGCGGTGAGCAGACCTCGCCGCCGATGGGTGGGCGCCACCCCGACCATGCTGACGTGTGCGGCCGCCACCTCACCGCCGGGCACCCCCAGTGCGCGGGTGAACGCGGCCGTGGTGCCGACCACCTCGGGACCGTCGCGTACCAGCAGGGCGCGTTGCGGTTCGAAAATCACACGCTCGGTCTCGTGGGCTTCGGGTTCGAGGCCGTGGTGGAACAGGAAGTTGAGGAAACGGCCCATCTCGTCGAAGTCTTCGGCGCGGGCGCTGCTGATCGGCAGGGAAGTGCTGGTCACTGGTCGTGTGTATCGGATCGGTGCGGGTGCGGCGACCTATTTGTCGGCTGGCTACCCTCGAAGCAGGGCCCGGCGGTGATCAAGTTCACCGCCAGCCGAGGGGGAGGGAACGACATGGCCGACCAGACGCAGCCGTGGGCGGAGCGGACCGTGGAGGTGCCGCCGCAGCCCGGTGGCGGCATTCCGCCGCAGCGTGATCCGTACCGGCGTGGCGTGGCCTCGGTGGGGGCCAACGCGGCGCGTACCGAGCCGTTCACGGCGGTGGACCAGGTGCCGACCGGCACCGGCTGGCCGGGCGAGCCCGCGCCGCGCCGGCCGTTGAGTTGGCACATGGCGCAGTTGCGCAAGGGTGGCGAGTGGAGCGCCGCAGGCGCGCTGTTCGCCTTCGTGTGCTGGGGAATCTGGGCGATCTCCGGCGGGGGTGATCTCGCCGGACCGTTCCTGATCTTCGTGCTGAGCCTGCTGGTGGCGGCGGGGCTCTTCGCGCTGACCCGGCTGCTGGGCCGGTTGGTGCTGGAACGGCAGTTGGGTCGGGTACGGCGCAGCGCCCGTGGCGCGCACCTGGTCACCGCGCTCTTCCTGACCGGACTGGGCATCGCCTACCTGCAACAGACCCAGTGGGTCATGGACGCCTGGAACTGGCTGACCACCTGAGGTCGCGTCGTCGGGCGGGTCGGCGCGTCATGCCGACCCGCCCGACGGAACCGGTCGCGGGCATCGCGACCGGAAGGTCGTCACTCCACCAGGACGGCCGCTGCATACCCGGACGGAGCCGGTTCATCCCCCGGGTCGGGTACGGTACGTGCGCGACCCGCCACACTACGGACATGATGGCACCTGTCCGAATTGGTGGCAAATTTATGACCGTCACCGCATTTCGGGTGCGCGGACATATTTTCCGGTAAGGGGAAAAGGGCCTGCTGGCGGACGGAATATTGCAACCGCAAGCTCCCCCGGCTCGTGAAATTTCCATGTACGCAGGTCTTCCTAAACGTGAATGCGTCTATAGGATGGGCTCTGTGAGTAACGGGGCACAGGTCACGGGCGACGGATTTCCGGGGGGCGCGAGCATCCCGGTCACCGTCCTCCGGCTGGACCGTCCCGAGCTCGATGGCACCCGTCTCGTCGTGCGGGCCGTCGATGTCGAGCTGCGTGAACGTCGTCGCGGGCACCACCTTGCACCACTGGGATACCTCTACGACCGCGCCGACCACGACGAATTGGAATCCGATCTCATCCTTGACGCCGGGCACTACGACGCGGGTGACCAGACCTGGTCATTTTCCGCTGAGGTGCCCGGGATTATCGGCCTTACCGAGCCGCTGTCGTCGGCTGACAACCCGCCAGCCGAAAGAGTCGGAAAAGAAGGAGACCAGACGTGACGGCCACCCTGACGCGCAACCCCCTGCGCACCTCGCTGTCGATGACCAGTGGGCACGACTTCAGCCAGCCGCTGCCCGCCGACCACGACCGCCAGCCCTTCGGCTACCTCTTCGCCAACTGGGAGCCGGGCACTCCGGCGGAGACCGAGACCGAGCTCGGCTACTACGACGCCGACCAGCAGGTCTGGGTCACCCCGGACGGCGCCATCACCGCCGGTGTCTACACCAAGACCCGCACCTCCGGCTCCAACTGCGGAGACTGCGTGACCGACGACGCCTGCGCGTAAGGACGACGCATGACCACCTCGCCATCTGATCGCGGGATCCTGATCTTCACCCAGGACTTCGATCCCACGGTCGACCCCGTCGTGCGGACCCTCACCGCGCGGGGCGCCGACATCGTCCGCGTCGACCTGAGCTACTTCCCGCAGACGCTGACGTTCACCACCTCGGATTTCGATGGCGAGCGGCGGCGGCTGCTGCACCGCGGGCGGGAGGTCGATCTCGATCGGCTCTCCGGGGTGTGGTACCGCCGCCCCACAGCCTTCCGCTTCCACGAACAGATGAGCGAGGCCGAGCAGCAGTTCGCCCGCAACGAGGCGCTGCACGGCATCGGCGGCATCCTGCGCAGCACCGACTGCCTCTGGGTCAACCGCCCCGACGTCGACGCCGTCGCCGAACTCAAGCCCTACCAACTCCAGTTGGCCAAGCAGGTCGGCATGCGGGTGCCCCGCACCCTGCTCACCAACGACCCCGACGAGGTACGCGCCCTGGTCAGCGCCGCCGACAAGCCCGTCGTCTACAAGGCACTCACCGGTGGGGTCATCCACTACCCGGGCGCCTTCCCGAGCGGCCTCTACACCACAGTCGTGGGCGATGAGGTGCTGACCAACGCCGACCGGGTCCAGCACACGATCTGCATGTTCCAGGAGTACATCGAGAAGGCGTACGAGGTCCGGCTGACCGTCGTCGGGAACACCTGGTTCCCGGTGGTCATCGACTCGCAGGCGTTGCCCACCACCTCGGTGGACTGGCGTGGCGAGAACCACCTGCCGTACGGGCCGTACAAGCCGCTGCCCGACGAGGTGGTGGCGAAGACCCAACGCCTGCTCGACCACCTCGGCCTCGTCTACGCGGCCATCGATTTCATCGTCACCCCCGACGGGGAGTACGTCTTCCTGGAGGTGAACCCGGGCGGGCAGTTCATGTGGCTGCAGCACGATCTGGGTCTGCCGATGGACGAGACCATCGCCGACCTGCTGCTGGCCGGCGGCCCCTTCCGGCGGGGCGAGGTCACCCAGGTCGGCTACTGAGATGACCGGGGCGCTGCTGCTTGCCGCCCAGTTGGCCCTGGGCGGCACGCTCGGCTGGGCGCTGGCCGGCAAGGTGCGCAACCGGGCCGCCTTCGCGACCTTCCGCGCCTCGCTGCCCCGTACCGTCGGGGTGCCGGCGGCACGGGCGGGCGCGCTCGCCGTGGGGGTGCTGGCGGCCGAGGCGCTGACCGCCGCGACGCTGCTCGCCGCCGTCGCCGTCCCGGCCCTCGCGCCTACGGCCTTCGCGCTGGCCACCGGCCTGTTCGCCGCCTTCACGGTGGCCGTGGCCGGGATGGTCCGCCGGGGCGTCCGCGAGCCCTGCCGCTGCTTCGGCGTCACCGAACGCCCACCCGGCCCCGCCCACGTCATCCGTAACCTGCTGCTGACGGCGGTCGCCCTCGGCGGGGCGGCGCTGGCCTTCGGCGGCGTCCGGCCACCGTCGCCGCCCACCCTCACCGCTGACCCGACCGGAGGTGACATGGCCCTCACGACCGTCCTGCTGCTGGTGGTCACGGTGCTGTGTCTGGTCAACACCACAGTCCTGCTGGTCGTGCTCGCGCAGTTGCGGCGGCAGTCCACCCTGCTGAAGGTCAGCATCGAGGGGGTGGAGAACCCCGAGCCGATCATGCTGACCGCCGGTGCCACGATCGGCGACTTCACCGCCACCACGGTCGACGGCACGCCGGTGTCCCGGGCCGGGCTGCGGGGCGAAACCCTTGTGGCGTTCCTCTCGCCGAGCTGCCCGGCGTGTGCGGAGAGCCTGCCCGGATTCGTCGCCCGGGCCGAGGCGATCCCCGGCGGGCGGGAACAGGCGCTGGCCGTCGTGCTGGGCGCCGGCGAAGCCGCCACCCAACTCTGCGAACGGCTCACGCCGGTGGCCCGGGTGGTCAACGAGCCCGAACGCGGTCCCGTGGCCCGCGCCTTCGGAGTGGACGGCTACCCCGCTTTCGGTCTGCTATCCGGCGACACCGTGGTCGCCAGCCACTTCGTGCTCGACCGGGTGCCCGCCACCAACGCCCCGTGATCAGACAAGCAGGCGGGTCGCTGATCGAGGCGACCCGGATGGCGTGGGCCGCGTCCCGCCGCTGGCTCATCGCCCGGGTGCTGCTCACCGTCGTCGGGGGCATGGTGCCCATCGCCGTCGCCTGGCTGATGAAGGTCGTACTGGACCGGCTGGCCGCCGGCGACGACCGGCTCACCGGGCCGGTGCTGCTGCTGGCCGGCGCGGGCGCCGCCGCCGTGCTCCTGCCCGAACTGGGCCGCTACGTCGACGCCGAGCTGCAACGATCGGTCGGGCTGGCCGCGCGGCATCGGTTGTTCGCTGCCGTCGGCCGGATGCTCGGGCTGCGCCGGTTCGAGGATCCGGCCTTCCACGACCGGCTCAGCATCGCCGCGGAGACCGGCCCCGCCGGGCCGCCGGAGGTGGTCAGCGGCTTCCTCGGCGCCGCTCAGGGGCTCATCACCATGCTCGCCTTCCTCACCACCCTGGCCGCGATCAACCCGTGGATGGTGCTGGTGGTGGCGGTGGCCGCCGTACCCACCCTGCGGGCGGAGCTGCGGCTCGGCCGGCAGCGCGCCGCGCTGCTCTGGGAGTACGGGCACGCCGCCCGGCGGGAGTTCTTCTACGCCCAGCTGATGACAAGCGTCACCGCCGCGAAGGAGGTCCGCCTGTACGGCCTGGGCGGGCTGTTCGGCGCCCGGATGCTCACCGAACTGCGCGGCATCCAGGCCGGCCAACGCCGGATGGACCGGCGCGAGCTGCTCGTGCAGTCCGTGCAGGGTCTGCTCGGCGCGGTGGTGGCCGGGCTCGGTCTGATCTGGGCGGTCGCCGCCGCCCGGTCCGGCGCGCTCACCATCGGCGACGTGTCCGTCTTCGTGGCCGCCGTCGCCGGCGTGCAGGGCGGGCTGAGCACCGCCTTCGTCAACGCCGGCCGACTGCACGAGGCGATGCTGCTGTTCGGGCACTACCGCTTCGTCGTGGAGGCCCCACCCGACCTGCCCGCCCGCGCCACCGCGCTACCGGCGGTGCCACCGCTGCGGCACGGCATCGAGCTCGACGACGTGTGGTTCCGCTACGGCGACGACCTGCCGTGGGTGCTGCGCGGGGTGAGCCTGCGCATCCCCGCCGGCTCGTCGGTCGCCCTGGTCGGGCGCAACGGCGCCGGCAAGAGTTCCCTGGTCAAACTGCTGTGCCGGTTCTACGACCCGACCCGCGGCAGCATCCGCTGGGACGGCGTCGACCTGCGTGACCTGCCCCCGGCCGAGCTGCGGGCGCGGATCGGCGTGCTGTTCCAGGACTTCATGGCGTACGACCTCAGTGCCGCCGACAACATCGGCCTCGGCGAGGTGGCCGCCCTCGACGAGCCGGCCCGGATCCGGGCGGCGGCCCAACTGGCCGGCGTCGACGACATCCTGTCGACGCTGCCCCGCGGCTACGACACCCTGCTCACCCGGGTCTACATGAACGCCGAGGACCGCGACGACCCCACCACCGGAGTGGTGCTCTCCGGCGGGCAGTGGCAGCGGGTCGCGCTGGCCCGGGCACTGATGCGCGAGGACGCCGACCTGCTCGTGCTCGACGAACCCAGCGCCGGCCTCGACGCCGAGGCCGAATACGAGATCAGCCGACGCCTCGCCGCACACCGCGCCGGCCGGACCAGCCTGCTGATCTCACACCGGATGAACACCGTCCGCGACGCCGACCTGATCGTCGTCCTCTCCGACGGCACGATCACCGAACGCGGCCGCCACCAGGAGCTGATCGACCTGGACGGTACGTACGCCCGACTGTTCCGCCGTCAGGCCGCCGGCTACCAGGATCCGCAACCCGCGACCTGACCCGGCGGTCAGGGGCCGCAGTAGAGCAGACGGTTGGCGGTGGTGCTGGGCACTCCGGAGACCACCCCGACGGTGGCCCGACCGATCAGGTACGCGGCGACCTGGGCCGGGGTCCAGCTGGGGTTGGTCTGCAGGGCGAGCGCGACACAGCCGGCGACGTGCGCGGCGGCCATCGAGCCGCCGCTCAGGGTCGTTGTCGCCGTGTCGGTGGTGTGCCAGGTCGAGGTGATGTTCGCACCCGGCGCGTACAGGTCCAGGCAGGATCCGTAGTTCCCGGAGGGCATCCGGGCGTCGGTCTGCGTGGTGCCGGCGACGGTGAGCGCGGCCGGAACCCGGGCGGGGGAGCCGCTGCAGGCGTCGCCGTTCGAGCTGCCGGCGACCACCACGTAGCTGACGCCCGCGTTGATCGAGTTGGTCACCGCCGCGTCCAGTGCGGCGCTCGCGGTGCCGCCGAGGGCCATCAGCGCCACCGCCGGGCGGACCGCGTTGGCCCGCACCCAGTCCACTCCGGCGATCACCTGGGCGACGCTGCCGCTGCCGGCGCAGTTGAGCACCCGTACCGGGTGCAGCCGTACCCGCTTGGCCACCCCGTGCAGGGCACCGCCGACGGTGCCGGCCAGGTGGGTGCCGTGCCCGTTGCAGTCGGCCGCCGGCAGGGCGTCGACCAGGTCCACACCGGTGCCGACCCGGCCGCCGAAGTCACCGTGGCTGCCCCGCACACCCGTGTCGATCACGTACGCATTGACGTTCGGCGCGGTGTTCGGGTACGCGTACCGGCCGTCGAGGGGCAGGTGGCGCTGGTCGATCCGGTCCAGCCCCCACGACGGCGGGTTGAACTGCACCCCGGGCACCGTCAGCGTCACGGTCCGGTTCTGCTCGACGTAGGCGACCGCCGGGTCGGCGGCCATCCGTCGGGCGGCGCGCTCGGTCAGGCGTACCTCGAATCCGCGCAGCGCGTCGGTGAACACCTGGTCGACGTGGCCGCCGTACCGGGTGGCGAGCCGGTCGGCCGTGGCCCGGCTGCCGGTGGCGTCGTCGCGGAGCACCACGACGTAGCTGCCGGCGAGCGCGGTCGGTGCGTCGGCATACCGGATCTCGCCGGTGGCCGGCGCGGCGGCGGCCGGGCCGCCGGTCAGGGCGACCAGGACGGCGGCGGTGAGCAGTGCGGCGAGCGGCCCGCGGGTGGCGGCCGGCCCTCGCCGGTACAGACGGGGCAGTGGCATCGGTTCCTCCTCCTGGCGGCCCTGATTGGGCGGTAGCCCTCGGCAGGACCTCGATGGATGCCCGGATGGTACCGACAGATTCACCATGATGAATATACTTGGCTCCGAGTGGCTGTCCTGGCGCCGTGCCATGGTGATAGGCCAGCGGACCGGACGCTCGGCGGTCAGCGTCGACACGACATGCCCACCGGCCTCACCGAGGTGGAAACGAATCGTCGCGCGCGGCTGACCCGTCGTACTGTCAGCGGATGCGAGTGCTTTCCGTCAACGTGGGCCGGCCCCGACCCAACCCGGCCAAGGGTGGGCTGACCGGCATCGACAAGCGGCCGATCGAGGGCCCGGTCGCCGTCGCAGCGCCCGGCCCCAAGGGCACCGGCGAGGTCGGTCTGGCGGGCGACCGCGTCTACGACGTCAAGCACCACGGCGGCACCGACCAGGCCGTGTACGCCTACGCCCGGGAGGACCTGGACCGCTGGGCGGCCGAGTTGGACGTCCCGCTCGACAACGGCGGATTCGGGGAGAACCTGACCACCGCCGGCCTCGACGTCAACGCCGCCCTGATCGGGGAACGCTGGCGGATCGGTCCGGACGTCGTACTGGAGGTGTCGTCCCCACGGATCCCCTGCTCGACGTTCCAGCACTGGCTGCAACAGCAGGGCTGGATCAAGCGGTTCACCCAGGCCGCCGTGCCCGGGGCGTACCTGCGGGTGATCGAACCGGGCGAGCTTCGCGGCGGCGACCCGATCGAGATCGTGCACCGGCCCGAGCACCAGGTGACCGTCGAACTCGCCTTCCGTGCCCTGACCCTCGAACCGGACCTGCTGCCGCAACTGCTGGCCGCCGACGCCCTGCCCGAGGAGGCCCGGGACACGGTCCGCCGGCGCACACCCCGGGCCCCCGTCGCGGGTAGCGCCGATCCATCGACTCCGGAATGATCCCCCCACCGTCACCCTCGATCCCGGTCCCGGATGGGTGGTCTACGGCCACCACGACGACGTGCTGACCTACGTGGGACCCGACGAGATCTCGGACGGCAGCGACCTGGCCGTCGGTCTGTACGGACGCCACAAGCGGGACCGGGACGGCCATGAGCTCGACGTCGTGCACATCGAGGACAAGCGGCCCCGGTAAGTCAGGGCCGAGCCTCCGACTGTCGGTTCGGCCACTCCGGGATCTGGTGCTTGCGTGCTTCACTGTGGAGCATGACGTCGCGGAGGACCCGGCTGATGGCAACCATCTCGGCCGTCATCCTGGCAGCAGTCTCCGTGGTCGGCTGGCGGTGGTGGCACAACCATCCGCCGTACGGTCCGGAAGCGCTGGCCGTCACGTCATCGCTCCGTTTCGTGAGCTACGACGAGGCTGAGGCTGCGCTCGGCGAGGCGGCGCATGCCCCGGTCACCTACGGACGCGACCAACTGGTGCTCGGCCGGGTCTCCTGGCAGACCCCGCCCAAGCCTCTGGACGGCGGCTACTTCGCGGTTTTCCTCATCGACAAGCGGACCAACCACAAGCCGGAGGTTTTCGGCGTGGCCGCGCCACAGTCCGCCGTCGGTATCGGGAGCGCGGGCATCGAGAACCGGATTGCCGAGCGCTACTCCTGGCTCCGCGGCGCGGGTGATGCCACCTTCGGGGACGAGTATCGGAGCAACGGCAACAGACTCCATGTGGCAGACGAGAAGGCTGCACCGCTCACCTTCGTCGCGCTCTTTCCGTACGTCGAGGAGCCGGATCCGGAGCTTCCCAGGGCAACCGCGCCGGTGGCGATGTCCGACCTGCTGCTGGCCCTGGTCTACATGGGTGAGGACGGCCAGGTGTACTGGGCGCAGCGCCTCCAGGGCTAGGTAGCGACCGGTCGGCACAGCGGCGGTTGTCCCTGGCCCGGCATTGACAGCCTCGGCGGCTCAAGGGGTGCACGTGAGCACCGGACAGCGGCAGCAGGAGGACAGCAGGGAAGGCCGCTCCGAACTATCGTGCCGCCCATGCTGCTCGATGGGATCCCGCTTTCGCAGATGTTCTTCGCGCTGGTCATGTGGCTGGTGGGGCAGGTTGTCCTGTACATCGTGATCCGGATGGCTGTGCGCCACGCCATTGAGGATGCGGATCGCCGTCGAGCATCAGAGCAACGCGGGTAAGCCGTAGCGCCCGCACTGCCGGCCGCGGGCCGCTGGCAGCCGAGTGGGCGGGCCTGCACCGCGCGTGCGCGGCGCCTGGATCCATCCGGACACCTACCCGAATCGGCACCTGCCCGGCGAGTAGTGGCCCGCGGTCGACCCGCAAGATCAGCGTCAGGGGAGCGTGCGGCCGGCCCAGGATCAGGGGATGAAGCCTCTGGCCCAGGCCGGAGTGCGGTGGAGCGGGCGACGGGAATCGAACCCGCACCGTCAGTTTGGAAGACTGAAGCTCTGCCATTGAGCTACGCCCGCGTACGCCCGGAAAACCGGATGCGCCCGACAGCCTACCCAATGCCCGCGGCGAGCGCGCGGCCGTATCCCGCCGTTTCGGGGATCTGGGGGTATCCGTCCTCCACCGATGCCGCAACATCCGCGAAACCGCAGCCACCCCAGCGGGCGGATGCTGCGACATCGCTGCGACTGCGGCGCGGCCCGGCTGGGGAAGCTGCATGTTCGGCGCGTTGGGGGACGCCCCGGCATCCGGTTGTCGTATGGAAGGCATAGACTGCTCGTCGCCACGGGGTGTGGCGCAGCTTGGTAGCGCACTCGCTTTGGGAGCGAGGGGCCGTGGGTTCAAATCCCGCCACCCCGACTGCCTCCAGCGTGGGGCCGGTGCACCCGGGACGGTGGGCGAGCGGGATGCTTCGCCGCCGGGGTCCCTGGGCGCTGCCGGTCGGCCACGCCGGTTCGCCTACACTCGATGGGCCGAAGTGCGCCCAGAATCAACCGAGATCCGTCAAGGAGTACGCCTGTGAAGAGCACCGTCGAGACTCTGAGCCCGACGCGCGTGCGGCTCGCCATCGAGGTGCCGTTCGTCGAGCTCGAGCCGAGCCTCAAGAAGGCGTACCGGGAGATCGGCCAGCAGATCCAGATCCCCGGCTTCCGTAAGGGGAAGGTCCCGCCGGCGATCATCGACCAGCGGGTGGGCCGCGGCACCGTGCTCAACGAGGCGGTGCAGGAGGCCATCCCGCAGAACATCCTCGCTGCGGTCCGCGAGCACGATCTGAAGACCCTCGGTCGTCCCGAGGTCGACATCACCGAGTTCAACGACGGTGACTCGCTGAGCTTCACCGCCGAGGTGGACGTCCGGCCGGAGATCACCGTGCCCGACCTGGCCTCCCTCGAGGTCGTCGTCGACGAGCTGCAGGTCGACGACAGCGAGATCGACGAGCAGGTGAAGAACCTGCGCGAGCGGTTCGCCACCCTCAAGACGGTCGAGCGGGCCGCGGCCGAGGGCGACTACGTCCAGATCGACCTGCGGGCCACCGTCGACGGCGAGGAGGTGCCGGGCGGCTCGGCCAGTAACATCTCCCACGAGGTGGGCAGCAAGCAGCTGCTGCCGGGCCTGGACGAGGCCGTGGTCGGCCTCGCCGCCGGTGAGGACGTCACCTTCACCACCCAGCTCGTCGGCGGCGACTTCGCCGGCCGCGACGCCGAGGTGCTGGTGACCGTGCGTACGGTCAAGGAGAAGGAGCTGCCCGAGCTGAACGACGAGTTCGCGCAGCTGGCCAGCGAGTTCGACACCATCGAGGAGCTGCGCAACGACCTGCGTGAGCGGGTCACCCGGGGCAAGCGGGTCGAGCAGATCTACGCCGCCCGGGACAAGGCCCTGGAGCAGCTCGTCGAGGCCGCCGAGGTGCCGGCGCCGGAGGGCGTCATCCGCGACGAGGTGGAGAGCCGCAAGCAGGCGATGGTCGACCAGCTGGAGCGCATCGGCGCCTCGATGGAGGATTACCTCGCCGCCGAGGAGAAGACCGAGGAGCAGATCGACGCCGAGCTGACCGAGGCCGCCACCCAGGGCGTCAAGGTCCAGCTGCTGCTCGACACCCTCGCCGACGCCGAGGACGTGCAGGTCTCCGACGACGAGTTCGGCCACGAGATCGTCCACCGCGCCCAGCGGGCCGGCATGGCCCCGCAGCAGTACTACGACCAGCTGGTTCGTTCCGGCGCGGCCGGCGCGGTCTTCGGCGACGTCCGCCGGGGCAAGGCGCTCGCCTCGGTCATGGAGCGCATCACGATCAAGGACACCGCCGGCAACGAGATCAGCCTGGACGCGCTGCGCGAGGCCAGCGAGGCGGAGCACGGGCACGAGCACTGATCGTCGGGTGGGGCCACCGTCCGCCGGTTGCGGTGGGTGGTGGCCCGACCCCTTTCCGGGTACGAGTCCCGGGGCCCCTGCGCTGAGAGCGAACAGTGCCCGGAGCGGGACTCTGCCGCCCGGCTGAGCGGTTAGTGTCGGACAGGACGGTACGGAGAGCGAAGGGCTGCCATGACCGACATGCACATCCCAGCAAAGCCGCGGGCGCTCGACGCCCGAGGTGGCGACTCAATTGGCAACCTCGACGACTCGGTCTACAACCGGTTGCTCAAGGAACGCATCATCTTCCTCGGCAGCGAGGTCAACGACCAGGTGGCCAACCGCATCTGCGCGCAGCTGCTGCTGCTCGCGGCGGAGGACCCGGACCGGGACATCTTCCTCTGGATCAACTCGCCGGGTGGCTCGGTCTACTCCGGCATGGCGATCTACGACACCATGCAGTACATCGACAACGACGTGTCGACCGTGGCGATGGGCATGGCGGCCTCGATGGGCCAGCTGCTGCTCTGCGCGGGCACCAAGGGCAAGCGGTACGCCCTGCCGCACGCGCGGATCATGATGCACCAGCCCTCGGGTGGCCTCGGCGGCACCGCGTCGGACATCGCGATCCAGGCCGAGCAGATGCTCTACACCAAGCGGATGTTCCAGGAGCGGGTCGCGCACCACACCGGTCAGTCCCAGGCGCAGATCGAGGCGGACTCGGACCGCGACCGCTGGTTCACCGCCCAGGAGGCCATGGACTACGGCTTCATCGACAAGGTGATCATCGGGGCCGCTCAGGTTCCCGAGGGCGCCGGGACCCTGAGCTGATCGAGGAGCAGACGATGACCGACCTCAGCCTGCCGCCCCAGTTCGCGGCCGTGCACAACCGCTACGTCCTGCCGTCGTTCGTCGAGCGCACGTCGTACGGGGTCAAGGAATCCAACCCGTACAACAAGCTCTTCGAGGACCGGATCATCTTCCTCGGTGTCCAGGTCGACGACGCCTCGGCCAACGACGTGATGGCCCAGCTGCTCACCCTGGAGGGGACGGACCCCGACCGGGACATCATCATGTACATCAACTCGCCGGGTGGTTCGTTCACCGCCATGACGGCGATCTACGACACCATGCAGTACGTCCGGCCGGACATCCAGACCGTCTGCCTGGGCCAGGCGGCCTCCGCTGCGGCGGTGCTGCTGGCGGCGGGCACGCCGGGCAAGCGGATGGCGCTGCCGAACTCGCGGATCATCATCCACCAGCCGGCCACCGAGGGCGGTTACGGGCAGGGCTCGGACATCGAGATCCAGGCCCGGGAGATCCTGCGGATGCGGACCCAGCTGGAGGAGATGCTCTCCCGGCACTGCAACCGGCCGATCGAGAAGGTTCGCAAGGACATCGACCGGGACAAGATCATGACGGCCGAGGAGTCCCGCGAGTACGGGTTGGTCGACACGATCCTCAGCAGCCGCAAGAAGGGACTGCTGGCCGCCAACGCGGCCAGCTGACCGGCACGGAGTCAGAGGCCGGACGGGCCTGTTGTCCGC
The DNA here is from genome assembly GCF_003977705.1 of Verrucosispora sp. FIM060022. NCBI lineage: Bacteria > Bacillati > Actinomycetota > Actinomycetes > Micromonosporales > Micromonosporaceae > Micromonospora > Verrucosispora sp. FIM060022. The sequence goes on from NZ_RQIV01000019.1 coordinate 48,655, forward strand.
CGGCCTCTGACACACCCGTTTTGGGGGTCGGAGAATGCTCCCGCAGCGGGTAACGTCGGGTCCGTACCGCTTCGTCGGGCGACCGGCGCGGTGGGGGTAGAGACGGGCGGAGCGTAGCGTCCGCAGGTCGTGGCCGGGGCTCCGGCCGATGAGTGCAGGGAGAACGTAGGTGGCACGGATCGGTGACGGCGGCGACCTACTCAAATGCTCCTTCTGCGGCAAGTCGCAGAAGCAGGTCAAGAAGCTCATCGCGGGCCCCGGGGTCTACATCTGCGACGAGTGCATCGATCTCTGTAACGAGATCATCGAAGAGGAGCTGGCCGAGACCGGCGAGGTGAAGTGGGAAGAGCTTCCCAAGCCGATGGAGATCTGCCAGTTCCTCGACACCTACGTGGTGGGGCAGGAGCAGGCCAAGAAGGCGCTCGCCGTCGCGGTCTACAACCACTACAAGCGGATCCAGGCCGAGGCGGCCAACGCGCCGGGCGCCGGTAACGACGGCGTCGAGCTGGCCAAGTCGAACATCCTGCTGCTGGGCCCGACCGGGTGTGGCAAGACCCACCTGGCGCAGACCCTGGCGCGGATGCTCAACGTGCCGTTCGCCATCGCCGACGCCACCGCCCTCACGGAGGCCGGCTACGTCGGCGAGGACGTGGAGAACATCCTCCTCAAGCTGATCCAGGCCGCTGACTACGACATCAAGCGCGCCGAGACCGGCATCATCTACATCGACGAGGTCGACAAGATCGCCCGCAAGTCGGAGAACCCGTCGATCACCCGTGACGTCTCCGGTGAGGGCGTCCAGCAGGCCCTGCTGAAGATGCTCGAAGGCACCGTGGCGAACGTGCCACCGCAGGGCGGCCGCAAACACCCGCACCAGGAGTTCATCCAGATCGACACCACAAACGTGCTGTTCATCTGCGGTGGTGCCTTCGCAGGTCTGGACCAGATCATCGAGGCGCGTACTGGCCACGGCGGCACCGGCTTCGGTGCCCGGCTGCGGGCCGTCTCCGAGCGTTCCACCGACGACATCTTCAGCCAGGTGATGCCGGAGGACATGCTCAAGTTCGGGCTGATCCCGGAGTTCATCGGCCGGCTGCCGGTGATCACCAGCGTCCGCAGCCTCGACCGGTCGGCTCTGGTGCGCATCCTCACCGAGCCGCGCAACGCCCTGGTCCGGCAGTACCAGCGCCTCTTCGAACTCGACGGCGTGGAGCTGGAGTTCGAGCGGCCGGCCCTGGAGGCCATCGCCGACCAGGCCATGCTGCGGGGCACCGGTGCCCGTGGTCTTCGCGCCATCATGGAAGAGGTTCTGCTCTCCGTGATGTACGAGGTGCCCAGCAACCCCGACGCCGCCCGGGTGCTCATCACCCGTGAGGTGGTCCTGGAGAACGTCAACCCGACAATCGTTCCGCGCGAGTTCACCGGCCGCCGGGCCCGGCGTGAGCGCGAGGAGAAGTCCGCCTGATCCACCGGGGGCGAGCGCCTGGCCCTGCCGCTTGCGGTCGTTCGCCCGTACCCTGAGATCATGCGCGTCGCCGTCTGCCAGCTGAACTCCCGCGACGACCGGAAGGCGAACCTCGTCGCCGCGGAGGCCCTGATCGACCGCGCGGCCGACGCCGGCGCGGACCTGGTGCTCCTGCCCGAGTACGTCGACTATCTGGGGCCCGGTGCCGGGATGCCCGCGCCGGAGCCGGTCGATGGTGAGGTCGGGCAGTTCTTCGCGGCGGTCGCGCGTCGACGGGGGATCTGGGTGATCGCCGGTTCGTTCCACGAGGCCGGCCCCGACCCCGAGCACACCTGGAACACCATGCTGGTCTTCGACCGCGCCGGCGCGCTCGCCGCCAGCTACCGCAAGATCCATCTGTACGACGTGGAGATCCCGGGCCGGGTCTCGTACCAGGAGTCCGCCACGGTGGCCCCGGGCGACCAGCCGGTGGTGGTGGAGATCGAAGTGCTGCGGGTGGGCTTGTCGATCTGTTACGACCTGCGCTTCCCCGAGCTGTACCGCCGACTTGCCACCGACGGCGGCGCCCACCTGCTCGTGGTGCCTGCGGCGTTCATGATGCACACCGGGCGTGACCACTGGGAGGTCCTGCTGCGCGCCCGGGCGATCGAGAACCAGTGCTTCGTCGCGGCCGCCGGACAGACCGGTGACCACGAACCGGGCCGGACCTGCTACGGCCGCAGCATGGTCGTCGACCCGTGGGGGACGGTGCTTTCCCAGGTGGCGGACGGCCCCGGGTTCGCGATCGCCGACGTCGACCTGGACCGGCTGACCCGTATCCGTGCGGAACTGCCCAGCCTGGCCAACCGCCGACTCTGAGCGCCACTACCCCTGAAGCAGTACGCCCACTACCGCGAAGCCGGCGATGGCAGCGGCGGTCACGAGGAGCGCGGTGCTCATCCGTGAGGGGCCGCGCCGGACCAGCCGTCCGATCGACACCACTACGGCGAAGAGCACGAACGCTCCGATGATCAGTTGCCAGAACGGGAGTAAGAGGCCGAGCAGCGCGTCCTCGGCGAGGACCGGGCTGGTTGGCCGGGACACGTCATCCATGCCAGACACTCTGGCACGCCGATGCCCTCCTCGGATGTCGGCGCGAGTACGAAGCCGCCAAGATGCCGACCCGAGTTGTCGGTTACGTGGTGCGCCGCCACTCGCTACCGCTCACCTCGCCCCTACCCCGATGACGGAGTTCCGGCTCGGACGAGCATCATCGACAGTCGCTGATTTGCCTTCTGCGGTGCGTACGCGTAACTTTCTCTCTGCACGAGGGAGGCCGGGCAAACCGGCCGAGAACGGGCGCCGGTCCTGCGATGAAGGTGGTCGCGAGGCCGAGACTGGGCGGTGCGAGTTGGCTCCGAAAGTTGGAGTTGCGATCGCGAAGCCGACCGGGTAGAGTTCTGGAGCCGGCAGGAGCCGGGCGAGTCCTCTGAGAGTGACTGGCCGGTCTGCGGTTCTCCACGGAAGAAGCGACCGCCGAAAGGCGTGCGCCAACGTGGGCCCCGAATGATCCTCAAGGATCCTTCCTGATCATCAGGTTGATCTGCTGAGCGTGATTCGGATAGTTTGGAGCGGTTGCCCCAGACACGGTTTCTGATTGAGGCCGGAGTTTGGTGTGTGGTTGTTCTTTGAGAACTCAACAGGGTGCTTGATAAGCCAGTGCCAAGTAGTTTATGCCCCGTGCCGGCTAGAGGCTTTGATGTTTCTGGTTTGGTTTGGGATTCCTTTGGCAACATTTTTGTTGCTGGGATGGATTGTTCAACAGGTTTTTGTTGGAGAGTTTGATCCTGGCTCAGGACGAACGCTGGCGGCGTGCTTAACACATGCAAGTCGAGCGGAAAGGCCCTTCGGGGTACTCGAGCGGCGAACGGGT
>NZ_RQIV01000002.1:0-859583 GCF_003977705.1 Verrucosispora sp. FIM060022
GACCAGCAACACCCAGCATGCTCTTACGGAAGATCGAGTTCATGAGGAAAGCTCCATTCGGGGGTAGACACACACCACGGGGGACGGGTGCATGCAAACGCCGTCAGGCGCTGAAAGAACAAGGGGGGAGGTTCACCGGCTCACACGCGGGGCCGGGACCCATCGCGGGGCCCCGGGGGGACACCTTCGCGGCGCCGGGACCATGTACAACGACCGACCACCCACCATCATTCCCGGGGGCCGGGCCAACCGCGAAGCCATCTGGCCTGCTCCGGGGGGCCTTCATCGGCCGGTCAGACATGCACAACGACCCGCCGGCCACCACCATTCCCGAGGGCTGACCATCTACCTCCCGGAGGTCGGCCCACTCACGGAGCCATCCGCTCGGCACCGCAGCCTTCGTCAGCCGGTCAGGTACGTCCAACGACCCGCTGGCCGCCATCACTCCCCGGACGCCCGCACGCCAGACCGGGACATACCACGCACCGCCCGCGGCGGCGACGGCGGGCACGCACCGTTTCGCCGAAACGGCGGGGTCCAGCGCGGTGGGATACCGCCATCTCGCCGTAACGGTGTCGATCATCGCGCGCCGGGCACACCCCCACGGCCATCGCTGCGCCAACTTCAGCGCCAAACACCCCAAGACGGGCAAAGTAACAAACAAATCCCGCCCGAGGTCCGGACAGCCCAACGCCAGGACAGTCCAAGGCCAGGACGACCCGACGCCAAGACGACTCAAGGCCAAGACAGCCCAAGGCCAAGACAGCCCAAGGCCAAGACGACCCAAGGCCAGGACAGCACGACAGCTGACGGCCGCGCGGGCGGTCGATCGAGGTCAGGCGACGAGCCGGCCTGCCGACGGGCCAAACGCGGCACACCGTCCACAGGTAGCCAGAACAAACAGGCTAAGTCCACCCCGTGGCCAGACTGCGCCCGACGGCCCTTCAGGCAGTCCAGGTCAGGCGGCGGGCCAGTCCTGCTGAGGGGCCAGACGTGGCGAGACCGCCCCCGGAGGAGCGGCCTCGAGCCAGGAAAGGAATCCGGTGAGGGTGGATCGTGCCATGGCGATCTCGACCGGAGCGTGTCGACTCGTACAGCGGAGAATGACCCAGTCCGCCGGCATGGCCAGTCGTTCCTGGCCCTCCGGCAACCGCCGTCGCTCCACGCTCAGCCCGTCGCGGGAGAGCACCCGCTTGGGGCGTACTGCGAAACTGACCATCCGGTACCAGCGGAGTTCGTCGCCGACGAACCTGCCGAAGCCGGGCGACCAGCCGCGGCCGTCGAGCATGGTGGAGGTCCGGACGCTGAGCCGGATGATGCCTCCGCTTCTGGTGACCACTGCCCGCCGGATGAAGAGGAACAGAATCGCGCCGACAATCACGGCGAAGCCGATTCCGATCCCTTCCACGATCTCCATCGGCGGGTCGGCTCAGTTACCCGAAGCGGCGGAGGCCGGGGTGGCGCTCTCGGCGAGCACGGTGACGCCCTGCCCGCTCACGGAGAGGAAGCCGCCGGACACCTCGTAGGCGACCTGCTCGCCACCGGGGAGCTTGATGCGTACCTGGCCGGGCTCGGCGAGCTGGCCGAGCAGAGGCGCGTGCCCCGGCAGCACACCCAGCTCACCTTCGGTCGTCCGGGCCATGACCATCTCGGCCTTGCCGGACCAGACCTTCTCCTCTACGGCCACGAGCTGGACGTTGAGCTGCTCTGCCACGCTGTCTCCTTGCTGAGGCGGATTGGGGAAAGTCTAGTAGCGTCCCGGAGTTGTTCTTCACGCGGGTACCGAGAGCTGCACCACTCCTCAGCCCTTGTTGACCAGCTTGGGATGTTCGAGCAGGAACGGATCGAGCAGTTCACGCTCCAGCGCGACGAAGAAGTCGTCCACCTCGGGCTCGAAACGCTCGCCGACGTAGCCACCCCTGTTGTTGAAGATGCCTCCACCCGGCAGCTTGATCATCTGGATGTTGCCGGGCCGGATGTCCTTGAGCGCCAACGCGAAGTCGACCACGCTGTGCCCCCGACCGCTGAAGATCAGCGACTCACCGGCCGCCCGCAGCACCCGGTCCAGCTTGACCGGGTTGGTCACCACGTCGGCGCTGAACGCCTGGCCGGCCATCGCCTTGACGAACTGCTGCTGGTGCCGCTGCCGGCCGTAGTCGCCGTCCGGCACGCCGTTCTCCGGGTACCGCTGACGGACGTAGTCCAGCGCCTGCCAGCCGCTCAGGTGCTGCTTGCCCTTCGGGTAGACCGCCTGCGGCCCGATGTAGCCCTCGCCGTTGGGGTTGCCCTTACGGTGCTTGCCGTTCGGCTCGCGGTGCTCGGAGCGGACCTCCCGCTCGATGTTCATGGTGACGCCGCCCATGGCGTCGACGATCTTCTGGAAGCCGGAGAAGTTGATGATCGCTCCGGCGTCGAAGCGCTTGATCCCGGTCACGTTCTGCACGGTGGTGGCGAGCAGTTCGAAGCCACGCGCCGCATCCGGCTTGCCGCCTCCGGGCACCCGGCTGCCGAAGGACATCGCGTCGTTCAGCTTGGACGTGCTGCCGTTGAAGCCCGCCTTGGGGTACGCCGGGATCTCGACGTAGAGGTCGCGGGGCAGCGAGAAGAGGTACGCCCGGTCCAGTTCCTTCGGCACGTGCAGGACCATGATCGCATCGGCCAGCGGTGCGGTCCTGTCGTTTCGCGGGTCGATGCCGACCAGCAGGATGTTGAGCGGCCCCTTGATGTCGCTCTTGCGTTCGCTGGCACCGGCCGCCTGGTCGCCGAAGAGGTCGGCCTTGCCGATGGCACCCTCGTAGCGGGCCATCAACGCCTCGGCACCCACAAGGGACGTGCCACTGAGCATCATCAGCACCACGCCGAAGATGGTGCAGAACCTGGCCCAGACCGGGACACCGCGCCAGATCGACGGTCGCCCACCACGCTTGCCGCGTCTGCCGGCCTTACCCACGAGCATCTCCGTTCGTCGCGTCCCCGCAGGGGATACGGGTCCGCACATCCGAATGGTTGAACACAGTCACCGCTCATCGGCGCATGAGCGTGGAGTAGACGGTATCTCGCGGAGGTCGTGATCGCCGACCACGGAAAACCGGGCAGCGGCGATGGTACGTGCCAAAGATGAACGAAAGGCCGCCCCGGGGTTAACCGGGACGGCCTGTCTCGTTCATGCGATCTGACCGAAGGGTCAGCCCTTCATCAGCTCGGCGGCCTTCTTCTCCAGGTCGTCGAGCCCACCGCACATGAAGAACGCCTGCTCGGGGAAGTGGTCGTACTCGCCCTCGCTGATCTTCCGGAACGCCTCGATGGTCTCCTTGATCGGGACCGTCGAGCCCGGCACGCCGGTGAACTGCTCCGCCGCGTAGGTGTTCTGCGACAGGAAGCGCTCGATCCGCCGGGCCCGCTGGACCGTGATCTTGTCTTCCTCGGAGAGCTCCTCGATGCCGAGGATGGCGATGATGTCCTGCAGGTCCTTGTACCGCTGGAGGATCCGCTTGACCTCGCTGGCCACCTGGAAGTGCTCCTGGCCGACGAACTCGGGCGCGAGGATCCGCGACGAGGACGCCAGCGGGTCCACCGCCGGGTAGATGCCCTTGTCGGAGATCGACCGCTCAAGGTTGGTGGTCGCGTCCAGGTGGGCGAAGGTGGTCGCCGGGGCGGGGTCGGTGTAGTCGTCCGCCGGCACGTAGATCGCCTGCATCGAGGTGATGGCCTGGCCCCGGACGGAGGTGATCCGCTCCTGGAGCTCGCCCATCTCGTCGGCCAGGGTCGGCTGGTAACCCACCGCGCTGGGCATCCGGCCCAGCAGGGTGGAGACCTCGGAGCCGGCCTGGGTGAAGCGGAAGATGTTGTCGATGAAGAGCAGCACCTCCTGCTTCTTCACGTCCCGGAAGTACTCTGCCATGGTCAGCGCGGACAGAGCGACCCGCAGCCGGGTGCCCGGCGGCTCGTCCATCTGGCCGTAGACCAGCGCGGTCTTGTCGATGACGCCGGAGTCGGTCATCTCGTGGATGAGGTCGTTGCCCTCACGGGTGCGCTCACCCACGCCGGCGAAGACCGAGGTACCACCGAAGTTACGGGCAACTCGGGTGATCATCTCCTGGATGAGCACCGTCTTGCCCACGCCGGCACCGCCGAACAGGCCGATCTTGCCACCCTTGACGTACGGGGCGAGCAGGTCGATGACCTTGATGCCGGTCTCCAGCATCTCGGTCTTCGGCTCCAGGTCCGCGAAGGCCGGGGCCTTGCGGTGGATGCCCCAGTGGTCGTCAGCCTGGATGGTCTCGCCCTCGGTGAGGTTGAGGCACTCGCCGATCGCGTTGAAGACGTGGCCCTTGACCGCGTCGCCGACCGGCACCCGGATCGGGAAGCCGGTGTCGCTCACCTCGGCACCCCGGACCAGACCGTCGGTGGGCTGCATCGAGATCGCGCGGACCAGGTTGTCACCCAGGTGCTGGGCGACCTCCAGGGTCAGCGTCTTCTCGCCGCCGGAGAGGGTCACGTTCACGTGCAGGGCGTTGAACAGGTCCGGCATGGCGTCGCGCGGGAACTCGGCGTCGACGACCGGGCCAATGACCCGGACCACGCGACCGGTGGCCGTCTTGGTCTCTACTGGGGCAGTCATCACACTTCACTTCCCGACGCGGCCAGCGCGTTAGCGCCGCCGACGATCTCACTGATCTCCTGGGTGATCCCGGCCTGGCGGGCCGAGTTCATCTCACGCGTGTACTTGTCGATCATCTCTTCGGCGTTGTCGGTGGCACTCTTCATCGCCCGCCGACGGGCCGCCGACTCGCTGGCCGCCGACTCCAGCAACGCCGCGTAGATCCGCGTGTTGATGTACTTCGGCAGCAACGCGTCGAGCAGTGCCTCCGGGTCCGGTTCGAAGTCGTAGTCCGGCAGTACGCCGGGCGCCGCCTCCGAGCGGGGCCGCTCCTCGACCTGGAGCGGGCCGATGATCCGGGTGACCGGGTTCTGGGTCATCAACGACTTGAACTCGGTGTAGACGATGTGCAACTCGTCCACCCCGCGTACGCCGTCGGGACCCGGGCCGCCGTCCTCGTCGTCCGCACCGGCGACGAACGCCTTGATCAGCGTCTCACCGACCTCGCGGGCGTCGGCGAAGGACGGCTGCTCCGAGAAGCCCGTCCAGTTGGCCTCGATCGGCCGGTTGCGGAAGCGGTAGAACGAGACACCCTTGCGACCGATGACGTAGAGCACCGGCTCCTTGCCGTCGGCCTGCAACCGGGCGATCAGCGACTCCGCCGTCCGGATGGCGTTGGAGCTGTAACCGCCGGCCAGACCCCGGTCGGCGGTTACCAGCAGCACGCCCGCCCGCCGCACCCGCTCGCGCGGGGTCAGCATCGGGTGGTCGATCCGCGCGTTGGACGCCAGCGCCGTGAGCACGCCGGTGATGGCGCGGGCGTACGGCAGGGACGCCTCCACCCGGGCCTGGGCCTTGGCGATCCGGCTCGTCGCCACGAGCTCCATCGCCTTGGTGATCTTCTTCATCCCCTTCGCCGAGCGAATGCGTTGACGAAGAACACGTACCTGCGCCGCCATGGCCCGACCCTAACGCTTCTCGGCCGGAGCACCGCCGCTGTAGCGGGTGACCGTCTCGTGCTCGGACTCGCCCTCCAGCGGCTCCGCCGGCGCCTCGTTGACCGTGCGCTCGTCCTCGCGGCCGAGGAAGCCCTTCTTGAACTCCGTCACCGCAGCGTCGAGGGCGGCGATGATCTCGTCGTCCCACTTGTTGTCGGCGATCGCCTGGAGCGTGGCGTTGTGCTTGCGCCGCAGGTACTCCAGGAACTGGGTCTCGAAGCGCCGCACGTCACCGACCGGGATGTCGTCCAGCTTGCCCTCGGTACCGGCCCAGACCGAGACGACCTCGTCCTGCACCGGGTACGGCGAGTAGTTCGGCTGCTTGAGCAGCTCGACCAGACGGGCACCACGGTCCAGCTGAGCGCGGGAGGCCTTGTCCAGGTCCGAGGCGAAGGCCGCGAAGGCCTCCAGCTCACGGAACTGGGCGAGGTTCAGCCGCAGCGAACCGGAGACCTTCTTCATCGGCTTCATCTGCGCGGCGCCACCGACCCGGGAGACCGAGGTACCGACGTTGATGGCCGGCCGGACGCCCTGGTTGAACAGGTCGGTCTCCAGGAAGATCTGGCCGTCGGTGATCGAGATGACGTTGGTCGGGATGAAGGCCGAGATGTCGTTGGCCTTCGTCTCGATGATCGGCAGGCCGGTCATCGAGCCGCCGCCCATCTCGTCGGAGAGCTTCGCGCAGCGCTCCAGCAGCCGCGAGTGCAGGTAGAAGACGTCACCCGGGTACGCCTCACGGCCCGGCGGGCGACGCAGCAGCAGCGACACGGCCCGGTACGCCTCGGCCTGCTTGCTCAGGTCGTCGAAGACGATCAGAACGTGCTTGCCGCCGTACATCCAGTGCTGCCCGATGGACGAGCCGGTGTACGGAGCGAGGTACTTGAAGCCCGCCGGGTCGGACGCCGGGGAGGCGACGATGGTGGTGTACTCCATCGCGCCCGCCTCCTCCAGCTGCCCCTTGATGGAGGCGATGGTGGAGGCCTTCTGGCCGATGGCGACGTAGATGCAGCGGACCTGCTTCTTCGGGTCGCCGGTGGCCCAGTTCTCGCGCTGGTTGAGGATGGTGTCCAGGGCGACCGTGGTCTTGCCGGTCTTCCGGTCGCCGATGATCAGCTGCCGCTGGCCCCGACCGATCGGGGTCATCGCGTCGATGGCCTTGATGCCGGTCTGCATCGGCTCGAAGACGGACTGCCGGGCCATCACGTTCGGAGCCTGGAGCTCCAACTCGCGGTAGCCCTCGTCGGCGATCTCGCCGAGGCCGTCGATCGGCTGGCCGAGCGCGTTGACCACGCGGCCGAGGAAGGCGTCGCCGACCGGCACGGACAGCACCCGGCCGGTGCGCTTGACGCGCTGCCCCTCCTCAAGCCCGGAGTAGTCGCCGAGGACGACGACACCGATCTCCCGGACGTCGAGGTTCAGCGCCACGCCGAGCGTGCCGTCCTCGAACTCCAGCAGCTCGTTGGTCATGGTCGAGGGCAGGCCCTCGACGTGGGCGATGCCGTCGCCGGTGTCGGCGACGGTGCCGACCTCCTCACGGGAGACGTCGGGCGAGTAGGAGGAGACGTAGCGCTCAAGCGCGCCGCGGATCTCCTCCGTCGAGATGGTCAGCTCGGCCATCCTCTGCTTCCTTAAGTATCAGGGGCCCGGGATACCTAGTACCGACCGGTCCTCGGGTCGACTGTCGTTTCCGGGCGCTTCGCGGGGTGCTGGTCAGCGCTTCGCGAGCGCGTTACGGGTCTCGTTGAGGCGGCGCAGGATCGTCCCGTCGTACAGGTCCGAACCCACCCGGACGCTCGCTCCACCGAGGATCGCCGGGTCAACCGTAAGCTTCACGGCGACCGCGCGACCGTAGATGGCCGCGAGCCGGTCACTCAGCCGACGTTCCTCGTCCTCGCTGAGGGGTGCCGCGACGGTCACGTACGCGACCTGCCGGTCCCGCCGTTCCGCCGCCAACTCCACCAGCCGGGACAGCGCGGTGGAGAACGACCGGCCGCCGAAGCCGGCCAGGGCCGCCTCGACCAGTCGCACCGTCGCCGGGCGGGCCTTGCCCGTCAGGAGCATCCCGACCAGCTCGGCCCGTTGCGCCACCGGCGCGTTCGGGTCGGACAGGGCGTTGGACAGCTGCGGGTCCGCGGCGACCACCTGGCCGAAGCGGAACAGCTCGTCCTCGACCTCGCCCAGTTCGTCGGCCCGGTCGGCACTGCCCAGCAGGGCCTGCACGCCGAGGCGCTCGGCACCGTCGAGCAGCTCCGACGGCGCCGACCACCGGCCGGCGACAAGCGTGCCGAGCAGGTCGAGCGTGTCCGCGCCGACCTTGCCGGAGAGCACCGAGGTCAGCAGCCCGGTCCGATCCGCACCGGCACGGGCCGGGTCGGACAGTGCCCGGCGCAGCCGAACCTCCCGCCGCAGCAGGTCCGCCACGGCGAGCAGTTCGGCACCGGTGGCGGCGACCGCCGACGGCTCGGCGCGGGAGATGTACTCCTCCAACCGCGCCAGGGCGGTGGCGTAGGACTCCCGGCTGGCGGCCTGCATCAGCGGGCCCCCGCGCTCTCGAGGTCGGTGAGGAACCGCTCGACGGTGCCCTTGCGTCGGGCCTCGTCAGCGAGCGACTCGCCCACGATCCGGCTGGCCAGGTCGACCGCGAGGCCGCCGACCTCAGCGCGCAGCTCGCGCACGATGGTCTGCCGCTCCACGGCCAGCGACTCCCGGCCGGCGGCGATGATCCGGTCCGACTCTTCCCGGGCCTTGGCCAGGATTTCGGTACGGATCGACTCGGCGTCGGCGCGGGCGTCGTCCCGGATCTGCGCCGCCTCGGTACGCACCTCGGCGAGCTGGGCCCGGTACTGCTCCAGCAGCTGGTTCGCCTCGGCCTGAGCAGCCTCGGCACGCTTGAGGCCGCCCTCGATCGCGTCGACCCGCGCCTGGTACATCGTCTCCATGCGCGGCAGCACGAACTTCATCAGGACGAAGCAGAGCAGGGCGAACGCGATCGACCCGACGACAAGCTCCTGCCAGATCGGCACGAGCGGGTGGTGCTCCACGCCTTCAGCGGCGAGATTCATGTCAGACCTCCGGGTCGCGTCGGGCGAGGTGTCAGACTGCGAACGCGAGCACCAGGCCGAACAGGGCGAGCGCCTCGACCAGCGCGAAGCCCAGGACCAGCCAGGTGCGGTTGTAGCCGGCGGACTCCGGCTGGCGGGCGCTGGCCTGGATGTAGGCCGCGAAGACCAGGGCGACACCGATGCCGGGGCCGATGGCGGCGAGACCGTAACCGATGGTGTTGACGCTGCCCTCGATGGCGGCAATAACGTCCATTGCTGGTATTCCTCCTAGTAGACGCGTGATCCCTCACGCGTACGCGGTCGTACCGGAAGCTCTGGTCGGGCCGGGCGGCCCGCCGAAGTCTGTGGTCAGTGCTCGTCGGCGAGCGAGCTGCCGATGTAGTTGGCGGTCAGGGTGACGAAGACGTATGCCTGCAACAGCGCGACCAGCACCTCGAAGAAGGCCATCAGGATGGCCATCAGGAAGGCGGCGATCGACGAGACCTGGATGAACAGGTTGTCCGAGGCGAGCATCACGAAGCCGCCGACGGTGAACACCAGCAGGATCAGGTGGCCGGCGAACATGTTGGCGAAGAGTCGCACTGCCAGGGTGACCGGCCGGTTGATGAAGTTCTGCAGGAACTCGATCGGGATCAGCAGGAAGTGCATCGGCCACGGCACGCCCGGGATGATCAGGGTCTGCTTGAGGTAGCTACCCAGACCGTGCTTACGGACGCCGATGTAGAGGTACATCACGTAGGTGATCACAGCGAGCACGATCGGGAAGGCGATGTGCGAGTTCGGCGAGATCTGCAACCCAGGGACGATGCCGAAGAGGTTGGTCACCACGATGAAGCAGAACAACACCGTGAAGTAGGGCGCGAACCGGATGCCGTCCTTGCCCATCTGCTCGCGGGCGATGTTGTCCCGGACCAGGCCGTAGACGGACTCGGCCATCCACTGACCCTTGCTCGGCACGAGCTTCGGGTTCCGGTAGGTGGCCATGAAGAAGATGATCAGAAGCCCGACGGCCAGCCAGATCATCAGCGTGAACTTCGTGACCCACGGACCGGCGAGATCCGGCGGGTAGAAGTCTCCGACGCTGGGGGGCCAGGGAAGGCCCTCTGCGGCGACAAGCTGTCCGCTCACCGTGTCATCCTCCGCACTCGACAGACCCGCGCGTGCCGGCACTCAGGCACTGAGCCTCTTCATGATCAGGTAGATCGCTCCGGCTGCGCCGAGCATCATGCCAACGGCGATCCCGATGCCGGTCGGCAGTCCGAGGAATTCCCCCGCCAACCAGCCGAGGAATCCCCACACCACGATGCCGGCGAGCAGGTAACCAACGACGGATCCGGCTGCGCCTTCCGACGAGTGTTCGTCGGAGCTTTTGCGGTGAGGGTTGTCGGCCATGACGTGGCGAACACTATCAGCCGGGAGTTTCACGAGTGTGCGGCACCCCCCACACTGCGAGCAGCGTGCGGGCGTTGGGAGCCGGCGGGTCGAGCCTCGGGTAAGAGTACTCCTGTCCGGCCACCGGAACAGGACCACGAAACGCCCGGAGAGAACCAACCGTACGGTCAGTGGTCGACCGAACGGTCCACGGTGGGCAGCGGGGTGCGCAGCGCCCAGGTCAGGTGAGCCCCGGTCCATACCACCACGGCCGCGATGATGGCCACGCCCATATCCGGCAGTCCGGGCCAACCGGTGGCCGCGACCGCCGCCATCGCCACGCCCAGAATCACGATCTTCGTGGCGTACGTGATCAAGCCCACTGACATGATCAGCTTCGGGTGCACCGCGTCGGCCCAGGCCACCGAGAAGCTGGAGATCAGATAGCTGACGATCACCAGGGCGATGCCGGCGGCCACTCCGGCCGCGCTGGTCGGCCCGCGCAGCCAGGCCGCGACGGGCACCGCGACCACCGCCAGCGCGGCGCAGGCGAGCAGCGGCAGGCGCAGGTGCGGCAGCCGGGCCCGGATCGCACCCGGCTCCCCCGCCCGCGGCGCGGTCGTCGACAGGCCGGGCTCACCGGCACGCGGCGCGGTCATCGGGCGTACGCCGGGTGATCGGCGACCAGCTCGGCCACGTCGGCGGCGACCCCGGCCAGTACGTCCGCCCCGCCCGGAGCCGACGGATCAGCGCGTACCGCTCGGGCAATCAACTCCGCTACCTGCCGCATCTGTGGTTCGGTCATGCCCTGGGTGGTGACGCACGGGGTGCCCACCCGGATACCGGAGGCGACCATCGGCTTGTGCGGGTCGTACGGAATGGCGTTCTTGTTCAGCGTGATGGTCGCCGCGTCGCACCGCGCCTCGGCCTCGGCCCCGGTCACCCCGGTCTCCTGGAGGTCGATCAGCGCCAGGTGGGTGTCGGTGCCGCCGGAGACCGGGCGCATGCCCTCGGCGGCCAGCCCGTCGGCCAGCGCCTGAGCGTTTGCCACCACCTGGGCGGCGTAGCGCCGGTACTCCGGCTGGGCCGCCTCGTGCAGGGCGACCGCCTTGGCCGCGACGGCGTGCATCAGCGGGCCGCCCTGGGTGAACGGGAAGACCGCCTTGTCGATCCGCTCGGCCAGCGACTCCCGACAGAGGATCATGCCGCCGCGCGGTCCACGCAGCACCTTGTGCGTGGTGGCGCAGACCACGTCGGCGTACGGCACCGGTGAGGGCACGGCCTGCCCGGCGACCAGCCCGATGAAGTGCGCCGCGTCCACCATCAGGTACGCCCCGACCTCGTCGGCGATCTCCCGGAACAGCGCGAAGTCGATCAGTCGGGGGTACGCCGTCGCGCCACAGATGATCATCTTGGGCCGGTGGGTCAGGGCGAGGTCGCGTACCTCGTCGTAGTCGATCAGCTCGGTGTCCCGCCGGACGGTGTAGCCGACCGGTTGGAACCACTTGCCGGAGAAGTTGACCCGGCTGCCGTGGGTCAGGTGCCCACCGTGCGGCAACTCCATCGCCAGCACCGTGTCCCCCGGCTGCACCAGCGCGGCGTACGCGGCCAGGTTGGCGCTCGCCCCCGAGTGCGGCTGGAGGTTGGCGTGCTCGGCGCCGAAGAGGTCCTTCGCCCGGGCGATGCCGATCTCCTCGGCCCGGTCCACCTGGGCGCAACCACCGTAGTAACGCCGTCCCGGATAACCCTCGGCGTACTTGTTGGTCAGCGTGGAGCCCAGCGCGGCCAGCACCGCCGACGAGGTGAGGTTCTCACTGGCGATCAGTTGCAGGCCGGTACGCAGCCGGTCGAGTTCGCCGAGCACCACCTCCGCGATCTCGGGATCGCTGGTGCTCAGTTGCTCGAAATCCGGCCCCCAGAAGGTGCCTGTCGCGGTCTCCACAGCGCAAGAGTCTATTGGGCCGCAGACTGGAAGCCGTGAGATGCCTGGTCACCGGCGCGACAGGTTACATCGGCGGACGTCTGGCGCCCCGCCTGCTGGCACAGGGGTACGACGTGCGCTGCCTGGCCCGACGGGCCGGACGGCTGCGTGACGTGCCCTGGGCCGGGCAGGTCGAGATCGCCGAGGCGGACCTGAGTCGGCCGGAGACCCTGCCTGCGGCGTTCGACGGTGTCGACGTGGCGTACTACCTCGTGCACTCGCTCGGGCAGGCCGGTTTCGAGGCCACCGACCGGCAGGCCGCCACGAACTTCGCCACCGCGGCCCGGACTGCCGGCGTACGCCGGATCGTCTATCTGGGCGGTCCGGAGCCGGCGGCGGACGACCCGGCCACCTCGGCGCACCTGCGCTCGCGCAGCGAGGTGGGGCGGATCCTGCAGGCCAGCGGGGTGCCGACGGTGGTGCTGCGGGCCGCGGTGATCATCGGCTCCGGGTCGGCGTCGTTCGAGATGCTGCGCTACCTGACCGAGCGGCTGCCGGTGATGGTCACCCCCCGCTGGGTGGCCAACCGGATCCAGCCGATCGCGGTCCGCGACGTGCTGCACTACCTGGTCGGCTGCGCGAGCCTGCCGGCCGAGGTCAACCGGGGCTTCGACATCGCCGGCCCCGACGTGCTCACCTTCGGCGAGATGATGCAGCGCTACGCCCGGGTCGCCGGGCTGCCCCGCCGGCTGCTGCTGCCGGTCCGCCCGCTGACTCCGACGCTCTCGTCGTACTGGGTCGGGCTGGTCACCCCGGTACCCAACGCGCTGGCCCGGCCGCTGGTGGCCAGCCTGATCCACGAGGCCGTCGCGCACGAGCACGACATCGCGGCGTACCTGCCGGACCCGCCGGGCGGGTTGACCGGCTTCGACGAGGCCGTCGAACTGGCCCTGGCCAAGGTCCGCGACGCCCAGGTGGAGACCTGCTGGTCCACGGCAGCCGGACCGAACGCACCTGCCGAGCCGTTGCCCAGCGACCCCGACTGGAGCGGCGGCACCGCCTACACCGACGTACGGGAACGGCCGGTGGCCGCCTCACCGGAGGCGCTGTGGCAGGTCATCGAAGGCGTCGGTGGCGAGCACGGCTGGTACTCGTTCCCGCTGGCCTGGTCGGTACGCGGCTGGCTGGACAAGCTGGTCGGCGGGGTGGGACTGCGCCGGGGTCGACGCCACCCGCACCAGCTGCGGGTGGGCGAGGCGCTGGACTTTTGGCGGGTCGAGGAGATCGTGCCGGGCGAGTTGCTGCGGCTGCGCGCCGAGATGCGGCTACCCGGCCGGGCCTGGCTGGAACTGCGGGTGCAACGCGGCGACGACGGTGGCGTCCGCTACCGGCAGCGCGCCGTCTTCCTGCCGCACGGTCTGGCCGGGCACGCCTACTGGGCTGCGGTGGCACCGTTCCACGCCCTGGTCTTCGGCGGTATGGCCCGCAACATCACCGGCCGCGCCGAGCGGTAAGGAAGGGCCCCTTCTTATCGCCTTCTGTAGAGCAGGGGCCCCTTCTTAACAGTCAGGCTCAGGCTCAGTTGCCGGTGCGTTCGCCGGTGACCCGCCAGGCCGTCGTGTCGCTGGGCGGCACGAAATCGCGGACCGGCTGGTCCCGCAGGGCGAAGGCGAGGATCTCCCCCACCGAGTCCACCATCGCCCGCTGCACCGCGTGACCCACCGCGTCCTGGGGATCGTCCGGGTTGGCCGCCATCGCGGCGACCGCCAACTGGGGGGTGAACGCGACCACCGTCTCCGTGGCGTACCGCTCGGAGCTGCCGGTCTTGCCGCCCACCGGCCGATTGAGCTGGCCACGCAGTCGGGTGGCCGTGCCGCCGTCGCAGGTGTGGTACATCGACTGGTCACCGACCGGGCAGCGGGCCGCGTCCACCGCCGCGCGGGACACGTCCACGTCGAGCACCTGCCGGCAGTCCGGTTGCCCGGCGCCGACCCGCCGTCCGGTGGCGTCGGTGATCAAGGTGATCGGGGTGGGGGCGCACCAGATCCCCTCCGCCGCCACCGTGGCGTACGCCCCGGCCAGGTCCAGCGGGGTGGTGGCGGCCACGCCGAGCGTGAACGGCCCCCAGTCACGTGCCCCGTGCCGGGCCAACTGGGCGTCGTCCTGGGCCCGCAGCACGATGCCGAGCCGTTCGGCCATCTCCACCACCCGGTCGGCACCGACCTGCTCGGTCAGCCAGGCGAAGTAGGTGTTGACCGACTGCCCGAAGGCGGTCCACATGTCATGCTCGCCGCTCATCGCCGCGCTGGCGTTCTCCGGGCACCAGTACCCGCCGCAGCTGGTCTCGCCGCTGATCTGGTACCTGGTGAGGATCCGGTCCGGCGCGTCGAACACGGTGTTCAACGGCAGCCCGGCCTCCAGCGCGGCCAACAGCGTGAAGAGCTTGAACGTGGAGCCGCCCTGGTAGCCGACGATCGTGCCGCCGCCGGCGACGAGCTGGTTGACGGTGTTCGGGTGGTTCTTCTGCCCGGACGGGTTCGCCGCCACGCTGTAGGTCCGGTTCACCGACAAGGCCAGCACCCGCCCGGAGCCCGGCTGGACGACCGCGGTCGGCATCGCGTACCGGGCCTGCGCCGAGTAGACCCGGCGCACCTGCTCGGTGGTGGAGCGCTGCACCGCCGGGTCGAGGGTGGAGACGATGGTGAAGCCGCCCCGGCGCAGGGTGCGCTGCCGCTCGTCGACGGTGCTGCCGAACGCCCGCTGGTCGTTCCACCAGCGGGTGAACCAGTCACAGAAGAAACCCCAGTCGTTGTGACCCTCGGGCACCGCCGTGCAGTCGTTCGGGGTCTCGCTCGGGCGCAGGTTCAACGGCTCGGCCTGGGCGCGCTGTGCCACGTCGGGCGGGACCTGGCCGGACTCGACAAGCCGGTCCAGGACGTACCCCCGGCGGGCCGTCGCGCTGTCCGCGTCGCCGTGGATCGGGTCGTCGGTGTGCGGCGAACGCACCAACCCGGCCAGCAGCGCGGCCTGCGCCAGCGTCAACTCGGCCGGCGAGACCGAGAAGTAGCGCTTGCTGGCGGCGGCGATGCCGTACGCGCCGGCACCGAAGTAGGCGATGTTGAGGTACCGGGTCAGGATCTGGTCCTTGGTGAGTTCCCGTTCCAGGGCGAGCGCGTACCGGATCTCCTGGATCTTGCGGGCGGTGCTCACCTCGGTGGCGGCGGCCCGCTGCGCCTCGCTGAGCCGGGGATCGTTGCTCAGCACGTTGCGGACGTACTGCATGGTCAGCGTGGAGGCGCCCTGCCGGGTGGTGCCGTCGCGCCGGTTGACGGTGAAGGCCCGCAGGATGCCGCGCAGGTCGACCCCGCTGTGCTCGTGGAAACGGGCGTCCTCGGCGGCGATGATCGCCTGGCGCATCACCGGCGCCACCTCGTCCAGCGGCACGTCCACCCGGTCCTCCTGGTAGAAGGAGGTGATCAGCGTGGTGCCGTCGTTGGCGTACAGGTTGGACCGCTGGGCGGTCGGCGGCGTACGCAGCGTGTTGGGCAGGTCCGCGTACGGCGCGGAGAGCGCCGAGAGACCGATGCCGTACACCAGCGCGGCGGGCAGCGCCGCCACCGCCAGCGCCAGACCGGCCAGCGCGCCGGCCAACAGGACGGTAAACACTTTCGGCAGCAACGCCCGGGTCATCAGCTCTCCCCGCAGGAGCCGTCAGGACCCTCTCAGAATGGCGCTTTTCACCCCGTACGCCGCCCTTTCCCCCGAATACGGAGGAAATTCACCGATCAGGGCAGCAATGCCGCCGCGAGCGGCTGAACGGTCTCCTCGATCTCGTCCGCCACCCGGGTGAAGCACTGGTCACCACGGCCCCACGGATCGTCGAGGTCGTCGCCGGGCAGCAACGCGCTGCCCTGACGGGCCGCGTGTGCCGCCTCGACAAGCGCCACCCCACGGGCGTGCACCGCCTCCGGCGTCGCCTCGGCGGCCGGCAAGGTCGCCGGATCCAGTGTCGCCAGCATCCGGCCGAACTCGCCAAGCACGAAGGTGCGCGACGCGGCGTCCGGACGCAGCGCCACCACGTACTCCTGCTGGTCGGCGGTGGCGGTCAACACCAGATCCGCCGCGTCGATGTGATCCGAGCGCAGCTTGCGGGCGGCGAACCCGGCGGTGCTGCCGCCCCGGTTGACCACCTGCCGCGCGGCCGGCGGATTCATCTCCTCACCGGCGTGCCAGCCGCCCGTGCCGGCACTGTGACTGTGCAGCACCTCGTCGGCGCGGGCCGGGTCGACGTCGCGCCGGACCAACCGCTCCCGTACGGCGACGACGAGCAGCCGCTCCGCCATCGGCGAGCGGCAGATGTTGCCCATGCAGACGTGCAGGACGGTGAACGGGGGCATCTACGCCACCTGACTCTCGCGCAGCTCCGGAACCACTTCGCGCAGCTTGGCCAGCCCGATGCCGCCCTCCCGGACGAGCACCGGCACGTCACCGGTGAGATCCACGATCGTGCTGGGCACCGGATCCACGGCCGGTCCCGCCTCCAGGTACGCCCGCACCGAGTACCCGAGCTGGTCACGCGCCTCGTCGGCGGTGAGCGCGGGCTGCTGGCCGAACTTGTTCGCCGACGCGACCGCCATCGGGCCCGTCTCGCGCAGCACCTCCAGCGCCACCGGATGCAGCGGCATCCGTACCGCCACCACCCCGCTGTCGTCGCCGAGATCCCAGCGCAGACTCGCCGAGTGCTGCACCAGAATCGTCAACGCGCCCGGCCAGAACGCCTCCACCAGGTCTCGCGCCGCGGTCGGCAGCGAAAAGACCAGGCCGTCGAGGGTGTGCCGGGAACCGATCAGCACCGGCGGCGGCGAGTGCGGGGCATCCTTGGCGTCCAGCAGGGCCCTGACCGCGTACGGGGTGAAGGCGTCCGCGCCGATCCCGTAGACCGTGTCGGTCGGCAGGACCACCAACTCGCCGTTGCGGACCGCCTCGATGGCCGCAGCGATGCCGCGGTCCCGGTCGGCCATTGACCGGCAGTCGTAGAGCATCACGAGGAGTCAGTCTGCCACGTGCCGGCCGGACCGGCTGCCGGGTGGTCCGCACGGCGGGACGCGGTGGCGAACCGGGCCCGCCCGGCAAGATCCCGGTGCGCGCTGATCGCGGTGTAGCGACCGTCCTCGGCAAGCAGCTCGGGCACCGCCGCGCCGTGCGTGTCGTCGTGTTCCACGCCGAGCTGACCGCCCGGCCGCAGCAGCGTCGCCGCCCGCTCGATCACCGGACGGATGACGGTCAGGCCGTCCGCCCCACCGAACACCGCCTCCGCCGGGTCGTGCCCGGCCACCTCCGGCGGTACGGCCACCGCCTGCGGCACGTACGGCGGGTTGCACAGCAGCACGTCGACCTGACCGACCAGCCCGGCCAGCAGGTCGGGGTCGGTGACGTCCGCCTCGACCACCTCGATCGCCCGGTCCCCCGCCGCAGCCCGGTCGGCGGCGTTGCGCCGCAGCCAGGCCAGCGCGGCCGACGAGCGCTCGACCGCGACCACCCGGGCGTCCGGCACCTCCTGGGCCACCGACAGCGCGATCGCCCCGGACCCGCTGCACAGGTCGACCACCAACGGCCGGGGTCGGGCCGCCCGACGGGCCTGTTCGATCCCCCAGCCGGCGAGCAGTTCGGTCTCCGGGCGCGGGACGAAGACACCCGGTCCGACCGCCAGCTCCAGATGCCGGAAGGCCGCGTTACCGGTGAGGTGCTGCAGCGGCTCCCGCCGTGCCCGCCGATCCACAAGCGCTCGGTAACGATCCAGTTGCTCGTCGGTGAAACCGTCGGCGATGGCCAACCGGCCCCGCGGCACCCCGAGCACGTACGCGGCCAGCAGCTCCGCCTCCACCCGGGCCGAGGTCACCCCGGCGGCGAGCAGCTCCCGGGCCGCGACGGCCACCAGCGGAGACGGGCGGTGTCGTCTCGTACCTTCGGACGGGTATTGCGGCTCGGTGGTCACGCCATAATCATGAATCGTCGCGGTGCACGTGCAAAAGCAGGTGCAGCGGCGCACCGACAGGAGGTCGCGGGTGGGCTGGCTCGACCGGGTCGACGACCAGGTTGACGCCCTGAAAAAGGCGCGGGCGCTCCAAGAGGTGAGCCGCTCCACAGAGGCGTACGCGATCCTGGAGCAGGTGCTGCGTACCACAAGCGCTCCCCACGCCCGTGCCGATGCGCTGGTGCAGCGCCTCTCCGCGCTGATCAACCTGGGCCGCACGGCCGAGTACACCCGGGCCATCGAAGAGGCGTCCGCCGCGGTACGCGATCTCGCCGAGCCCTACCTGCACGGGCACCTCAACGCGCTGGCCGCGCTCGCCGCACACCACCAGGGCGCGCTGGACCGCTGCGTCACCCACCTGGTGCGCTCCGCCCGCGCGTTGGGGGCGGTGGACGACCCGGATCGGGACACCGCCTGGGGCTGGCACGACCTGGCCATGGCCTACTCCTACCTGAGCTTCCACGGCTACGCCCTCGGTGCGATCGAACGGGCCCGGCAACTCGGTAACGCCGCCGGCATCCCGGAGGAAACGTTCGCCGCCCCGGGCATCCGGCTGCGCAACGCGGTGGCCCTCGACCACACCGGCGACGGTGACGGCTGCCTGCGGGTGCTGCGGGACATCGCCACCGACCTCGACCGGTTCATCGCCACCGGCACCGCCGACCGGCTGCGCCCCAGCAGCCTCGCCGCCTACGGCTACGCCGGGGCCCGGCGAGCCGCCCTGGGCGACGTCGTCGAGACCGTCCGCGGCGCCGACCCGGCCCGGCTGCTCGGGCACGGGGCGGACAGCGCCCGCGCCCGCGACATGCGCCAACTCGGCCAGGTCTGCCTGGCCATCGCCGACGGCCGCCCGATCGAGGCGGTCACCCGGTTGGGCAGCGTGCAGGTCAGCGCCGAAACCCTCGGTGCCGCCGAGCCGGCCCGGCTGCGCAGCATCGCGCTGGGTCGGGCCGGAGACCACGCGGGCGCGCACCGGGCCGACCGGTTGGCCTTCCGACTCGCCGCCCAGCGTCACGACCGGCTCCGCGACGTCTACATCGACGGCATCGCGGCCCGCATCGACCATGAGGAGATGCGCCGCGAGGCGGCCCGTTTCGAGGGTGAGGCGCTCACCGACCCGCTGACCGGGCTGCCGAACCGCCGCCGGCTGGAGCGCTACATCGCGGCAGTGGTCGCCCGGGGCGAGCGGGTGGTGATCGGCGTCTGCGACCTGGACGGCTTCAAGGCCGTCAACACCCGACACGGGCACCACTCGGGGGACCTGGTCCTCCAGCGGATCGCCGGGGTGATCAACCGGGTGATGCGTCGGGGTGACTTCGTGGCCCGCTACGGCGGCGACGAGTTCGTGGTGGTGCTGCCGGGCGCCGGGATGACCGAGGCCGCCGAGGTGGCCCGGCGCATCGACGCCGCCATCCGCACCGAGGACTGGGAGTCGCTGGTGCCCGGCACCCCGGTCGGGGTCAGCATCGGGTTCTCCGAGGTCGCTCCGGGTGGTCCGGGGCAGCGGGACGCCCTCGGCGCCGCCTTCGAGGCGGCCGACCGGGAGATGCTGCGGGCCAAGGATCGCCCCCGCAGCGCCTGAGTGGGCTGGGCAGCCTGAGCAGGCTCAGCGGCGGGCGAGTTCCGGATCGCCGGCCAGCCGGGCGGCCCGGTCGGCCTCGCTGAGCGCGTCCAGCACGCCGTCGAGTTCGCCGGCGAGCGCCAGGTCGAGGTTGTACGCCGTGTAACCGATTCGGTGATCGGTGATCCGGTTCTGCGGGAAGTTGTAGGTGCGGATGCGCTCCGACCGGTCGACCGTGCGCACCTGGGCCTTACGCGCGTCCGAGGCGGCCGCGTCGGCCTGCTCCTGGGCGGCGGCGAGCAACCGGGCCCGCAGGATCCGCATCGCCTGTTCCCGGTTCTGCAACTGGGACTTCTCGTTCTGGCAGGACACCACGATGCCGGTGGGCAGGTGGGTGATGCGTACCGCCGAGTCGGTGGTGTTCACCGACTGGCCGCCGGGCCCGGACGAGCGGAACACGTCGATCCGCAGCTCGTTGGGGTCGATGGTGACGTCGACCTCCTCGGCCTCCGGCAGCACCAGCACCCCGGCGGCACTTGTGTGGATGCGGCCCTGCGACTCGGTGACCGGCACCCGCTGCACCCGGTGGACGCCGCCCTCCCACTTGAGCCGGGACCACACGCCGTTGCCGCCCTCGGGAACACCCTTGGTCTTGATGGCCAGCGAGACGTCCTTGACCCCACCGAGGTCGGAGTCCTGGGCGTCGATCACCTCGGTGAGCCAGCCGCGTCGCTCGGCGTACCGGGTGTACATCCGCAGCAGATCGCCGGCGAACAGGGCCGACTCCTCGCCGCCCTCGCCGGCCTTGATCTCGACGATGACGTCCTTGGCGTCGTGCGGATCGCGCGGGATCAGCAGCTCGGCCAGCCGTTCCTCCAGCGCGGGCAGCTCCGCGGCGAGCGTCTCGGCCTCGGCCGCGAAGGACGGGTCCTCGGCCGCCAGCTCCCGCGCCGCGGCCAGATCCGCCCGGGCCTGTTCCAGCTCCGCGGCGGCCTTGTGCAGCGGGACCAGCTCGGCGTACCGCCGGCCGACCCGCCGGGCGGTGCCCTGGTCGGCGTGGATGGCCGGGTCGGCCAGCCGCTTCTCCAGCTCGGCGTACTCGTCGAGGAGCCGGGCCAGGCGCTCGCTGCTCATGCGGGGCATCGCTCCTTCGACGGTGGCGGCAGGCGGGAACAGACGGACGACGCCCGCGTCCGGCGAGAACCGGACGCGGGCGTCGGACCAGGAGCTACTTGGCCTTCTTGGCCTGAACCTTGGCGTACTTCTGCTGGAACTTCGCGACCCGACCAGCGGTGTCCAGGACGCGCTGCTTGCCGGTGTAGAACGGGTGGCAGGCGCTGCAGGTCTCGACGTGGATCGAGCCGCCCTTGGCGGTGCTGCGGGTGCTGAAGGTGTTGCCGCAGGAGCAGGTGACCTCGGTGGTCACGTACTCCGGGTGGATGTTCTGCTTCATGTCGCCTCGGTCCTCTCGTCGTGGTCGCCGGGTCGCCCTGGCGCGCCGCTGCGCGCCGATCAAGGGGCGTGAACCGGAACCGGTGGCCGATTGACCAGTCTGCCATGGCCCTCGGCGGGCCCCGGAATCGGGCCACGCCAGCTGGTCGCCGGTAGCAACATCAGGCCATCCGTACGCATTCCCGCCCCCCGCCCGCAGCATTCCTCCACCCGCCGCATCCATCCCACCGGCTCGATTCCGGCGACTCCACCCCCGGCTGCTCCACCCCCTCCGCCGGCCCCTCAGCCGCGCGCACCGCTCGGCGGAGATACCCACCTCCTTGGCCCCTTTGCTCTGCTTCAACCGACGCATCGTTTTCGACCGGTTTTCGGTGCGTGGGGTGAAGCAGAGCAAAGGGGCAGGACCCAGGTGTACGAGCGGCGTGCGGAGACGCCCTGCTCGCGCGACCGGGGTGCCGACGAGGACCGGGGTGGCTACACGGAAGGGGCGCGGCCGATCGGCCGCGCCCCTTCCGTCGATCTTCGTCGGTGGAACTACTCCCCCGGCGTCGACTTCGCGATCTGCATCAGGAACTCGATGTTCGTGCGGGACTGCTTGAGCCGGTCCAGCAGGAGGTCGAGCGACGCCTGCGAGTCCAGCGAGTGCAGCACCTTGCGGAGCTTGTGCACGATGGCCAGTTCCTCCGGCGCGAGCAGGATCTCCTCCTTGCGGGTGCCGGAGGCGCTGACGTCCACGGCCGGGAACGTCCGCTTGTCGGCGATCTTCCGGTCCAGCTTCAGTTCCGCGTTACCGGTGCCCTTGAACTCCTCGAAGATGACCGTGTCCGCCATCGAACCGGTCTCCACCAGCGCGGTGGCGAGGATGGTCAGCGAGCCGCCGTTCTCGATGTTGCGGGCCGCGCCGAGGAAGCGCTTCGGCGGGTACAGCGCGGTGGAGTCGATACCACCCGACATGATCCGGCCGCTGGCCGGCGCCGCCAGGTTGTACGACCGACCGAGCCGGGTCACCGAGTCGAGCAGTACGACCACGTCGTGGCCCAGCTCGACCAGGCGCTTGGCCCGCTCGATCGCCAGCTCGGCGACCGTGGTGTGGTCCTGCGGCGGACGGTCGAACGTGGCCGCGATGACCTCGCCCTTCACCGAACGCTGCATGTCGGTGACCTCTTCGGGCCGCTCGTCGACCAGCACCACCATCAGGTGGCACTCCGGGTTGTTGTGCGTGATCGCGTTCGCGATCGCCTGCAGCACCATGGTCTTACCGGCCTTCGGCGGCGAGACGATGAGCGCCCGCTGCCCCTTGCCGATCGGCATGACCAGGTCGATGACCCGGGTGGTCAGGATGTGCGGCTCGGTCTCCAGCCGCAGTCGCTCCTGCGGGTAGAGCGGGGTGAGCTTGTAGAACTCCGGCCGCCGCTTGGCCTCGTCCGGCTCCATCCCGTTGATGGTGTCCAGCCGGACCAGGGGGTTGTACTTGTCGCGACGCTGCTCGCCGTCCCGGGCTGCCCGCACCGCACCGGTGATCGCGTCACCGCGCCGCAGGCCGTACTTCTTGATCTGGGACATCGACACGTACACGTCGTTCGGGCCGGCCAGGTAGCCGGTGGTCCGGACGAAGGCGTAGTTGTCGAGCACGTCGACGATGCCGGCCACCGGCACGAGCACGTCGTCCTCGCCGACCTGCGGCTCACGGCCGCCGCCCTCGCCGCCGGACTCACCGCGCTCGTTACGGCCCCGCCGACGGTCCCGGAAGCGACTACGCCGACTGCGCCGGCCGCCGTTCTCGTCATCGTCGTCGGTGTTGTTGTCCCGCTCGGTACGCTGCCCGCGCTCGCCACGGTCCCCGCGCTCGCCGCGTTCGGCGGCACGCTCACCACGGTCTCCGCGCTCCGTACGCTCACCGCGCTCGGCACGCTCACCGCGCTCGGCGCCACGCTCGGCACGCTCACCGCGCTCGGCACGGTCACCGCGCTCCGCACGCTCGGCACGGTCACCGCGCTCGGCACGATCGCCGCGCTCGGCGGCACGCTCACCGCGCTCCGCACGCTCTCCGCTGCGATCGGCCGTACGCTCGGCACGCTCCGCAGCACGCTCACCGCCACGCTCGGCAGCGCGGCTGGTCCGGCCCTCGCTCCGCTCGCCGGTCTCGGCGGCGGCCTCCTCGGCACGCGGTTCCGCCACGGCGGTGGCCCGCGTGCGCCGGGTCCGGGTACGGCCCTCGGTCTCCACGCTCGCCGCTGGCTGCTCGGCGGCGCGGCGCCCGGCCTCCGGCCGCTCACCCGTCTCGCGTACCTCGGCGTGGACCTCTTCGCGAGCGGGCGCAGCGGCCGCCGCGACCTCGGCCCGTGGTCGAGGGGCGCCCGCGGCGCTGCCCTGCCGCTCGGTGATCGCGCTGATCAACTCGCCTTTGCGCATGCGAGCCGTCCCCGAGATGCCGAGCGACGCAGCCAGGCTCTGGAGCTCCGGCAGCAGCATCGCCGACAAGCCGGTGCCGCTGCGCCGGCGGCGGGCAGGAGCAGCGGTGGTGGCATCGCCAGCGACGTTGGAAACATCCGACGTCACGTCGGTGGTGTCGCTCAATGGATTCCTTCCCTCGATAGGCCGGGACTGCCCGGAATCGAACTACAGGTGGCCGGGCGGCCTCGGTGCACCCGCCTCGCATGACGCTTCGCGGGAGTCTGTGACACAGCAGCCGGTCGGTCGCCCGACCCACCAGGAAAGCGGTGAGCGGGGCTTCGCCGTCTGCGGCGACCAGTGAAGACTGCGGTGCGGCGTGGCCTAGGCAGGGGTGACGGGCTTACCGCCGAAAGCTTCGGGGGTGCGCCGACCCGCAGGAGATCGCATGCTTCGCGGCTGTGCTAAGTCTAGAGCGTAATCAACTCTTGCGACCTGCGGCAACAGGGTCCCGCTCCGCGTGTCCGAGTCTACCTTGCTCGACCTGTGCCCCGCGCACGTCTACCGGCAACCGCAGAATCTGCCAATCTGTTCCCGCCTCGAACCCTTCGGGCAGGTCAGACAGGGCGAGCACGGTCGGTCCCGCCCCACTGACCACGGCCGGCACATCGGCCGCACGCAACGCTTGGACCACGGTGGCCGTACCGGGCATCGAGGCCGCCCGGTAATCCTGGTGCAGTCGGTCGACGGTGGCCGGCAGCAACAGATCCGGCTGCGTGGTCAACGCGTGCACCAGCAAGGCCGCCCGGCCGGCGTTGAGCGCGGCGTCGCTGTGCGGCACGGTCGCCGGCAGCGCCGCCCGGGCGGAGGCGGTCAGGCCACGCTCGGTGGGCACCAGCACCGTGGGGCGTACGCCCTCGGCCACCGGCAACGACACGGCCCGCGCGCCGGAGGGCTCCGTCCAGGCCAGGGTGAACCCGCCGAGCAGGCAGGGCGCCACGTTGTCGGGATGGCCCTCGATCCGGGCGGCCAACCGCAGCGCGGCGTCGTCGTCGAGTCGCTGGGCCCCGTCGGTCACCAGGGCTCGGGCCAGCAGCACCCCGGCGACGATGGCGGCCGAGGAGGAGCCGAGCCCGCGGGCCTGCGGGATCCGGTTCACGCACTCCACCGCCAACCCGCACGGCTGCCCGCCGAGTTCGTCGAAGGCCGCCCGCATCGCGCGTACCACCAGGTGGCTGTCGTCGCACGGCAGGTCACCGGCGCCCTCACCGGCCACGGAGACGGTCACGCCGTTCGTGGTCACCTCGGCGGCCACGTCGTCGTGGAGCGCGAGGGCGAGCCCCAGCGCGTCGAAGCCGGGCCCCAGGTTCGCGCTGGTGGCGGGGACCCGGACCCGGACCGGGCCGGCGGCGAATGTGGTCGGCACGCCGCCCATGCTAGGGCTCGACCAGCGCGGTTCGGCGCGGATGCCCGACCCCTGAGACGCACCTCGCGCCCGTACACACTTGCTCGAAGGCTCTACGCCGGCCGAAGCGCACTGGTCTTCCACCGACTCGCAGGCGCCTCCCACCGACTCGCGGTGGCGGACGGGTGCCGCGTGGGTCTACCGGGTGCCGGTCTCGGCGACGGTCGGTTCCGGTGCGGCCAGCGAGAGCCGTCGGGTGGCCAGCCGCCAGCCGATCGCGTAGGTCAACGTGACCAGGCCGCAGCTGGCCAGCACGACCCGTTCGTCCACCACGTCGATGACGGAGGCGACCACGAGTTGGCTGACCGAGATGGCCAGGGTCGCCAGCATCATGTCGGTGGCGAAGACCCGGCCGCGCAACCGGTCGGGCACCTCGCCCTGCAACGCGAAGTTGGACATCACCCAGTTGCTGCCACCGGCGAAGTGCGCCACGAAGACCAGGATCAGCACCAACGGGAACCAGGACACCACGGAGGTGCCCAGGTAGGCCAGCCCGTACGCCGACATGGACAGTGCCAGCCCCGGCAGCAGCCAGGCCCGGTTGGTCAGCACCCGACGCATCAGGATCGGGCCGACCAGCGCGCCCGCGCCGCGTACCGCGAACAGCAGGCCGGCGCCCAGCGGGCCGACCCCGTACAGCCCGGCCAGCAGGGGAAAGACGGTCAGGACGCCATTGCCCAGCCCGACCGCCGACTTCACCGTGACCAGGGCCAGCACCCGTGGGCGGTGCCCGATGTAGCCCAGTGCCTCGCGGATCGCCGTCCAGGTCTGCGGCACCGGCGCGTTCTTGTCGCGGGGTGCCTGCAACGGCCGGCGGATGCGCCCGGCCAGGACCGCGGCGATCACCAGGCCGACCGC
The DNA here is from genome assembly GCF_003977705.1 of Verrucosispora sp. FIM060022. Lineage (NCBI taxonomy): Bacteria > Bacillati > Actinomycetota > Actinomycetes > Micromonosporales > Micromonosporaceae > Micromonospora > Verrucosispora sp. FIM060022. The sequence continues at coordinate 25,714 of NZ_RQIV01000002.1, forward strand.
GGCCACCCAGAAGCAGACGTACGGGCCGGTGGCGGCGGCGAGCACACCGCCGAGTGAGGCGCCGACGATGGTCATGGTGCCCCAGGCCGATCCGGCCACCGCGTTACCCGCGGCCAACTCCTCCGGTTCGAGGACGTTGGGCAGGGCGGCCTGTGCGGCCGGGGAGTAGAACGCCTTGGCCACCGCGACCACGCCGATGCCCAGCATCGCCAGCCAGGCCGTACCGGCGCTGCGTACGCCGAGCAGGAGCAGCACACCGACGAGCGCGGCACCGTTCGAGATGATCATGATCTTGCGGCGGTCGAACCGGTCGGCGATGGTCCCGGTGTACGGCAGCAGCAACGCCACGATGCCGGTGTCCACAGCCAGCACCAGCGCGCCCCACACGCCACTACCGGTCAGCTTCGGCAGCAGGACGAGCAACGGCACCATCACGAACCAGTCGGCACCGAAGACCACCAACTCGGCCAGGAACAGATTGCGAAAGTTCCGGTTGCGAGTGAGGACCGAGAGGGTGGACGTCACGAGGCGGACCATACCTGGCAGGCGTCGCCGACTGAGTCGCGGCGCGGACATCGACGGAGATACGCCACGATCGCGTAACCAGGACCACCGCCGAGATACGGCCGGGGTCGAAGGTACGCACGGGTTCAGAGGTACGCACGGGCCGCAGGACGCCGACGCCCCCAGCGGTTGCCGGGGGGCGTCGGGCCTGGTGCTGTCGGGCCGTTACTCCGCGGGTGGGAAGGGTGAGTTGCGGCTCTTGGGCAGCCGGAGCACCTCGAACTGGTCGGTGCCGTCCACCAGCGCGCCGGACGGCGCCGCCGGCACCGGACGGCTCTGCGCCGGGCGCTTGTCGGTCGCCGCCGGCCCCTGCGTGGCGCGTTCGGTGGTGGGCGACTGCTCGCCGTCCGGCTTCGTCGCGTCGGTGTCCGACACGGCTGGACCGGAGTCGGAGGCGCCACCGGAACGACCCGCCCGCCAACTGCGCACCGACTGCTTAGTGTCCTCCACCATCGCGTAGAGGGTGGGCACCAGGATCAGCGTGAGCAGGGTGGAGCTGAGCAGTCCGCCGATCACCACGATCGCCAGCGGCCGGGAGATGAAGCCACCCTCGCCGGTGAGCCCGAAGGCCATCGGCGTCAACGCGAAGATGGTGGCGATGGCGGTCATCAGGATCGGGCGCAACCGGTGCCGTCCACCCTCGACGACCGCCTCCCGTACGCCCATCCCCTGCGCCCGGTACTGGTTCACCAGGTCGAGCAGCACGATCGCGTTTGTCACCACGATGCCGACAAGCATGAGTACGCCGATCAGCGCCGGCACGCTCAACGCCGTCCCGGTGGCCAGCAGCAGGGCGACCGCCCCGGTGGCCGCGAACGGGATGGAGACCAGCAGGATCAACGCCTGCACCACGCTACGGAACGTGGCCATCATGATCAGGAACACGATCGCGATCGCGGCCAGCACGGCCAGGCCCAGATCGGCGAAGGTCTCCCGCTGCTCGGCGCTGACACCGCCCAGGGTCAACGTGGCCCCCGGTACGTCGATCGCGTCGAGCCGCTGCTGCAACTCCGTGCTGATCGCGCCGAGATCGGAGCCGGTCACCGTACCGGTCACCGAGACGCTGCGCTCGCCGTCGATCCGGCGTACCTGCTGCGGCCCTTCGGTCTCGGTGACCTCGGCGATGTCGCCGAGCTTGACCGGGCCGACCGGCAGTGCCTTCAGCTCGTCCACCGTCAGCGGCGGCTTCGCCGACAGGCGCAGCACCACGTCCCGGCTGCCGCCCTCAATGGTCACCTGCCCCACCGGCGTGCCCCGGAACGACTGCGCCACCAGTTGGCCGACCGCCGCCTCGGTGAGCCCGGCCCGGCTGGCCGCGACCCGGTCGACCGCGACGTCCACCCGGGGCACCTGCTGGGCGAGGGTGGTCGAGACGTCCTCGACGCCGGAGATGCCGGCCAGTGCCACCCGGGCCTGCTCGGCGGCGGTGGCCAGCGTCTCCTGGTCGGCGGCGCGCACGATGACCGCCAGTTCGTTGGCGGACGCGCCGCCCTGACCGGCCGGGAAGGTGATCTCGCCGGCCGTCGCACCGAGCGAGGTGAACCGGTCGCGCAGGATGCCACGCATGGCCTTGGCGTCGGTCTCGCCGTCGAGCCGCAGCGCGTAGTTGGCCACGTTGTTGCCGGCACTGCCGGTCCACGGGCTGTCCCCACCCCCGGCGGTGACCTGGTACGACTCGACGCCCGGGGTGTCCGCCAGCACCGCCTCGACGCGGCGGGCGGCGGCGTCGGTGCCGGCCAGCCCGGTGCCCACCGGCAACTCCTGCCGGATGTTGAGGGTGTCCTGACCGGAGTCGTCGAGGAAGTTGCTCTCCAACTGCCGGGCCAGACCGAAGGTGCCGAAGAGCACGAGCACGCCCACGGCCAACGTGGCCCAGCGGTACGCCCGCCGGCCGGTGGCGAACCGGATCACCGGCAGGTACGCCCGCTGCAACGGGCTGCGCAGCTCGCGCTCCTCGGCGGCCCGTCGGATCGCCTCGCCGTCGGCACCGGCAACCGGCTTGAGGAACCAGTACGCCAGCACCGGGATCACCGTCAGCGACACCAGCAACGAGGCGAGCAGCGCCACGGTGACCGTGATCGCGAACGGCGCGAACAGCTGCCCGACGAAGCCGCCGACCAGGGCGATCGGGGCGAAGACGGCGACCGTGGTGAGGGTGGACGCGGTGACCGCCCCGGCCACCTCGCGGACAGCGGTGAGGATCGCCTCCCGCTTCGGTTCGCCGTACGTCAGATGCCGTTTGATGTTCTCCAGCACCACGATCGAGTCGTCCACCACCCGGCCGACCGCCACCGTCAGCGCGCCGAGGGTGAGCAGGTTGAGCGAGTAGTCGCCGATCCAGAGGGCGAGCAGCGCGACCACCACCGACAGCGGGATGGAGACCGCGGTGACGATCGTGGACCGGATCGACAGCAGGAACACCAGGATGACCACCACGGCCATGATCAGACCCAGCAGGCCCTCGGTGCTCAGCGTCTTGATCGACTTCTCCACGAACGGCGCCTGGTCCAGCACCACGGTCAGCTCGGCCCCGGTCGCACCGCGCAGGTCGTCGAGCCGGTCGGCGACCGCGTGCGAGATCTGGACCGCGTTGCCGTCCGGGTCGGCGGTGACCGCGATGCCCAGGCTCTCCCGGCCGTTGGTACGGGTGATCGCGGTGGGTGGCGTCAGCTGCTCCTCGACCGTGGCGACGTCACCGAGCCGGACCGGACCGGCCTTCTTGACCGGCGGGGCGACGATCACGTCCCGCAACTCGTCCAACGTGGTCAGCGGGGCACCGACCTGCACCGGAAGGCTGCGCTCGCCGTCCAGCACGGCACCGGCCGGTACCGCCACCCCGTTGGCCTTCAACGCGGTGGTGATCGCGGTCGGCTGCACCTTCGCCTTCGCCAGCTTCGCCGGATCCGGCGTGATCACCACCAGTTCGTCGCGGACCCCTGTCAACTCGACGCCACGTACGCCCTCGATCGCCGCCAACTCGGGCACCACGACGTCCCGCAGCTTCGACGCGAGTTCCCGCTCGTCACCGCCGCCGGACGCGGCCAGCACCACCGCCGGCAGGTCGTCGGTGCTGCCCGCGAAGACCTGCGGGTCGACGCCGTCGGGCAGCCGGGTGCGGTTCAGCGCGGTCTGCATCTTGCTGACCACGTCGTCCAGGTCGGTACCGAACTCGTACTGGACGGTGATGGTGGTCAGGCCCTCGCGGGAGGTGGAGGTGACCGTGTCCAACGCGGGGATGCCCCGCAGGCTGTTCTCGATCGGCTCGGTGACCTGGGACTCGACGACCTCGGGCGCGGCACCGGGGTACGAGGCGACGATGAAGGCGGCGGGAAACTCCAGCGAGGGCAGGAGTTGCTGCTTCAGCGACGGCACGGCGTACGCACCGAACGCCGTGGTCACCACCGCGATGAGGGCTACCAGCCCCCGGTTGGCGAGGCTGAATCTGGCGAGCAGCGACATCGGCGTGACTCACTCCTGGGGGAGACGGTCGTGGGGCACGAGCAGTGTGCCCGACCCGATCCGTCCGTCGATTTCCGGGGCGGTACCGATTCGCAACGATGTCACCAGATCCCGATACACCTCGTCGCCGTCGAGCAACGCCGGGTGAACACCGGCCGCCAGCCTGGACCCGGCCCCTTCACCACGCCCCACCTGAGCAGTTGATCAAGAGGCTTGCGTCGGGAACGCCGCCGGCCACGACGCCAACTTCTTGATCAACGCGGCGGGCGGGGTGGGGGTGGGGAGAGCCGGGAGGGCGGGGGTCAGGCGAGGTCTAGGGAGCGGGCGGCGGCCAGGGGGTCGTTGGCGATGGTGACCGGGGAGGGGGCGGTGGAGATGGCCCACTCCGGGTCCTTGAGGCCGTGGCCGGTGACCGTGCAGACGACTGTGGAGCCGGCCGGCACCCGGCCGGCGGCGGCCTGCTGGAGCAGACCCGCCACGCTGGCCGCGCTGCCCAGCTCGACGAAGACACCGACCTCCCGGGCCAGCAGCCGGTACGCGGCGAGGATGTCCCGGTCGGTGACCGCGTCGATCAGGCCGCCGGAGGCGTCCCGGGCGTCCAGGGCCTTCGTCCAGCTGGCCGGGTTGCCGATCCGGATGGCGGTGGCGATGGTCGACGGCTCGGGCACCACCTGGCCGGTGACGATCGGCGCGGCACCGGCGGCCTGGAAGCCGTACATCCGGGGGGTGCGGGTGGCGTTGCCGGCCGCGACGTCCTCCGTGTAGCCCATCCAGTACGCGGAGATGTTGCCGGCGTTGCCGACCGGCAGGCAGTGGATGTCCGGCGCGTCGCCGAGCGCCTCGACGATCTCGAACGCCGCCGTCTTCTGGCCGTGCAGCCGGTCGATGTTTACCGAGTTGACAAGCGCCACCGGGTAGTCCTGGGCGAGCTTGGCGGCCAGCGCCAGGCAGTCGTCGAAGTTGCCGGTGACCTGGAGCAGCTTCGCGCCGTGCACGAGCGCCTGGGCCAGCTTGCCCAACGCGATCTTGCCCTGCGGCACCAGCACCGCGCAGGTCACCCCGGCACGGGCCGCGTACGCGGCGGCGGAGGCGCTGGTGTTGCCGGTGGAGGCGCAGATGATCGCCTTGTTGCCGGCCTCGACCGCCTTGGAGACGGCCATCGTCATGCCACGGTCCTTGAACGAGCCGGTCGGGTTCGCGCCCTCCACCTTGAGGTAGACGTCACAACCGAGCCGGGCGGAGAGCACCGGCGCGGGCAGCAGCGGGGTGTTCCCCTCGTGCAGCGTGACAACCGGCGTGGCGTCGGTGACCGGCAGTCGGTCCCGGTAGGCGTCGATCAGGCCCCGCCACATGTCGTTCTCCTCGTCTCAAAGTCTGCCGTGTCGGCCACTACCAGCCTCGCGCGGCCGTGCCGACCTCCTGTCGGCGCACCCACGCCCACCCACCTGGCGGGACACGCAGGCCACCCCACCAGTCAACCAGCCCGACCCGACCACCCGGCAGCGGCCGTACGGCCAGGTCAGGTCGGGTCAGGTCGCCATCGCGAGCCGCGTGCTCAGAAGCCGCCCTCGACCCGCAGCACGCTCGTCACCGACCGGACGATCTCCAGACCGCGCAGCTCGTCGACGGTGGCAGCGAGCGCCGCGTCCGGTGCCACGTGGGTCACGATCACCAGTACCGCGTCGCCGTTGCCACCGCCCGCCGGGCCCTGCCGCACGGTGGCGAGGGAGACCTCGTGCCGGGCGAACACCCCGGCCACCGCCTCCAGTACGCCCGGACGGTCGGCCACGTCGAGGCTGATGTGGTAGCGGGTGAGCGCCTCCCCCATCGGTCGCACCGGCAGCGCCGCGTACGAGGACTCGCTTGCCGAACGGACCCCGGCGAGTCGGTTGCGGGACACCGCCACCACGTCACCGAGCACCGCGCTGGCGGTCGGCGCGCCACCGGCACCCCGCCCGTAGAACATCAGCTGACCGGCCGCGTCGGCCTCCACGAAGACCGCGTTGAACGCGTCACCGACGCTGGCCAGCGGGTGGGTCAGCGGGATCAGTGCCGGGTGCACCCGGACGTTGACCGACTCCTGGCCCTGCGCGTCGGTGCTCCGGGCCGCGATGCAGAGCAGCTTGATGGTGCAGCCCATCGCCTTGGCGCTGGCCACGTCGGCGGCGGTGACCTCGGTGATGCCCTCCCGGTGCACGTCGGCCGCGCCGACCCGGGTGTGGAAGGCCAGCGAGGCGAGGATGGCGGCCTTGGCCGCCGCGTCGAAGCCCTCCACGTCGGCGGTCGGGTCGGCCTCGGCGTACCCCAGCGCGGTCGCCTCCTCCAGCGCCTCGGCGAAGCCGGCGCCGGTGGCGTGCATGGCGGAGAGGATGAAGTTGGTGGTGCCGTTGACGATGCCGGTGACCTGGGTGATCCGGTCCCCGTGCAGCGACTCGCGCAGCGGGCGCAGCAGCGGGATCGCACCGGCCACGGACGCCTCGTAGTAGAGGTCACCGCCGCCCTCGACCGCCGCGTCGTGCAGCGCACCGCCGTCCTCGGCGAGCAGGGCCTTGTTGGCGGTGACCACGCTCTTGCCGGCCCGCAGCGCCTCCACCAGCCAACTGCGCGCCGGCTCGATGCCGCCGACCACCTCGACCACCACGTCGACGTCGTCGCGCTTGATCAGACCGAGCGCGTCCGTGGTGAACAGCGCCGGGTCGACCGGCAGCTCACCTCGGTCACGACCGATCCGGCGTACGGCAATGCCGGCGATCTCCAGCGGGGCACCGATCCGGGCGGCGAGGTCAGCGGACTGCTCGTGCAGCAGCCGGACCACCTCGGCACCGACGGTGCCACAGCCGAGCAGGGCCAGGCGCACAGGTTGTTTCATCCCACATCCAAGGCGAGCAGGTCAGCTTCGGTCTCCCGCCGGACGATCAGCCGGGCCTGGCCGTCGCGTACCGCGACCACGGGGGGTCGGGGTACGTGGTTGTAATTGCTGGCCATGCTGCGGCAGTAGGCACCTGTGCCAGGCACCGCGACAAGATCTCCGGGCTGCACGTCCGCGGGCAGGAATTCATCCTTCACCACGATATCCCCGGACTCACAATGCTTTCCCACCACGCGGGCGAGCATCGGCTCGGCGGTGCTCGCCCGACTGGCCAGGGTGGCCGAGTACGAGGCGTCGTAGAGGGCGGTGCGGATGTTGTCGCTCATCCCGCCGTCGACGCTGACGTACGTCCGGATGCCATCGACGTCCTTGACCGTGCCCACCTCGTAGAGCGTGAACACGGCCGGGCCGACGATCGCCCGGCCCGGCTCGATCGACAGGTGCGGTACGGCCAACTGCTCCGCCGCACACTCCGAGTCGACGATCTTGCGCAGCCGCTTGGCCAGGTCGTGCGGGGCGGCCGGGTCGTCCTGGCTGGTGTACGCGATGCCGAAACCGCCACCGAGATCCAACTCGGGCAACTCCACCCCACGGGCGTCGCGGATCTGCGCCTGAAGGGCGAGCACCCGACGGGCGGAGACCTCGAACCCGCTGGTGTCGAAGATCTGCGAGCCGATGTGCGAGTGCAGCCCGCGCAGCTCCAGCACGCCCTCGTCGAGGATCCGCAGGGCGGCGGCGATGGCCGCGCCGCCGGCGAGGGAGAAGCCGAACTTCTGGTCCTCGTGGGCGGTGGCGATGAACTCGTGGGTGTGTGCCTCGACACCGACGGTGACCCGGATCAGCACCCTCGGGCGGACCGCCCGCTCCCGGGCCAGCGCGGTCAACCGGTCGATCTCGGCGAACGAGTCGACGATGATCCGGCCGACGCCCGCGTCCAGCGCCCGCCGCAGTTCCGCCTCGGACTTGTTGTTGCCGTGGAAGCCGATCCGCTCCGGCGGCATCCCCGCGGCCAGCGCCACGGCCAGCTCACCACCGCTGCACACGTCGAGGAACATGCCCTCCTCGGCGATCATCCGGACCACTGCCCGGCAGAGGAACGCCTTGCCGGCGTAGTAGACGTCCTCGGTGGGGAAGGCCGCCCGGAAGTCCCGGCAGCGCGAGCGCAGGTCGCCCTCGTCGAGTACGTAGACCGGGGTGCCGAACTCGGCCGCGATGTCGCGTACCCGCAGGCCCGCGACGACCAGGTCGCCGTCGTCACCGCGTACCGTGTTGCGTGGCCACAGTTGCGGCATCAGGGCGTTGACGTCGGCCGGGGGACGCAGCCAGGCCGGCCCCCGGTTGCCGATGTCGCCGTGCAGCGCACCGGCCTCATGAGCACGCATGTAGCGATTACATCCTCTCCGGGGCCGAGACGCCCAGCAGGCGCAGGCCGTTGGCGATGACCACCCGGGTGGCGTCGTTGAGCCAGAGCCGGGCCCGGTGCAGGTCGGTGACCTCCTCGTCACCGCGCGGCAGGATCCGGCAGTTGTCGTAGAACCGGTGGTACGCCCCGGCCAGGTCCTCCAGGTAGCGGGCCACCCGGTGCGGCTCGCGCAGCTCGGCGGCGGCGGCGACCACGGCGGGGAACTCGGCGAGCGCCTTGAGCAGCTCGTTCTCCTTGTCGTGGTCGAGCAGCTCGGGCCGGAACGCGTCGACGTCGCCCCGGGTCAGCCCGACCTCGGCGGCGTTACGCCCGACACTGGCCGTCCGGGCGGCCACATACTGCACGTAGTAGACCGGGTTGTCGCGGGTGGCCCGGGTCCACAGCTCGATGTCGATGTCGATCGGGGAGTCGCTGGAGTAGCGGGCCAGGGCGTACCGGGAGGCGTCCACGCCGATCGCGTCGACCAGGTCCTCCAGCGTGATCACTGTGCCGGCGCGCTTGCTCATCCGCACCGGCGCGCCGTCGCGGACCAGGTTGACCAGCTGGCCGATGAGGATCTCCAGGTTCTGCGCCGGGTCGTCGCCGAAGCAGGCGGACATCGCCTTCATCCGGCCGATGTAGCCGTGGTGGTCCGCGCCGAGCATGATCACGACCCGGTCGAAGCCACGCTCGCGCTTGTCCAGGTAGTAGGCGCAGTCCGCGGCGAAGTACGTCCACTCGCCGTTGGACTTGCGCAGCACCCGGTCCTTGTCGTCACCGAAGTCGGTGGTACGCAGCCAGGTGGCGCCGTCGGCCTCGAAGATGTGCCCCTGCTCCCGCAGCCGGTTCAGGGCGTGCTCCAGCTCACCCCGGTCGTGCAGGTCCTTCTCGTTGAAGTAGGTGTCGAACTCCACCCCGAAGTCCCGCAGTGAGGACTTGATCTCGGCGAACATCAGCTCGACGCCCTCGACCCGGAAGACCTCCTGGGCGGCGTCCTCGTCCAGCGACAGCACCTCCGGCCGACGGGCGGTCACCTCGTTGGCGATCTCGGCGATGTACGCCCCGCCGTAGCCGTCCTCCGGGGCGGGCTCCCCCTTGGCCGCGGCGAGCAGCGAGCGGGCGAACCTGTCGATCTGGGAGCCGGCGTCGTTGAAGTAGTACTCCGTGCCGACGTCCGCGCCGGCGGCGCGCAGCAACCGGCTCAACGCGTCGCCGACCGCCGCCCACCGGACCCCGCCGATGTGCACCGGGCCGGTCGGGTTGGCCGAGACGAACTCAAGGTTGATCTTCAGGCCGGCGAGCACGTCACCCCGGCCGTACTCCTCGCCCGCGGTCACGATCGTGCGGGCCAGCTGGCCCGCGGCGGCGGCGTCGAGCCGGATGTTCAGGAAGCCCGGACCGGCGATCTCCACCGACTTGATCCCCGGCGTGCTGCCGAGTTTGGCGGCCAGGTCGCCGGCCAGCTCGCGCGGCGGTACGCCCACCTTCTTGCTCAGCTGCAGCGCCAGCGTCGAGGCGTAGTCGCCGTGATCGGGATTACGCGGTCGCTCGACCGTCGTCTGCTCCGGCAGCGCCGAGCGGTCCAGGCCTCGGTCGGCAAAGACGGCGTGAGCGGCGGCTAGGACAGCTTCGGCGAGTTCTGCGGGAGTCACCGAACCATGTTATCGGGGGTAGACTCGGCCTCCGCGGCGGCGACCCGGCATCGGGGGCTGGGCCGCCGGATCCCCTGACCGACCGACCTGACGAGGACCGATGAGCATCAGCACCCCGGGCGGCCCGCAGCGGCGCCCGACCGTGGTCAGCACCGGCAAGAAGCCGGCGGCGGGCCGGCCGGCCGCCGACACCAAGGCCGCTTCCACCAAGCCGGCGACACCCAAACGTGCTGGTGGGGGCGGTAAGGGACCACGCAAGCCAATCACCCCCGTCAAGGTCAGCCAGGGCCGCTCCTGGGGCCCGATCGCCCTCTTCGTCGCCGTCGGCGTGCTCGCCACGTCGATCATCGGGTACGGCGCCTGGGCGGCCATCCGGGGTGCCCAGACCTGGGAGGAGAAGGCGGCGCAGATCGAGGGCATCGTCAACTTCCGCGAGACCGACCCGGAGGCCATCTCCAACTCGGAACACCGGTCCGGCAAGCAGGAGTACGCGCAGAGCCCGCCGGTCGGCGGCCCGCACAACAACACCTGGCAGCGCTGCCTCGGTGACGTCTACGACGCGCCGATCGCCGCCGAGCACGCCCTGCACAGCATGGAGCACGGTGCGATCTGGCTCACCTACCGCCCCGACCTGCCCGCCGCCGACGTGGAGAAGCTGGCCGACGTGGTCCGCGGCAACGACTTCATGATGATGAGCCCGTACGAGGGCCTCGACAAGCCGGTCTCGATCCAGGCGTGGGGCTACCAGCTCAAGGTCGACAACGCGGACGACCCGCGGATCAAGGAGTTCGCCACCACGCTGGCGCAGAACGCCACGGTCGAGCCGGGTGCCACCTGCTCGGCCGGCAACTACACCACCGGCACCGGCACGGAGCCGCGTGACCTCCAGCCGTCGATGGGCGGCTGACATGCCCAGCGCGGTGCAGGAGACGGCGGTCGAGGAGCGGGCCGCCTCGGCCGAGCCACGGCCGGGGTCCCCGATGCTGCGCTACCTTACCCTGGCCATGACGGCGTTGCTGCTGCTCGGCATCGGCTGGACGGCCGCCACGCTCTATGCCGGGCGCACGCCGGGCGAGACGTCGGCCGAGGCCGGGTTCGCGCGGGACATGTCCCGCCACCACGCCCAGGCGGTGGAGATGGCCATGGTCGCGTACGCCAAGGGCCAGGATCCGGCGGTGCGGCAGATCGGGTACGACATCGCCCTGACCCAGCAGGCCCAGATCGGTCACATGCAGCGCTGGCTGCAGGAGTGGGACCTGCTGCCGACCGGCTCCCGGCCGGCCATGGAGTGGATGCCCGACGGGGTCACGGTGGACGCCAACGGCCTGATGCCCGGCATGGCCACCCGCGAGGAGATCGCCAGCCTGCACGAGGCCCAGGGCGCCGAGGTCGACCGCCTCTTCCTCGACCTGATGATCAAGCACCACATCGGCGGCGTGCACATGGCCGACGGGGTGCTCGACGCCACTGACCGCCCCGAGGTGGTCCGGATGGCCCAGTCGATGAAGCAGGGGCAGCAGAAGGAGATCAACGAGTTGCGGAAGCTCCAGCAGGGCGTCGGCTGACCCCTGTCACCCGCGCCTGACCGGTGCCGCCCCGCTCGACGTCGAGCGGGGCGGCACCGTTTTTCCAGCTGGTGAACGTCGACCCCGGTCGACACCTCCGCCGCAAGGCACCCGGTATCAGGCCCTCCGTCATGGCTTGGTGGCATACGACCGATTTTCCCTCTAGGGGTTACTTAGAGAGAAGTGCGCTCGTTGTCCAGGACGTGGGGGTTGCACTCAGAGACGCACGGCGTTCCGTCACCAGCTGGTGCCGGCGCCACACCATCGGCGGTGACGGGACGGTGGCAGCCGTCCGTCGCGGACAGCGGCAGGGTGAGCCGGGATCGCTCAGCCGCGAACAGGAGCTGGAACTCATCGACACCCTGCGGGGCGTCCACCCCGACGAGTTCGGCCTCGACGAGGAGCTGTGGACCCGACAGAGCCTGCAGGCCCTCATCCAGCAGCACTTCGGGCTGACCATGGAGAACGGTGCGGTCGGGGCGTACCTGCGGGCCTGGGGGTTGGGTCCCCGCGAGCCCCGCGAGCGGGCCTGCGGCCTCTGCGTCGGCGCGGTCGAGCGCTGGGTGCGCAGCGAGTACCCGGCGATCACCCGGGCTGCCCAGGAGCACCTCGCCGAGGTCTACTGGCTCGGCCGGGTGCGGCTGCGGGGCACCATGCCGGCCGCCGATGTGATCTCCGCCGTCTCGTCCCGGGGACGGGTCCGGTTCATGATCACCACACCGACGCTCGACCCGGCGCTGCCCCGGGACTTCGTCCTGCGGCTCAGCGGCGCCGAGCAGCGGACCGTACACCTGATCGTGGACGGCTCCTGGGCACGCAACGAATGGCCCCGCCGGCTGCCCCGGCGCATCGTGCCGCACCCGCTGCCGAGCTGCGGCCGCACCGCGGCCGCCTGACCCGAACCTCGACCGACCAGGGCGGCCCGAAGGTCGGGTCGGTCTCGACACGCGTGGACAACCGACCGCCAGCCACGCCGCCGACGGCCGGGTGTACCGATTCGGCGATCCCAGGAGGAGTTTGCTAGTCTTCTCCAGTCGCTGAGCCCCCGTAGCTCAGGGGATAGAGCACCGCCCTCCGGAGGCGGGGGCGCAGGTTCGAATCCTGCCGGGGGCACCAGATGTGACAAGCACACGAAGGCCGCTGACTCCGGGGAAGCCCGATCAGCGGCCTTAGTCGTCTCTCCGGCCTGGTCGTGTCTGCGACCACAGCGCCTGCACGTCGACTCTTCAGAGGGCGTTCGCCCTGCTCAACAGCGGCTCATACACTGCCCTGATGCCAGATGATCATGATGCGGTCGAACGGACGGCGCGAGCCGCCGCCGGCGGAGACCGGGACGCGCTGGAGGCGCTGCTCGCCCAGGTGCGGCCGGAGGTGCTGCGGCTCTGCGGGCGGTTCCTACCCAACCGGGAGGATGCCGAGGAAGCCTGCCAGGACACGCTGCTCGCGCTGGCCACCGGCATCGGGTCGTTCGACGGGCGGTCGTCCTTCCGGACCTGGCTCTACCGGGTCGCAGCCAACCGATCCCGCTCGACCTATCACGCGCTGCGACGTCGGTGGATGGTCGAGACCGCACGTGCGCTGCCCCCGGAGCGGGCCGACCCCGCTCGTACCAGCGTGATCGCCGGTACCCGGTTGGACCTGTTGGAGGGGCTCGACGCCATCGGCACCGACCTCGCGGAGCCGGTCGCGCTGCGGGACGTGATGGGGCTGAGCTACCGCGAGGTCGCCCAACTACTGGGGTTGCCCGAAGGCACCGTGAAGTCCCGCATTCACGAGGGGCGACGCCGGCTGCGCGCCCGACTCACCGACGCCGGGCCGCGCTCCAACGACTCCTGATCATGCTGAGGGCCAGGTCACAGCGGGTAGCCCGAACAATCCCGACACGGCAGAGGACCAACACTATGAAGATCCACTGACCCAAGGAGATGACCGCATGCCTCGCCGACCCCTCCGGCGTCTCTCCCAGGCCATCGCTCTGGCGGTGGCCATCCCGGTGCTCGCGGCCGGATGCGCCACCGAGGAGCCTGTCGCCCCGCTCGACGGTCAACAAGCCGCGACCAACCTCGATGCCGAGCCCGAGCCGTCGCCGACGCCGGATGCGCCCGCCCCGCTGGCGGGCTTCACCCCCCGGTCGATCTCGTACCTGAACGCCGAGATCACCGTGACCGGGGTGGAGGTGTCCCCGCAGACCCCGCGCAGCTACGGCGACACGACCGGCACCCCCGAGTACGGCGATGCCCATTACGCGTACCTCGCGGTGAAGGTCGCCAACCAGCTCAACTTCACCACCTTCCTCGTCCAGGACGGCGTCTTTCTGGCGCTCGCCGACGACGAACTGGTCCCGCTCGACTCCTCGGGCAGCCCGGCGACCGACGTGATCGCTCCCGGTGCGACCGCCACCGGGTGGTACGCCTTCGAACTGCCCGCCGGGGCAACGTTGGAGGGTGCCTCGCTGGTGTTCGGCCCGGCCGGTCACCGGCAGGAGCGTCTGCCACTGATCGGCGACCTGCCGACGCCGGAATACCCGAAGGCGATCACCGTGGCCTCGCCGGGCACCGTGCTCACCGGCAACAGCGGCTGTCCGCTGACGGTCGAGGTGGAGAAGGCGTACCTGGCCCACTGGGTGGGCTTCGACGAGGGCGGCCGGTCGCACACCACCAAGCAGGCCGAGGCCGGTCGGCTCAAGCTTCACCTCGGGCTCGCGGTCACCGGGCCGGCCGACCGCAGCGGCTGCTTCATCGCCACCGGCAGCGGCGGTGACGTCCACCTGATCGTCGACGGCGACCGGCTCGGCGACTACCCCGAGCTGGGCGGCACCACGAACGTCGCCGCCGGGGCCACTGACCGCCAGTACCTCGTCTTCGACATCCCCGACTCCGGCCAGGTCGAGATCGAGTGGGGCCGCCTCGGTGGCAAGCAGGTCCGAATCCCGGTGCCGCTGCCCTGAGTCACCCGGTCACGCGCACCCCGGCGAGCAGCGAGTCGACGAAGCTCGTCCCGCCGCCTGCCGGGGGCGCGACCTGCACATACACCAGCCTGCCGCCGTCCGGGGTGAGCCCAGCGGCCTCGATGACCTCCGGTTTGCCGGAAGAGCAGCCGGTGAACGACGCCACCGTCCAGTCGATGCCCGCCTGGCGGGTGGTCCGCACCCCCGACGCCACACACTGGGCGTGTTCCCGATCGGTGACGAGCCGGCGCGGGGTGGTCTCGGCTGCCAGCGCAGCGGACGCCCCGACGAACGCACCCGGCACGCCCGGGTCCGACGCCCAGCGGTCCGGGTCGGGCGAGATCAGCATCGCCGGCTCCAGTCCGCCGGCGGCGTTGCGCTGCCCTGACCAGCCGGAACCGGCGACCCGCCAACCGTCCGGCAGGGTGACGCTGACCCGCCCACTGGTGTCCGTGCCGGTCTGCGGACCCCGCTGAGACCACGCCCAGGCCGCCCCGCCGACGGTGCCCGCGAGCGTGAGACAGGCGACGGCGGCCAGCGCGCTCACCATCGCCAGGCGACGCCGGGGCGGCGTGGGAACGTCCGGCTCCGCCACCTTCGACGGCGCCGCGAGCGCCTTGTCGAGCGCTGTGCCGAAAGCCGCCGCGTCCGGGTACCGATCGGCCGGGACCGCAGCGGTCGCGGTACGCAACACCGCCGCGACCGCCGCGGGCACCTCCGGCCGCAACCGGAACGTCGTTGCCGTCGGCTGCCCCTCCCGGGGCACGGCCAGCAGCGTGACACCGAGACGGCCGAGGCCGTAGACGTCGGCACGGGCGTCGACGATCGCCAGCGGATCGTCCTGTTCCGGCGCCATGTAGCCGGGGGTACCGGCCCGGGCGGTCAGACCGGACGCGGCCGCGAGCGCCTTGGCCAGGCCGAGATCCGCGATGAGCACCTGTTCCTCGCCGGTGGCGCGGGTCCGGAACAGCACGTTGCCCGGGGTGATGTCCCGGTGCACGACGTCGCTGTCGTGGAGCACCGCCACACCCGCGGCCACCTCGCGCAGCAGCCGGACACTCTGCGCTGCCGGCAACGGTCCGTCCGCGAGGCGGTCGCGCAGGCTACCGCCGTCCGCCCAGGCCAGCACCGCGTACGGCCGACCGTCGTCCAGCTCGCCCACCGCGTGCACGCTGACCAGCCGCTCGTGGTCAAGCCGCCACAGCAGTCGAGCCTCCTGCCGGAACCGTTCGCGTACCCGCAGGTCGTGACTCCAGTTCTCGGCCAGCACCTTGATCGCGACACGCGCGTCGAGCGACTCGTCGTACCCGAGCCAGACCGTGGCGAAAGAGCCGACCCCCAGCAGCCGCTCGATGCGGTAGGAGCCGATCCGGGTGGGCTGCACAGCCCGCACCGTACCAACCCGTCAAGGCCGGACCGGTGGCTCACCGCGCCTGAAGCAGCCCGCGTTCGGTCATGAAGGCGCGCAACGTCTCGGCGTCCGCGGCGGACATCAGCCAGCGGGGAATCACTGTCGCCGGCATCCCGCCGACGTACACGATCCAGAAATCCGGGGTGCCCTTCACCCGAGCGACGCCGTCCCAGGCGATGCCCCCGGACTCCGTACCGCTGCGCATCAGGATCTGCTCATCGGTGATGTCGTAGCTGCCGTCCACGGCGTAGCCGCTGGAGCGGCGTCGAGCCCGCAACTGCAACCACGGCCAGTACAGCATCGCCAGCAGGCCACCCACGGCCATCGTCACCCAGAACGGCGAGATCAGCTCACCCCAGGATGTCCCCCGCGAGGCGACGAACCCGATCGTCCCGACCGCCGTGAGCACCGCGCCTGCGTAGCCGTACCTGCGTAGCCGGTCACCGCTGAGCGCAGCGGCCACCCGGCCCGGATAGGCGGGATCCGCGGGGACGTCGAACCGGATGTGCACGCCAGAACCTTACCGGCGCGCAGGTTCGGCGCTCCGCTGGCCGCCTACCGCCACCACGGCGGTACGGAGCCGGGGCTGAACGTACCCCCTCAGGTCGGGACCTTGGTCCCGGTGGCTTGGGGTGTTCCGGCCCGCGCGGCGGCGCCGCCTCCGGGGCGACAGTAGTGGTGACGGAAACAGACACCGGAGGCAACGATGACCATCCACCACAACACCCAGCGTTCGATCGAGCGGCCCCTTGAGCGGGCGGAGATGCCCGGCTCGATGTTGACCACCACCGCCGCCCGCGCCCTGGCCGTGCTGCGGGTCGCCACCGGCCTGATCTTCGGCTGGGCCTTCCTGGACAAGATGTTCGGCCTCGGCTACTCGACCCCGACCGAGCGGGCCTGGATCAACGGCGGCTCCCCGACCAAGGGCTTCCTGGCCAACGTCGACGTCGGGCCGTTCCAGTCGATCGCTCACTCGATCGCGGGCGCCTGGTGGGCGAACCTGCTGTTCATGGTCGGTCTGGCCGCCATCGGTGTCGCTCTGCTCGCCGGCGTCGGCCTGCGCATCGCGGCCGCCTCGGGCAGCCTGATGATGGCGCTGATGTGGCTGGCCGACTTCCCGCTGGCCCGGTTCAACGCCGCCGGCGACCCGACCGGTTCGACCAACCCGGTTGTCGACTCCCACCTGATGTACGCCGTGGTGCTTGTCGTCCTGGCCGCCGCGTACGCCGGACACACCTGGGGTCTCGGCCGGCGCTGGGCGCAGCTGCCCTTCGTGCAGCGCAACCGCTGGATGCTCTGACCTTGCTCGACCCCCGGTGCGCCGGACCGTACCCACGGTCCGGCGCACCGCCATGTCCGCAGGCTTTCGGCGCGGCGGGCACCGGCCGACGTGCCGGCTCAGTGGGCTTGCACGCGGCGAGCGCGGCGCGCGGCGGTTCAGTCGGCCTCGGCGCGGCGGGCGCGGGCGCGGCGGCGGCCCTCGTGCATGGCCTGCACCCGGGGCACCGGAATGGCCCGCCCTTCCTCGATCAGGTCGGCGGGGAGGGACTGCGGTGGCGGCATCAGGTCCGCCCAGGGATCGCCCTGGGCCAGCAGACCCGGGACGGTACGGATGGTGAAGTCCGCCGGCGTCACCGACTCCACCTCCGCCCAGGGCACCGGGAAGGAGACCGGTACGCCGGGACGCAGCCGTGGACTGTAGACGGAGACCACTGTCGCGCCGCCGGTGCGGGTGGGGTCGATGAAGACCTTGCCGTCGCGGTCCTCGCGGATGAAGGCGGTGGTGGCCAGCGCCGGATCCAACAGTTGCGCCCGGGCGGCCAGCGCCCGGGTGGCGGCGGCCAACTGCTCGGCGTCCGGGCCGGGGGCGACCGGGACGAAGACGTGCATGCCCTTGGCGCCGCTGGTCTTCACCGCGCCGGCCAGCCCGGCATCGGTGAGCGCCTGCCGGACCAGCAGGGCCGCGGCCACCCCGACCGCGAAGCTGTCGCCCTCCGGCGGGTCGAGATCGAGAACCAGATGGGTGGGGCGGCTCAGGTCGTCGGCCGTGGCCAGGGTGGGGTGGTACTCGACCGCCCGCTGGTTGGCGAACCAGAGCAGGGTGCGGCGGTCGTCGCAGAGCGCGTACGCGATCTCCCGCCGGGACGCCTCGGCCCAGATCGGCACCCGCCGTACCCAGTCCGGGGTGTATCGGGGCAGGTTCTTCTGCATGAACGGGGGCTGCCCCGGGCGGACCCGGACCACCGACAGCGGCCGGTTGCGCAACTGCGGCACGATCCGGTCGGCCACTGCGTCGAGGTAGTCGACCAGGTCCCGCTTGACCGCGCCGGACCCGTCGAACAACGCCTGGTCCAGGTTGGTCAGCGGCACCCCGTCCCGGGTCTCGTCGGCTGCCCCGCTCACCCGACCACCATCGCGGCTCGATGCCCGCCGGTCAACCGCAACGCCACCCGTCGCCGGCCGGCGTGTCGCTCAGGCGAGCCCGCCGCCGCCGGCGATCGAGGCGAGCAGCCGGGCGGTGTGCGCGTGGGTGGCCGCGTACAGGCCGGGACCGTAGCTGATCCGGGCCACGCCGAGGGCGGCCAGCTCGGCCGGTACCGGTGCCGCCGGGCGGGCCAGCACGTTCACCGGTGCCGCCACCGCCTCGACGAAGGTACGCAGCTCGGTGGGGTCGGCGAGCATGATCGGGTAGACGCAGTCCGCGCCGGCCGCCAGGTAGCGCCGGGCTCGACGGATCGCCTCGTCGAGTCGTCCGGCCGGCTCGCCGTGCTTGCGGAGGAAGACGTCCGTCCGCGCGTTGATCACGATCGGCACCCCGGCGGCGTCGGCTGCGGCCCGTACCCCGGCCAGCAGTTCGGCCTGCTCCTGCGGGTCGACAAGCGCACCGTCGTTCGGTGCGGAGTCCTCCAGGTTCAGCCCGACGGCCCCGGCGTCGAGCAGCCGCTGGACCAGCTCGACCGGGGGTAGCCCGTACCCCCGCTCCAGATCGGCGGTGACCGGCACGGTCACCGCGCGGGTGATCCGCGACACGGCAGCGAACATCTCCCCCAACGGAGTGCCCTCGCCGTCGGCGTACCCGAGTGACTGGGAGACGGCCGCGCTGGCGGTGGCGACCGCGCCGAAGCCGGCCTCGACCACCGCGCGGGCCGAACCGACGTCCCAGGCGTTCGGCAGCACCAGCGGGTCGCCGGGCCGATGCAGGGCACGAAGGGCGGCCGCCCGGACCGCCGGAGTGTTGGTCATGGTGGTGATTCTCGGCAGCCCGGACGTATCGGCGCAGATCCAATCCACCGACGGTGGCCTGTGGCGAACACCACGAATCTGACCGTTCGGTCAGCCCCTGACCGATCGGTCAGGCATGCTGGTGGCCATGGCTCGCCCCGCCCCGCAGACCCACGACGAGATCCTGGCCGCCGCGGCGCGACGGTTCGGCGTCACCGGCTACCGGGGCACCTCCTTGCAGGACATCGCCAGCGAGGTGGGCTGTTCCAAGGCGGCCGTGCTCTACCACTTCGCCAACAAGGAAGCCATCCTCACCGAGCTGATGGCCCCGGCGATCGAGGCGCTGCGGACGCTCGACGAACGGATCGTGGCCCAGTCGGACCCCGAGGGGGCCCAGCGGGCCGCCGCCGAGGGTTTCGTGGACCTGGCGGTCCGCTTCCGCGCCGAGATCGCGCTGCTCCGTGGCGAATTCCCGAACCTGCTGCAACAGCCCGGCTTCACCCACATCCAGCAGATCTCCGAACGGCTGCTCGACGCGCTCGCCGCCCGGTCCGAGCGTCCCTCGGCCCGGGTCGCCGCGTTCGTGCTGGTCGCCGGCATCGCCGAGACCTGCGGCGAGTTCGCCGACGTACCCGACGACGAACTGCGCGACGCCCTGCTGGCGTTGCTGCGGCGGGCGTTGGAGCCCGCCCGCTGACCCGTCCCACCATCCACGATTGAGGGAAAGGACCTCATGGCGACCCTGCTCTACCGGCTCGGCCGGGGCTCGATGCGCCGGCGGCGACTCGTCGCCGCGATCTGGCTCGTCGTACTCGTCGCGCTCGGCCTGGCCGCAGCGACCCTGCGCGGCCCGACGGCCAGCAACTTCTCCATGCCCGGCACCGAGTCCCAGCGCGCCATCGACCTGCTCGCCGAGCAGTTCCCGGCAGCCGCCGGCGCGACCGGCACGATCGCCGTCAAGGCCCCCAACCCCGGCCAACTCGGCACGCCCGAGGGTCAGGCGGTCGTCCAGAAGGTCACCGAGGAGGCCACCGCCGTGCCCGGCGTGGTCGGCGCGGTGAACCCGTTCCAGGTCGGCGCCGTCTCCCCCGACGGCCAGTACGCGCTGATCCAGGTGCAGTTCAGCGGCGGCGTGGACACGGTGACCGACGAACAACGCGACGCCTACGAAAAGGTGGGCACCCAGGCGCAGGCCGAGGGCTGGCAGGTCGCCCCCGGTGGTGAGGTGCTCAACGCCGAGCCCGAGGTCGGCTCCACCGAGGCGATCGGTGTGGCGGTGGCCCTCGTCGTCCTGATCATCACCTTCGGCTCGTTGGTGGCCGCCGGCATGACCATGCTCAACGCGCTGATCGGCGTCGGTGTCGGCATGGCCGGCCTGTTCGCGCTCAGCAGCGTGGTCGAACTGACCAGCACCGCACCGATCCTGGCGCTGATGCTCGGCCTGGCCGTCGGCATCGACTACTCGCTGTTCATCACCTCCCGTTACCGACAGAACCTGCTCGACGGGCTACCCGCCGACGAGGCGGTCGGTCGCGCGGTCGGCACCGCCGGTTCGGCGGTGGTCTTCGCCGGTGCCACCGTGGTCATCGCCCTGGCCGGCCTGGCCGTGGTGAACATCCCGTTCCTGACCGTCATGGGTCTGGCCGCCGCCGGCACGGTGACCGTCGCGGTGCTGGTGGCGATCACGCTCCAGCCGGCCCTGCTGGGCTTCGCCGGTGGCCGGGTGCTGCCCCGGCGGCTGCGTTCCTCCGTCGCGGTGACGACCGAGGACAGTTCCCGCATCGCCGACGGCGCCGGCAGCGCCTCCACCGACCACGCGGCACCGGAGGCGGCCACCCTGGCCGGCGAGGACCGCTCGGCCTTCGGGTTCCGCTGGGCCCGGCTGATCACCCGGTTCCGCATTCCGGTGATCCTGGTCGGCGTCATCGGTCTCGGGTTGCTCGCGCTGCCCGCGTCGGACATGCGGCTGGCCCTGCCGGACGCCGGTACCGCCCCGGCCGGTACCCCCGCCCGGGTCTCCAACGACCTGATCACCGAGGGCTTCGGTCCCGGCTTCACCGGCCGCCTCGCGGTGGTCGTGGCCGGCGACGACGCGCAGGCCACCACCGCGGCCATCCCGCAGGTGACAAACCTCGTCCAGGGCACCGAGAACGTGCTGGCGGTGGCACCGCCGCAGCTGAGCCCGGACGGCAAGACGGCGCTGCTCGGGGTCATCCCGCAGACCGGCCCGACCGACCCGGCCACCGAGACGATGGTGCACGACATCCGGGCCGCCGTCGCCGACGTGCCGGGCGCCGACGTCCTGCTGACCGGCGTGACCGCGGTCGGCATCGACATCTCGGAGAAGCTCTCCGACGCGATGCCGGTCTACCTGGGCCTGGTGGTCGGGTTGTCGATCCTGCTGCTCATGCTGGTGTTCCGCTCGCTGCTGGTGCCGGTCAAGGCGGCGCTGGGCTTCCTGCTCACCGTGGCCGCCACCTTCGGTCTCACGGTGGCGGTGTTCCAGCAGGGTCACCTGGCCGACCTGGTCGGCCTGGACACCCCGGGCCCGCTGATCAGCTTCCTGCCGATCCTGCTCATCGGCATCCTGTTCGGCCTGGCCATGGACTACGAGGTCTTCCTGGTCTCCCGGATGCGGGAGGACTTCGTGCACGGTGACACCGCCCAGCAGGCCACCATCAACGGGATGGGCCACGGTGCCCGGGTGGTCACCGCCGCCGCGCTGATCATGACCTCGGTCTTCGGCGGCTTCGTCTTCCTCGACGACCCGGTGATCAAGTCGATGGGCTTCGCGCTGGCCGTCGGCGTGGCGATCGACGCCTTCGTGGTCCGGATGACCATCGTCCCGGCGGTGATGTCCCTGCTCGACAAGGCTGCCTGGTGGCTGCCGCGCTGGCTGGACCGGGGGCTGCCGAACGTCGACATCGAGGGCGAGAAGCTGCGAGCCACCCTCGACAACAAGGCGACGGTGTAAGGAAGGGCCCCCTGTTAACGCCTCGCGCATAGCAGGGGGCCCCTGTTAACGCCAGCGCGTACCCGGCAGGCCGTCACACGCCCGCCGGGTACGTCTCCATCTCGCCGGGCGTGGTGAGCGCGGGCAGCGGATGCAGCGCCGTCGTCTCGTCGCACCAGATGAACGCGTCGTACCGCTGTCCCAGGCGGGTCGGCACGTAGTTGCCCCACGACTCGAAGGACGGGTCGTAGACCACGCCGATCGCCCGATGGTCGAGCGGCTCGGTGACCCAGCCCGGCTGGTCCGGGCCGCCGAAGACCAGCACCGCCCGCTTCGGCATGAGCTGGTGCAGCAGGTCCTCCACCGAGCCGACCCGGGCCGGCGGTACGACCATCGCCTCGGCGGGCGAGCCCCACCTCGGCGCCGCGATCACCGATCCCCGCCAACTGCCGAAACCGATCAGCACCACCTCATCGGCACCGTGCCGTTCCCGCGCCAACTGGCCGATGTTGAGCATCCCGTCGGCGGCCATGTCGGTCGCCCGCGCGTCACCGATGTGCGTGTTGTGCGCCCAGACCACCCCCCGGGCGTCCGGCCCGTAGCGTTCCAGCAGCCGATCCAGCGTGTCGGCCATGTGGCTGTCGCGCACGTTCCACGACCCCGGACCACCGGCGACCATCTCCCGGTAGTAACGCTCCGCGCCGGCCACCACCTCCGCGTTCTGCCAGGCCGAGAAGGCGTCCGCGCCGTCGGCGGCGGCCAGTTGCCGGGTACGCGCCAACAGCCGCACCACCTCCTGCTCGCAGCGGGCCGAGACGAACCGGCTGGCCATGCCGTACTCCTCGACCCGCTTGCCGTACGGCTCGAAGCACCGGTACGCGTCCTGCGCCGCCTCCAGCGACGCCGGGTCCTCCTCGCCCAGGTAGTCGAAGATCGCCTGCATCGACTCCCACAGGCTGTAGACGTCCAGGCCGTGAAAGCCGACCCG
The DNA here is from genome assembly GCF_003977705.1 of Verrucosispora sp. FIM060022. Lineage (NCBI taxonomy): Bacteria > Bacillati > Actinomycetota > Actinomycetes > Micromonosporales > Micromonosporaceae > Micromonospora > Verrucosispora sp. FIM060022. Next base: position 48,746 of record NZ_RQIV01000002.1, read on the forward strand.
GGACGCCTCGGCCCGCTCCACGTTCCACGCCCGCAGCCAACTGCAGAACCGGGCCACCTCGGCGTTGGCCCACATCCAGGTCGGCCAGCGTTCGAAGCGCTCCAACGCGACCTGCGGCTCGACCGCGCCACCCGCCGCGCCGATGACACTGCGGTGCACCCGGTCGCAGTCCGGCCAGTCGCCCTCCACCGCGACGAAGTCGAACCCGCACTCGGCGATCAACCGCCGGGTGAGCTGTTCCCGGATGCGGTAGTAGTCGTGGCTGCCGTGCGTCGCCTCCCCGATCATCACCACCCGAGCGTCCCGGGCTCGCTCCAGCAACGGGTCGAGGTCGCTCGGCGCACCGAGCCGCTGTACCAGCATGCCTGCGGCTACCCGGCACCCGGACGGGCAAACGCGAGGGCCTTCCGGTGGTGTGCCGACCCGGTTGGGTGGGTAGAGCGGAGGTCATGACCGACCGCGGTGGTGCCCTGCCGGATTATCTCGCAGGGCTGGACTATCCCGTCTCCCGCGAGGACCTGATCCGCTGGTGCCAGGAGAACGGCGCGAGCACCGAGCAGTTGCAGGCCGTACGGGCCCTGCCGGTGGAGCAGATCGGCTCCGCCGCAGAGTTGTCCGACGCCCTGCCCGCCCCGTGGGGCCATTGATCAGCGGACCGGCAGGTCGATGACGGTGCCCTGGGCACGGGCGGTCTCGGCGGCGGCGAGCACACTCACCACCTCGCGGCCGAAGCGTACGTCGCATCGGTGATCGCGGGTGCCGGCGTCGACCTCCGCGAGCAGTTGGTCGATCGCCACCCCGAAGGCGGTCGCCGAACTCGCGCCGCCGGACGGCAGGGTCTCGACGCCGTTGTCCCCGTAGAAGGTGAACTCCGCGGCCACCGCCGCCGGCGCGGCGTCCAGGGTGAGCGACACGCTGCTGGTGGCACCGCCGTCGTGGGTCAGCAGCAGGTGCACCAGGCCGCCCGGCCCGTCGCCGGCGGCCACCCGGGTCACCCGGCCCAGCACCGGCAGCAAGATCGCCAGCGCGTGCGGGCCGATGTCCCACAGCGCGCCGCGCTCGCGCCGCCAGGGCGACTGGGCGTACGGACTGCCGGGCTGGAAGATCGAGGCGAACCGGATCACGTTCGCCGTCTGCCAGCCACCGGCGGCCGCCGCTGCGGCGACGAAGCCGGCCACCTCCGGCTGGTACCGAGCGGTGAAGAAGACCACCGACGCCACGCCCGAGTCGGCCGCCGCGTCGACCACCCGATCGGCGTCGGCGACGGTCAACGCGAGCGGCTTGTCCAGCAGCAGGTGACGCCCGGCGGTGGCGGCCCGTACGGCGATCTCCGCCTGCACGTCCGGGGGCAGCGCGACGGCGACCGCCTCACACGCCTCGATCAACGCGTCGACCTCGTCGTACGCCGGTACGCCGTAGCGGGTGGCCAGCGCGGCGGCCCGGTCCCGGTTGCGGCCCCACACACCGACCAGTTCCGCCCTCGGGTGTGCGTCAAGTGCCGCCCCGTGCGTCTGGGCCGCCCAGTGACCCGTACCGAACAACCCGAACCGCATCACCCGTACCTCCAGCCTCGTCTGCGCCCACGCTAACCGCTGCCGCTGCGGCACACCGAACGTACGCCCGCCGTGCCGGCTGGTCTTACTACGCGGGTTAGTAGAGTGGGCCGGTGATCGGAACCAGCACCGGACGAGTCGGATGAACGCCGCCGGGTCACCGGTCGACGGCGTAGTGGCCGTCGCCGCCATCGTGTTGTCGCTGCTGGTCGCCGTGTGGGCGCTGATCGCCACGCTGCGGCACCGGGCACCGGACCGGATTCAGCTGATCGGCCTGGGCGTACTCGAACTGGCGCTGCTCGCCCTGGCGGTGCTGGCCGGTGTGGCGCTCGCCGGGGGCGACCAGCCGGGTGAACCGGGGGCCTTCTTCGGTTACCTGGTGACGCTCGTCTGCCTGCCGCCCCTGGCCGGGGTGCTGGCCAGGATGGAGCCGACCCGCTGGGGCTCGGCGATCGTCTGCGCGATCTGCCTGGTCACCCCGGTGGTCGTGGTACGACTCCAGCAGACCTGGGAGGTGCTCGGTGGCTGAGACGCGTACCGAACAGCCGGTGCGGACCAACACCGGTCCCGGCCGGCTGCTGATCGCGGTCTACCTGATCTTCGCCATCGCCGCCACCAGTCGCGCCACCCTGCAGATCGTCACCCGGCTCGACGAGGCGCCGCTGGCGTACCTGCTCTCCGCGCTCGCCGCGGTGGTCTACATCGTGGCGGCGGTCGGTCTGGCCCGGGCCGGACACGCCGGTCGTCGCGTCGCGCTGGCCTGCTGCGCCGTCGAACTGGTCGGCGTGGTGGGCGTGGGCGCGTTCAGCCTGGTACGGCCCGACCTGTTCCCGGACGAGACGGTCTGGTCCGGCTTCGGCAGCGGCTACGGCTACATTCCGCTGCTGCTGCCCGTCCTCGGCCTCGCCTGGCTCTACCGGACCCGGTAAGGAGGGGCCCCTTCTTAACGCCTGATGCATAGGAAGGGACCCTTCTTAACAGCCGCCGGGGTCAGTCCCGGGGGCCGCCGGCGACGTAGATGACCTGGCCGGAGACGAAGGACGCGCCCTCGCTGGCCAGGAACGAGATGGTGTGGGCCACGTCCTCGGGCCGGCCGACCCGCCGGACCGGGATCTCCGCCTCGGCGTGCTTCTGCATCGCCTCGAAGTCGATCTTCATGCGGGCGGCGGTGGCGGCGGTCATGTCGGTGACGATGAAGCCCGGCGCGACCGCGTTGACGGTCACCCCGAACGGCCCCAACTCGATGGCGAGGGTCTTGGTGAAGCCCTGCATGCCGGCCTTGGCCGCCGCGTAGTTCGCCTGCCCCCGGTTGCCCAGCGCGGAGGTGCTGGAGAGGTTGACGATCCGACCCCACTTCGCCTCGACCATGTGCTTCTGCGCGGCCTGGCTGAACAGGAAGGCACCCCGCAGGTGTACGCCCAGGACGGTGTCCCAGTCGGCGTCGGTCATCTTGAACAGCAGGTTGTCCCGGAGCACACCGGCGTTGTTGACAAGCACGGTCGGGGCGCCCAACTCGGCGACGACCCGCTCGACGGCGGCCTCCACCTGGGCCCGGTCCGACACGTCGGCGCCGACGCCGAGCGCCCGGCCCCCGGCCGAGCCGATCGCGTCCACGGTTTCCTTCGTCGCCGACTCCTCGATGTCGACCACGGCGACGGCCAGGCCGTCGGCCGCCAACCGGCGGGCGGTCGCCGCGCCGATGCCGCGCGCGGCTCCGGTCACGATGGCGACGCGGGGCTCCTCCGACATGATTACCTCCCGGTAACTTGTGGCTCGATCGAAGGAGCGTAACGCAGTCGTACGCCGCAGCCGGGCCCGCGACGAAAGAGCCGACGCGGGCCGGGCCGTGCCTAGCGTTCGTGACCCAGGCGCAGCCGGATCCACCGGTAGCCGTGCCCGGCGAGCTTGAGCCGGTCGAGCTTGCCGACCTCGGGGTAGTTGCGGTCGCTGAGCACGTCGATCGGCAACTCCGCCTCGTCGGCCAGGATGCTCAGGTCGACCTCGACATCTTCGGTGCCGAGGTTGTGCAGGAAGACCATCGTCCCGGTGGGCCCGTCGGCGCGGTGCGCCAGCACACCCGGGGGCATCGGTACGTCGATGTGGCTGGTGCTGCCCGAACCGGTCTCCGGTGCCTCCCGCAGCGTACGGATCATCCGCTCGAACCAGCCCAGCAGCGAACGCGGGTCCTTGCGCTGGGCGGTGACGTTGACGTGCTGGTAGCCGTACTCCCCCTTGTCGATCACCGGGCGGATCAGCTTCTCCGGCTCGGCGGTGGAGAAGCCGGCATTCTCCTGATAGGACCACTGCATCGGGGTACGGATCGCGTCGCGCCCCTCCAACGTCAGGTCCTCCCCCATCCCGATCTCCTCGCCGTAGCGCAACACCGGGGTGCCGCGCAGCGAGAACTGCAACGAGTACGCCAACTCGATGTGCCGACGGTCGTTGCCGAGCATGGGGGCCAGCCGACGGCGGATGCCCCGGCCGTAGAGCTGCATGTTCTCGTCCGGCCCGAACTTCGCCAGCACGTCGTTGCGCTGGTCGGCGGTGAGCCGGGACAGGTCGATCTCGTCGTGGTTGCGCAGGAAGGTCGCCCACTGCCCACCGGTGGGCAGCTTCGGGGTGTCCCGCAGCGCCTCGATGATCACCTCCGGGTCCTCCCGCGCCAGGGCGAGCATCAACCGACCGTTGAGCATGAAGTCGAAGAGCATGTGGATGCGGTTGCCCGAGCCGCTGCCGTCACCGAAGAACGCCGGCAGCTGATCCGGCTCGACGTTCGCCTCGGCCAGCAGGACCGCGTCGCCGCGCCGCCACTGCACGTGCTGGCGCAGGTCGGTGAGGAAGTCGAAGTCCTTGGGCGAGTTCGGATTGCCGGGCTCGGTGCGCTCGATGATGAACGGCACCGCGTCCATCCGGAAGCCGGAGACACCGAGCTGGAGCCAGAACGAGGTGATCTTCTTGATCTCCGCCCGTACCTGCGGGTTCTCGATGTTCAGGTCGGGCTGGAACTTGTAGAAGCGGTGGTAGTACCAGGCCTTGGCGGTACGGTCGTAGGTCCAGGTCTCGTGCTGCTCGCCGGGGAAGACCATGCCCTGGTGCCGGTCCGCCGGTTCGTGCTCGGACCAGATGTACCAGTCACGGTACGGCGAGTCCGGCGACGACCGTGCGGAGATGAACCACGGATGCTGGTTCGAGGTGTGGTTGACCACCAGGTCGATGATCACCCGGATGCCCCGGTTGCTCGCCTGGTGCAGCAGTTCGGCAAAGTCACCGAGCGTGCCGAGTCGTGGGTCGACGTTGTAGAAGTCGGTCGCGTCGTACCCGTCGTCCTCGTTGGGTGAGGGATGGATGGGGTTGAGCCAGAGGCAGGTGACCCCGAGCCGGGCGAGATAGTCGAGTCGACCGATCAGCCCCTGGAAGTCACCCACCCCGTCGCCGTCGGAATCGGCGAACGTGTCGATGTCGAGGCAGTACACGACCGCCTCCGAGTACCACCTGTCAGACATGTCCCCGTACCTTCTCCGGGGCGCGGCGATGGCAAACCCGGGCGAACCGTTACGGTGCCGTGGTGCAGAGCATCGAGTGGTCCAGCGGCAATTGGCACCAACAGCCGGTGCGGGCGGTCGAGGACGCCGACGGCGGCTTGAGCGTGGAGCCGCAGGCGGATAGCGACCTGTGGCGCCACACCGGCTACGGGTTCGTGCACGACTACGCGCCGGCCCTGCTCGTGGACTTCCCGGTCGGCAGCGCGGTGGAGGTGGACTTCCGGCTCGACTACGCCGAACAGTTCGACCAGGCCGGGGTGCTGGTGCGGGTGGACGACCGGAACTGGGTGAAGACCGGTGTGGAAATCAGCGATGGCCAACCACAGATCGGCGCGGTGGTGACAAACGAGTTCTCCGACTGGTCGGTGGCCCCGGTGCCGCAGTGGGCGGGCCGGGAGGTGACCGTACGGGTCAGCCGGGTCGCTGACGCACTGATCGTACGAGCCCGGCCGGCCGGCGAGCCATGGCAACTGGTCCGGCTCGCCCCGCTGGACGGGGACGCACCGGCAGCCGCCGGGCCGTACTGCTGCTCGCCCAGCCGAGGTGGCCTGACCGTCCGCTTCAGTGGCTGGCGACAGGGCCCGGCCGACGCGACGCTGCACCCACCGGAGTGAGGGACGCTGCCGCCTGGTGTTCACCGGCGTGCCAGCGGGTAGGAACGTCGGCACGCCGACTACCCGTGGAGGCAGCACCATGGCGCTCGCCCAGGATGTCGACCCCAGCCAGGTCGGCGGGCTGACCGGCTGGGTGGCCGGGGTGATCGAGGCGGCCGGCCCGCTGGGTGTCGCCCTGCTGGTCGCCCTGGAGAGCATCATCCCGCCGATCCCCAGCGAGATCGTCCTGGCGCTGGCCGGCTACCTCGCCGGTGAGGGCCGGTTCAACGTGGTGGTGGTGACCGTCGCGGCAACCGTCGGCTCGGTGCTCGGCGCGCTGGTGCTGTACTGGCTCGGCGCCGCCGTCGGTGAGGACCGACTCAAACGCTGGCTCGACCGGCTACCCCTGGTGGACCTGGACGACCTGGAGAAGGCCGACCGGTGGTTCGAGCGGTACGGTCGCTGGGCCGTCTTCTTCGGCCGGATGGCCCCGGTGGTCCGCAGCCTGGTCTCGATCCCGGCCGGCGCGAACCGCATGCCGCTGGTCGAGTTCGTCACCCTCACCACGGTGGGCAGCGCCCTCTGGAACGGCCTCTTCATCGGCCTCGGTTACGCCCTCGGCACCCGCTGGAACCAGATTGACCGGTACAGCTCCTGGTTCGACTACGGCATCCTGGCCATTCTGGCCCTCATGCTCGCCACCTGGGCCCTCAAAAAACACCGCCGCCGCACCCACCCCCGCACCCCCACCCACCCCTAACCCCAACCCCTCCTCCCCTCCCCACCCCCGCCCCCGCCCCCGCCCCCGCCCCCGCGATCTTGCATTTTCCGTCGGGGCATACCAACCCTTAAGCCTCGAAACGGCGACCACAACTGCAAGATCGCGGGGAGCGGGGTGGGCGGCAGGGCTGCGCCTGCCGGGGACCGAGCCCGCCGATCTTGCACTTCCTGTCGGGTCATATCGACCTTAAGCCTCGTAACGGCGACCGAAAGTGCAAGATCGCGGGGAGTAGAAGGAGCGGGGTGGGGCGCAGAGGGTGCGGGAGGGTGGGTGTGGTTAGGGGAGGGTGCGGAGGTGGGGGGAGACGGTGCGGGCGAAGGAGGTGTTGTGGGTGACGTCCCAGTTGATGGACCAGGTCATGGCACCACGGAGGGCGGGGTAGGTACGCGGGGGGCGGAAGCTGCCGCAGTTCGTGCCGCGGGTCAGGCAGTCCAGGGCGGCGTTGACCACGCTGGGCGCGACTATGCCACCACCGGCCGCCCCGGGACCGGCCGGCAGGCCGAGCCCGACCTGGTCGGGCCGCAGCCCCGCCTCCAACTGGATGCAGGCCAGCGCGACGATGAAGTTGACCGTCCCCTGGGCGTACGCGGCGTTGTTGTCGCAGCCGAGCATCGCCCCGGAGTTGTAGAACTGGGTGTTCACCACGGTCAGGATGTCCCTGATGTCCAGCGCGAGCTTGAAGTAGCTGGTGGCCGGGTTCTGCATGTCGATGGTCTGCGGCGCCATCGCGATGATCAGTGAGCTGCCCACCTTGGCCCGCAACGAGCGCAACGCCTGCGCCATGTAGGTCGGGTCGAGGCCGTTCTCCAGGTCGATGTCGACACCGTCGAAGCCGTACCGCTGGATCAGCGCGTACACGCTGTCGGCGAAGGCCACCGCGGACGCCGAGCTGTTGACCACCACCCGGCCGGTCTCCCCGCCGACCGAGATGATCACCTTCTTGCCCCGGCTCTGGAGGGTGCGTACGTCGGCGGAGAAGTCGGCGTCGGTGTAGCCGCCCAGCGAGGCGGACAGGCCCGGGTCGATGGCGAAGCCGACCGCGCCGGGCGTGCCGGCGGCGTCGGCGAAGGCGACCGCGACCAGGTCGTACTCGGCGGGCACGTCACGCAGTCGCAGCTCGACCGCCGGGTTGTCGAAGTTGTGCCAGTAGCCGGTCAGGATGTGCTTCGGCAGCCCGGTCACCGGCGGCGGGCTCGTCGGCGGTGGGGTCGTCGGGGGAGGCGTGGTGGGCGGTGGCGTGGTCGGGGTGGTCCCGCCGGTGCAGGCCGCGCCGTTCAGACGGCAGTTCGACGGTACGCCGGAGCCGCTGCCCAAAAAGCCGAAGGAGACCGACGCGCCGGGGGCGATGGTGCCGTTCCACGATCGGTTGGTGAAGGTGTGCCGCTGGCCACTGGAGGTCAGTAGTGCGTCCCAGTAGGTGCCGACCGTGGTGCCGGCGGCCAGGTCGAAGCCGAGGTTCCAGCCGTTGACGGTGGCGGTGCCGCCGTTGGTGATCGTGTACTTGCCCTCCCAGCCGGTCCCCCAGTCGGACGTCTTGACGAAGCTCGCGGTGACTCCGGCGGCGTACGCGGCCGGCGCCAGCCACACCACTCCCAGGGCGGTGGCCAACGCGCCGACCACCGACAACACCAGGGCTCTGGACCGTTTCATGCCTGCCTCCCGACCGGAAAGGACATCCATAGACGTCGACCTGATGCTCATTATTAAGAGTCTTAACTATTTATGTCCAGAGCTGGCGCAGGGTTGTTAACAAGGGCCCCCTGCTCTACCGGAGGCGTTAACAGGGGGCCCTTCCTTACACCTCAGCGACGGAAGTGGAACCAGTTGACGTTGACGAAGTCGTTGGGCTGGCCGCTGCTGAAGGTGAGGTACACGGTGCGTCGCCCGGTCACCGACGACACGTTGCCCGGCACCGACCGCCAGCTCTGCCAGCCGCCGGTGTTGGCGATGGCGAAGCTGCCGATCGGCGTACCGGTCGGGCTGTCCAGCCGCACCTCGACCAGGCCACTGACCCCGCTCGCCGCGCCGGAGGCGACCCGGGCCACGAAGTCACGCGGCCCGCTGGAGCCGAACTCGACGTTGTCGTAGCGGACCCAGTCGCCGTTGCGCAGCGCGGCGATGTTCTGTCCGCCCTCGGAGCAGGCCTCCACGAGCACGCCGTTCTGGGCGTTGAACGACTCGGCCTGGATTGTCGCGTACGCGTCGCGCACGCCACTCGGCGGCGGAGTCGTCGGCGGCGGGTTGCTGCCGCCACCTCGGGTGTAGACGGCCACGTAGTCGACGAGCATCGGCCGGCCCGGCACGGTCGCCGAGGTGGGCGTGGCGCTGCCGGCCACCCCGTTCGGGAAGGCCCCGCCCATCGCGACGTTGAGCAGCAGGAAGTAGCCGGCATGGCTGGTCATCTGCGACCAGTACGGCTCACCGACGCGGCTCTGGCTGACCGTGTGGTAGAGCTGCCCGTCGACGTACCAGCGCAGCTGCTGCGGGCTGATCGAGGCGTCCCACTCGAAGCGGTAGGTGTGGAACGCCGACTGGCAGGTGCTGCCCGGGCAGGCCCGGGACGCGCCGATGCCGTTGAACTCGTCGCACGGCCCGCCGGGCGCGACGCCGCAGTGCAGCACGCCCCACACCGTGTTGAGCCCGTTGACGTTCTCCATCACGTCGAACTCGCCGATGCCCGGCCAGTTCTGGTAGTTGCCCCGGTACGGCGAGCCGAGCGCCCAGAACGCCGGCCAGTAGCCGGAAGCGGCGGCACCTGTGACGTTTGGCATCTGGATGCGGCCCTCGATGGCCAGCACCCCACCGGCGGGGGCCTTGAAGTTGCTGCGCACGGTCTCGATGCGGGCCGAGGTCCAGTTGCCGGCGCCGTCGCGCAACGGAGTGATCCGCAGGTTGCCGGCACCGTCGTGGCTGACGTTTGCGGTGCTGTTGGTGTACGTCTGGATCTCGCCGGTGCCCCAGTTCGGCGGGCCGCCCGGGTAGCTGGTGCCGGTGTCGATGATCCAGTTGCTGCCGGACGGGAGCGTGCCGGCGGCGCCGGTGAAGTCGTCGCTCCAGACCAGACTCCAGCCGGACGGGGTCGGCGGTACGGCGGCGTCGGCGGTCGCGGTGAGCCCGGCCAGGCCGGTGGTGGCGGTGACGAGTACGGCCAACGCCAGTGTCAGCCGGCGTCTGGCGGGCGGGGCGGCAGCAGCCGCCGGGGTAGGTGTCATGGCGTTGCCTCTCTACGGGGACGGGTGAGAGAGCGCTCTCTCAGGGAGTTGTACGTCCCGCCCGGACAGTTGTCAATGTCGATCTGTCGGCCCGGCCGACCGCACCCGGACCGGACGAGTCGTGCGCCACGCGCGGACGGCGTTTCCGGCAACCGGTACTGCGGGTAATTGCCGCCTCGACCCGGTGCGGACCCGACCGCCCGGCTGAGGCGGGACGGTGATGGCGATGGCCAGGCAGCCTGCGGTGGCTCCGCACCCTGCGGCGGAACAGAACGACCTGCTCACGGTGGGCGTCGAGGAGGAGTTCCTGCTCGTCGACCCGGAGACCGGGGCGGCAGTGCCCGCCGTCGACGAGGTGATGGAGCAGGTGCCGCCGGAGTTGCGCGGGCAGGTCGAGCGCGAGTTCCAGACCAGCCAGATCGAGATCGGCAGCCCACCCGGGGTGGAGCTCTCCTCGATCCGGCATTCTCTCGGCCTGCTGCGCGCCGCCCTCGCCGACGCCGCCGAGCGGGCCGGGGCACAGCTGCTCGCGATCGGCACCGGACCGGTCGACGGTCCCGTGCCGCCGGTGGTCGACAAGCCCCGCTTCGACCGGATGGTGGAGCGGTACCGCCTGCTCGTCCCCGGGCCGGGCAACAACGGGATGCACGTGCACGTCGGGGTGCCCGACCCCGACACCGGCGTGCAGGTGCTCAACCACGTACGCCCCTGGCTGCCGATCCTGCACGCGATCACCGTCAACTCGCCGTTCAGCCGGGGCGAGGACACCGGCTACGCCAGCTGGCGGTCGATCGAGTGGGAGCGGTGGCCGTCGGTGGCGCCGACGCCGTACCTGGCCTCGCACGAGCACTACCGACGGCTGATCCGTCAGCTGATCTCCAGCGGCGTGATGCTCGACGAGGGGATGCTCTACTGGTACGCCCGCCTGTCGGCCAAGTACCCGACGGTGGAGCTGCGCATCGGTGACGTCTGCCCGACGGTGGACGACGCGGTGCTGGTCGCCGCCCTGGTCCGCGGTCTGGTGGCGACCTCGTTGGACGACATCGCCGCCGGCCGGCCGCCCCTGCCCACCGACCATCATCTGCTGGTCGGCGCGCACTGGCGAGCCGCCCACGACGGGCTGGAGGGTTCGGCGGTCGATCCGACAAACGGCGAACTGCGACCGGCCTGGGACCTGCTGCACCAACTCATCGGGCGGCTCGGCCCGGCCCTGGAACGGCACGGCGACCATGCCGAGGTGACCGGGCTGCTGGAAGGGTTGCGCGAGCACGGCACCGGCGCGGCGCGGCAGCGAATGGCGTACGCCCGTACCGGACGGTTGCAGGATGTGGTGGCGCAGGTGGCGCGACAGACCCGGGGCGAGCCCTCGGCCTGACAGGAGGGTTGCCGTGGCGGAACGAATGATCGTCATCGGCGGCGACGCCGCCGGGATGGCGGCAGCCGCGCAGGCCCGGCGCAGCCGGGGTCGGGACGACCTGGAGATCGTCGCGTTCGAGCGGGGACACTTCACGTCGTACTCGGCGTGCGGGATCCCGTACTGGATCAGTGGTCTGGTGCCCGACCGCGATCAGCTGATCGCCCGGGATCCGGCGACGCACCGGGAGAAGTTCGGCATCGACGTACGCCTGCGGCACGAGGTCGTCGCGATCGACCTGGACCGCCGCGAGGTGACCGCGGTGGACCTGACGGGTGGCCGCGAGATCCGCGAACCCTTCGACATCCTGATGTACGCCACCGGAGCCGTGCCGACCACGCCGGACTGGGCGCGGACCGACGTCGCCGGGGTGTTCGGGGTGCAGACGCTCGACGACGGATCGGCGCTGCGCAGCTGGTTGGACGCCGACCCGCCGCCGAAGCGGGCGGTGGTGGTCGGCGGCGGCTACATCGGGGTGGAGATGGCCGAGGCGTTGGTGCTGCGCGGCCTGTCCGTCACCCTGGTCGAGCGGGCCGAACAGCCGATGTCCACCGTCGACCCGGACATGGCCCGGCTGGTCACCGACGCGATGCGCGGGTTGGGCGTGGACATCCGTACCGGGGTGCAGGTCACCGGGCTGTCCGAGCACGACGGTCGGGTCGACGCCGTACGGACCGACGCGGGTTCGATCCCGGCCGACGTGGTCGTCCTCGGGCTCGGCGTACGCCCGAACACCGCGCTCGCCGAGGCCGCCGGCCTGCCCATCGGTCCGACCGGTGGCCTGCGGGTGGACCGTCAGATGCGGGTCGCCGGGGTGCCCGGGGTGTGGGCCGGCGGGGACTGCGTGGAGACGCTGCACCGGGTCAGCGGGATGCCGGTGCACGTGCCGCTCGGCACCCATGCGAACAAGCAGGGCCGGGTCGCCGGCATCAACATCGGCGGCGGGTACGCCACCTTCGCCGGGGTGATCGGCACCGCCGTGACCAAGGTCTGCGACCTGGAGGTGGGGCGTACCGGGCTGCGCGAGCGGGACGCGCTGGCCGCCGGCTTCGAGTTCGTCTCGGTGATCGCCGAGTCGACCAACCGGGCCGGCTACTACCCGGGCGCCCGCCCGATGACGGTCAAGCTGATCGCCGAACGGCCCAGTGGCCGGCTGCTCGGGGCGCAGATCGTCGGCTGGTCCGAGGCGGCGAAGCGGATCGACACACTGGCCGTGGCGTTGTGGAACCGGATGACGGTGGACGACATGACCGCCCTGGATCTCGGCTACGCCCCGCCGTACTCCCCGGCCTGGGACCCGGTGCTGGTCGCCGCCCGCAAGGCGGTCGACGCGCTCGCCCGCTGAGCGTTTCTTGTGCGGCTACCGCCTGGCGCCGGTGGCCGGTCGCGGGCTGGTCGAGGTGGGACGGCAGGTCGGGATCGGCCAGGATGGACCAGTGACCGGTGCGCTGCGGATTCCCGACGGGTTGACCTGGTTGCACGGCGTGCCGGGCGGCCCGGAATGGTTGGCCGGACTACCGGGCCGGTTGGCCGCCTGTGCCCGGCGCTGGTCGCTGCGGGTCGGGCCGCCCTTCGGGTACGCCTTCGCTTCGCTGGCGGTGCCGGTGGACCTGCCCGACGGCACCCGGGCAGTGCTCAAGTTGCAGTTCCCCGACGCGGAGAGCGAGCACGAGGCGACCGCGCTACGCCGTTGGAACGGCGACGGCGCCATCCGGCTGCTCGCCCACGACCCCGAGTTGCGGGCCCTGCTGGTGGAACGCTGTCACCCCGGAACCCCGCTGCACGCGCTACCGCTCGACGAAGCGCTAGACGCCGTGGTGGCGCTGCTCCCCCGCCTCTGGGTGCCGGCCGGTCAGCCGTTCATGTCGTTGGCGCAGGCAGCCGCCGGCTGGACGGCCCGGCTGCCGATCACGTGGGAGCGCGCCGGACGGCCGTACGAGCGGCGGCTGCTCGACGCCAGTCTCGACCTGCTCGCCGGGCTGGCCGGCAGCCAGGGCGAGCAGGTACTGGTCAACCAGGACCTGCACGCCGCCAACGTGTTGCGGGCCGAGCGCGAACCATGGCTGGTGATCGACCCGAAGCCGCTGGTCGGCGAACGGGAGTTCTCGGTGGTGCCGATGGTGCGCGGCGCGGAACTGGGCCATTCGCGGGCGGCCGTGCGCCGCCGACTGGACAGGCTCAGCGCCGAACTGGGTCTGGACCGTGAGCGGGTACGCGGTTGGACGATCGGCCAGACGATGGCCTGGAGCATCGACGGCGGCCAGGTCTTCACCGACCACGTCGAGGTGGTCCGCTGGCTCGAATGAGACGTTAACAGGGGTCCCCTGCTATGCAGCAGGCGTTAACAAGGTGCCCTTCCTTACATCTGGCAGGTGGGGCACCAGTAGAGGTTGCGGGCGGTGATGGTGCCTCGGCTGATCGGGGTGGCGCAGACGTGGCACGGCTGGTCGGGGCGGCGGTAGACGTACACCTCACCGCCGTGCCGGTCGACGCGGGCCGGGCGCCCCATCGCCTCGGGCAGGTGCTCGGCGCGGACGGTGTCGATCCGACCGGTACCGACGGCGAGCGTCATCAGCTCCACCAGGTCGACCCAGAGCGCGTCCCAGCCGGCGCGGGTCAGCTCCCGGCCGGGCAGGGTCGGCGACAGCCCGGCGCGGAACAGCGCCTCGGTCACGAAGATCAACCCGGTGCCGGCCACCACCGACTGATCCAGTAACAGCGCCGCCAGCGGCGTCGAACTGCGGGAGATCCGGGCGTACGCCCGCTGCGGGTCGGCGTCGGCGCGCAGCGGATCGGGGCCGAGGCGGGCCCGCAGTGCCGCCGCCTCGGGTGGCGTGAGCAGTTCGCAGGCGGTCGGGCCGCGCAGGTCGAGCCAGTGCCGGTCGGTGGCCAGCCGCAGCCGGATCTGCCCCACCGGCTCCGGCGGCTCACCGTGACCGTCGGTGACCTTGCCGTACAGGCCGAGGTGCACGTGCAGGATCCGCTCACCGGCGTAGTGGTGCAACAGGTGCTTGCCGTACGCCTCGGTCTGCTCCAGGACGGACCCGGAGAGCAACGCGGCACCCTCGGCGAACCGGCCCTGCGGGCTGGTGGCGAGCACCTTGTCCCCGACGAACAACTCGGCGTGCCGAGCTGCCAGGCGATGAATCGTGTGTCCCTCTGGCACGACCACCAAGCGTAGCCAGCCCCTACCCCGACTCACCGGACAGGAGGGGCATGTTGTTGACGGCCGCAATCGAAGGAGGTGCTCTGCCGCTACTCGCCGGTAAGGATCATGCCCGAACGTCTGGTTCAATTGCGCCTCGGGACGCCGGAGACGGCGATGCCACGCCGGTGCGAAGAAGGACGGTGGGTCATGACGGATCGGGTGCGGCGCGCGGTGGTGGTCGGCAACAGCGACGGGATCGGGTTGGCGTTCACCCGTCGACTGCTGGCCGACGGCTGGCGGGTCGCCGGGCTGTCCCGTCGGGACAACCCCATCGCCGTCCCCACGTACACCCATCACACCGTCGACGTGACCGCGCCGGACTATCCCGGGGTGCTCGGCAAGGCGATCGACGAGCTGGGCGGGGTGGACCTCTGCGTGTACGCCGCCGGCATCGGCGAGCCCGTCGACCTGGCCGACCTGGACGCGCAGACCCGGACCTTCGAGGTCAACCTGATGGGCGCGGTACGCACGGCGTCCACGGTCGTACCGCGGATGGCGGCGGCCGGCGACGGCCACCTCATCGGGCTGTCCAGCCTCGCCGACCGGCTGGTCTCCCGGGACGCACCCGGCTACGCCGGCTCGAAGGCCGGGTTGTCGTCGTACCTGATGGGGCTGTCGGCGGCGCTGCGCGGACAGGGCGTGAGCGTGACCACCGTCCGGTTCGGCTTCGTGGACACCAAAATGGCAAAGGGACCGGTACGGCCGATGATGATCTCGGTCGACCAGGCGGTCGAGGTCCTCGTGCGGTGCGTACGCGACCGCCCGGTGCTCGTCTCCCGCCCTCGCCGCATGGCCCTGCTCACCTCCGCCCTCTCCCCCTTCACCCGCCCCCGCCGCTGAACTCTGCGCCCTCTCGCGTGTTGCCTGAAGAGTCGCTGGGTACGTGTGGGGGTGTTGGCGCGTGGGGTGGTCGGGGGGTGGGGGCCTGCCACGCATGATCAGGAGGTGAAGCCATGAGATTTCCTTCGCTGTCCCGCCGGACGGAACCGGCGACGACCCTCGACGAGGACGCCGAACGCGGTGCCACGGTCGCCACCGACACCCGGCCCACCGACCGCAACGATGGGGCCTACCGCAGCAGCTCAGCGGCCCCCACCACCGAGCGCCCAACCAACCCGGCAACCGCCGAGCGCCCAGCCAACCCGGCCGCCGCTCGCCCAGCCGACACAGCCGCCACCCGGGCAGCCAACCCGGCCGCCGCCGACCGGTCAGGAACCGCCGAGCGGGCGTCCGACCGAGCTGCCACCGGCGGCGTCGCTGGAGCTGCCCCCGTGGACAGCACCGATCGGCCGGCCACCGAGCGGGCCGCTGCCCGAGCCGCCACGGCCCGGTCCGGCGTCGACGGCTCCCGCCGAGCCCGCGCCACCACCCCCGTACCGCCCACCGGCCGCACCACCCCCACCAGCACGACCACCCGAAACGACACCGCCGCTACCCCCACCAGCACGACCACCCCCACCGAAGTGACCACCCGGAACGGCGCGACCGCCCGGAACGGCGCGACCGCCACCGGTGTGATCGCCGGCAGCGGCGTGACCGACCGGACCCGCGCCGACGATCTGGAGCGCGCCCCGGAGCGTGACCCGCTCGACGGTGAGCGGGACGGCAGCGTCGAGCGCACCGGTGGCCGGGAGTCGGCGGACGAGGCGCAGGTGGTTGCCGGTCGGCGACCGCGGCCCAGCCTGCTGGCCACCGTCGGCCTGATCGTCGGGGTCGCCGGCCTGCTGTTCGTACTCACCGGGACGCTTGCCGGGTACGGCATCGGCATCGGTGCCCTCGGCGCGGTGTTCGCCGTGCTCGGCCTGATCGCCACTCGGCGGCGGCACGTCGCCGGCAAGCCCGACGCCCTGCTCGGGATCGCCTTCGGCCTCGGCGCGGTGGTGCTCGGCGTGCTGGCGATGACCGGGCAGTACGACTGGCCGAACACCGACGGTGACACGGTGACCCGGCTGCGTGAGTGGCTTGATTCACAGTTTGTGGATCGGTTCTAGGGGGCACATTTCGCCGCGCCGGTGGTTCACCGGCGCCCGGCCGGTGAGGAACCGGCCGCGAGCCCGACCAGTTCTGGTGGTTCACCAGCCGGGCACACACATGTCGTCAGGGGCGGCCATTCGCCGCCCCTGACGTGTGTCCGCAGCCCATCCCGCCACTCCCAGCCACCGTTTCGCCGAAACGGCGGTCTCCCACCCACCCGACACCCCCACAACGCCGAAACGGCGGCGCCGCCGAGCGCGCGGACATCGGGCAGGGTAGTCGATCACGTAGTCGGCGCAACGATCAGCCGTCGCAAGGTCTTCAGACGCAACGATCTGCTGCATTCTGCAAGGGTCTGCGGTGGATTATGCGGGTCGGGGGCGCATACGGTTGAGCCACGCGCCAGCCCGTGGGCCGCCGGTGGTCAGGGCGCGCGGAGACCCTGGGAGCAGGACAATGACGATGGACGCCACCCGCCAGCACTTCCTGATGTGCCGGCCGACGTACTTCGCCGTCGACTACGCGATCAACCCGTGGATGGACCCGACCGCCCCCGTCGACACCGATCTCGCCGTCCGGCAGTGGGAGCGGCTGCGTCAGGTGTACCGGGACCTGGGGCACACCGTTGAGGAGATCACTCCGGTGCCGGGTCTGCCGGACATGGTCTTCGCCGCCAACGGCGGCACCGTGATCGACGGTAAGGCGATGGCGGTGCAGTTCCGCGACCCGCAGCGCGCCGACGAGGCCCCCGCCTACCGTGCCTGGTTCGAGCAAGCCGGCTTCGAGATGTACGACCCGAAGCACGTCAACGAGGGCGAGGGCGACATCCTGCTGGCCGGCGACCACCTGCTCGCCGGCACCGGATTCCGTACCGCGCACGCCTCGCACGCCCAGTTGCAGGAGGTCTTCGGCTACCCGGTGATCACCATGCAGTTGGTCGACCCGCGCTTCTACCACCTGGACACCGCGTTGACCGTGCTCGACGAGCGGACCGTGGCGTACCTGCCGGAGGCGTTCTCCCGCGGCAGCCAGGCCGTGCTGCGTCGACTCTTCCCGGACGCGGTGCACGCCACCATGGCCGACGCCGAGGTGCTCGGCCTCAACGCGGTAAGCGACGGCCGGCACGTGGTCCTGCCCGAGCAGGCCACCGGCCTCGCCGCGAAGCTGCGTGAGCGGGGCTACCAGACCATCGGCGTCGACCTGTCCGAGCTGCGTAAGGCCGGCGGTGGCCCGAAGTGCTGCACGTTGCGACTCCGTCAGGGAAAGGCAAGCCGATGATCGAGGACATGCTGCGGACCCCCGCCGCGGTGCAGGACGCGGAGCGCCACACCGCGCACAACTACCACCCGCTGCCGGTGGTGATCTCCTCCGCCGAGGGTGCCTGGGTCACCGACGTGGACGGTCGGCGCTACCTGGACTGCCTGGCCGGCTACTCCGCGCTGAACTTCGGCCACCGTCACCCGGCGTTGATCGCCGCCGCGCACGCCCAGCTCGACAAGCTGACGTTGACCAGCCGGGCGTTCATCCACGACCAGTTCGCCGACTTCTGCCGGGAGCTGGCCGCGTTGTGCGGCAAGGACCTGGTGCTGCCGATGAACACCGGGGCCGAGGCCGTGGAGACCGGCATCAAGGTGGCCCGCAAGTGGGGCTACCAGGTCAAGGGCGTACCCGCCGGTCAGGCCACCATCGTGGTCGCGGAGGGCAACTTCCACGGGCGTACGACCACCATCGTGAGCTTCTCCACCGACGACGACGCCCGCGCGGACTTCGGGCCGTACACCCCGGGTTTCAGGATCGTCCCGTACGGCGACCTGACCGCGTTGGCCGAGGCGGTCGACGAGACCACTGTCGCGGTGCTGCTGGAGCCGATCCAGGGCGAGCAGGGTGTGGTGGTGCCGCCGGCCGGCTACCTGCCGGGGGTGCGTCAGCTCTGCACCGAGCGCAACGTGCTGTTCATCGCCGACGAGATCCAGTCGGGGCTGGGGCGTACCGGGGCCACGTTCGCCTGCGAGCAGGAGGGCGTCGTACCGGACATGTACCTGCTGGGCAAGGCGCTCGGCGGCGGCATCGTGCCGGTCTCCGCGGTGGCGGCCAACGCCGACGTGCTGGGCGTGCTGCGGCCCGGCCAGCACGGCTCCACCTTCGGCGGCAACCCGCTCGCCTGCGCGGTGGCCACCGAGGTGGTCCGGTTGCTGGCCACCGGCGAGTTCCAGCGCCGCTCGACCGAGTTGGGCGAACGGCTGCACGCCGGGCTGCACGCCCTGATCGGCAAGGGCCTGGTCGCCGTACGCGGTCGGGGTCTGTGGGCCGGACTGGACATCGACCCGGCGCTGATGAGCGGCCGGGAGGCGTGCGAGCGTCTGATGGAGCGTGGCGTGCTGGCCAAGGACACCCACGGCTCGACGATCCGGCTCGCCCCGCCGCTGACGATCACCGCCGAGGAGATCGACCACGCGGTCGCACAGCTGGCGGCGGTACTGGCCGGCTGAGCAGCCGTACCGACGCGGGTGGGTGCCAGGTCCCGGGCGCCCACCCGCGTCACGGCGTCGGGTTCAGCGGGGCAGGCGCATCGCCATCGTCGGGGCCTCGGACATCACCGAGTCGGGGTTGTACGGCGCACCCGACGGCAGGTCGGCCGGCCGGCCGATCTGCACCCCCGGGTACAGCTCCACCATGTCGCCGCCGGCCAGCACGCGGGACTGTTGCGGGGCCAGCGGGATGCGGTCCGCGTCGGCCAGCGACCCGGCCGGACGGATGCCGGAGCCGTTGGTGCTCACGTCGGTGACCATCACGTCGCTGCCACGCAACTCCAACCGCAGGTGGCTGCGGCTGATCCAGCGGCGGGCCTCGTCGTTGAGCCACTGCCCGAGCATGATGCCGCCGCTGCCCTCCGGGGCCCGGCCGACCAGCACCGGCTGCTCCTCGGTGAGCGCGAATCGACGCCGGATCAGGCCACCGACGCGCACCGCGAGGACCTCGCTGCGCGGCCGAGGTCCGGCGTCGCGCAGCCGGCTGCCGTGCCGGGGGCAGGTCGGCACGCCGTTGCGCAGCGACGGTGGCGGCTGACCGGTCGGCGCACGATCCACCCGGGCCAGGTCGGCGAAGGCGCCACCGCCACCACCTCCCCCGAACAGGTTGCAGCCCGACTCCGAGCAGCGCCATTCGCGGGCGAGCAGCTGCGCCGCGGCCGGCGACGGCGGCCCGGCCACCGGCGTGTGACCGCCACCGACGTGGGCGATGAACACCGGTCCGCCGGCACCCGGCACCGGGGCGACCACCCGACCGGGCTGCTCGACCAGCCAGGGGAACCGCCCGCGCAGGCCGTCGAAGCGCACCCGGCTGAGCACCGGCAGGCCGAGCAGGTCGGCCACCTCAAGCATCCGGTCACCGGGGTTGTCGAGCACCTCGACCAGGCCGTCGTCGGCCCAGCGGCGGACCACCATCCGCTCGTTGGAGGTCAGGTCGGCGTCGGAGAGCACCCCCCGGTGCACCACCGCGTAGACCGGGACGTTGTCCTCCTCCAGGCTGCGCGCCAGCGCGTCGATGACCATGCCGAGGCGCAACGTGCTGGCCGGACGTCCGCCGTCGAGGTCCTGGTAACGGATGATCTCGGCCAGGTCGACCACCGCGCGGGCCAACTGCGGATCGGTGCAGACCCGCCCCTCGATGGCGTCCAGCACCTTGCTGATCTCGAACCTCATCGGGTGCCTCCCACGATCTCGTCGATCCGCCGAGCCAGCTCGATGTCCCGCCGGGTGACGCCGCCCGCCGAGTGGGTCACGCAGCGGAAGGTCACGGTGCGCCAGCGGATGTCGATGTCCGGGTGGTGATCCAGCTCCTCGGCCGTGGCGGCGACCCGGTCGACCAGCCCGATGGCGTCCGGAAAGCTGGCCAGCTCCACGGTACGGGTGATCCCGGCCGGGTCCTGTGACCACCCTGCCAGCCCACCCAGCTCGTCTCGTACCGCCTCAGCGGTGAGCACCTCTGCCATGGCCAGACCCTACCGTTGACCGCCAGCACGGCGTCGACCAACAACTCCGCCGGCCCTCACCCCTACACTGACCGCCGGATCAGACGATGGTCGCCGGCCGGACATGGAGACACATCATGCGCAACCGCACGCTGGCGACCGTGTGTACGGCACTCGCGCTGGTGCCCCTCTGCCTGTCCGGTTGTGCTCCCGCTGCGCCGGCACCTCCGGCTGCGACGGTCACCAGCCTGCCGCCCGACCCACGCGCGGTACTGGTCGCCGCAGCCGAGCTGACCAGACAGACCACCTCGACGATGACCATGGGCAGGACCAGTCTGTCGCTGCTCTTCACCGCCACCGCAGCGGTGGACCCCGCGGCCGGCGACTTCGCCGTCACCGCCGAGGTGACCGCCGACGGCAAGGTGACCCGATGGGCGATGACCGCCGTGAACGACAGCGCGTTCCTTCGCTTCGATGACCTGTGGGATGGCCGCTGGCTGCGGATGCCCTCAGCGGATGTCCTGACGACCATCGGCCTGGACATCATGCCGAATGGCGATCCGGGAGAGATTGGCAAGCTTGTGGGACAGATCGTCGAGGTACGACGCGAAGCGCCCGGACACTTTTCGGGCACGCTCGACCTCACCCACACCTCGTCCGTCGCGCTGACCGAGCTGCCGGAATCCACGGCCGAAACGCTCCGGTCGCTGCCCTTCAAAGCGCAGATTGATGCCGAGGGGCGACTGACCGAACTGACCCTGCGCCTGAGCGACGTCGACATGAGCCTCGGCGCCGTCACGGTCGCCTTCGGCGATTTCGGGGCCACGCCGGATATCACTCCGCCCGCCGCCGCTGAGGTGATGGACGCCCCGAAGGACCTGACCGAGCAACTCTCCCAACTCAACTGACCCTGCCGCCCGATCTTGGTACGAAAGTGCCCTTGGAGGGGCGCTTTCGTACCAAGATCGGCCACTCAGCTCATGCGGCTGACCGTGGCGCGGAGGCGGAGCAGGTCGCGGCGACGGCGTTCGTAGGTGGTGGCGAGGGCGATCAGGGCCAGTCCTGCGGTGCCCAGGTAGGCCCACCGGGGCAGCAGGTCCCAGCTGCGTACCAGCTCGTGCACGGCGAGCACGGCCAGCGTCGACCCACCGAGCACCACCGGTGCCTGCCAGCGTCGGATCGCCCCGAGCAGCGTCACGGCGAGCGCGGCCGCGCCGAGCAGCAACCGCCGCCACGGTTGCGGGTCCGCGCCGAACAGCACGGCGGCCAGGCTGGGCAACAGCACCGCGGCCAGACCGGGGCCGAGCGCGAGCCAGCTGGTCAACCCCGGTCGGGTACGCAACACCACCGTGCCCGCGCCGAGCGCCAACACCGCGAACGGCACGGTGTACGCCTCCAGCACCGTCACCCCACCGGACCCCAGCAGCAGCCAGACTGCGAGCAGGACGTTGCCGGCGGAGATCGCGGCGAAGACCCACCGCCGCGCGGTCGACTCGCCCCGGCGCAGCAGCCGCAGCCCGACCGCGACGGCCCAGAGCACGCAGACCGTGGCGGCGTGCCGAGCCGCACCGATGGTGAGCAGGATCCCGACCAGCGCCACCGCCTGCGCGGCCGCGTCCAGCACCCGACCCGACAGCGCCGAGATGCCGGAAACGATCGCGGCCAGGGCGAGTGCGACGGCGGCCACGCCGAGCACCGCGAAGGCCGCCACCCGCAGTGGCTGCCCGGCGGCCAGCGAGGCGGTGATGGCGAGACCGGTCGCCGCCGCGACCGCGACCAGCCAGCCGGCCAGCCGCACCAGATGCCGCCGGGCGGCCACCCCCGCCACGGTCGCCGCCACCACCAGCAGACCCAGCCCGGCGAGCGTCCCGGCCCGGGTGGCCTGGAGGTTGAGCAGTCCCGCCCCGATCAGCACCAGCCCCACCGGCACGCCGACCGCCACGAACGGGGCGTCCACCGGCCGCACCGCGATGACCAGCAGCAGGGCGACGCCGCCGAACAGCGCTGCGGTCGGCACCACCGGCCAGGGTGCCCGGGCGGCCACCAGCAGCACCGGCCCGGCCAGCGCCACGAACGGCAGCACCGCCGCCGCCAGACGCCACCTGCCGCCGGCCCGACCGGTCGGCCAGGTCGCCAGTACCGCCGCCAGAGCCAGCACCGACAGGGCCACTCCCACCGGCACCGCGCCCACCACCGACCGGACCGCCGGTGCGCCGGACCAGATGGCGGGCGGCGGACCGTACGGGGTCACCAGCGCGGTCAGCGCCACCGGGACAGCGGCCAGCACCGCCACGGCGGCCAGCCCGACACCCGCCACCGTCAACGCCACCGAGGGACGGGACCGGAACCCGGCCAGCGCGACCAGCAGCGCCGTACCGGCCGCGTAGAGGGTCAACGGTTCGTCACCCGGTACGGCGACCGACACGAGCCCGGTCAGGGTCGCCGCCACGGCGAACCCGGTCGAGGCGTACGCCCGCAGGTCGGTCCAGTGTGTCCGGAGGGTGACCAGCGCGACCGCCGGCAGTACGAGGGCGGCCAGTGCCGCCCGGGACTGCCACCAGGGCGGTGCACCGGCGCCGATCAGCGCGACCGCCGCACCGGCCGGCACCACGAGCACCGCCGCGAGCAGCGCGAACCCGGCCACCACGCGCTGCTCGGGCCCGCCCCGGCGACCCACCGCGGCCACGCCGAGGCCGGCGACCAGCACCACCGCGCACGCCGCACCCGCCCCCGCCGGGCCGGCCAGGCCGACCAGCAGCCCGTGCCCGAGCAGCACGGCGCCGGCCAGTGCCGAGGCCAGCACCGTCGCCCGGCCCACCGGGCGGGCCACCGACACCGCCAGCAGCGCCACCGCGACCAGCAGGTCGACAGCGACCACGACCGGCCACGGTGCGGCCCAGGCCGCCGGCAGGGCGAGCGTCGTGGCGGCGACGCCGATCACCGCGATCGCCGGCTGGGCCACCCGGGGCAGCAGCCAGGCCAGCGTCGCCACGGTCAACGCCAACGCGACAGGCAACTGCCAGCCCCAGGGGTAGTCCGGCCCGGCCGTGGCCCCCCGCCACGGCGGCAACGAGCGGCCCACCGTCGCGCCCGCCAGCACCACCGCCCACAACGTGGTCAGCGTCGCCGTGGCGGCGGCCACCAGCACGGCACCGATCCGGGGACCGGGCTGCCAGCCAGCGGGAAGCAGGCGTACCGCACCGGCCAGCAGCGCCACCACCAGGGCCGCCGCCACCAGCACCACCGATCCGCGCAGCTCCCCGACCGGGCGGATCAGCGCCAGGGCGAGCACCGGCACCAGCGCACCGGCCGTCACCGCCCGCGCAACCGCACCGCCGAGCAGCAGCGCCGCACCGAGCAGGGCCAGCGCCACCAGCAGCATCGGTACGCCGGCCAGCACCGCCACCCCGCCGGCCCGGCCGACGAGCAGCGGCACCAACGCACAGCCCGCGGCGAGCAGCAGCGCCACGGCGTACCCGGCACCGGCGGTCACCTGGCCGGCGATCCGTACCGCCGAGGTCGTCGTGGCCCCCTCGCCCGCGACGTCCCTCGGCCGCCGCAGCGCGACAAGCACCGCCAGGTCGGCCAGCGCCACCCCGACGAAGACCACCGCCAGCCCGCCCGGCCCGAGCCGCGCCTCGGCGACGGCCAGCGGCAGCACCGGCTGCCCGGCCAGCAGTGCGGCGAACCACGGCACGGTCAGCCGGCTGAGCCGGGCGTACCCGGCGGCCAGGGCGGCGCTGACGGCCGCGACCACTGCCGCGTACAGGCTGCCCGGCCAGGCGGTCACCCCGAACAGGTCCACCGACCAGGCGGCGTACCCGTCGAGCACCACCAGCAGCAGCCCGACGGCGGCGAACGTCTCGGCGGTGCCCCGCAACCCGCGCCAGCGCGCCACAAGCGGCACGGCGAGCAGCAGCAGGGTGAGCGCCAGCAGGATCAGCGCCCGGCCGGTGACGCCCACCGACGCCCAGGCCACCGCCGTGAACACCGTCGCCGCGGTGCCCAGCAGCAGTCCACCCAGGACGAACAGCAACCCCTGCACGGTACGGGTCGAGGCCTCCGCCCCACCCGGCCGCGCCGCCGGGTCGACCGGCGTCATGCCAGGCCACCCGCCCGACCCCGCCCCACCTGGCCCGACCGGCGGCATCCCGCCCGGCCCCGCCGGCAGCGCCCCGCCCGGCCCGGCCGGCACCGCGACCGGTTTCGCAGCGGACGGCACCGCCCCGGCCACGTTGGCCGGAGGGGTCGGCGTCGGGAACTCGGTGCGGATCGCGGCGGCCAACTCGGCGCGGCGTCGCTGCGCCGTCAGGAGCCGACCGGCCAACCCTTCGTACGTCGCCCGCGCCTGTCGCGTCGCAGCGCCGAGTTCGACGATCTCACGGTCGAGTTGGATCACCTCGGCGGCGGCCGGGTACGGCGGCCGGCCGCATCCGGAGCAGCCCGAGGCGAGGTTCGCCGGCGCACCACACGCCGGGCAGGGGTAGCCAGTCACGCAGTCATCCTTGACCCGCGCGGCCAGCCGCACCAGAGTCCGGATACTCAGGGACGGGTGTGCTCGAACACCCAGGCGGCGTACTCAGGGTGACCGCAGTACACCTGACTGACCAGAATCTCCGGCACCTCGTACGGATGGCTGGCGCGAATCTGCTCCACCAGGGCGTTGACCCGGTCCGGTGCGGTCTTGAACTGCACCGACCATTCGGTGCTGGTCTCCACCCCGCCCCGCCACCAGTACGTGCTCTCCACCTGACCGCCCACCTGTGCGCAGGCCGCCTGCCGTCCGGCCACCGCAGCGGCGGCCAGCAGGTCCGCGACCGAACGCGCGTCGACCACCGTCGTCACCACGCTGATCTGGTCCATCCACGAACCCTACGCGGCACCGTCGCGATTGGCGGCGATCCACGCGTCTATCCGACTCCACCAGTCGTACAACCAGTCGATTCGCTGTTGCCGCCCGGCCGGGATCTCCTCCGGCGGCACCGACCAGAAGCGCATCACCAACTGCTTGTCCATCGGCAGTTCCCGCCACACGTCGGCGACGGTGAGCATCTTGTCCAGCCCGGTGTGCGCCACGAAGATGACCCCCGCGTCCGGCGCGGCATCCAGCGCCGCCAACAGCCCACCGGGCTGCGGGGCGAGCACGTGCCGCATGGCCTCCGCCTTCACCGCCATCCGGTGGTGTCCCCGGTCCCGCAGCCGTTCGATGGCCCGCAGTCGACGCCTCGGGGTGAAGTTGCCGCCCTCGGGAAAGATCACGAAGGCGTCATCGTCATCCAGCCCGGTGGCCAGATGGCCGACCTGTTCGCTGATCGTCCCCCGACCGTCCTGTCCGGGCGCGATGAAACGGCTCGGCAGCCGGTTGAGCAGCACGTCGATCGCCGGATCCCACTGCAGGGTGTCCTTGAGGACGATGCGTGGCTCCCGCTGGAACCAGTTCACCAGGGCGTGGATCAGGATGAACGAGTCACCTGGCCCGGCGTGCCGGCTGACGACCAGTTCGGGACGGCCCGGCAGGGCGGTGTCCGGGTCGGTGCCGACCACCTCGATGCTCAGCCGCAGCGCCCACCGGGCCTGCCAGAAGAACACCCGCAGGAACCAGCCCGCCAGCACGTAGTGGGCGCGTTGGAAGGCGGGCGAGTTCACCCGGGCGCCGAACCCGCTGGCCACCCAGAGCGCGAACAGGCAGACCAGCGCCGCCGCGTCCCAGAGCAGGTAGAAGCAGCCGATCCAGAGCAGTCGCAGCGGGCGTAGCCGCCCGGGCACGAACGGCGAGACGGCCAGCGCGAGCAGGGCCCAGAACGGCACCGTGATCACCAGCAGCACGGCCAGCAGCACCGCACCGGGCGCCAGCAACAGCCGGCGCAGCCACCTGGGCGGAAGCGGCATCAGCGCTCCAGGTTCGCCAGGTAGTGCCGGGACGCCGCGTACGCGCGGCTGATCCGCCGGCCGACCGCCGCCATGTCCCGGTACGCCCACGGGGTGTCGTCGCGCGGCTCCAGGCCGCCGGTCGGCAGCACGTGCACCTCCACCCCGTCGGGCAGGGCGGCCATCTCCCGGGCGAACCGGTGCCGGCGGGCGATTTCGAACGCGACCTGGGCGATCTCCCAGGGCCGCCGGGGCGGGGTCAGCGCCCGCTCGATCCGGCCCACCTGGAGTACGAAGATGCGGGTGGCCCCGGCCGCGACCGCCTCGCCGATCGGGATCGAGTTGACGATCCCGCCGTCGACGTAGTGCTGGTCCCCGATGCGTGCCGGCGGCAGCAACCCGGGCACCGAGGCCGACGCGAGCACGGCGGGCACCACGGGGCCGCTGACGAACCAGTGCTCGGCGGCCCGCTCGATGTTCGCCGCACAGCAGCGGAAGGGCACCAACAGGTCGGCGAAGGTGGTCTCCGCGCCCAGTTCGTTCTCCAGCAGCTTGCGCAACGGTCGGGGCGAGTGCAGATGGGTACGGGCGGCGAAGCGTCGCAGCTGTCGGGCGACCGAGTCGCCGTACACCTCGCTGGCCTCCGGCGAGGCCCAGAGCCGAACCAGCCGGTCGGTGACCGCCTCGGACGGGTCGGCGGCGACCAGGGCACCGTTGACCGCGCCGATCGACGTACCCAGCACCAGGTCCGGCCGAATCCGCGCCCGGAACAGTGCCCGCAACATGCCCACCTCGACCGCGCCCAGCACACCCCCGCCGCCGAGCACGAACGCCACCGGTCCCCGTGCCATGCCGTTCATCCTGGCACGCCCGGACCGCACCCCGTTCACCCTGGTACGGAAGCCGGTGCCGGTCCAAGACCGTTGACAGCGCAGCAACATTCGCGCAACCTGATACCGCTCCCCGCTACGAGGCAGGTGCAAAACGTGAAGCCAGCACTGCAGCCCGGTCGGTTGCTGGCCACCCGATACCGGCTGATCGACCAGATCGGTGCCGGTGGCATGTCGGTCATCTGGCGGGCCCACGACGAGGTTCTCGACCGGGTGGTGGCGCTGAAGGTGCTCGCCCCGTCGCTGGCCGCCGACGCCCGGTTCCGCGACATGGTCCGGGAGGAGGCACGAGCCGCCGCGCAGCTCGTCCATCCACACGTGACATCGGTCCACGACTACGGCGAGACCGTGTCGCCGGACGGCACCATCACCTCGTTCGTGGTGATGGAACTGCTCTCCGGTGAGGAACTGGAGTTCCGGCTCACCGAGGGTCCGCTGCCCTGGCCGGAGGCGGTGGAGATCGCCGCGCAGGTCGCCGACGCACTCGCCGCCGCACACCGGCTCGGCATCGTGCACCGGGACGTCACCACGGCCAACGTGATGATGACCCAGGTCGGGGCGAAGGTGCTCGACTTCGGCATCGCGACCCGCATCGGCGCCCCCGACGAGGACGAGGACGGCGCCACCTTCGGCACCCCCGCCTACGTCGCCCCGGAGCGGCTCGACGGAGCACCCGCGCAGCCGGCCACCGACGTCTACTCGCTCGGTGTGCTGCTGCACGAGACGTTGACCGGCCGGGTGCCGTACCCGGCGGAGACCTGGGAGGAGCTGAGCGCGGCGCTGGCCGACCGCCCGCCACCTACGCTCACCGAGGTGCCCGGGCTACCGCCGGTGGTGGCCCAGATCTGCCTGCGCTGCCTGTCCCGCGACCCGGCCGACCGGCCCACGGCCCGCCAGGTCGCCACCGTGCTGCGCGAGCAGATGCTGCCCGCCGATCCGCAGGCGATCACGATGCTCGCCCCGACGGTCACCCTGCCCGCGGTCATGCCACCGCCGCCCGCCGGATCCGCCCACGGCGGTGCCGGGTCCGGTCCGGCGGCCGTCGACGCGTCGGCCGTGGCAGTGGCCACCGGGGCGCCGGTCGTCGGCGTACCGGAGGCGGGCAGCTCCACCACGGACGCCCAGGCCCCCCGCGCCGGCGACGAGCCGAGCAACGGTCGGTCGTGGCTGCGTCCGGTCCTCGCGGTCCTGGTGCTGCTCTTCGGGGCGGCGCTGGTGGTGCCGGCGTTGTGGCCGAAGAACAGCGAGCCACCCGCCGCGCTGCCGACCACCGAGCCGACCGAGTCCCCCGAGCCGACCACCACGCCCACCGAGAGCGCCCAGCCGCAGCCGTCGCCGCCACCGGCGTCGAGCCCTGCCGCACCACCGCCACCGACGGTGGCACCGCCCACGCAAACCACCGGGGACACGCTGGTCGAGGCGGCGAGCCGGCTCGAAGACCTGATCGGCTCCGGGCTCGCCGACGGCGGCATCCGCGAGGACGTCGGCCTCGACCTGCGCAACGAGGTACGCAATCTGACCCGTGCGGTCAGCCTCGGTGAGGGTGAACTCGGCCCCGGGGTGGCCCGGCTGCGCGAGAAGGTGGCCACCCGGCTCCGGGAGGAAGGGCTGAGCCCGGCGTACGCCCGGCAGTTGGACGCGGCGATCACCGCGCTGAGTGCGGCGCGGGTCTGACCGGGCGGTTCAGCCCGGGGTGATCCGCGCTGGTTCCCGCATCGCCGACCGCGGCGTCGCCGCCACCAGGAACCGGCGGTACACCTCCTCGTAGCCGGCCGCCATCCGCTCGATGGAGAAGGTCCGCGCGACGTGGGCCACGCAGTCCGCCGGGTCGAGGTGCGGTGCTTCGGCCAGTGCCGCCGGCAACTCCTCGGGTCGCTCGCAGATCAGCCCGGTCACGCCCGGCTGGACCAGTTCCGGCACCGCCCCCCGGTTCAACGCCACCACCGGCGTACCGGTGGCCATCGCCTCCAGCATCACGATGCCGAACGGCTCCTCCCACTGGATCGGCATGATCAGGCAACGGGCCTCCACCAGCAGCCGCAGTACGGCTTCCCGGTCCGCGTCGAGCACGACGGTGACATCCGGTCCGAGCATCGGCACGATGACCTCGTGGTAGTAACGCCGCTCGGCGGGCTCGTTGCACTTGCCGGCCAGCACCAGCGGCAGTCCCGCCGCCCGGCACGCCTCGATGGCCAGTTCCGGCCCCTTGTCCGGGCTGAACCGGGCAAGCCACAGCACCGCCCCGTGACTGGGTCGCTGCTTGCGCGGGAAGTCGCCGATGTCCATCGCGTTGTGCACCGTGCCGACCCATGGCAGGCGCGGGTTCAGCCGACGTTGGGCGTGCGAGATGGCCACCAGACCGACGCCCCGGTCGGTGTCACTGAGCACGGTGCCGTACTCCCCCACCGGGTTGCCGTGCACGGTCGCCAGCGTGGGTACGTCGCGCCGCCCCGCGACCAGGGGACCGATCGTGCTGTGGTCGTGGACCAGGTCGAAGTCGGCCGCGCTGAGCAGATGGTTCACCCGGGCCAGATGGGCCAGTTCGGGCAGCGACTCACCGAGCCGGTCGTACTGCAACTCGTCCAGGGTGGCCAGGAAATCGCCAGTGGTGCCGTGTTCGCCACCGGCACCCATCAACGTCACCTCGTGTCCCCGGTCGACAAGCGCGTCCACCAGGCTGGCCACCACCTGTTCCAACCCGCCGTAGCCGGGTGGCGGCACCGACAGCCAGGGTGGCACCACCATCGCTATCCGCAACTGGCGCTCGCCCGCACCGTGGTTGTGGGACACGAGTCCTCCCCGTCGGTCTGTGGCGTCGGCCCGGTCCGCCGTACTCCGCGGGCCGGGGGGTCGAAGCGGTTTCCCGTTTCCGGGTAACGGCAAACCGGACACGACCGGTGCTCAGCCGCCCACCAGCAGCTCGTTGCGTACCGCGCAGACGCCCTCGGCCGACCAGGCAACCCGGTCCGCCTGATCCCGTTCCCACCAGGTACGCACCACCCCGCTGAGGGTCACCGTGTCGCCGTGCACCTCGACCGTCACCCGCTCGGTGCCGATGCCGCGCAGCAACGCCCGCTGCAGGTCGCGGCGGGTCCGGTCGGCGTCCGGGCGGGCGGAGGGCCGAACCTCGACCAGGTTGGTCACCCCGCGTACGCCCCGGATGCGGCGTAGCTCCCGTTCGGCGGTACGCCGCTGCCAGCCGAACTCCACCTCGCCGCGCAGCATGATCCAACCGTTGGCGACGGTGAGGTCCAGCCGCTGTGCCGGCACGAAGCTGTTCCACTCCAGCGCCCGGCCGGCCGCGATGGCCAGCGCGCCGTCGGTGACGGGGACCGGTCCGACCGGGATCACCTCGATGTCGTCGGCGACCGCCCGTACGCCACGGACGCGCTGCGCGCCGCGTACCGCTGCCCACCTGCGCGCCGCCCCGTCCACCTGGCCGGTAAGGGTCACCACGCCGTCGTGCACGGTGACGCCGATGTCGGTCGAGAGGACGCGCGGGTCCCAGCTGAGTTCATCGAGGACGTCCCGCTGGATCTGGTCGTCGGTCCGTACGGCGGACGCGGTGGCGGTCATGTCACCCCCATGGCTCTGCGGTCTTCTCCACGAACGCTGCCCGCACCCGGGGTGAGCCGGGCTCACCCGATTCGGGTGAAGACAGCACTCGGGTGAAGACAGCAGTCGGGGTGGGGGCGAAAGGAAGGGCGGCGGGTGCCGCGACCAACCCCCTTGGCCGCGCCACCCGCCGCCCGGTAGGGAGGCAGGTCTGTGACTATGACGCTTCGGCGAGCGTCACGGTTGCCGTCGCCTCGGCACCATTCCGTTGGAAGGTCACCTCGACCTGGTCACCGACCTTGCCGGCCTGTACGGCACCGACGAGGTCGTTCGAGTCATTGATCACCTTGTCGCCGAACCGGGTGATCACGTCACCGCGTTCCAGCCCGGCCCGCTCGGCCGCGCTGCCCGGCGTGACGGCGTTGATCAGCGCCCCGCCGTCGCTGGTGCCGGTCACGCTCACCCCGAGCGACGGGTGACTGATCTTCTCACGCCGCTGAAGCTTGTCTGCAATGTCCTTCGCCTTGTTGCTCGGGATGGCGAAGCCGACGCCGATGTTGCCGGTGTTGCCCTGCCCGGCGGTGGCGATCGCGGTGTTGATGCCGATCACCTCGCCGCGGGTGTTGACCAGGGCGCCGCCCGAGTTGCCGGGGTTGATCGGCGCGTCGGTCTGGAGCAGCCCGGAGATCGAGCTGACCGCCTGACCGGGCAGCCGGTCACCGCTGCCGGCCTGGATGGTGCGGTCCCGGGCGCTGAGGATGCCGGCGGTCACCGAGCCCTGGAGGCCGAGCGGGCTGCCCAGGGCGAGCACCTGGTCGCCGACCTGCATCGCGTCGCTGTCGCCGAAGGTGGCGGCCTTGAGGTCGCTCACCCCGTTGGCCTTCAACACCGCGAGGTCGGTACGCGGGTCGGTGCCGATGACGTCCGCCTGGGCGTTGGTGCCGTTGGCGAAGATCACCCGTACGGTGTCACCGCCCTCGGCGATCACGTGGTTGTTGGTCAGCACGTACCCGTCGGCGGTGAGCACCACGCCGGAGCCCTCGCCGCTGCCGGTGGTGATCGACACCACGCTGTCCTGCACCGCCGCGGCGATGCGCGGCAGATCAGCACCGTCGATCACGGGAGCGGCGGAGAAGGTGCGGGTGACCGTGCCGCCATCGCTCAGTGCCAGGGCGAGCGTGCCGCCGGCGATACCGCTGCCGAGCATCAGCGCGAACACCGCGACGCCGGCACCGACGAACTTGGCGATCCGGCCCGGCCGGGGCCCGGCGACGGACTGCTGCGGTGCCGCCCACGGCGGCAGCTGGCCGGGGTAACCGGCCGTCTGCGCGCCCGGCTGTCCGGGGTAACCGGCCGACGGCTGGCCGGGGTAGCCGGGGTGCCCACCCGGCGAGGGCTGCTGCGACCCGGCCCAGCCGGACTGGCCCGGGTACCAGGGCGCAGCGGGATAACGCGACCCGGGCTGGTACGGCTGCGAGCCGGCCGGACCCCAGGGATGCTGGCCGGCGACCGGCTGTCCCTGCGGCGCGGGCTGACCGGGAGCCTGCGGTGCAGGCTGATCGGGGGCCTGTGCGGGCTGACCCGGAGCCGGGCTGGACGGGCCGGTCTGCGGCGGTGGGGGCATGCCGGCGACGGGCAGGCCCACCATGGTCGGCTCGGCGTCCTGGTTGCCGGCGGGAGACGTCTCGACGGCATGGACCGGGATGGTCGGGGACTCGGCGGTGGGATCGGCGCTGCTGCCGACCACCGGCTCGGTCGGGGAGTCGGACCGCGCGTATTCGGCGCGGGGCAGCTCGGGATGCGACGGCTCGGCGTCGGTGGGGGCCGGCCGGCGCGGGTCGGACTCGTACTCGGTCATGTCCCCACCTTCTCCCATCGCTCTGCGTTCCGCCTTAGCCTGGCCTGAGCGTTCGCTGAAAGTCACTCGGGCTCGCCGTCGATGTCCGGGGCGAGCGGCAGTCGGACCCGGAAGGTAGCACCTCCGCCCGGTGTGTCGGTCACCTCCACGGTGCCCTGGTGCACGGTCACCAGCGCGGCGACGATGGCCAGGCCGAGCCCGGTGCCGGTGATTCCGCCCACCCGTCGGGTCCGCGAGGCGTCCGCCCGGTAGAAGCGCTCGAAGACCCGCTCCGCCTGATCCGGGGTGAGTCCCGGGCCGGTGTCGGCCACTTCGATCACCGCCAAGTTGCCCGGTTCGGAGCGCAGTCGCAGCGTCACGGACGCCTCCGGCGGCGTGTGCCGCAGCGCGTTGGTCATCAGGTTGCCGATCACCTGCCGCAGCCGCGCGTCGTCGCCGCGGACCACCAACGGCCCCGAACCGGGCGCGATGTCCAGCTCGATCCGCCGATCCGGCGCCATCGCCCGGGCCGCGGCCACCGAATCGGCGGCCAGCACCGGCAGCTCGACCGGGGCGAGGGAGAGCGGACGCTCACGGTCCAGCCGGGCCAGCAGCAGCAGGTCCTCGACCAGCAGGCCCATCCGGGCGGCCTCGTCCTCGATGCGACGCAACAGGTCAGCGGTCTGCTCGGGGGCGCGGCCGGCACCCTGCCGGTACAGCTCGGCGAAGCCGCGGATGGTGGTCAGCGGCGTACGCAACTCGTGTGAGGCGTCCGCGACGAACTGCCGCATCCGTTCCTCGGATCGGCGGGCCCGGGCCTCGGAGGCGCGGGCCGCCTCGGCGGCGTCCCGGGCCGCGGCCTCGGCCGAGCGGGCGGCGCTCTCCGAGGCGGCACGGGCGGTGAAGGCCATCTCGATCTGGCTGAGCATCGCGTTCAACGCCCGGGAGAGCCGACCCAGTTCCGAGGTGGGGCAGGGTTGCCCGTGCTCCGGGTCGGGGACCCGGCGGCTGAGGTCACCACCGGCGATGGCGGCGGCGGTGCGTTCGATCTCCACAAGGGGTTTCAGGCTGGTCCGGACGATCGCCGCGCCGATGGAGGCCAACAGGATCAACACCGCCCCACCGACAAGTACGTCTATCCAGACCAGCCGGGTGACCGCCCGATCGACGTCGATGAGGTGCTGGGCGACCGCGACCCGCTGTCCGTTGGGCAGTTGGGTGTAGAGAACCCGCCAGCGCACCTCGCTGCCCTGGGCCCGGGCGGTGCGCGGCTCGCCGGCCAGGTGATCGAATCCGGCCGCGTCGTGGGGGAAGCGGGGCAGGTCGGCGGTGGTGAAGCGCCGTTTGTCGAAGAAGACCCAGTCGGCGGCGCCGGTACGCGGGTCGGTGGTGGCCAGCAGGTAGTCGGTGGGGATCTGCGCCTCGGGCTGCTCCAGGGCCGCCACCTGCTCGATGTTGCGGGTGGCGGTGGCCAGCTCCGAATCCACCTCGCCGACCAGGTAGCTGCGCAGGAAGAACGTGGTCAGCGAGCTGATCACCAGCAGCGCGGCGGCGACCAGGGCGAGGACGGCCGCGACCAGCTTGACCCGCAGCGGTACCGCGCGCAGCCGGCTCTTGCCCTGCTGGAGCGCGTTCACGCCGCCGGCTTGCGGAGCACGTAACCGACCCCACGCAGGGTGTGGATCAGCCGGGGCTCGACGTTGTCGACCTTGCGCCGCAGGTACGAGATGTACGACTCGACGATGTTGTCGTCACCCCGGAAGTCGTAGTTCCACACGTGGTCGAGGATCTGTGCCTTGGACAGCACCCGGTTGGCGTTGAGCATCAGGTAGCGCAGCAGCTTGAACTCGGTCGGCGAGAGCTGGACCCGCTGGCCGGCCCGGTAGACCTCGTGGGTCTCCTCGTCCAGTTCGAGGTCGGCGAAGGTGAGCCGGGCCGGTGCCTGCTCACCGGTGCTGGTGCGGCGCAGCACCGCGCGGATCCGGGCGGTCAGCTCCTCCAGGCTGAACGGCTTGGTGACGTAGTCGTCGCCGCCCAGGGTCAGGCCACGGATCTTGTCGTCGGTGGCGTCGCGGGCGGTGAGGAAGACCACCGGCGTACGGGTGCCGCCCTCGCGCATCATCCGGATCACTTCGAAGCCGTCGAGATCGGGCAGCATCACGTCGAGCACCACCAGGTCGGGCCGGTGGTCACGGGCCGCGTTGAGCGCCGCGCTGCCGCTGGTGGCGGTGGCCACGTCGAAACCCGCGAAGCGCAGGCTCGCGGAGAGCAGTTCGAGGATGTTGGGGTCGTCCTCGACGACGAGCAGTCGCGCCTCGGTCTGGGTAGCCGCCATGCCGCCCATCATCCGCGTCATCGCTGCGCCTGCGCTGGGCGGTACCTGAAAAAAGCCTGTGCACTGCTCAGGCTGCCAGGGACAACCCTCGACCGGACGGATCGGCCGGCAACCGGGCCGGTGTCGGACGGTGTGCCGCCGGCACCGGGTCGACCGTGCGGGGCGGCGCTCCCGCCGCGGCCGGCACCAGGTGGACAGCGGATTCGGCGACCCGGGCCAGGGCTCGGCGGTCGGTGTCGCGGCCCGGGTGCAGCGCTGCGCCGATCTCGACGGTGACCTGCAGGTGCCGGGCGGCCAGCAGCCGGCGTACCGAGCGCAGCAGGGTCTCGTCGCCGATGAAGGCCCCGACACTCGTCGAGGTGCCCGTCATGGCGTCGCAGTAGCCGATGCGTACCGGCACCACGGGGGCCGCGGCGTCGATCGCGGCCTGGAACATCGCCGGCCGGAAGCCGGTGACCGGCCGGCACCCGGTCTGCCGGCCGCACCAGGTGGTGCCCTCCGGGAACACCGCGACGGTCCGTCCGGCGCGCAGCGCGGCCGCGACCCGGGCCACGGCCGCCGGCAGGTTGCGGGGGCGGGACCGGTCCACGAAGAGGGTGCCCGCGGCGCGGACCAGCAGGCCGATCAGCGGCCAGCGGCCCACCTCCCGCTTGGCCACCAGTCGGGCCGGCGCGACCGCGAGGATCGCCAGGACGTCCCACCACGAGACGTGGTTGGCCACCACCAGCGCCCGACGCCGGGGCAGCCTGCCCCGAACAGTCAGCCGTACGCCGCAGGCCCGCGCCGTCGCCCGCGCCCAGCCACGGGTCGCGGCGTGCCGCTCCCGGGCGGGCAGCACCGGCAGCACCGCCGCCAGCCCGATGCCGAGCCCGAGCATCCCGAGCAGGGCCACGGCCCGCCCCAGTTGCCGGGCCGGCGGCACGGTCGGTGCGTGTCCGGGTAGCGGCAGGCAGTCCGGACCACAGCCGGAGACCGGCCGCCACAGCGGGTGCGCCGCCGTGCTCACGGCTGTTCGCCGAGGAAGTGCCGCAGGTAGCGGGGGTTCATCCGGTCCATGGACAGCAGTACGTAGAAGTCGGCGGCCCCGAAGTCCGGGTCGTACGCCGGCTCGCCGCAGATCCAGGCGCCGAGCCGCAGGTACCCGCGCAGCAGTGGGGGGACCAGCCGGGCCGTTGCGGCCACCGGCTCCTGCGGTACGCCCGGTTCGGCGAACCAGGGTCGCAGCGGGCGCACCCGCAGCGGCGGCGGTGCCAGGTGCCGGGCCCGGGCCTGGGCCCACACCTCGGCGGCGGCGAGGCCACCGTCGGCCACCGGCGTCGAGGCGCAGCCGCCGAGCCACCGCAGGTTGCGCAGGTGCAGGTAGCGGGTGATGCCGGCCCACATCAGGTTGATCACCGCTCCGTTGCGGTGGTCCGGGTGTACGCAGGAGCGCCCCGCCTCCACCAGATGGGCGCGCAACGGGTCGAGTGCGGTCAGGTCGAACTCACCCTCGGCGTAGCGGCGAACGGTCCGGCCCGGCGGCAGCAGCCGGTACGTCCCGACCACCTCCCCGGTGTTCTCCTGCCGTACGAGCAGGTGGTCGCAGTAGGGGTCGAAGGCGTCCCGGTCCAGACCGGTCGGGTCCGTGATTCCGGTGGCACCCAGTTCAGCGGCGAACACCTGGTGACGCAGGCGTTGCGCGGCCTCGACCTGGTCGTGGTCGTCGGCGAGGGAAAGGGCGTAGCCGCTGGTGGTCAGAGTCACCTGCGCGGCGGGTAGCGCGGCCATGCCCACTGTGTAGCGCCCGGCGGGTTGCCGGCCCTGGTGGATGGCGGTGTCGATCCGGTGAACGCCGGTCGGCGATCGGGCGCTGGCCCACCTCCGCCGCCCCGGCGCGGGTCGTGCGAGGCTGCCCGGGTGGCCGACGACCGGCCGGTACGGCGGGAGGAATCCGATGATCATCGAGGCGCGGTTCAACGGACCGCCCGGCACGGGCAACGGCGGCTGGAGTGCGGGCGTCTTCGCCACCGCGTACGGCGGGCAGCGCCCGGTCGAGGTGACGTTGCGCCGACCGCCGCCGCTGGACACCCCGCTGACGTTGACCGATGACCAGGTGCACGACCCGGATGGGGAGGTGATCGCCCAACTCCGTCCGGCGGAGGAGCTCGACGACGTCGTGCCGCCGGTCGATCCGGCGACCGCGCGGGCCGCCTCGGCGGCGTACCCCGGCCTGACCGACCACCCGTTTCCCGGCTGCTACGTCTGCGGGCCGCAGCGCCTCGACGGGCTTCGGATCTTCCCCGGGCGGCTGCCCGACGGCCGGACCGCGGCACCGTTCCAGGCACCCGCGCAGGTGAGCGTCGCCACGGTCTGGGCCGCCCTGGACTGCCCCGGCGGCTGGGCGGTGATCGAGGCCGGTCGACCGTACGTGCTGGGCCGGATCGCGGCCCACGTCGAGGCGCTGCCCCGGCCCGGCGACGAGTGTGTGGTGACCGGCGCGGTGGTGGAAGCCATGGGGCGTAAGGCGTTGGTGCGCACCAGCCTGTACGGGCCGGACGGCGCCCTGCTCGGTCACGCCCGCGCCACCTGGATCGGCCGCCAGTAAAGACTGTCGATCCCGTCGTCCCTGGGGATGAGGCGACTCCTGCCTGGGGCGGATGGCGATCTCCGGAGTGCGCCCGATTGATTTGGTTGACCGCTACCGTCACGCTGTGCAACGGCGCATCTCGGCGCCACGGGAGGAGAATGATGTCCGACGGGCAGTCACGCCCCACCAATGACGCGCAGATCGTGGTTTCCGGCCTGACCAAGCAGTACCGCAACGTGCTGGCGGTCAACAACCTGTCGTTCACGGTCGCGCCGGGCCGGGTCACCGGCTTCCTCGGGCCGAACGGCGCGGGTAAGACCACTACGCTGCGCATGCTGCTGAACCTGGTCACCCCGTCCGCCGGTACCGCGACCATCGGCGGACGCCGGTACCCGGAGTTGACCGAGCCGCTGCGGCACGTCGGTGCGGTGCTGGAGGCGTCCAGCGCGCACAAGGGCCGTACCGGGATCAACCACCTGCGGGTGATCTGCGCCGCGGCCGGGCTGCCCCGGCAGCGGGCCGACGAGGCGCTCGCGCTGGTCGGCCTGACCCCGGCGGCGAAGCGCAAGTTCAAGGGCTACTCACTCGGCATGAAGCAGCGTCTCGGCATCGCCGCGGCGATGCTCGGTGACCCGCGGGTGCTGATCCTCGACGAGCCGGCCAACGGTCTGGACCCGGAGGGCATCCGGTGGATGCGCGGGTTCCTCAAGGCGTTGGCCGCCGAGGGTCGTACGGTGCTGGTCTCCAGCCACCTGCTGTCGGAGATGCAGTTGCTCGCCGACGACGTGGTGATCATCGCGGCGGGTCAGCTGGTCCGGCAGGGTCCGGTCGAGCAGGTGATCGGTTCGATGGCGCAGAGCATCCGGGTCCGGGTGCGTACCCCGCAGGCGGAGGCGCTGACCACGGCGCTGGCCGACGGGCCGGCCACGGTGCAGACCGACGAGCACGGCGTGCTGCTGATCGGCGGGGTGGACGCCCCGACGGTGGGCCGGGTGGCGTTGACCGCCGGTGTCGAGCTGCACGAGCTGACCACCGAACGACCCGACCTGGAACGCGTGTTCCTGGAGCTGACGGCTGGAAAGGCGGGCATTCGATGAGCAACCTGGTCCGCTCCGAACTGCTCAAGATCCGCACGACCAGCACCTGGTGGTGGCTGGCCATCGGGGCGCTCCTGTCGATCGCGATGGCCTTCCCGCTCAACGCCTGGCTGTTCAACACGACGGTCGACGGCGGCGGCGAGGAGCTGGGGGTCACCGGCGACGCCGCGTCCGCTCCGGCCCAGGCGGCCAACCTCTACACCTCCGGCCAGTACCTGGGCCTGTTGTTCGTGATGCTGATCGGCATCCTGATGGTCACCAACGAGTTCTTCCACCAGACCGCGACCACGACCTTCCTGGCCACCCCGCGGCGCTCCGCGGTGATCGTCAGCAAGCTGATCGCGGCGAGCCTGCTCGGTTTCGCGTTCTGGCTGGTCACCACGGTGATCGACCTCGGTGCCGGGGCCGCCTTCCTGGCCCTCAACGACCACGGCACCCTGCTCGGCGAGTGGGAGGTCCAACGGGCGCTGCTGCTCAACCTGATGGCGTACGCCATCTGGACCGTGCTCGGCGTCGGCATCGGCACCCTGATCACCAACCAGCTGGGCGCGGTGATCACCGCCTCGGTGCTCTACCTGATCGGCACCCAGGTCATCGGCGTGCTCTTCCTGCTGCTGTCGAGCTGGCTGGACAGCATGGCCGTGCTCAAGTGGCAGGTGATCTGGCCGGCTGCCGCGTCCCAGATCATGATCACGCCGGGCGAGAGCGAGATGTTCCCGCCCTGGTGGGTGGGCGCGCTCGTGCTTGTCGGTTACGCGCTGGCCAGCGGCATCGTCGGCCTGCTGCTCACCCGGCGGCGCGACATCTCCTGACGCTCACGGGTGCGACCCACCCGTCTCAGCGGTCCCACGATGGGCCCGGTGCACCGGCGAACGGTCGGACAACCGGGCCCATCAGGCCGTTACCGTCAGCAACTGGACACGCGGGGCCAACTGAACTTCTAGCATCTTCTGTGAATCGGGCCACGCGGCGGAGGCGGAAATGCCTTGGCGATCGGCACGGCGTAGCCTGGGATCCGTCCTCTGCGCCCGTCCCGGCGCTGGCGGACGACCGCGTGACACACAAACCCGCGTGAAAGAGGCGATTACCGGCCGTGTCGACCCAGCAGACTTCGCAGGAGAACCCACTGGCGGGTTTCGGCCCGAACGAGTGGGTCGTCGAGGAGATGTATCAGCGCTACCTCGCCGACCCCAGCAGCGTCGACCCGGCCTGGCACGACTTCTTCGCCGACTACCGGCCCGGGCCGGGTGCGGCCAAGGGCGACGGTGAGGGCGCCGGCCGGTCGACGAGCGCCGCCGAGCCTGCCCGCAAGGAGTCGGCCCCGGCCAAGGCCGCGACCGCCACCAGGACCGAGTCCGCCAAGGCCGAGCCGGCCGTCAAGACCGAGCCCGCCAAGACCGAGTCGCGTACCGCGCCGGCGAAGACCGCGCCGGTCAAGGCCCAGCCCCGGACCGAACCGGCGAAGGCGCCGGCCAAGGCCGCCCCGGCGAAGACCGCGCCGACCGCCACCGGTCCGCAGACCACCCCGTTGCGCGGCGTGGCCGCCAAGATCGTCCAGAACATGGACGCCTCGCTGGCCGTGCCGACCGCGACCAGCGTGCGCGCCGTCCCGGCGAAGCTGCTGGTGGACAACCGGATCGTGATCAACAACCACCTGGCCCGGGGCCGCGGTGGCAAGGTCAGCTTCACCCACCTGGTCGGGTACGCCCTGGTCCGGGCGCTGGTCGCGCACCCGGAGATGAACAACTCCTACGCCCAGGTCGACGGCAAGCCGACGATGGTCAGCCCGGAGCACGTCAACCTGGGCATCGCCATCGACCTGGCCAAGCCGGACGGCAGCCGCAACCTGGTGGTCCCCTCCATCAAGGGCTGCGAGCAGATGGACTTCCGGCAGTTCTGGCAGGCGTACGAGGACGTGGTCCGGCGCGCCCGCCGCAACGAGCTGACCATGGACGACTACTCCGGCACCACGATCTCGCTGACCAACCCGGGCGGCATCGGCACCGTGCACTCGATGCCGCGCCTGATGCAGGGCCAGAGCGCGATCATCGGGGTCGGCGCGATGGAGTACCCGGCGCCGTACCAGGGCATGAGCGAGGCCACCCTGGCCGAGCTGGCGGTCAGCAAGGTCATCACGCTGACCAGCACGTACGACCACCGGATCATCCAGGGCGCGCAGTCCGGCGAGTTCCTCAAGGTCATGCACGAGCTGCTCCTCGGCGAGCACGGCTTCTACGACCAGATCTTCACCTCGCTGCGCATCCCGTACGAGCCGGTGCGCTGGATGCGCGACGTCGCGGTCGACAGCGAAGGCCAGATCAACAAGACCGCCCGGGTGCACGAGCTGATCCACTCCTACCGGGTCCGCGGTCACCTGATGGCCGACACCGATCCGCTGGAGTTCAAGATCCGCAAGCACCCGGATCTGGACGTGCTCCAGCACGGGCTGACCCTGTGGGACCTGGACCGCACCTTCCCGGTCAACGGCTTCGCCGGCAAGCAGCGGATGAAGCTGCGCTCGATCCTGGGCGTGCTGCGGGACTCGTACTGCCGGAGGGTCGGCATCGAGTACATGCACATCCAGGACCCGGCCGAGCGTCGCTGGATCCAGGAGCGGGTCGAGCGCAAGTACGAGAAGCCGCCGGCCGACGAGCAGAAGCACGTACTCAACCGGCTCAACGCGGCCGAGGCCTTCGAGACCTTCCTGCAGACCAAGTACGTCGGCCAGAAGCGCTTCTCGCTGGAGGGCGGCGAGTCGCTGATCCCGCTGCTCGGCGAGGTCCTGGAGTCCGCCGCCGAGGGTGGCCTGGACGAGGTCGTCATCGGCATGGCCCACCGGGGCCGGCTCAACGTGCTGGCCAACATCGTCGGCAAGCCGTACGAGAAGATTTTCTCGGAGTTCGAGGGGCACCTGGACCCACGCTCCACGCAGGGCTCCGGCGATGTGAAGTACCACCTCGGCCAGAGCGGCAAGTTCACCACCCCCGACGGCGACCACTCGGTCAAGGTCTCCGTGGTGGCGAACCCGTCGCACCTGGAGGCGGTCGACCCGGTGCTGGAGGGCATAGTCCGGGCCAAGCAGGACCGCATCGACCTCAAGCTGGAGGGCTACACCGTGCTGCCGCTGGCGGTGCACGGTGACGCCGCCTTCGCCGGTCAGGGTGTGGTGGCCGAGACGCTCAACCTCTCCCAGCTGCGCGGCTACCGCACCGGCGGAACGGTCCACGTGGTGGTCAACAACCAGGTGGGCTTCACCACCGCGCCGGAGTACAGCCGCTCCAGCCTCTACAGCACCGACGTGGCCCGGATGATCCAGGCGCCGATCTTCCACGTCAACGGCGACGACCCCGAGGCCGTGGTCCGGGTCGCCCGACTGGCCTTCGAGTATCGGCAGACGTTCAACAAGGACGTCGTGATCGACATGGTCTGCTACCGGCGGCGCGGGCACAACGAGGGCGACGACCCCTCGATGTCCAACCCCCAGATGTACAAGATCATTGATTCGAAGCGCTCGGTCCGCAAGCTCTACACCGAGGAGCTGATCGGCCGCGGCGACATCACCGTGGAAGACGCGGAGGAGCTGCTGCGCGACTACCAGTCCCAGCTGGAGCGGGTCTTCAAGGCCACCCGTGACGCGGCCACCACCCCGCGCCAGCTCAGCCGGCCGCCCCGCGAGGACGAGCCGGAGCCGCAGGTCGACACGGCCACCGACGCGTCGGTGATAAAGGCCATCGGTGAGGCGCACGTCAACCTGCCCGAAGGCTTCACGCCGCACAAGCGGATCCAGCAGCTGCTCGACCGGCGGGCCAAGATGGCCGTCGAGGGCAACATCGACTGGGGTTTCGGCGAGATCATCGCCTTCGGTTCCCTGCTGCACGACGGGGTCACCGTCCGACTGGCCGGGCAGGACTCGCGTCGCGGCACCTTCGTGCAGCGGCACGCCTCCATCGTCGACGCCGAGACCGGCGACGACTACCTGCCGTTGCAGTCGCTCACCGGTGACGGCGAGCGGTCCCGGTTCTTCGTGCACGACTCGCTGCTGTCCGAGTACGCCGCGATGGGCTTCGAGTACGGCTACTCGGTGGAGAACCTCAACGCCCTGGTCTGCTGGGAGGCGCAGTTCGGCGACTTCGTCAACGGCGCCCAGTCGGTGATCGACGAGTTCATCTCCTCCGGTGAGGTGAAGTGGGGTCAACGCTCCGCGGTGACCCTGCTGCTGCCGCACGGCCACGAGGGGCAGGGTCCGGACCACACCTCCGGCCGCCCGGAGCGGTTCCTCCAGCTCTGCGCCGAGGACAACATGCGGGTGGCCATCCCGACCACCCCGGCGAACTACTTCCACCTGCTGCGCCGTCAGGCGCTGTCGCCCAAGCGCAAGC
Source organism: Verrucosispora sp. FIM060022 (assembly GCF_003977705.1). NCBI lineage: Bacteria > Bacillati > Actinomycetota > Actinomycetes > Micromonosporales > Micromonosporaceae > Micromonospora > Verrucosispora sp. FIM060022. The sequence continues at coordinate 91,520 of NZ_RQIV01000002.1, forward strand.
CGCTTGTGGTGTTCACGCCGAAGTCGCTGCTGCGGCACAAGCTCTGCGTCTCCTCGGTGAACGACTTCACCACCGGCACCTTCGCCCCGGTGCTGGCCGACCCGGCCGCTCCGGCGCCGGAGCAGGTCAAGCGGGTGCTGCTCTGCTCGGGCAAGGTCTACTACGACCTGTTCCAGGCCCGGCAGGAGCGCGGCGTCACCGACACCGCGATCATCAGGCTGGAGCAGCTCTACCCGATGCCGGTGGAGGAGATCCGGGCGGCTCTCGCCCAGTACCCGAACGCCGAGGACTTCGCCTGGGTGCAGGAGGAGCCGGCCAACCAGGGTGCCTGGTCGTTCGTGGCGCTCAACCTGCTGGAGCACCTCGACGGCGTACGGCTGCGCCGCATCTCCCGCCCCGCTGCCGCCGCCCCGGCTGTCGGCTCGGCGAAGATGCACGAGGTCGAGCAGGTCGCGCTCCTCGAAGCGGCACTTCCCCGACCCTGACGAGAACCATCCCGGTCCCGTCCCATCTGAAGGTGGGGCGGGACCGGCCGGCTTGCACCGGTACGACACCGGTGAGGGAAGCGAGTAGGCGGATGTACTTCACCGACCGGGGCATCGAGGAACTCGTCGAACGGCGCGGCGAGGAGCAGGTCAGCCTGGAGTGGCTCGGCGAGCGGCTGCGGGACTTCGTCGACCTGAACCCGGAGTTCGAGACGCCGATCGAGCGCTTCGCCACCTGGCTGGCTCGACTCGACGACGAAGACGACGACTGACACACCGCCGGAGGGCCCGACCGCCCGGGTACGAGGACCCGGGCGGGAGCCACCTGGATCTTGTAGCGTGAGTTCCGTGGCCCGAAGCGTGTACCTGACCAGTGTCGGCTCGGGCGGGGGGAAGTCGACCATCGCCCTGGGCCTGGCCGAACTGTTGTCCCGCCAGGTCGGCCAGATCGGCGTGTTCCGTCCCCTGGTCGCGTCGGACCGGCCGGACCCGATCCTCGCCCTGCTCAGCGAGCGGTACCGGGTCGGGCTGCCGGTGGCCGACCTCTCCGGCACCACGTACGCCGAGGCGACCGCGCTCGTCGCCGACGGCCGGCGGGAAGAACTGATCAGCCGGATCGTCGAGCGTTACCGGGACGTGGAACGACGGTTCCCGGCCATGGTCGTGGTGGGCAGCGACTTCGCCGACGCCGGGGACGGTGCCGGGCCGCGCGAGCTGGCGTTCAACGCCCGGCTGGCCACCGAGTTCGGCAGTGTCGTGGTGCCCGTGGTCGACGGGTTCGGGCAGCAGCCGGCGGCGATCACCGCGGCCAGCCGGGGGGCGTACCACGACGTGGTCGACCTCGGCGCGACAGTGCTCGCCGTGCTCGCCAACCGGGTGCCGGGCAGCATGCGACTGCCCCGGCTGCCGGTGCCCGCGTACGCGATTCCCGAGGTGCCAAGCGTTTCCGCGCCGACGGTGGCCGAGGTGGCGGCGGCGCTCGGCGCCACCCGACTGGCCGGCGACGACACCGCGCTCGCCCGCGACGTGCTCGACTACGTGGTCGGCGCGGCGCACGTGCCGACCGTGCTGGAACACCTGACCGAGGGCGCTCTGCTGATCATGCCGGGTGACCGCGACGATCTTCTGGTGGCCGCGAGCGCGGCGCACGTGGCCGGTCAGGTGTCGCTGGCCGGGCTGGTGCTCACCCTAGGCGTGGCCCCCGACCCCCGGGCGATGCAGCTGGTGGAGGCGCTCAACGCCCGCCTCGCGGTACTCTCGGTGCCCACCGACAGCTTCCACACGGTGGCCGCGTCGAGCCGCATCGAGGGCCGACCCAGCGCCGCCAACCCGCGCAAGGTGGAGGCCGCGCTCGGCGCCTTCGAGGCGCACGTGGACACCACCGAGCTGGCCAGCCGGTTGCGGGTCAGCCGTTCCACCCGGGTCACCCCGCTGATGTTCGAGTACGACCTGATCGACCGGGCGCGTAGTCGCCGCCGGCACGTGGTCCTGCCCGAGGGGACCGACGAGCGGATCCTGCGCGCCACGGAGATCCTGCTGCGGCGCGGAGTGGCCGACCTGACCCTGCTCGGCCGCCCCGACGAGGTCGCCCGTCGGGCCCGCGAGGTGGGCGTGGACATCGGCACGGCCCGGGTGGTGGATCCGGCCGACAGCCAGTGGCGCGACGAGTTCGCCGAGGCGTACGCGAAGCTGCGCGGCCATCGGGGCGTCACCGTGGAGTTGGCGTACGACATCGTGGCCCAGCCGAACTACTTCGGCACCATGATGGTGTGGGCCGGCTACGCCGACGGCATGGTCTCCGGCGCCACGCACACCACGGCGGCGACCATCCGGCCCGCGTTCGAGATCGTGAAGACCATGCCGGAGGTCTCCGTCGCCTCCAGCGTCTTCTTCATGCTGCTGGCCGACCGGGTGCTGGTCTACGGCGACTGCGCGGTCAACCGCGACCCGGACGCCGCCCAGCTCGCCGACATCGCGATCTCGTCGGCCGACACGGCGGCCCGGTTCGGCCTCGAACCCCGGGTGGCGATGCTGTCGTACTCGACAGGCAGTTCCGGCGCGGGTGCCGACGTGGAGAAGGTCGCGGAGGCCACCGCGCTGGTCCGCGAGCGCCGGCCCGACCTGGCCGTGGAGGGACCGATCCAGTACGACGCCGCGATCGACCCGGCCGTGGCGGCGACGAAGCTGCCCGAGAGCACGGTCGCCGGCCGGGCCACCGTCTTCATCTTCCCGGACCTCAACACCGGCAACAACACGTACAAGGCGGTGCAGCGCTCGGCCGGAGCGGTGGCCGTCGGGCCGGTGATGCAGGGTCTGCGCCGGCCGGTGAACGATCTCTCCCGAGGGGCTACCGTGCCGGACATCGTCAACACCGTGGCGATCACCGCCATCCAGGCCGCCACGCTTACCGACAACGGGGCGACGTCGTGAGCAAGGTGCTGGTGCTCAACTGCGGGTCGTCGTCGGTCAAATACCGGCTGTACGACGACGACCGGGTGCTCACCAAGGGCACCGTCGAACGGGTCGGCGAGCGCGACGGCGGCCCGCCCGACCACGCCGCCGCGGTCCGGCAGATCCTGGCCGGGCTGGACCTGAGCGGGCTCACTGTCGTCGGGCACCGGGTGGTGCACGGCGGCCGACGCTTCACCGCTCCGGCGCTTGTGGACGACGCGGTGCTGGCCGCCATCGCCGACCTGGTGCCGTTGGCCCCGCTGCACAACCCCGCGAACCTCGCCGGCATCGAGATGGCGCGCGCGGCACTGCCGCAGGTGCCGCAGGTCGCCGTCTTCGACACGGCGTTCCACCACACCCTGCCCGAGTCCGCCGCCACCTACGCGATCGACCGTGACACCGCGCAGCGGTACGGCGTGCGCCGGTACGGCTTCCACGGCACCTCGCACTCGTACGTCTCCCGGCGCACGGCGGAACTGCTGAACCGCCCGTACGCCGAGGTCAACACGATCAGCCTGCACCTGGGCAACGGGGCCAGCGCGTGCGCGATCGCCGGTGGCCGCAGCGTCGCCACCTCGATGGGCATGTCCCCGCTGGAGGGCCTGGTGATGGGCACCCGCAGCGGCGATCTGGATCCGACAATCGTGTTCCACCTGCGCCGGGAGGGTGGCCTGGGGGTCGACGAGATCGACGACCTGCTCAACCACCGCAGCGGCCTGCTCGGGCTGACCGGCGTCAACGACATGCGCGAGGTGCTGGCCCGGCGGGCGGACGGAGACGAGGCGGCAACGCTCGCCTTCGACGTCTACTGCCGCCGGATCACCGAATACGTCGGGGCGTACTACGCGCTGCTCGGACGGGTGGACGCGGTCACCTTCACCGCCGGCGTCGGTGAACACGCCGCCCCGGTACGGGCCGCCGCACTGACCGGCCTCACCCGGCTGGGCATCACCGTCGACGCGGACCGCAACACCGGCAGCGGCGACCGCCTCATCTCGCCGGACGGCGCCGAGGTCGCCGTCTGCGTGATCGGCACCGACGAGGAGCGGGAAATCGCCCGAGCGGCCCGCGCAGTCGTCAACGCCACCTGACCGGCCCGAGGATCAGCGGGGCGCGACGGTCCGAGGTCAGCTGAGGGCGATCCAGCCGGCGACGGCGATCAGCAGCACCGCGAGCACGGCCACTCCGATGATCAGGCCGGTGCGGGAGGACGACTCGGCCGGTGTGTCGGCGGTGTCGGCGGCAAAGGCGCGAAATGCCTGGGTGTTGCCGCTGGGGTCGGTGTAGTTCTCAGCCATGCCGGAACCTTAGCGAAGCCGGACCGGTCGGACGGCCCTGGCTGGTCGGCCGAACGGCTCGCGTACGGCACCGGGCAACCGGACCCGGACGGGTGATCGCTGGCTCTACCGTGATGTCGTGGGCATGATCAGACGGCGGTTCGCCGCGTCGGCGGTAACGTTGCTGCTGGCGTGGCTGACAGGTTGCGCCCCGCCCGGTGACCCGCCCGGCCAGCCGGCACCGAGCGGTGCCGCCCCACAGGTGCCGTACGCGGTCGGCGTTCGGACGTTCGTCGTCGACCCCGGCTCGGCCCGACCGCTGCCGGTGACCCTCTGGTACCCGACCCAGGGCACCCGGATCGCCGACGGACGGTTCCCCGTGGTGCTCTACAGCCACGGCCTGGCCAGCCTGCCCGAACTGCACGCCGGCCTGACCGCCCGATGGGCCGCCGCCGGTTTCGTGGTGGCCGCCCCGGCGTACCCGCACACCCGGCGTGGTGCCGCCACGTTCTCCCGCGCCGACGTACGCCACCAGCCCGCCGACGGTTGGCGGGTGATCCGGCACCTGGTCCGGCTCGACCGCCGGGCCGCCGATCCGCTCGCCGGCCACCTCGACGTGCAGCGGATCGCTGCGGCCGGTCATTCGGCGGGTGGCTTCACCACCTCGGGCATGTTCACCAGCGGCCGCCCCGCCCGGCTGCGCGCCGGCATCGTGATCGCCGGCGGCGGAATGGCGGGCGGTTTCGCGGAGCCACCCGCGCCGATGCTCTTCGTGCACGGCACCGCCGACCCGGTGGTACCCCTCAGCGTCGGCCATGCCGCCTACCGCCGTACGACCGGACCGTCCACCTTCCTCAGCCTGCTCGGCCAAGGACACGGCGAGTACCTCATCCCCGGCCGCCCCGGCTTCACCCAGGTCCTCGGCGCCACCACCGACTTCCTCCGCTGGACCCTCTACGGCGACCAACAGGCCGCCCGCCGCCTCCCCACCCACGCCCATCCCCCCAACATCACCACCCTAGAAACCCGCCACCCCTCCTAACCCCCCCACCCCGCCCGCCCTGCCCGCCCCTCCCCGCCCCTCCCCTCCCGCCCTGCCCGGCCCCGCGTCGATCTTGCACTTTCCGTCGCCACATAAGCCCTAAAGAGGGCATATCAGCGACCGAGAATGCAAGATCGACGCGCACCGCAGCGCGGGCGCAGCACAGGGCAAGCGCAGCACAGGGCGAGGGGTGCATTACGGCGTCCGTCCACCGCCGAGGCGCGGCGATCTTGCACTTTGTGTCGCCGCATAACGCTCGAAAGGCGCGTATCAGCGACCGAAAGTGCAAGATCGCCGACACGAGGCGGGTCGCGCCACGAGGAGCGGGGTGCGCGGGGTGCGAGGCGGGGGCGGGTGGGTGGGGAGGGGTCGGGAGGGAGGGCATGGGGTGGGGAGGGCATGGGGAGGGCAGAATCGGGGGCATGGGGCGTCGTGGGGTTTCGGTTCTGCTTGTGGGTGCACTGGTTGCGGCTGGGGTGGTGGGGTGCTCCGCTGATCCCGAGTCGGCCCCGCTGGCAGGCACGACAGCCACGAGTGCCACGGACACGCCGACGGCCACGGCAGCGCCCTCGGCCAGCGCGTCGGCTCCGGCGATTCCGGCCGGTAACGCGCCGGCTGACAGCTTCGCGGTCGGCGTACGACAGCTCAAGCGCAACCGGGACGGCGACCGGCCGCTTCCGATCACGGTCTGGTATCCGGCGGCGGGCCGGGCGGGTGGGAAGCCGACGGAGTCGGCTCGGGCGGCTGACGGGCGGTTCCCGGTGGTCATGTTCAGCCATGGGCTGGGCGGTCAGCCCAAGGACTACCAGGCGCTGCTGACTCGCTGGGCGGCGGCCGGTTTCGTGGTGGCCGCGCCGATGTTCCCGCACACTTCCGGGTCGGGCCAGCCCAACGTGCTCGACGTGCTCAACCAGCCGGCCGACGTGTCGTACGCGCTGAGCCAGGTGCTCGCCCTGGACGCCCGCGACGGCGACGTGCTGCGCGGCCGGCTGGCCACCGACCGGGTCGCTGCCGCCGGGCATTCGGCGGGCGGAGTGACCACGATCGGGCTGTTCACCACCGGGCGGGACGAGCGGCTGACCGCCGGGATCGTCTTCGCCGGCACCGCGCTGGGGGTGGGGACCGCCTTCGCGGGTGCGGCGGCACCGCAACTGTTCGTGCACGGTGAGGCCGACGAGGTGGTGGAGTACGCGGCGGGCAAGGCGGTGTACGACAAGGTGCCCTGGCCGAAGGCGATGCTGAGCCTGCCCAACGGTGACCACGGTCGTGCCCTGCTGGGCAACAGCACCTCGCTACGGGTCGTCGCCGACACCACCACCGAGTTCCTGCGCTGGACGCTCTACGGCGACGCCGACGCGAAGGAGCGCATCGCCAGCGCCGCAGCCCGCGACGACGTCGCCACCCTCGACAACCACCTGTGACCGGAGAACGGATCCCCGCCTGACCACCGAACACCGCCCAGCAGCACACCACCACACCGGCACGCACCAGCACGGCCTGAGTCACGCGCCGTGGTCGATGACGATCTTGCCGAAGACCTCTCCGGAGTGCAGGCGGGTGAAGGCGTCGGCGACCCGGCTGAACGGCACCACGCTGTCCACCACCGGTCGCACGTTCCGCTCGGCGCAGAAGGCGAGCAGGTCGGCCAGGTCGGCGGGGGTGCCCATCGAGGTGCCCAGGATCTCCAGCTGCATGGCGAAGACCCGGCGCAGGTTGACCTTCGGCTCGTGGCCGGCGGTCGCGCCGCAGACGACGATCCGTGCCCCGGGGGCGGCGGACTTGAGGGAGTGGTCGAAGGTGGCCGCTCCGACGGTTTCGACCACCACGTCGACCCGTTCGGGCAGTCGCGCACCCGGCTCGAAGGCCGTCGCACCCAGCTCGGCGATCCGCTCCCGCTTGGCGGCGTCGCGGCTGGTCGCGTACACCCGTTTGCCCATCGCGGCGGCGAGCGCGACCGCTGCGGTGGCCACACCGCCCCCGGCGCCCTGGACCAGCACGGCCTCGGCCTCATCGACGCGGCCCTTGGTGGTGAGCATCCGCCACGCGGTCAGCCAGGCCGTCGGCAGGCACGCCGCGTCGGTCGCCGCCAGCCCCGCCGGCAGCGGCAGCAGATTCGACCGGGGTACGGCCACCCGCTCGGCGAGGGTCCCCGGGAAGTGCTCGGAGAGGATGGACATGCCGCGCGGGTCACCGGGTGTCGGCACGATCGGGTACACGACCATCTCGTTGCCGTCGGGGTCGATGCCCACCGCGTCGCAGCCGAGGATCATCGGTAGCTGTTCGGCGCGCAACCCGACGCCGCGCAACGACCACAGGTCGTGGTGGTTGAGCGAGCTGGCCGTGACACGCAGCGTCACCCAGCTGTCGTCAGGCAGGCTCGGCTCGGGCTGCTCACCGACGGTGAGCGCGGCGAGCGGGTCGGCGTCGTCGAATCGGGAGGCGAAGGCGGCACGCATGATCCGCACGGTAACAAGCTGAGCGCCCGTTAAGAAGGGGCCCTTCCTATGCACGAGGCGTTAAGAAGGGCACCTTCCTTACGCCTCAGGCGCGGGCGACGCCGTCGCGGCGGGCGGCCTCGGCGACCGCCTCGGCGACGGCGGGGGCGACGCGCGGGTCCAGCGGAGAGGGCACGATCGCCTCCGGGGTCAGCGCCTCGGCCACCACCGAGGCGATGGCGTCGGCCGCGGCGACCTTCATCGCGTCGGTGATCCGGGTGGCCCGTGCCGACAGCGCGCCCCGGAACACACCCGGGAAGGCCAGCACGTTGTTGATCTGGTTCGGGAAGTCGCTGCGGCCGGTGGCGACCACCGCGACGTGCCGCGCGGCCACCTCGGGGTGCACCTCCGGGGTGGGGTTGGCCAGCGCGAAGACGATCCCCCCGGGGGCCATCCCGGCCACCGCGTGCTCGGGGATCTGCCCGCCGGAGACGCCGATCAGCACGTCGGCGTCGCGCAGCGCCTGGGCGATGTCGCCCTGCCGCCCGTCGGCGTTTGTCAGCTCGGCCAGCTCCGCCTTGGTGCCGGTCAGTCCGGTGCGGTACGCGGAGATGATCCCCTTGGAGTCGCAGACCACCACCTGGTCGGGGTCCACTCCCCCGGCCACCAGCATCTTGGTCACCGCCACCCCGGCCGCGCCGGCCCCACTGACCGCCACCCGCAGGTCGCCGAGCTTGCGGTCGAGCAGGGTGGCCGCGTTGCGCAGGGCGGCCAGCACGACGATCGCCGTACCGTGCTGGTCGTCGTGGAAGACCGGGATGTCCAGCGCCTCGTCGAGTCGGCGTTCCACCTCGAAGCAGCGGGGTGCGCTGATGTCCTCCAGGTTGATCCCACCGAACGAGGGCGCGAGCGCCTTGACCACCGCCACGATCTCGTCGACGTCCTGCGTGTCCAGGCAGACCGGTACCGCGTCGACCCCGCCGAACTGCTTGAACAGCACGGCCTTGCCCTCCATCACCGGCAGCGCGGCGCGCGGGCCGATGTCGCCGAGGCCGAGTACGGCCGTGCCGTCGGTGACGACCGCGACGGTGTTCGACGCCCAGGTGTAGTCGTGGGCGAGCGCCGGTTCCGCGGCGATGGCCTCGCAGACCCGGGCCACCCCCGGGGTGTACGCGAGGGAGAGGTCGTCACGGCTGGTCAGCGGGACGGTCGAGACGACGGCCATCTTGCCGCCCCGGTGCAGTTGGAAGACGGGATCAGCAGGGTCCACGGTGGACGTAGGCATGGTGACTCCAGGTTCTGTCGAGCAGAGGCCAGCCGGTCGGGGCGCACGGTGAGGCGACGAGCGGCGGCGCGTGGTGCGGGGGGTCACCCGGGCGCTTCCGAGCATAGTGGGGTCGAGCGGCCCAGTATGTGGGCAGGGTCATAACGGTCGAGGCGGTACCCGCCCGGGGCGGGGCCAGTACCGGGCCACCACCCGGCCGAGCACGTCGGCGACCCCGTACGCCCGGGAGTCGTCGGTGACCAGGTCGTTGTCGCCGTACAGCCACCACCCGCCGTCGGTCGGACGGACCGCGCGCTTGACCACCAGCAGGTCAGGGCGGCTACGGAAGACGGCGATCACCACGTCGCCGGGCCGGATCTCCCGACCACCGCGGCGGACCAGCACCGCGTCGCCGTGCCGCAGCGTCGGCGACATGGAGGGACCGGTCACGAGTACGGGCGACAGTGGCCATCGCAACCGCAGCACGGACACCGGTTTCGCCTCCACCGCTCTCGGGGACCTCGTCCAGGAGTAATGTCGTCTTGGATCATCGCAAACGTCCTATGGAGGATCCTGATGCGACTTGCCCGCATCCTCGCGCCTCGCTTGACCGCCAGCGCGCACTGCGACCTGCCCTGCGGTGTCTATGACCCCGCCCAGGCTCGGATCGAGGCCGAGTCGGTGAAAATGATCTGCGAGAAGTACCAGGCCAACACCGACCCGGAGTTCCGGACCCGCGCCATCCTGATCAAGGAGCAGCGGGCTGACTTGGTCAAGCACCACCTCTGGGTGCTGTGGACCGACTACTTCAAGCCGCCGCACTTCGAGAAGTACCCCCACCTGCACCAGCTGTTCAACGAGGCCACCAAGCTGGCCGGGGCCGCCGGTGCCAAGGGTGCCACCGACCCGGCCAAGGCCGACGAACTGCTCCAGAAGATCGACGAGATCTCCAAGATCTTCTGGGAGACCAAGCAGGCCTGAGTGCCCGCCCTCGACGGCCGGTCCACCCCTTCCGGGGCGGGCCGGCCGTCGTCGTCCCGGCGCAGCGCGCACCCCGCCACATCGCCCGGATTCCGTCGTTCCGGCACTGGACGTACGCCGTCGTGGAACTCGAATTCCGTCTTCCGGCACCGGGCGTACGCCGCCGTTGACGGCGCGTGCAGCCGCCGCGACCAGGTGCGTGACCGCTGATTCCGGTGCCCGCCGGTCGGCGACACGATGCGAGTCGACCGGATGACCGACTCAGCGGGTAGAGTCCCCGACCGGGGGGATGAGTGGTGACTCAACTGACCGGCCAACCGACGACCGACGACGACATCGTGCACCTCACCGTGCCCGCCGACGGTGGGTACCTCGGCGTGCTCCGTACCGCCACCGCCGGCCTCGCGGCCCGCCTGCAGTTCGCGCTCGACGAGATCGAGGATCTGCGCATCGCCGTCGACGAGGCGTGCGCCATGCTGCTGGCCATCGCGCCCCGGGGGGCCGAACTCGACTGCCGCTTCGCGGTCACCGAGGACGCGCTGACCGTCGAGGTGACCGTGCCCACCGTGCGGGACGCCCGGCTCCCCGCCGAGTCCTCGTTCGCGTGGAAGGTGCTCACGGCGCTCACCACGTCGGCGTCGGCGACCGCGACCGACGGCCGCGCCACCATCTCTCTGCTCACCCGCCGCGCGTCAGGCTGGTGACGGCCGGTTCACTCGAATCCGAGGGCACGGGTCGTGGGCGGGCTCACCAGCAGCCAGGTGACGCCGAGCCCGAGCGCGATCAGCGGCACCCCGAGCCAGCCCAGACCGCCTTGGATCATGAACCAGCCGATCGGCAGCAGCATGAGCTGAAGCACGATGGCGGGAGCGCGGGCACCGGCCCGGTGGCGCACCAGCGCGCTTCCCAACGCCCAGAGCGCGACCGCGGCACCGATGGCGAAGGCCGTGACCAACAACGCCGACGTCACGTCGGTGGTACTGGCCGTGAGGTCGGCCACGATCAGCCAGGCGGCGACCAGCCCGACGGCGACCGCCTCGACGCGTAGCAGCCGGACCGCCCAACGGAGCGTGACGGGGGTCGGGTTGGAGTCGATGGTCACGCGGGTCACGATACCCGTGCCGTCGCGCGGTACAGTGCGGCCCATGCGGGCCGTCCTGCTGGTCAATCCGAAGGCCACCACCACCAGCGAGCGCGCGCGGGACGTACTGGTCCGGGCGCTGCGCAGCGAAGTCGACCTCTCCGTGCGGTACACCCGCCGGCGTGGCCACGCCACCAATCTGGCCAGAGAGGCCGCGGTGGAGGGCGTCGACGTCGTGGTCACACTCGGTGGCGACGGGACGGTCAACGAGGTGGTCAACGGGCTGATGACGGCGACCAGCGTCGCCGGGCAGCCGCCCACCGCCGAGCGGTTGCCCGCCCTGGCGACGGTGCCGGGCGGCTCGACGAACGTCTTCGCCCGGGCGCTGGGCCTGCCCAAGGAGTGGGCCGAAGGCGCCAGCATGATCATGGAAGGGCTGCGGCTGGGTCGTCGCCGCACTATCGGCCTCGGCCGCGCCGACGACCGCTACTTCACGTTCTGCGCGGGGCTCGGGCTCGACGCTGCGGTCATCCACCGGGTGGAGGAGGCCCGTCGCCGGGGCCGCGTCCCCTCGCCGGGGCTCTACTTCCGCGCCTTCACCGCACAGTTCCTGCTCGGTGCCGAACGGCGACACCCGGCGATCCGGCTGGAGCAGCCGGGCGAGGCGACAGAGGGTGACCTGGCGAGCATCATCGTGCAGAACACCGCCCCCTGGACGTTCGTCGGGGATCGGGAGGCCAACCCGAACCCGGAGGCGTCGTTCGATCTCGGGCTGGACGTACTGGCCTTTCGTCAGCTTGGCGTCGCCAGTACAACACGCACCGTGAGGCAATTCCTCTCCGCCACGCCCAATCCGCACGGTCGCCAACTTGTACGGCGTCATGACGTAGCGGAGTTCACGCTGGTCGCGAGCCGTCCGCAAGCGTTCCAGCTCGACGGGGACTATCTTGGCGAGCGGGAAAAAGTCAGATTCACCTCCGTTCCGGCCGCACTCAGAGTAATCTGTTAGGTCTCCGGTACCACCGGGTGGAAGTTGGCCGCAGCGCCCCCCAGCGCGTGACGACCGCGACACCCCGAACGATGCCGGAAATGTCAGCATTGTCCGGCGGACTGTACTATATTGATTCTCGACTGTGGTAAGCCCGGGTGCCTGGAGTGATCCATAACCCGGACAAATGGGTTGTGGGCTTGCTCACCGCGCGGAGTTTTTCCGAGCGCCACCCTTGACATTGCGTAAGTTCGTGAAAGTATTCACAAGCGAACTTGAGTTACCGGGACATGTCCTGGACACGCTCAACAGGTTGAGTCGTTCCAGCAGGTCCCGGAGCTAGCAGCCTGCTCACGCATTGCCGAATTGATGGTTGCAAACCGTCACTGTCGACATTGCGGATGCATATAAGAAAAGCACCAACAGCAACATCTGCCACCCATCCAGAATGAGGAGTGTTGCCGCCATGGACTGGCGTCACCATGCTGTCTGCCGCGACGAGGACCCGGAGCTGTTCTTCCCGATCGGGACGTCCGGTCCGGCTCTCCTGCAGGTCGAGCAGGCCAAGGCCGTCTGCCGGCGCTGCTCCGTGACCGACCAGTGCCTGCAGTGGGCGCTGGAGTCCGGTCAGGACGCTGGCGTCTGGGGCGGGATGAGCGAGGAGGAGCGGCGCGCTGTCAAGCGGCGCGGTGGCCTCCGGGTGCTGCGCGCTCACTCCGCCTGACCGACTACACCCAGGACGCCCCGGCCGGCCCCAAGCCCGCCGGGGCGTCCTGCTGCTCCCCTGCTCTCCCGTACCCCCCAGGCCCCCGTTCAGCGGCGGTTCAGAGATCAGCGACTGCCGTCGACCTCATGCTCGACAAGAGCGTGGGGTGGTTGGGAGAGGCGGTGGAGGATGAGGTTCACCAGGTCCGGGGCAGTGGTCAGGGGGGCCGACACCGCGATGGCACCGGCGGCACGGGCCGCGGTCGTCACCGCATCGTGGAACAGCCCGGGGGCCAGGAAGTACGCAGCCACGGCGACGCGTTGCGCACCGGCGGCCCGTAGCCGCTGCACCGCCACGTCGACGGCCGGGGGTGCCGCAGAGGCGTACGAGACACGGGTCGGCATGTCGAGGACGGCACCGAGGGCCCGGGCCACCCGACCCACGGACGCCCGCGCCGCCGGATCCCTGGTGCCGGCCGCAGCCAGCACCAGCGCGTCGAACCGGCCGGGATCCGCCTCGGCCAGCCGGTGTCGCAGCGCGGCCAGCAGCGCCGGGTCCACCTCGTCGCCCACCGGGCCGAGCACATCGGTGATGTCCACCCGGATCGTCAGCCCGGACCGCTGAGCAGCCTCCACCGCCGTGGGGATGTCCACCCGCCGGTGGTACGCAGCGGTGAGCAGCAGCGGCACCAGGATCGCCCGGGAGTGCCCGGCGGCAGCCAGCTCACGCAGGACCGTGGTCGGATCGGGCTCGGTGTGGTCCAGCCAGCTGGCCAGCACCGGTTGCCCCGGCCGGGCGACCGAGACCGCCCGGGCCAGACCCCGGATCGCCTCGGCCGCCCGAGGATCACGACTGCCGTGAGCGACCAGGACCACCGGCTCGGCGGACGCAGCTACGCCACCGGCCCGGTCGCCCGACCGGGCCGGATCGGCGGGTGCCTCTGCCTGGTCGGTCAGAGGTGCAGTCCGCACTCGGTCTTCTCGAACATCGCCCAGCGGCCGGCCCGCGGGTCCTCGCCGGCCTTCGTCCGCCGGGTGCACGGCCAGCAGCCGATGGAACCGTAGCCGCGCCGGAACAGCTCGTTGACCGGCACGTTCCACCGGGCGATGTACGCATCGACGTCCGCCTGGCTCCAGGCCGCGATCGGGTTGACCTTGACCTTGCCCCGACGGGCGTCGAAGGTCACCACCGGCGTGTTGGCCCGGGTCGGCGACTCGTCCCGCCGCAGCCCGGCGGCCCAGGCGTCGTATCCGGCCAGCGCCCGCTCCAGCGGCTCCACCTTGCGCAGCTGGCAGCACTCGTCCGGCGACTTGTTGAACAGTCGTGGCCCGTACTCGCCGTCCTGCTGGCCGACGGTGAGCCGGGGCCGGATGGAGCGGACGTTGACCGGCAGCGTGCGGGCGACCGCGTCCCGGACGGCGAGGGTCTCCGGGAAGTGCAGGCCGGTGTCGAGGAAGACCACGTCCACCCCCGGCGCCACCCGGGACACCAGGTGGGCCAGTACCGCGTCGGCCATCGAACTGGTCACGCAGAACCGGTCACCGAAGGTCTCCGCGGCCCACCGGGCGATCTCCAGCGCGGGCGCGCCCTCCAACTCCCGGCCGGCGCGCTCGGCCAGCTCCCGCAGTTGCTCGGGGCCACGTCGCCCACCGCTGGTCGCAGTCGGTGCGGTGCCGACCAGCCCCAGGCCGGCGGCGGAAACCAGCGCGCTCATCGCTGCACCGCCCGGGAGAGCAGGCCGGTGAACCGGACGGTGAACACCCGGGCGCAGGCGTGGCACTCCCAGGCGCCGTGCCCGGTCTCGCTCGGTCGCAGGTCCTCCTCACCGCAGTACGGGCAGTACAGCGGTGCGGCACGGGTCTCGCTGCTCATCGCGTCACCTCGCTCATCGCAGTTGCTCCTCGTCGACCCTGATCACCCAGTTGGCGAAGGTCTCGCCCTCGGTGCGGCCCGCCAGATAGCGCCGGGCCAGCCGCTCGACGTACTCGGGAAGCTCGTCGGCGGTCGTCTTCAATCCGCGCAGCTTGCGGCCGAAGCCGGCGGTCTGTCCCTCGGCCATGCCCAGCCCGCCACCCAGGTGCACCTGGAAGCCCTCGACCTGGCGGCCGTCCGGCCCGGTGACCAGCTGCCCCTTGAGGCCGATGTCGGCAACCTGGGTACGGGCGCAGGCGTTCGGGCAGCCGTTGATGTGGATGGAGATGTCCGCGTCGAAGTCGCGCAGCTGCTGCTCCAGCCGGGCCACCAGCTCCTCGCCGCGCGCCTTGGTCTCGACGATTGCCAGCTTGCAGTACTCGATACCGGTGCAGGCCATGGTGCCGCGCCGCCAGGCCGAGGGGCGGGCCTCCAGGCCGATCTCGCGCAGGCCCGCGACCAGGGACTCCGTACGCTCCGGCGGCACGTCGAGCACCAGCAGCTTCTGGTACGGCGTCAGCCGCACCCGATCGCTGCCGTGCGCCTGCACCACGTCGGCCAACTGGGCGAGCTGGGTGCCGGAGACCCGACCGACCACCGGGGCGGCGCCGACGTAGTTGCGGCCGTCCCGCTGCCGGTGCACGCCGATGTGGTCGACCGGCTTGTCCGGCAGCTGGGGGGCGGGCCCGTCGAGCAGCGTCCGGCCCAGGTACTCCTTCTCCAGCACCTCGCGGAACTTCGTCACGCCCCAGTCGGCGACGAGGAACTTCAGCCGGGCCCGGTGGCGCAGCCGGCGGTAGCCGTAGTCGCGGAAGATGCCGACCACTCCGGCCCAGACGTCCGGCACCTCACTCAGCGGCACCCACACGCCGAGCCGTTGGGCGAGCATCGGGTTGGTGGACAGCCCACCGCCGACCCACACGTCGAAGCCGGGGCCGTGCTCGGGGTGGTCGACACCGAGGAAGGCGATGTCGTTGGCCTCGTACGGGGTGTCCACCAGCCAGGAGATGGACGACTTGAACTTGCGCGGCAGGTTGGAGTACTGCTTGTCGCCCACGTACCGCGCGACGATCTCGTCGATCGCGGGAGTCGGATCGACCAGTTCCGCCTCGGCCACCCCGGCGACCGGACTGCCCAGCACGATGCGGGGGCAGTCACCGCACGCCTCGGTGGTCTGCAGGCCGACCGATTCCAGTCGCCGCCAGATCTCCGGCATGTCCTCGACCCGGATCCAGTGGTACTGGATGTTCTGCCGGTCGGTGATGTCGGCGGTGTCCCGGGCGAAATCCCGGGAGATTTCGGCGATCGTCCGCAGCTGCGCCAGATCGAGTTGACCACCGTCGACCCGCACTCTGAGCATGAAGTATTCGTCTTCGAGCTCGTGCGGTTCCAACACGGCGGTACGACCACCGTCGATCCCTGCCTTACGCTGAGTGTAGAGACCCCACCAGCGGAAGCGGCCACGCAGATCCTGCGGGTCGATGGAGGCGAAACCACGATGGGCGTAAATGTTCTCGATGCGGTCCCGCACGTTCAGCGGGTCGTCGTCCTTCTTGATCCGCTCGTTGGGGTTGAGCGGCTCGCGGTGTCCGAGTGCCCACTGACCCTCACCGCGGGCACGGCGTGGTGCCCGGGGCGGGCGCGCCGATAGGTTCCCCGTGCGGGCCGGAATGTCGCTGACCGCCATCGCGGCGTCCTCCGTTGTCTGCGGTGCCTCGCATGGGTACGCGGACATAGCGACCGGCTCCCGGTGGGGCCGTGGACAACGGTGTCTTGGGCGGCCGGCGCGCTGCGTACCCGAGGCAGAATGGTCGGGCGTCGTCAGTGGGCCGGACAGATGGCGCTGCGCACGCGGCCGTAATCAACGTGGCGGCGAGCCACGAGGCGGCGTACCACGGCGGCAGTCATGAGGCTCATGCTGCCACACCGCCGACAGGCCGGCCAATGAGTGCGTGCGAGATCCCACATCACGGGCGATCGCTGCCGCCATCGGCGGGCACGACCGTGTGGCAGGCTCACGTCATGGGTGATTTGTCCGGTAGGTCGATTCCGACCGCCGGGACGGGCGTACGGCTCACCGGGTGGCGGCTGCGCTCGCTGCCGGTGTGGCTGGTGCCGGCGGCCCTCACCATGTTCGTCACGTTGGTCGGGCTGGACGCCGCACAGCCGTGGCGCGACGAGCTGGCGACCTGGAGCGCCGCCAGCCGCGGAGTGGCCGGCCTGTTCCGGCTCGCCGGCACCATCGACGCCGCGACCGGGCCGTACTACCTGTTCATGCACTACTGGCTGCTGGTCGCGGGCGACACGGTGGCCGCACTGCGGCTGCCGTCCGCGTTGGCGATGACGGCGGCCGCCGGACTCACCGCCGTACTCGGTCAACGGCTGTGGAACACCCGCGTCGGCACGCTCTCCGGTCTGCTCTTCGCGGTGCTGCCCGCCACCGCCCGGTACGGACAGGAGGCCCGACCGTACGCCCTGGCCACCGCCCTCGCCTTGTTGAGCACGCTGCTGCTGGTCGACGCCCTGCGCCGGCCCGGCCGGGGTCGGTGGGTGGCGTACGCCGTCGCGACGGCCGCCCTCGGGCTGACCCACCTGATCGCGTTGACGCTTGTCGTCGCGCACGCCGTCGTGGTCTTCACGTACCGGCCGCGAACCGCCGCACCGACGGGTGCCGGCCACCCGCCGACCGACCACGCTCCGGCCGGCCACCCGCCGGCCCATTACGCGCCAGCCGGTCGCGGGCGGGCGGGCCGGCTCGGGCCGCTCGGGCCCTTCCTCCTCGCGCTGGTGCCGACGGCGGTGCTGGTCACGCCGCTGGCCCTGCGCGCCCGTGAGCAGCGGGAGCGGCAACTCGACTGGGTCGACACCGCCCGGCTCGGCGACCTGGCCGCGCTTCCCGGCGGGCTGGCGCAGACCGCGGCGGTGGGCGGCCTGTTGGTGGCGCTCGCGGTACTCGGCGCCGGACGACTCGGTCGACGCGCGTCGCTGCCGGTGGCCTGCCTGCTGCTGCCGGTGCTGCTGCTGTTCGCCGCCGGACTTGTCGTCCCGCTGTGGGTGCCCCGCTACCTGATCTTCGTGGTGCCGTTCGGGTGTCTGCTGGCCGGTGCCGCGTTGGCCTCGGCGCGTTTCCGGGTCGCGCTCGTCGTGGTGAGCCTGGCCGGCCTGCTCGGCCTGCCGGACCACGTGGCGCTCCGTCGTACGCACGAGTGGCCGCGTACCGCCACCGTCGACTACCGGGGCGCGGCACAGATCATCGCCGCCGGCCAGCGTGCCGGCGACGCGGTGGTCTACCACCCCCGCGACAGTTGGCTCTTCCTCGACCTCGGCGTGCGCTACCACCTGCATGAACAGACACCTCGCGACGCGCTGCTGGCCGAGGGGCAGCAGCATCGGGGCGACCTGTGGGCCGCCGAGTGCGACCGCCCGGCCGACTGCCTGACCGACGTGCACCGGGTCTGGCTGGTCGTCGCCGGCCGGGGCGACGGACCGCTGGACACCGTTCCCGGTGCCAAGGGCGACGCGCTGCGCGCCGCCTACAGCGTCGAGCGGATCTGGCCCCGCCCCGGTCTCACCGTCGCCCTGCTCACCCGCTAGCCCGGGCCAGAGGGACGGTGAGGACGGCCTCGGTGCCGCCCTCGGCACCGGGACGCAACTCGATGCTGCCGCGGAGTTCGCCGGTGACCAGCGCCCGGACGATCTGCAGCCCGAGCTTGGCACCCCCCTCGGAGTCGAACCCGGCCGGCAGTCCCCGACCGTTGTCCGCGACCGTGACGTGCAGTGTCTTGCGCAGCCGGTGCGCGGTGACCACGACCTGCGGCGGTGCCAGTGGTTCCTGCGGCACCGGCTCCGGCCCGCCCTCGTCGGCCGGCGGAAAACCATGCTCGACGGCGTTGAGCAGCAGTTCGTTGAGGACCATCACCAGTGACGTGGCGATCTCGGCGGGGAGTACGCCGAAGCTGCCCTCGCGCCGCATGCCGACCGACACCTCGGTCGCCGCCACCTCGGTCGCCGCGCTGGCCACCCGGTCCACGATCCCGTCGAACTCGACCGCCTCGTCGCTGGACATGGAGAGGGTCTCGTGCACCAGGGCGATCGACGCGACCCGGCGTACCGACTCCTCCAGCGCGACCCTGGCCTCGGGCATGCCGACCCGACGGGCCTGCAGGCGCAGCAGGGCCGCGACGGTCTGGAGGTTGTTCTTCACCCGGTGATGGATCTCCCGGATGGTCGCGTCCTTGGTGATCAGCGCCCGGTCGCGGCGGCGTACCTCGGTGATGTCGCGGACCAGGACCAGCGCGCCGATCGGCACTCCGGCGGGCATCAGCGGCAGGGCCCGGGTCAGCATGGTCGCGCCGCGGGCGTCGATCTCCCGCCGGGGTGGCGCCTCGCCGCGCAGCGCGGCGAGGATGCCGTTGGCCGCCTCCGTGCCCTCCAGCGGATCGCTTGCCAGTCGGCGGTTCAGCGCCGCGAGATCCTCGCCCACCAGGTGGGAGGCGTAGCCCAACCGCCGGTACGCCGACTGCGCGTTCGGGCTGGCGTAGGTGACCTTGCCACCGGCGTCCAGCCGGACCAGACCGTCGCCGACCCGTGGCGCCGAGGTGGTCTCGCCGGGATGCCGGGGCGGCGGGAAGGTGCCGTCGGCGATCATCTGGGCCAGGTCGTCGGCGGTGGTCAGGTAGTTCAGCTCCAGCTGGCTTGGGGTACGCGCGGTGGAGAGGTTGGTGTCGCGACCCACCACTGCGATCACCTCGCCGGACTCACCGTCGGCGGCCCGCAGCCGGACCGGGATCGCCTCGTGCCGGGCGGGCACGTCGCCGTACCAGACCGGGTCGCCCTCCCGCCAGATCCGCCCCTGCCCGTAGGCGACCTCCAGGTGCGCCACTTCCGGCCCGCCGACGATCCGCCCCACCTGGTCGTCCTGGTAGGCGGTGGGCGCGGTCGTCGGACGGACCTGGGCGACGCAGAGGAAGGCGCCCTCCCCGTCCACCGGCACCCAGAGCAGCAGGTCGGCGAAGGAGAGGTCGGACAGCAGTTGCCAGTCACCCGCTATCCGGTGCAGGTGGTCGATGTCGGCCGGGCGCAGACGGGTGTGCTCTTCGACGAGGTCGCGCAGCGTGGACACGCCGCCCAGCGTGCCATGCGAGCGGTCACATCGTCGCGGTGACCTTCTTCAACCCTCGTGGCGCGTCCGGATCCTCACCCCGGGCCAGCGCCAGGGCTAGGGCCAACCGTTGCAGCGGCAGGATGTCCAGCAGCGGGGCGTACCGCTCGTCGACCTCGGGCACCGCGATCCGGGTGGCGCCGGCGACCTCGGCGGAGCCGACCACGACCACGTCGGCCCGCCGCTCGCCCAACCGGGGCAGCACCTCGCCCATCGACTGACCGCCGGGGCCCGAACCGACCACGGCCAGCACCGGCACGTCCGGGTCGGTCATGGCCAGCGGGCCGTGCAGCAGGTCGGCGCCGGAGAAGGCCAGGGCCGGCAGGTATGAGGTCTCCATCAGCTTCAGCGCGGCTTCCCGTGCGGTGGGGTACGCGTACCCCCGGCCGGTGGTGACCAGTTGCCCGGCGAACCGGTAGCGCGGTGCGAGTTCGCTCGCGGTGGGGTCGGCCAGCGTGCGGGCGGCCAACTCGGGCAGCTCGGCCACGGCCCGGCGTTCCTCCTCGGGCAGCACACCGTCGCCGGCCCGAATGCCCTCGACCAGCAGCAGCAGGGCGAGCAGTTCCGCGGTGTACGTCTTGGTGGCCGCCACCGCCCGCTCGTGCCCGGCTGCGATGTCCACGCCGAGTTCGGCGGTCGCCGCCAGCGGGGAGTCCGGCGCGTTGGTCACCGCGAGGGTGAGCGCGCCCGCCTCGCGGGCGACCCGCAGCACCTCGGTCAGGTCGGGTGAGCCGCCGCTCTGGCTGACTCCGACGACCAGCGCGTCGGAGAGGTCCGGTCGGGCGCCGAAGAGGGTGATCGCGCTCGGGGAGGCGAGACCGGCCGGCAGGCCGAGCCGGATCTCGGCCAGGTAGGCGCCGTACAGCGCGGCGTGGTCCGAGGTGCCCCGCGCGGTGAAGACCACGTGCCGGGGTCGGCGCTCGGCGATGGCTGCCGCCACGCGGGCGATGGGTGCGGCGTACTCGGCGGAGAGCAGTCGCTCGTAACCCGCCGGCTGCTCGTCGATGTCGGCGGCCATGCCGATTCCTGGGCGCGTCACGAAAACTCCTCCCCTGCGCGATACTCGCGCGCTTCCTGCTCAGTCTTGCACCTTTAGGCGTTCAGATGCAATTTAATGAGCAGGATCGCGCAGCCAATCACCAAAAGTCGATGCCGTCACCTACGCTGACTCGGCCGCACCGCCAACCGGTACCGACAAGTGAGAGGACGACGTGGCCGAGGGAACGGACGATCGGGCGTTGCCGGCGACGGAGGAACTGGCCCTGGCCCGAGAGGCCCTGAACGCCGGTGACCTGACGCGTGCCGCTGACCATGTCGCGAACGCGCTCGCCCGGGCGCCGACCCTGCCCGAGGTGCACGAGACGCTCGCCCGGGTGGCCACGGCCGGCGGTTCCGGCGGTCTGGACCTCTTCCCGCTGCACCATCACACCTTCGTCGGGGCGGTGGTCGCCCGGGCACACCTGCTGGCCGCGGCCGGTCGCCCGGCCGAAGGGCTCGACCTGCTGGTCGCCGCCGCCGCACACGCACCCGGCACGGACTGGGCGGGCGTACCCTGGGTCACCTCCCCCGAGTTGGCCGAGCGGATCGGCCCGGACCAGGTGGCCCGGGTGCTGATGCAGGTCTGCGCCGCCGCCCCGGACCCGGTGCCCCGGTCCGACCGGGCCGCCCTGACGCCGTACCTCACGCTCGCCCGCAACGCGATCACCATTCACCCCGAGCACGCCCTGCTGCTGGGCACGGCGTCCGCGCTGGCCCGGCGCGCGGGCGAGGTGCCGCTCGCGGTGCGCTGGGCCGGCCGGGGAGTACGCGCCGCACCGTCCAAGATGGGCGAGGTCTGGCTCGGGTACGCGCTGCGCAGCGCCGGCCGGACCCGTGAGGGCCTCGCCGCACTCCGCCGCGCCGTCGACCACGACCCGGACGACCTGGCGGTGTACGCCGACATCGCCGGCACGTTGGCCGATCACGGCCGGCTGGACGAGGCGCTGAGCTGGATCGAGCGGGCCCTGGCACGCAACCCGTCCTTCGACTGCGCGGTGCACACCGCCCACCGGCTGCGGTTCCAGCGCGACGGCGACGTCCGTCACCTGGTCGCGCTGGCCGACTACATCCGCGACAACCCGGACGACTCGCACGAGCACGCCGATCTGGCCGAATGCTGCCGTGGTCGCCCGTGGCTGGGGCAGCTGACTCCACCGACGGTCCGCCCCCAACCCCTGCCCCTCACCAGCGCCGAACCGTCGACAGGACGTCCGGGCACCCCGCCCCCGTCGGCGGAAGCCACCCGCCGGCTGCGCCAACTGGCGCACCTGGCCTGGCCACACCCACCGGCCGCGTACGACACGGCGGTGGCGCTGGCCACCCTCGACCTGACCGACCTGCTCGGCCTGCTGGCGCATCCGCCCGAGACCCCGGAGAACGCGCTGGGACGGGTGCTTTCCGGCCAGGACCCCGCCCTGTGGGTACGGTGCGTGCAGGTGTGGACCTGCCTCGGCCTGCTGCACCACCGCACCGACGAACCCTGGCCCTCCTCGACCCGCCGGCAGGTGCTGGTGGAGTTGGCCCAGGCCGCGGAGATCGCCGAAGCGGCCCTGTTCGCCCTGGTGACGGCAGCCTGGGTCGACCCGTCGATCCGACCCGACGTGGCCCAGGTGGTCACCGAACGGCTCGCGGCTGCGGCCAGCGACCGGGCAGGACCGTTACCGGTCACCGTCTCCCTCGCCCACCTGGCGCTGGCCACCCCCGGCCTCGACCCGGAGTGCGCCACCCTGGCCCGCATGCTGGCCGGCGCACCCGCCCGCCCCGGCCGCGGCACCCTCCGCGGCCTCCTCGGCCGCCTCCTCCGCCCCTTCCGCCCCCGCCTCCCCAGCCCACCCCCCTAACCCCTACCCTCCCCCTCCCCGCGCCCTCCCCCCCGCGTCCGCGCCCGCGCCCGCGCCCGCGATCTTGCACTTATGGTCGGGATAAAGCTGACAGGCACGACATATCGGCGACTAAAAGTGCAAGATCGGCGAGGAGGCCTCGGGGAGTCAGGGGGTCAAGGGGTGAGGGGGCGGCGGAGGGCCAGGAGGTGGACGTTGGGTAGGGGAGTCCAGTCCAGGTGGGGGGTGCGGGTGAAGCCGTGGCGGCGGTAGAGGTGGTGGGCGGATTCGGCCAGTCCGTCGCGTACGCAGATGACAAGGGCGGTGCAGCCCAGCTCGGTGGCGCGGGCGACGCACGCCTCGACAAGTGCTGCGCCCGTACCTCGGCCCTGTGCCGCCGGGTCCACCGCCAGCATCCGGAACTCAGCCTCCCCGGGACCGCACAGTTCGGCGTACGGGCTGCCGGGTAGGACGAAGGTGACCGAGCCGAGCAGTTGCCCGGTGGCCGGGTCGGCGGCGACCAGCACCTCACCGTGCGCCGCCCGGCCGGCCACGTCGGCCAGCACGTCGGCGTACCCGTTCTCGCCCTTGAGCTGACCGTCCGCCTCGTACGCGGCGACGGTGAGCCGGGCCACGGCCGGATAGTCCGCCGGCACGGCCGGACGGACCAGCGGGCCGGTCAACCAATCACCGCGATCAGGTCGCCGTCCTGCACCACGTCGCCCTCGTTCACCGCGAGCTGCTGCACCACACCGTCGGACTCGGCGACCACCGGAATCTCCATCTTCATCGACTCCAGGATCACCAGGGTGTCGCCTTCGGACACGGTGTCCCCGGCCGCCGCGACGACCTTCCACACGTTGGCCACCATCTCGGCGCGGATCTCCTCGGCCATCTTCGGCCCCTTCCCTCGCGACTGCCTGCGACGTATCAAATCATGCGACGGCCGCCCATGGGCCGGAGCAGCCCCGCCCGCGTTCGCCGGGAGCGGGCTCTAACATCAACAGGTCGGACCCTGGCGCCGGGAGGACCGGTGCGTGCACCGGCGCCGAGGTCGTGCGCAGGCGATCCGACCATCACGAGGAGGTCAGCATGGCGAAGAAGGCCCGCAAGAAGAAGGCCCGTAAGAAGAGCGCCGCCAACCACGGCAAGCGCCCCAACTCCTGAGCTGGTCCGCATCGCGGACCGGACAGGAAACGCCGATGACCCGGCTCGGGTCATAGCCAAAACGCCGGTGGCCCAGTTCGGGCCACCGGCGTCGGCGTACGAAAAGTGATTCAGTCGGCCAGTTCGCGCGATTCGGTGCTCTCGAAGATGACGAGTTCGCTGATCCGTACCCGCAGCCGTTCGCGCAGTTCGTCGGGCGCGGACTCGTTGCCGCAGCAGCGGGCCACCAGCGCCTTGACCTCCTGCTCGATGCCGTACTCCCGCAGGCAGGGGCCGCACTCGTCGAGATGGTGCCGGATCAGCGTCCGGCGCTCCTGCGCGCACTCCAGGTCGAGGTAGAGGTAGACCTCGGCGAGAACCTCACGGCAATCCGTCTCATGCGGATCTCCACAGCTCACGTCACACCTCCCGGCCACTGGCAGCGGCCGAACTCCGGGCCGACGGCGCGGCGGAGAAGCCGCGCTCCGCGGCATAGCCCTCAAGCAGCTTGCGCAGATTACGACGACCGCGGTGCAACCGTGACATCACGGTACCGATCGGCGTACCCATGATGTCGGCGACCTCCTTGTAGGAGAACCCCTCGACATCGGTGAGGTAGACCGCGAGCCGGAACTCCTCCGGCAACTGCTGGAGGGCCTCCTTGACGTCGCTGTCGGGCAGCCGGTCCAGCGCCTCGGTCTCCGCCGAACGCAGACCGCTGGAGGTGTGCGACTCCGCCTCGGCGAGCTGCCAGTCGGTGATCTCGTCGGTCGGCGCCTGCACCGGCTGTCGCTGCCGCTTGCGGTAGGTGTTGATGTAGGTGTTGGTCAGGATCCGGTAGAGCCAGGCCTTCAGGTTCGTACCCTGCTCGAACTGGTGAAAGGCCGCGTAAGCCTTCAGGTAGGTCTCCTGGACCAGGTCCTCGGCATCCGCCGGGTTACGGGTCATCCGCAGCCCCGCCGCGTACAACTGGTCGACGAATGGCATCGCGTCCCGTTCGAACCGGGCCCTGCGCTCGTCCGTCTTCTCGGTGGTCAACCGCACATCCCCTCGGGTCGGATGCTTCCTCGCCGAGGATACGCGTCCAGACCTGCCGGGAGATTGGGTTCCGACGGGTGTGCCCGTCACCACCCTGGCCGGCGGCTGCGCCGCGGGCCATTCCGGTCCGGCCAACAGCTGCCTGAGCTGCGTGGCCTCCCGTTCGTCGCGCTCCCGGATCCGGAACTGGATCGGCACCGGTCACCCCCCTCGCACAGTGTTCGTCCGTGGGGTGCAACATCCGTCGCAGGTCCGGGCATTCCATCTCGGTCCTCCCATTCCTGGTCCCGGCCGGGGGTGGGTGCACCACGGCCGGGACCGGGAAAGGGCCTGGGAGCCCGGTGCCACCCGAACCCCGGGTGACACCATCGGGTGCAACGACCCGGACGGCAGCCGGAAACGGCGACCCACCCCGGCAGAGCGGCCTCAGCCCGACGCGAGCACGGTGCCGACGGCCTTGCAGCAGTCAGTCCTGCGCCCAGCCGTGTCGGCGCAACCAGTCGAGCACCACAGCGGCCGTGCCGGTCGGGTCGAGCCGCAGATCGTGCCGCTCCCCCGGCCGGATCACCACGTGCACCCCCGGAGCGGGTTCCGGCACGCCGAAGGGATCCCGGTCGCCGTTGACGACCAGGGTCGGCACCCCGCTCGCCAGCTCACCGGCCCGGCTGCGCTCCGGCCGCCCGGGCGGATGCAGCGGAAAGGCGAGCGCGACCACCCCGACGGCCCCGACCGTGGTCGCGGTGCGGCAGGCCACCCGGGCCCCGCTGGACCGGCCACCCACCAGCACCGGTACGCCCGGCCAGCGGTCTCGCAGCACGGCGAGCACCACGCCCCACGCCTCGTCGAGGTGCCCGGCCGGTGCCGGCGCACGCCGACCGGCGACCCGGTACGGCTGGGTCACCCGAGCGACGATCACCCCGGCGGACACTGCGGCATCGCGCAGCGCGCACAGGTCGGGGGCATCCACACCCCCACCCGCGCCGTGGCCCAGCACGAGCAGCGACGAGCCCGGTGCGGTTGGCGTGTCGATGTCCACCCGGGCCGGGCCACGCGGGGTCTGGATGATCTCGTCCTGCGGCACCGCCTCATTCTGCGGCCCCGCCTCCCCGACGCGAGGCAGACCTCGGCAGGAAAGGTGCGCCGCGGTCACGGTCGACGCGGCAGCCCGGTCCTCAGCGGGACGTCACCAGCGCGAGCAGTTGGTCGCGGACGGGAGGGCCCGCCTCGCTCGCCACATCGGGATCCGGTTGCACCTCGTCACGCCAGGCCACCAGCATCGCCCGCCGCTCGCGGGGGGTGGTGCCGCCCCACACGCCGTGGCAGTCGCCGACCTCCAATGCCCAGGCCAGGCACGAGCCCTGCACGTCGCAGCTGCGGCACAACGCCACCGCGGCGTCGGCCGGCTCGTTCGGCGCCGGAAAGAATGTCTCCGGATCGACGCTCTGGCAGGTACCTCTGGTACGCCAGGCTTCATCCTGTCGACGCTCGCGCAGGGCCCGCAACAGTCGCGGATCACGCCGCGCAGCGGCGACCTCATGTGGACGGGGCATACGTGCCCGAGTCATCCACCCACCTCCCCCGTGGGACCAGCAAGATCGATGAATATCACTCGACTAGAAGAGAGCGACACCCACCACCGGCGCTGTGTTGTATCGCACTTGTGCACATCGAGACAAGACTTCGCCGCGAAGTTGGCAGAACGATTAGCTGACCTTTCATCCGCAACCGCGGCAAATCACTCCCGACAATGCGCGGGCGTACCGGTCAGAACAGCGTGACGTCCGCCGGCTCCGCCGCAGGCATCGACGGCACCCGGGCGATCAACTCAGGGCCGTCGTTGCGGACGTTGCCCACGCCCGGCCCCACCGGCCGGATCTCGACGCCGGCGAGCCACTCAAGCGGCGGCGGCGCGAGCAGGCTCGCCGGGTCGTCCGAGGGGCCCAGCCAGGTCGCCCACCGCTGACGCGGCAGCAACAGCGGCATCCGGTCGTGCACCTCGGCCAACTCGCCGAGCGCGGCCGTGGTCACCACGCTGAGGGTCAGCAGCGGACCGCTCGGCCCCTCCCACACCGACCAGATGCCGGCGAAGGCGAGCACCGGATCGTCCGTCGAGGTCATGTAGTACGGCTGTTTCGAGCCGTCCGGCCGCCGGACCCACTCGTACCAGCCGTCGGCCGGGACCAGGCAGCGGCGACGGGCAAAGGCGGGGGCGTACGCCCGACTGGTGGCCACCGTCTCGGCCCGGGCGTTGATCATGCGGGCGGCGTTGGCGGGCGACCGGGACCAGGCCGGCAGCAGGCCCCAGCGACCGAGCGACAGCGCCCGGTGCCCCTGCGCGTCGAGCCGGACCAGGGGCACCGGATCGGTCGGCGCGACGTTGTAGTCGACGACCAGCGCACCCTCGGTCTCGTCGGTGGCCTCGAACAGTCCGCTCAGCTCACCGGAGCTCCGGGTCGTGGCGTACCTCCCGCACATGCCGCACACGCTAGCGCGCCGACGGCCGATTGCGATGTCCCGTCCACCGGGAGTGGTACCGGCGGCGGGCGGACCACCAGACCGCGACGCGGCAGAATGTAGTCGTGGGGAACCTGACCGCGACCCGGCCGCTGCAGCCGTGGACCGCCCCGACCGCCAGCAATCCGGTCACGGCCTCGCTGCGGCTGCCCGGATCCAAATCGATGACCAACCGGGCCCTGGTGCTCAGCGCGCTGGCCGCCGGCCCTTCGACCCTGGCCAAGCCGCTGCGCGCCCGGGACACCGAGCTGATGGCCGGCGGGCTGCGGGCGCTCGGCGCCCACGTGTCGATCGCCGACGACGAGCGCTGGCTGGTCCGGCCGCACCGGCTGGTCGGCCCGGCGCACGTCGACGTCGGGCTGGCCGGCACGATCATGCGCTTCGTGCCACCGGTGGCCGGGCTGGCCGAGGGCCGGGTCACCTTCGACGGCGACCCGGCCGCCCGGACCCGCCCGCTCGGTCCGTTGATCGAGGCGCTGCGCTCGCTGGGCGTACGCGTCGACACCCCCGACACCGGCAGTCTGCCGTTGGCGGTGCAGGGCACCGGTCGGGTCACCGGCGGTGAGGTCGTGATCGACGCCTCCGCCTCCAGCCAACTGGTCTCCGGGCTGCTGCTGGCCGCGCCGCGGTTCGACCGCGGGCTGGTGATCCGACACGTCGGCCCGCCCGTGCCCTCCGCGCCCCACCTGCGGATGACCGTGCAGATGCTGCGGGCCGCCGGTGCGGCGGTCGACGACAGCACGCCCGACGTCTGGGTGGTCGAGCCGGGTCCGCTGAGCGGCCGCGGCTGGGAGATCGAGCCGGATCTGTCCGGCGCGGTGCCGTTCTTCGCCGCGGCCCTGGTCACCGGCGGTGAGGTGACCCTTCAGGGCTGGCCACGCAGCAGCGCCCAGCCGGTGGAGCGGTTGCGTTCGCTGTTGCAGCAGATGGGTGCGGAGGTCGCGCTGACCACCGAGGGGCTCACCGTGCGGGGCACCGGCAGGGTGCGCGGCGTACACGCCGACCTGTCGGACGTCAGCGAGCTGACCCCCGCGTTGACCGGGCTGGCCATGCTCGCCGACTCTCCCTCGGTGTTCACCGGGGTCAGCCACATCCGGGGCCACGAGACCGACCGGCTGGCCGCGCTGTCCCGTGAGTTCACCGCGCTGGGCGGGGACGTCACCGAGTCGGCCGACGGGCTGCAGATCCACCCCCGGCCGCTGCGCGGTGGGGTCTTCCACACCTACGATGACCATCGGATGGCGCACGCCGCCGCCGTGGCCGGCCTGGCCGTGCCCGGGATCGAGCTGGACGACGTGGCGTGCACCTCCAAGACCATGCCCGATTTTCCGGCGCTGTGGTCGGCGATGGTGACCGGCAAGAGCTGAACGCAGAGACGGGAGCGGTCCTGGCGACCAAGCGGCGCGAGTACGACGAGGACGACGTACGGGTCCGGCCCGGTAAATCGTCCCGTCCGCGTACCCGCACCCGGCCCCGGCACACCGACGCGCAGAACGGCTTCGTGATCGCGGTGGACCGGGGGCGGTACACCTGCGTGCTGGCCGCAGCCGCGCCGGACGCCCCCACCGTCACCGCGATGCGCGCCCGCGAACTGGGCCGCAAGTCGGTGGTGGTGGGCGATCGGGTCGGACTGGTCGGCGACACCTCCGGGGCCCCCGGTGCGCTGGCCCGCATCGTCCGGATCGAGCCGCGCCGGTCGGTGCTGCGCCGTACCGCCGAGGACGACGCCAGCACCGCCGAAGGGCGGCTGGAACGGGTGGTGGTGGCAAACGCCGACCAGCTCGTGATCGTCAGCGCGCTGGCCGACCCGCCACCGCGTACCGGCTTCATCGACCGGTGCCTGGTGGCCGCGTACGACGCGGACATCGAGCCGCTGCTCTGCCTGACCAAGGCCGATCTGGCCGGCCCGGAAACGGTGCTCGACTACTACACCGAGCTGGAACTGCCGTACGTGCTGATCCGGCCGGACTCGTCGTTGGACGCGCTGCGCAGCCTGCTCGCCGGTCGGGTGTCGGTGCTCGTCGGGCACTCCGGGGTCGGCAAGTCGACGCTTGTGAACCGCCTGGTGCCGGAGGCCGAGCGGGCGGTCGGCACGGTCAGCGCGATCGGCCGGGGACGGCACACCTCGACAAGTGCGGTGGCGTTGCGGCTGCCCGCGGTGGCCGGCCTGCCGGACGACCCGGGCTGGATCGTGGACACCCCTGGGGTGCGCAGCTTCGGGTTGGCGCACGTGTCGGCCGAGAGCCTGTTGCACGGCTTCTCGGATCTGGTCGAGGCCACCGTCGACTGTCCGGCGAACTGCACACACACCGCCGACGAGACCGAGTGCGCGCTGGCCGCCTGGGTCGCCGACGGTCGGGCCGATCCGCGCCGGCTGGCCTCGTACCACCGGTTGCTGGCCTCCCGGGCCGGTGAGACCGACCCGCGCGGTGCGACGAACCCTCGGGACGAGCCCGAGCACGATCCGCGCGGGCGGGCGGAGTGAGCGCGACCCACTCCGCCGGCACCCCAGCGGCGTCGCTACGGTGCAACCCATGACCGGGTACGCCGACGACCTCGCCCTCGCCCACCGCCTCGCCGACGCCGCCGACGCCATCTCCACGGCCCGGTTCCGCGCCCTCGACCTGCGGGTGGAGTCCAAGCCGGACCTGACCCCGGTCTCCGACGCGGACACCGCGGTGGAACGCGAGATCCGCGCGCTGCTGGCGCAGCAGCGACCCGACGACGGCCTGCTCGGCGAGGAGTACGGCGTGACGCCCGCCGCCGGCACCCGCCAGTGGGTGGTGGACCCGATCGACGGCACCAAGAACTTCGTCCGGGGCGTACCGATCTGGGCCACCCTGATCGCGTTGCTGCAGGACGGTCGTCCGGTCGTCGGCGTGGTGTCCGCGCCGGCGCTCGGGCGCCGCTGGTGGGCGGCGCAGGGCAGCGGGGCGTACGCGGGCCCGACCCCCGACCGGGGCGAGGCGATCCGGGTCTCCGGGGTACGCCAACTCTCCGACGCGAGCCTGTGCTACTCGTCGCTGACCGGCTGGGAGGAGCACGGCCGGCTGGAGCCGGTGCTCCAGTTGATGCGGGACACCTGGCGCAGCCGCGCCTACGGCGACTTCTACGGCTACATGCTGCTGGCCGAGGGTGCCCTCGACATCATGATCGAGCCCGAGTTGTCGCTGTGGGACGTGGCCGCCCTGGTACCCATCGTGACCGAAGCCGGGGGCACCTTCACCGATCTGGACGGTCGTCCGGCCCCCGCCGGAGCCGAGACCAGCGCCGTGGCCAGCAACGCGATGCTGCACCCGGACATCCTCGAAAGGCTCGGTCGACCGGCCGCGCGCTGACGCCCGGTAGCCTCTATCCTCGCCAGGTGGCTACCGCGAGTTGGTGTTTTCTGGCGGCGATGATCGTCGCGTACGGCATCGCCAACCTGTTGCAGTCGGTCGCCGCCGCTCGCACCACGATGCAGCACACCTTCGATCCCGGGCTGCTGCTGCGGCTGGCCGGGCATCGCGCCTACCTGGTCGGTCTGGTCTGCCAGGTGGGCGGGTTCGTGCTGGCCTTCCTGGCCCGCCGGGACCTGCCGCTGTTCCTGGTGCAGGCGAGCGTGGCCGCCGGGCTGGGTGTCACCGCCGTGCTGGGTGTGATCGTGTTGAAGTGGCGACTGCCGATGGCCGAGGTCGTCCTGTTGCTGCTGCTCTTCGCCGGGATCACCGCGCTGGTGCTCTCCGCGCAGCCGGCACCGTCGAAGCCACTCGGCACGGCCGGGGTGATCGCCCTGTTGGTGGCCCTGGCGGCGATCGCGGTGCTGGGCATCTTCGCGGTCCGGTTGCAGGGCGCGCCGGGCTCGGTGGCGCTCGGTTCCCTCGCCGGGTTGGGGTTCTCCGCCGCCGCGGTGGCCGCCCGGCCGCTGGCCTCCGCGCCGACCTGGGACGCGTTCCTCACCGACCCGCTGCTGTACCTGCTCATCGGCCACTCGATCGTCGGCCAACTGCTGCTGGGGCTGGCGATGCAGCGGGGTTCCACCACGGCGGCGGTGGCCGCCATGGACGCCGCCGGGGCGGTACCCGCGGCGATCGTCGGCCTGCTGCTGCTCAACGACAAGATCTGGCCCGGCCGGGAATGGCTCGCCGGCACCGGCTTCCTGATCACCCTCGCGGCGGTCATCGGGCTCACCCGGTACGCCGAGCCGCAACACCATCACGCGGTCGCGCAGGAGACCACCCGGGCCGTGCTGGACGGCGGTGTGGGCGGCCGGCAGCTGCCTCTGGTGGCCCCTCGACCGGCCGAGGGTCGGCTGTGCGACTCGGAGTCGACCGGCCCGACTCGGGCCGCCTCGGCTCAGGCCGCCTCGGCTCAGGCCGCCTCGGCTCAGGCCGCCTCGACCGGTTTACGCCGTCCGATCACCCGCTCGTAGAGCCGTTCCAGAGCACTCGCGGTCCGTTCCCACGTGTAGCTGCACCGGACCCGGTCGACGGCCGCGTGCCCGTACGCGAACCGGCCCGCGTTGTCGGTGATCAGCCGGCGCAGGGTCATCCCGAGTGTGCGTACGTCGCCCGGCGGCACCAGCTTGCCGGTGACCTCGTCGACCACGGTGTCGGCGATGCCGCCCATGGCGTATCCGACCACGGGAACGCCGCAGGCCATCGCCTCCAGGGACACCCGGCCGGCGGAGGAGTAGTGCGGGGTGCAGGCCACCACGTCGGCCGAGCGGTACCAGGTGGCCATCTGGTCGTGCGGCACCGCACCCACCAGGTGCACCTGGTCGGCCACGCCCACCCGTTCGGCCAGCTCGCGCAGTCGGCGGGCCTCGGCGTGACCGGCCAGCTGACCGGCCGGCGGGCCACCTGCGATCACCAGCTCCGCCTCGCCGACCAGGCGCATCGCGCGAATCAGGTCGTCCTGACCGTGGCCGGGCGACAGCCCACCCACGGAGAGGATCCGGGGGCGCTGGTCACGCGGCGCGGCCTCGCCGTCGGGATGGAACTGCCCGGTGTCCACACCGGTCGGCACCATCGCCACCGACATGCGTTGCAGACCCATCCGGGTCAGTTCCTCCACCTCGTCGTTGCACTGGGCCACCGCGATGTCCACCGCCCGGGTCAGCGCCCGCTCCAGCGGAATGCGGGTACCGGGTCCGTCGTAGCGCGGGCCGAGGTGCCGCAGTTGCTCCATGCCGATCGAGTGGAACGTCTGCACGACGGGAATGTCGGTCTCCCGTACGGCGTGCGCGGCGGCCAGCCCGCCGATCCAGTAGTGACCGTGCACCACCTCGGGCGTCCAGTCGGTCGCCCACCGGTCGGCGAGCCACTGGCCGAACTCCGACACGTAGGGCACCAGGTCGGCGGTGGGGGTCGGGGCCACCGGTCCGATCGGTGCCCGCTCGATCCGGTAGCCGTCGACGAGGTCGGTGTCGGCCACGTCCGGATCGTCCCGTCGGGTGTACACCCGCACGTCGTGCCCGCGTCCGGCCAGTTCGGCAGCGACCCGTGCGATGTGCTGGTAGGTGCCGACGACGGTCCCGTCGCCGGAGGTCGGCGCAGCGGCGTGGGCGCAGACAAGGCCGACGCGCATGGGTCACCTCCATGCGTAATTGTGCGGTGGTCCTCCGGTCAGAGCGTCCCATTAACCGGGGCCCGACGAGCCGAAACCTGGCAGATCGCCGCTGCTCGGCGGCGGCATGACCGGAGACACGGTGGGGTATCGGTACTTGATGCCTCTCGTTCGACCGATCAGCGACAGCACCGTGGTGATCACCGGCGCCTCCAGCGGTATCGGCACGGCGACCGCGTACGCCCTGGCCCGACGGGGATGTGCTCTGGTGCTGGCCGCCCGGACCGAGCCGGCGCTGCTGGCGGTGGCCCGGCGCTGCGACGAGTTGGGCGGTCGGAGCCTTGTCGTACCCACCGACGTCACCGACCCGGCGGCGGTCGAGCGGCTCGCCGCGAGCGCGGTCGCCCAGTTCGGCCGCATCGACGCCTGGATCAACAATGCCGCGGTCGGCGTGGTCGGGCTCTTCGACGAGATCCCGGTGGCGGAGTTCCGCCGGGTGCTGGAGGTGGATCTGCTCGGCACCGCGTACGGCATGCGGGCCGCGCTGCCGCATCTCGGCGCCACCGGTGGCGGTGTGGTGGTCAACAACGCCTCGGTGCTGGCCGAGGTGGCGATGCCGTACCAGTCCGCCTACAACGCCGCCAAGCACGGCATCCGAGGGCTGTCCGACACGGTACGCCAGGAGTTGCGGCTCACCGGCCGGGGCGACATCTCGATCTGCACGGTGCTGCCGGCCGCCATCGACACGCCCTTCTTCCGGCACGCCGCCAACCACAGTGGTCAGGTGTTCGCGCCGCCACCGCCGGTCTACCCGCCGACGATGGTGGCGGAGACGATCGTCCGGCTGTTGCAGCGTCCCCGCCGTGAGGCGTACGCCGGGGGTGCCGCCCGGTTGCTCGGCCTGCAGTGGCGACTGGCCCCGGCGCTGACCGAGCGGGCCCTCGCCTGGTACGCCCAGCGCACCCAGTTCGGCCCCGGCGCGCCCGCCGACAGCAGCGGTAACGTCTTCCGGCCGGATGCCGACGGCGTCCCGGAGGGCGGCTGGCACGGTCGCCGCCGTCAGGTGGTCCGGGTGACCGCCGCCCTCGGTCTGGCCGCCGCCGGCACCGCGGTCGGCACCGTCGCGGCGATGGCCCGCCAGCGTCGTCAGGTCCGGTAACGGCCTCGGCGTCCCCGATCGGCACCGACGATGCCGGTTACGGCACCGGGGCAGCGGGTAGTGGTGCAGGTATGCGCGAAGACGAGTACCCGACCCCGCTGTCCGACCCCGAGGCCGACGGTCTGCCCGACACCGCCGACGACGACTCGACGGCCGGGGACGACGTACTGACCGGACGGGAGGCGGACGGCCCGGCCCCCGCCCAGTTGCCCGGCGACCGCGTGCCGGTGGCGGTGGACGAGTTCGGCACCACCGCCGACGAGCAGCTCGACGGTGAGTCGCTGGACTACAAGCTGAGCCGGGAGCAGTTCGAGTTGCCGGTCGACGACCCGCTGGCCGCGCCGGTGGACCCGGACATCGCGGCCGAGGCGGACAGTCGGGAACAGGCGGCGCAGGCGCAACTCGACGCCGACGTGATGGACCCCGGCCCGACCTCCGACCCGAAGTCCCCGGTCTCTCTCTACGACCACGGACAGTTGGGCGCGGGCGACGCCACCGTGGGTCGGCTGGTCCAACCGGACGAGGGCACGCACACCGACCAGGAGGCCGAGGCCATCGCGTACGACGCGGGCAGCGCCGGTGGTGGGGCCAGCGCCGAGGAGTTGGCCGTGCACGAGACCCGTCCGCCGCACTCGGTGTGACGGCGACGCGCTACTCGTCCAGGCCGCGTTCGATCGCGTAGCGGGTCAGTTCGACCCGGTTGTGCAGTTGCAGCTTGCCGAGCGTGTTCTGCACGTGGTTCTGCACCGTACGGTGGGACAGGCCGAGCCGCTCGGCGATCTGCTTGTAGGACATCCCCTTCGCCACCAGCCGCAGCACTTCGGTCTCCCGTTCGGTGAGTCGGGGTGCGGTGTCCTGACCCGGCTCCGGCCCACCGGCGGCGGCCAGCCGGCGGTACTCGCCGAGCACCAGCCCGGCCAGGCCGGGCGTGAACACCGGTTCGCCCGCCGCCGTACGCCGTACCGCGTCGAGGAACTCCGCGAGCGCGGCGGACTTGAGCAGGTAGCCGGTCGCCCCGGCCTTGACCGCGTCCAGCACGCCCTGCTGTTCACCGCTGGCGGAGAGCATCAGCACGCGGACCTGCGGCCAGGCGGCGCGCAGCCCACGGATCACCTCCACGCCTGAGACGTCGGGCAGTTGCAGGTCGAGCACCACCACGTCGGGGCGGGCGGCGGCCACCACCCGGACCGCCTGGCGGCCCTCACCGCAGCTGGCCACCACCTGATGACCGGCCTCGGCCAGGTCGCGGGCCACCCCTTCGCGCCACATCGGGTGGTCGTCCACCACCATGACTCGTACGCCGCTCACGGGTTCCTCCTCCTCGACACGGTGAGTTCGACCTCGGTGCCACTGCCCGGGACGGAGCTGATCGTGGCCGTACCACCGAGGTCGGTCAGCCGGCCCCGGATGGCCTGGGCCACGCCGAGCCGCCCCTGGGCGACGGCCTCGGTGAGCCGGTCCGGGGCGAAACCCGGTCCCTCGTCCCGGATCGACACGGTCACCGTCGAGTCCTCGTCCTCGACAAGCACCCAGGCCCGCCCGCCGCCGTGCCGGGCCACGTTGTCCAGTGCCGCCCCGGTGGCGGCGGCCAGCTCGTGGGCCACCCGCGGGGGCAGCGGCACCGCGGTGGCGGGGGTGGACAGCGAGACGGTGGCCGAGGCGTACCGACCGAGCAGTTCGCGCAGGTCCACCGGCCCGTCGGTGGCACGCGGACCGGCGTCGGAGATCAGTGCGCGCAGGGCCGCCTCCTGCTCGCCGGCCAACCGGGCCAGCTCACCGGCCTCCCCGTCGAGGTGCTCGCCCCGGCGGGACACCAGGGCCAGCACCTGCAACACCGAGTCGTGGATGTCGCGGGCCAGCCGTTCCCGTTCCCGGGTGGCCGCCTCCAGTTCGACGGCCTGCTGCAACCGCTGCTCCGCGCGGACCGCCAACCGGGCCACGTGCCCGACCACCACACCGGCCAGCAACATCAGGATCGTGCCGTTGATCGCGGTCGGGGTGACCATGCCCCGGGTCACCAGGTCGGTTCCGCCGATCACCAGCGCGGCTGTCACGCCACGGCGTCGGCCACCGGAGACGGCCCAGGCCAGCACCGGCCCGCTGAGCCAGGCGATCGCCAGCGTCGGCAGACCGGCGGCGAGGGCTTCCCGGCCCATCACCCACGGAGTGACCAGCAGGATCGCCACCACGACACCCAGGTCGGCCAGGAGCAGCGGCCAGCCGCGCCGGGCCGGTGCCGCGTAGCCGAACGCGGTGACGACGGTCCAGGCCGCCATCACCAGGACCAGCGCACCGGCGGCGAGCGGGTGGGCGTACCGGTCCGCGTCGCGGGCCACGACCACGCAGACGTACGCCAGGGAAGCCACCCGGAAAACCGCGACGGCACGCCAGAGCGGGACCTCGAAACCACCGGGCGCGGGCACGTGCGTCACCATGCCACAAGCGATCAGCCGGCACCTCGGCCCATGCGGCCCAACGAACCCTGACGTACGGTGGTAAATGCCGCGTAAAGCTCCGCGATCTTCTGTCGGGACAGGGCCATGACAAACGCAGAACCGCCTACACCGCGTACGGTGGTGCCCATCGAACACGCCCTCCTGATCGCCGATGCCTTCGACCAGGCTCAGGTGACCGAGCTTCGACACTCGGTCGCCTCCTGCGCGCACGCCGCCGGGCTGCGCGACGAGCGTCTGGACGACTTCGTGCTCGCCGTCAACGAGCTGATCACCAACGCCGTGCGGCACGGCGGGGGCCAGGGCTGGCTGCGCCTCTGGGCGGAGCCCGGTCAGCTGCTCTGCGAGGTTTCCGACCACGGCCGGGGCATCAGCGCCCAGCGACTCGACAACCGCAACCGGCCGGCGCCCGACACGGCCGGCGGCTGGGGCCTCTGGCTGGCCCGCGAGCTGACCGACGCGATGGATGTCGCGACCGGCCCGGCCGGCACCACGGTACGCATCCTCACCGCGACCGTGGTGACCGAGCAGCACATCGGCCGACACCGGCTGGAGTGATCACTCCCAGCGGTTGCCGGTCAGCTTCTCGTAGACGTCCACGTAGCGGGCGCGGGTGGCCTCGACCACCTCGGCCGGGACCTCGGGCGCCGGCTCCTGCTTGTTCCAGCCGCTGCTGGCCGCCCAGTCCCGCACGTACTGCTTGTCGTAGGAGAACTGCGCCCGACCGGGCTGGTACGACTCGGCCGGCCAGAACCGCGACGAATCCGGGGTGAGCACCTCGTCGGCGAGGACCAGCGTGCCGTCCGCCGCCCAACCAAGCTCGATCTTGGTGTCGGCGACCAGGATGCCCCGCTGCGCGGCCAACTCGGTGCCGCGGCAGTAGACGTCGATCGTCACCTGACGCAGCCGTTCGGCGGTCTGGGCACCGACCTTGTCGACCACCTCGGCGAAGGTCATCGGCTGGTCGTGCTCACCCATCGGCGCCTTGGTCGACGGGGTGAAGATCGGCTCCGGCAGGATCGACGCCTCGACCAGCCCACGCGGCAACTCGACTCCGGAAACCGCGCCGGTGCGCTCGTACTCCTTCAGGCCGCCACCGGTCAGGAAGCCTCGGGCGACGCACTCGACGGGCACCATCTCCAGCCGACGGCAGCGG
Source organism: Verrucosispora sp. FIM060022 (assembly GCF_003977705.1). Lineage (NCBI taxonomy): Bacteria > Bacillati > Actinomycetota > Actinomycetes > Micromonosporales > Micromonosporaceae > Micromonospora > Verrucosispora sp. FIM060022. The sequence continues at coordinate 129,173 of NZ_RQIV01000002.1, forward strand.
ATCGCCCGACCTGCGAACTCCGGTGGCACGTCGGTCGCCGAGATGACGTGGTGCGGCACCAGGTCGGCCAGTTGCTCGAACCACCACAGCGACAGCGCGGTGAGCAGCTTGCCCTTGTCCGGGATCGGGGTCGGCAGCACCACGTCGTAGACGGAGATGCGGTCCGAGGCGACCAGAATCAGATCGTCGCCGTCGGCGTATACGTCCCTCACCTTGCCCGAATGCAGAAGTTCCACGGCGACAAGTAGACCACGTGCCGCGCAGGGTGCCGAAAAGCAAGGTGCCCTCGGCGAGGGCGGTGCGGGAGCCGAGCCCAGGTCAACGCCGGCGGCGCGTCATCCGGACCACCAGCAGCACGACCACCGCCACCACCGCCAGGCAGCAGAGCAGGCTCAGGAAGCCGAAGAAGCCGCCACCACGCCGCCGTCGGGCGGCCTCGACGACCAGCTCCCCGGTCCCGGTCGAGGCCCAGGCGGCGACCGGAACGAACACCGAGAGCACGACCACACCCAGGAGCGTGCTGAGCCGCCCCCACCACTTGCTGAACGAAGACATGGGCTCATCCTCGCCGACGAACGCAACCGTGGTCGACGAACGGCAGCTGTGTCGACGACGCGAGTTGGCGAAACGACGATGGCCCCGGACCTGAGTCCGGGGCCATCGTCTGGCAGTAGCGGGGACAGGATTTGAACCTGCGACCTCTGGGTTATGAGCCCAGCGAGCTACCGAGCTGCTCCACCCCGCGTCGGTAGATTCAGCCTACCGCACCCACCGCTGCACCGATCACCCACCCCCACCATCGGCACGCAGTCGGTGCGAACACCGCCCACCGGGGCCATTCGCGCACCACCGCCGCGAGTCATGACCCACATACGCATGCCCGCTGGAGCACCAGCGGTGGCACCGACCCGACGACGGACGCGGTACCGGACCCGGCGAGGAGCCCGACACGACAGCGCGCCGAGACCACGATGGCCCCGGACCTGAGTCCGGGGCCATCGTCTGGCAGTAGCGGGGACAGGATTTGAACCTGCGACCTCTGGGTTATGAGCCCAGCGAGCTACCGAGCTGCTCCACCCCGCGTCGGTAGATCCACCGTAGCGCACCACCCCTGGCCACCGCAAAACGACGCCGGAACGGCCGCTCGGCCCGGGCCGCTCCCACGGTCACCAGCCTCACCATGAAAGCCGAAAGGGCCTGCGGTGGTGATCGGAGAATCACCACCGCAGGCCCTCGCGGTCGACGAACGTCAGCCGCTCGGTGTCGGAGCACCCGTGGGCGTCGCACCGCCCTGGGCGCCGCCTCCGCTGGCCGCCTGCTGCGCCTGCTGGAACGCGGTCAGCGCCTCGTCCAGCTCCTTCAGCGCCCGGCCGTACCGCTCGAAGTCGCCGGACGTCTGCGCGGCCCGCACCTCCGTGATCGCGGCCTGCACGCGGTTGGCGGCCGCGGCCAGGTCGCCGGTGAGCGGCGGTGCGTCAGTAGCCGGCGGGGTCGGCGACGGAGTGGCCGACGGCTCGTCATCGCCGGCCGGCGGCTCCTCGGTGGCCGGCGGCGGATTGCCCGCATTGGCCCGCTTACCCTGCTCGACCAGCTGCTTGATGCCGTCGGTCGGGTTGTCGGCCAGCACCACGAAGGAACCGCCGTCGCCGTAGGACACCAGCACCTTCTGGAGCAGCGGGTACGCGTCGGTCTGGTTGCTCTTGACGTAGACGGGCTCGACGTAGAGCATCCCGTTGCCGAACGGCAGGGAGAGCAGGTTGCCGTACTGCACCTGAGCCTGGTTGGAGGAGAGCAGGTTCAGCTGCTGCCGGATGTTGGCGTTGTTGGTCATCTGCTGGTGCACCTGCACCGGCCCGGAGACCCGGGTCTGGTCGGGCAACTCCAGCACCTGCAACCTGGGCTTGCCGTCCTGGTACGACCCGGAGATCAACGCCGCCAGGTTCTGTCGACCGTTCGGGGTGACCGCGCTGGTCAACTGGAAGGTCGGCGCGTCCTGCTCGGGGAACTGGGTGTAGAGGTAGTACGGCGGCTGCTTGACCTCGCTGTCGGGCGCGTCCGGCACGTTCGGGACCTGCCAGAAGTCCTGCCCGGAGTAGAAGTCGCCGGGGCTGGTGACATGGAACCGGGTGAGCAGGTTGCGCTGCACCTTGAACAGGTCGGCCGGGTAGCGGAAGTGGGCGGCCAGCGCCTCCGGGATCTCGGCGCGCGGCTTGATCAGGTCACCACCGAAGGCCTTGTTCCACGCCTTGAGCACCGGGTCGTTCTCGTCGAACTCGTAGAGGGTGACCGTGCCGTCGTACGCGTCGACGGTCGCCTTCACCGAGTTGCGGATGTAGTTGACGTTCTCCCGGGCCAGCTGGATGGTGCCCCGGCCGGTCAGCTCGTCGGTGGTCTCCTGCTGGAGGTTGACCCGCTCGGCGTACGGGTAGGTCGCGGCGGTGGTGTAGCCGTCCACGATCCACTGCACCCGGCCGTCGACGACCGCCGGGTACGGGTCGCCGTCCAGGGTGAGGAACGGCGCGACCTTCTCCACCCGGTCCCGCGCGTTACGCACGTAGAGCAGCTTGGAGTTCTCGTTGACCGCCTCGGAGAGCAGGAAGTTCGCCTCCTGCTCCTTGATCGCGTAGAGCAGTCGCCGGGTGAACGACCCGATCTCGACGCCACCTTCACCGGTGTAGGTGTAGTACGACTCACGGCCCTCACCGCTCTCGCCGGCCGGCCGGTCGAACTCGGCGGGGTTGGCGTCCGGGCTGGGCTTGCCGACGATGGCGTAGTCGCCGTCCTGCATCCGCTCGCCGTAGTAGATCCGGGGCTGGTTGGCCGGGATCAGGTCGGTGGGCGAGGAGCAGGACTCCTGCGCCCGGTCGCCGAGGAAGCCGGAGACGAAGTACGGCTGACCACCGCAGACCACCCGGTTGGCGGGGGCAGCCACCACACCGTAGCCGTGGGTGTAGACGGTGTGCCGGTTGATCCAGTTGCTCTGCTGGGCGGTCAGCTCGCCGTAGTTGATCTCACGTACGCCGACCACGTAGTCCTGGGTCTTGTCGTCGACGGTGTACCGGTCGATGTCCAGCTTCGGGCCGAAGTCGTAGAAGCCACGGACCTGCTGCAACTGGGTGTAGGTCTCGCTGACCAGCTGCGGGTCGAGCAGCCGCACGTTGGACACCACAGTGGTGTCGGTGGCCAGACTCTCCGGCGGCGTCAGGTTGCTGGCCGCGTACGGCGTGTGTTGCGCGATGTCCAGCCCGAACGAGGCCCGGGTGGCCTGGATGCTGCGCTCGATGTACGGCGCTTCCTTGTCCCGGGCGCTGGGCTTGACCTCGAAGGTCTGCACCGCCCAGGGGTAGATGCCGCCGATCGCCACGGCGGAGACGCCGAGCAGCGCCAGGGAGATGCCCGGCCAGACCAGGTTGCGCATCCAGGCGTTGGAGAACACGATGATCGCGATCGCCACCACCACGGAGATGTAGGCGAGGATCTCCTTGGCCGGCAGCAGGGCGTTGATGTCGGCGTACCCGGCGCCGTAGACGCCCACGCCGTCGTTGTACTCCAGCAGCATCGAGCGCCGGTCCAGCACGTACGCGACCGCCTTGAGCAGGACGAAGACCGCGACCAGCGAACTCAGGTGGGCCCGCGCGGCGTTGGTCATCCGGTCTCCCACGCCCTGCAGACGCACCCCGCCGAACAGGTAGTGCACGGCCAGCGAGCCGATCAGGGCCAGCACCACGGCGGTGAAACCGAGGCCGAGCAGGAACCGCCAGAACGGCAACTGGAAGATGTAGAAGCCGATGTCGGTGCCGAATTCGGGATCCTTGACGCCGAAGTCGCCGCCGTTGCGGAAGAGCAGCCACTGGTTCCAGCGGCTCTGCGCGGACAGGCCGGCGAACAGACCCACGATCGCCGCGGCCAGCGCGATCCACAGCCCGAGACGGGGGCCGAGCAGCATCCGGTACCGCTCAAGCGTGGCCTGTTCCGGCGAGTGCGGCCGGTTGCGCGGCCGCAGTCGTTGGGCGAGCCAGAGGTTGCCCCCGACGATCGCCGCCATCGCGGCGGCGGCGGCCAGGAAGAGCACCAGCCGGGTGACGAGCACCCCGGTGAAGACACCTGTGTAGTCGACCTCGGAGAACCACAGCCAGTCCGTCCAGGCCTGCACCCCCCAACCCAGCAGGGTGAACAGGACGAACACCCCGATCAGAACGCCGACCGTGACGCGTCCACGTCGGCTCATCCTCGGCAGGGGGCTGCTGCTACGCATGACCACTGTTGGCTCCGCACGCTCGATATGATCGGCACCGACCAGGCACCCAGAGTACGGGGTGTTCCTGCAAGCGTTCGCGCAAGGTCGCGTGGCGACTGCGTCGAGCGGTCGATCCGTAGCCGGGCGGTCCCCGAGTTTGGCCTGGTCAGAGGCTTGAGCGTCAACGGTTGCGAATGGTCACCGGACGATCTCAGCAGTGCGTCGGTTCGCCGCCGGAGCGCATCGTCTCCAGCGCCGCCAATGCCTCGTCGAGCGAGCCCACCTTCACCAACGGCAGATCCGGCTGCCGGTTGCGCACCGCCTCGGCACAGTTGGCCTCCGGCACCAGGAAGGCCGTCGCGCCGGCCTCCTTCGCCCCGACCAGCTTCTGCGGGATGCCGCCGATCGGCCCGACCTGACCGGAGTCGTCGATGGTGCCGGTGCCGGCGATGATCCGGCCACCGGTGAGGTCCTCCGGGGTCAGCTTGTCGATGATGCCCAGGGCGAACATCAGACCCGCGCTGGGACCACCGATGTCCTTCAGGTCGAAGGAGAGGGTGAACGGGTGCGGCTGCTGCTGCCCGATGTCGACGCCGATGCGGGGCCGACCGTCGATCTCCCGGCTGGTGATCGTGGCGGTGTCGGCCACCCCGTCGCGGGTGAAGCCGACCCGCAGCGGCGTGCCGGCCGGCTTCGCCCTGATCAGTTCGGTAAGCCGGGAGGCCAGCGGCACCGCCTCGCCGTCCACGGAGGTGATCACGTCACCCTCCTGGAGCAACCCGGCCGCCGGCCCGTCGGCGGACACTCCCTTGACCACGACCTGGACCTCGTACCCGAGCTTGCGCAGCGCGGCGGTCTCCGCGCTGGTCTGCGAGACCTGGAAGTCCTCGGCGTTGCGCTGCTCGACCTGCTCCCGGGTCTCCCCCGGCGGGTAGACCAGCTCGCGCGGCACCACCGCCTGATCGTCGTCGAGCCAACCCTGGATGGCCGAGCGCAGCTTCACGTTGGGCTGCACGCCGACGGTGGTCAACCGGAGCTGACCGGTGGAGGTGGAGGTCTCCCGGCCGGAAACCTGGATCACCTCCTTGCCGTCCTCCTGCCCGAGCGTGTCGACGGTCGGACCGGGACCGAGCACCACGTACGGAACGGGCGCAGCGAGCACCCCGATGCTGAGCAGGGCGGTGAGCAGAGCACCGAGCAGGACGGTCACGCCTCGACGTCTCATGCGGCAGAGCGTACCGAGGCGGGACACGGCGTCCGGGCGGCACGACGGCGACTTCGCCCTCAGCGCAACAGCGGCGCGGGCCACCTGGGCTGCGGCACGCGTACCGTAGACGTCGTGCCTGATATTCCGTTCGGTTTCGCGCTACCGGGTGGGCAGCCGCCCGACCCCAACGACCCCGCGCAGATGCAGCAGTTCATGTCGCAGTTGCAGCACCTGCTCTCCGCGCCGGGAAGCGGGCCGGTCAACTGGGACCTGGCCCGTCAGGTCGCGGCCAGCCAGCTCGCCGCGGCCGGCGACCCGGCGGTCTCGCCGTACGAACGCAACGCCGTCGAGGAGGCGCTGCGCATCGCCGACCTCTGGCTGGAGCCGGCTTCCGCGCTGCCCTCCGGCATCCGGACCGTGGTGGCCTGGAACCGCAACGAATGGATCTTCAAGACGCTCGACGTCTGGCGCAAGCTGTGCGACCCGGTCGCCAGCCGGATGGTCGGCGCGATGGGTGACCTGGTGCCGCCGGAGGCCCGCGCCCAGCTCGGCCCGATGCAGTCGATGGTCGCCACGCTGGGCGGCGCGCTCTTCGGCGGCCAGCTCGGCCAGGCGCTCGGCTCGCTCGCCGCGGAGGTGCTCTCCGCCGGTGACATCGGCCTACCGCTCGGCCCGGCCGGCACCGCCGCGCTGATCCCGGCCAACATCCGCAGCTACGGCGAGGGCCTCGAACTCCCCGAGGACGAGGTACGCCTCTACGTGGCGCTGCGTGAGGCGGCGCACCAGCGGCTCTTCGAGCACGTGCCGTGGCTGCGCGGGCACGTGCTGAACGCCGTGGAGACGTACGCCGCCGGCATCCGGGTGAACCGAGAGGCGATCGAGGAGGCGATGGGTCGGGTCGACCCAACCGACCCCGAGTCGATGCAGGCCATCGCCCTGGAAGGCATCTTCACCCCGGAGGACAGCCCGACGCAGAAGGCGTCCCTGGCCCGGCTGGAGACCGCTCTGGCTCTGGTCGAGGGTTGGGTCTGCCACGTGGTGGACGGCGCGGCGGCCGGCCGGCTGCCGAACGTGGTCGCGCTGGGCGAGGCGTTCCGTCGGCGCCGGGCCGCCGGTGGGCCGGCCGAGCAGACCTTCGCCGCACTGGTCGGGCTGGAGCTGCGCCCCCGTCGACTGCGGGAGGCCGCGGCGCTCTGGGCGGCGCTCACCGAGCACCGGGGCATCGGCGGCCGGGACGCGCTCTGGGGCCACCCGGACCTGCTGCCCTCCGACAACGACTTCGCCGACCCGGTGGCCTTCGCCATGGCCGACGTCGACCTGATGACCGAGCTGGAGAACTTCGACTTCACCGCCCCCGGCGGCCCGGAGGAGAAGGCCCCGGGCGAGCAGGACCGCCGCGACGACGACCCCAAGGGCGGCGACACCCCGTCCTGACCGCTGGGCGCGGCTCTGATCCGAGCCCACTGTCGCCAGGATCACGCTTCAGGCAGGGAAAGCACGCTCGTCCAGCGCAAGATCACGCTCGATCTGGGATCGAGTGGCTTCGGATGTCCTTGAGGCCACTCGATCCGGGATCGAGTGCGCGTTGAAGTTCGCCCCGTCGACGTACACCTGTTCAGACCGCGTCGGGCAGCAGGGCCCGGGTGTTCTCCCAGCCACCGAGGGCGGGGTCGAGCCGGGGCAGGTCCGCCGGGCCGCGTAGCCGGTGCCAGGACGGGGTGACCGCCAGGTCACCTGGGCGGGGTGCTGCCGCGCGGACGGCTGCGGGCACCGTGGCGTCCAGATCCAGCGGCGGCAGCCAGGGCGGTACGGGTAGCCGGGCCGCCACACCCAGCAGGCCGGAACCACCCTCGGCCGGGGCGACCGCGAGCGGACGGCTGGTCAGCGGACGCAACAGCTTGCCGATGGTGAGCCCCGGCAGGTCGGGAGCGTCCCCAGCGATCACCGCCGCCTGTTCGTACGGCCCCGACAGCCGCTCGTCACCCGCCCCCGACCCGGCACCGCCGACCAGGTCAGCGTCGGCAGCCGGGGCGGTGGTGCTGGTCAGGGCGGCGAAGACGGCGTTCGGGGTCGGTTCGGGCACCTCGTAGACGCTGGTGCCGGGCCAGATCACGGCGTCGGCCAGCCAACGGTCGGCCGGGGTGACCGCCACTGCGGTGTCCACCTCGTTGAGCGTGGCCAGCAGGTCCACCACGTCCTCGGCGAGCGCCGTACGCCAGTGCACCGGGTCGATGCCGGGCGGCGACCAGCTGATCGGCCCGAGCAGGGCCACCACCACACGTCGGGGCATCCTCCGACCCTACGCGGAGCCGGACCGACGCGCTCACGGGCGTCAGGGGGTGCCGGAGACGGCGGCCACGCCTTCCAGATAACCTCGGGCGCGTTCGGTTTTCGGGTACCTGCCGACCAGCGCCCAGAACTGGGCGTTGTGACTGGGCACGATGAGGTGCACGAGTTCGTGCAGCAGCACGTAGTCGATGACCCAGTCGGGCATGTCCTGGAGCCGGTGCGACAACCGGATGGACCGGTCCGCCGGGGTGCAGGAGCCCCAACGGCCGTTCTGGTTGCTCACCCACCGGACGATTGCCGGAAGCGCCTGTTTGCCGTATTCGGCGAGGTAGAGATTGATCAGCCGGTCGGCGCGGTCCAGCAGCTCAGCGTCGGAACGGGCCAGGCGGCCCTCCCGGGCTGCGAGCCGGGCGAGCATCCGGTCGACCCACTCGCTCTCCTCGGCCCGGGAGAACTGATCCGGGATGAGGACGACGACGCGCTCACCGTCGCGGTAGGCGGACACCGTGCGTCGCCGGCGCTGGCTGCGCCGTACCTCGACGACCGGCTTCCGCGGCCCAGCCATCAGTGGACCGCGCAGCCTCGGTTTGCTGTCACGATGGCAAGCTAATGCGTTGTGACCAGGGGTCCGCAAGGGTCAACCCCGGACACGCGTCCGAAAAGTGATAATTGATTGCCAGGAGTCCTAAAAAAAGTCTGACCCAGGTGCCACGATCACCCTTCGTGGTGAGCGCCGAGCGGTAGGGTCGCCGCGCCCGCGACTCTAAGTGATCATCGCAGCGGCGGCCGAGTCGGGGCCTCACCCCCCGCGCACCGGCACCACCAGCGCATTTGCGGGCTCCCGGTCGGCGTGTCCCCGCGAAACTGACTGATCTGGCCCGATTCGGCGTGCACACTCTCGACGTCGCCTTGCTCACAGTGGCAAAGCGCAGCTGACATGGAACCGCCCACACCTGGGTAGGGTCCGCCAACCAGCGGTCACGTGGGTGGCCGCGGGAAAACACCAGCGCCGGGCGCCGTACGCGACCGCCGCCGGAAACCCGCCGGACCGGTATCGACCGGCGGACGAGACGAGGAGGGCAACGTGGCCGACCAGGCCCAGACCTACAACGGTTACTGCGTCAAGTGCAAGGAGAAGCGGGACTTCGAAGGCCGCGTCGAGGTCTCGAAGACCGGCATGAACATGGCCAAGGGCAAGTGTCCGGTGTGTGGCACAACAGTGAACCGCATCCTGGGCAAGGCCAAGGTCTGACGTACGCGCTCGACCAACGGGGGTGGCCGACGGCCACCCCCGTTCGCGTTTTCGCTTACTGTCGGACGACCGACTCTGGTTACCCGCTGGTTGTGGATATCTCGCCAAATCCTGTGGACAGCCCTGGATCTGAAGCTGGCCACCTGTGGACAACGATCGACGCAACGCATGGACTCGGTCACTATTCGTACCCATGCCGCCTTCCCCGCCGTCACCACGTCCCACCCTGTTGCCCGGGCTCAGCCGCCTCTGGCGCGACCGGCACACCCTGCAACTCGGGCTCGATCAGGAACGGGCCGTCCTCGTGGAGATCGCGGACCCCAGGACCGCCGGGCTGCTCGACCTGCTCGACGGCACGCACAGCGAACGGCAGGTGCTGACCGGAGCCGGTGCCCGGACGGAGTACGCCCGCACCCTGCTCGACGCCCTTCGCACCGCCGGCCTGGTGGTCCCCCTGCACACCCTGGTGCCCCGCGAGCTCACCGGGCCGCGCCGGGCCCGGCTGGTCACCGAGGCCGCCGCGCTGGCGCTCGCCGCCGCCCGGCTTCCCGGCACCCCCGCTCAGGTACTCCGGCGCCGACTGGCCAGCCGGGTCACGGTCACCGGCGTCGGCCCGCTCGGTGCCGCCATCGCCGTCGCCCTGGCCCAGGCCGGCGTCGGCCACGTCCATCCCGACCTGCCCGGCTGCGTCCGACCGATCGACCTGGTCGGCACCGGCATCACGGCTGGTGAGATCGGCCGGCCACTCGGCCGGGCGGTCCAGGCCGCCGTGGCCCGGTCGGCACCCGGCACCGGCACCAGTGCGCTACGCCGGCCACGACCCGACCTGGTGATCCAGTTGGGCGCCGACCGGCCTGCCCCGCTCCTGGCCGCCGGCCACGCCCAACGGCGACAACCACACCTGATGGTCGACCTGCGGGAAGGTGTCCCGGTGATCGGGCCGCTGGTCCGGCCGCCCGACGGGCCCTGCCTGGGCTGCCTCGACCTGCACCGCACCGACCGCGACCCCGACTGGCCGGCGCTGGCCGCCCAGCTGGCCAGCCGCCCGGCCGCACCGAGCTGCGCGGCGAGCATCCTGCTGGCGGCCACCGCGCTCGCGGTGGGCGAGGCGCTGCACCAGCTGGACGGCGCCACCCCGGAGACCCTCGGCGCAGCGATCGAGATCGCGTCCCCGGGCAATCTGCGGCGGCGCCACTGGCCGCCGCATCCCCGCTGCGGATGCTCGCGCACCCGGACGTCCGGTGGCCAGCCCGGCCGCACGGCAGCAACGAGGGTGCAGAGTCAGTAACAATGGCCAGGTGACCGACATCCCGCGCCGCGCCGTCTCCCGGACCGCCAAGCTCGCCGCTCTGCCGCTCGGCTTCGCCGGTCGGACCGTCCTCGGCATGGGAAAGCGCGTCACCGGGCTCGCCTCCGACGTGATCTCGGCGGAGATCCAGCAGCGCACCGCCGAGCAGCTGTTCAGCGTCCTCGGCCAGCTCAAGGGCGGGGCGATGAAGTTCGGTCAGGCGCTGTCGGTCTTCGAGGCCGCGCTGCCGGAGGAGGTCGCCGCGCCGTACCGGCAGGCCCTGACCAAGCTCCAGGAGGCCGCGCCACCGCTGCCGGCCGCCAGCGTGCACCGAGTGCTGGCCGAACAGCTCGGCCCGGCCTGGCGGGACCGCTTCGACAGCTTCAACGACTCGCCGGCCGCCGCGGCCAGCATCGGTCAGGTGCACCGCGCGGTGTGGCGGATGCCGGACGACACGACCCGCGACGTCGCCGTCAAGATCCAGTACCCGGGCGCCGGTGACGCCCTGCTCGCCGACCTCAAGCAGCTCTCCCGACTGGGTGGGATGTTCCGGGCCATCCAGCCGGGGCTGGACATCAAGCCGCTGCTGACCGAGCTGCGCGAGCGGATCACCGAGGAGCTGGACTACGAGCTGGAAGCGGAGTCACAACGGGCCTTCGCCACCGCGTACGCGGACGACTCCGAGATCTACGTGCCGACGGTGTTCTCCGCCTCACCCCGGGTCCTGGTCACCGAGTGGGTGGAGGGCACCCCGCTGGCCGACATCATCCGCGACGGCAGCGAGCAGCAACGCGACGAGGCGGGTCGGCTGATGGCCACCCTGCACCTGTCGGCCCCGATGCGGGCCGGGCTGCTGCACGCCGATCCCCATCCGGGCAACTTCCGGCTGTTGCCGGACGGCCGGCTCGCAGTGATCGACTTCGGTGCGGTGGCGCGGATGCCGGAGGGCACCCCGGAACCGATCGGCCGCATCGCGGGGCTGGCCCTGCGCGGCGACGCCGACAAGGTGGTGGCAGGCCTGCGGGCCGAGGGCTTCGTCAGCGCCGACGCTCCGGTCGACGGCCAGGCGTTGCTGGACTTCCTGCGCCCGATGCTCGAACCGATCGCCACCGACGAATTCCGGTTCACCCGGGCCTGGCTGCGGGCCGAGGCCGCCCGGCTGGCGAATCCGCGCTCACCGGCGTACCAGTTCAGTCGGCAGCTCAACCTGCCGCCGTCGTACCTGCTCATCCACCGGGTGACGCTCGGGTCGATCGGCGTGCTGTGCCAACTGGAGGCCAGGGCGCCGTACCGCGGCATCATGGAACGCTGGCTGCCCGGCTTCGCGGCGGTCAGCTGACCACCTCCGCACATAGGTCGGCGGGCGAGGACCTTTCTCAGGTCCCCGCCCGCCGGTTCGGTTGCTGGTACTACAGGACGCCCAGTTCGCGGGCCGACCGGTTGCGGCTGGCCATGGCGACGGTACGGGCGGATCGGGTTGCCTCAGTGCTCGTGGTGGTGCGACCGGCCTGAGGCCGGAGCATTCGAGCCCTCGACAACGCTTCGTTGAGTAGTTGCATTTCGGCGACTCCGCTCAGCAGGTGCAGCATGGATTTCGGCTTTCTCTCGGCCGGTGCGACACCGGCGGTACGGGTTCGGTTCGGGAACATGTCAGGCCGCCAGCCGGACGGCGTTGCGCGAGGTGGCAAGGCCGTTGGCCGCCAACCGCGCCTCGGCCTCGACCCGCAGTGCGGCGTCGCGGGCGAGGTCCTCCTTGCGCGGACGGCCACGGGGCCGCTTGCGCGGGACGACCGCGCCACGCTCGAAGATCTCGCCACCCCAGACGCCCCAGGGCTCGGCCCGCTCGACCGCGCCGGCGAGGCACTCGACCCGCAGCGGGCAGTCCCCGCAGAGCGTCTTGGCCACGTCCAGGTCGGTGGGTGAGTCGGAGAACCACAGGTCGGGGTCGAACTTCCGGCAGGGCAGGTTCGCCTCGATCTCGACGTTCAGGTCGAGCGGGGCCAACGCCAGACTCATCTCCCGGTCACCTCTCTCTCATCTCGATCTCGTGGATCGCTGGTCCGACGTACTTCGGCGGTGCAAAAAACTGAGGCCGCGGATCCCGGTATGCGGGTTCCGCGGCCTCGAGGTGAGCCGGTGGTCTGATGGTCAGACCGGTCTACCTCGAGGTGGAACACCGCGGACGTCCATCCGCTTGACGGCGCCATCGACGCCCTTGCCCGTGAAGCCACTGATCCCCTGGAGCCCACGCTGCGTCGGTGCGAGGATCAGCTCGGCCTGAACCTCGACCCGGTGCACCTGCGGAGCCCACGGTCGCGCGGCGGCGACGTTAGCCCGACCGACCGACAGTGGTGCCGCGGCCAGAGTCAGGGCAGCCGACAGCGGAGCGACGGCAACGGGCAGCGCCGTCGGACGCTTGTTGATGTAGCTCTCCATCGGTGCCACCTCCTTTGACGTTCACTCGTAATCGACTCGGGCATTCCCCGGTTGAGCAGCCCGAACAGGGCCCCCTCCGAGGTGTGTTCTGAGGCTATGCCCGCCGACCGCGCGAGGGCAAACGAATTAACGGGCAGATTCAAAAAGTTTTCTACGAGCAGATTTCGTCGACTGCCGCGCCCTTCACCAGCGCCAGCACCGCCTCGCCGTAGAGGCCCAACTTGCGGGGACCGATGCCGGCGATGGCGACGAGTTCCTCGGCCCGTCCCGGACGTCGTTCGGCGAGCGCGACAAGCGTGGCGTCGGTGAAGACGACGTAGGCGGGCACCTTCTGCGTCTGCGCCACCCGGGACCGCCACTCGCGCAGCCGCTCGTGCAGCTCGTCGTCGATATCGGAGGGACAGGTCGCGCACCGCCCGAGCTTGCGGTCGGGCCCGGCGAGCAGGGTCGTGCCGCAGATCCGACAGGAGACGATCCGGGTGGCACTCCGCTGGGCGCCGGGGGCCGGTCGGGTGCCACCGGCCCGTTCCGTCGTACCGGACGCCGACAGCTGGGGCAGGAAACGGCAGGGCCGCCGGGCCCGTCCGCCCGGTGAGCGGGCCGAGGCGTACGACAACCAGAGCCACTGGCGAGCCCGGGTGATGCCGACGTAGAGCAGCCGCCGCTCCTCCTCGACCTGCTCGGCGGTACGCGCGTACGTGGTGGGCAGGGTGCCTTCGGCCAGGCCGACCAGGAACACCGCGTCCCACTCCAGCCCCTTGGCGGAGTGCAGGGAGGCCAGGGTGACCCCGTCCACGGTCGGCGCGTGCTGCTGTGCGGCCCGTCGGGCCAACTCGTCGGTGAAGTCGGCAAGGGTGACCGGACGTTCGACGGTGGCTGCCGCACCGAGCGGCATCAACTGCGGGGTGGCCGCGTACTCCTCGGCGAGTTGGACAAGCGCGGCGAGCGCCTCCCAGCGCTCCCGGGCGGCGCCACCGGGTGGGGGCGAGTCGGGTGTCCAGCCGACAGCGGCCAGCGCCTCGACCACCGCCGCCGCCAACGGCGTCTCGCCGGGGATCGACCGGGTGGCCGCGCGCATCGCCACCATCGCCTGGCGCACCTCGGGCCGCTCGAAGAACCGGTCGGCCCCCTGCACCACGTACGGCACGCCGGACTCGGCGAGCGCCTTCTCGTACGCCTCGGACTGGGCGTTGGTGCGGAACAGCACCGCGATCTCGTGGGCCGGTGTGCCGGCGTCGACCAGGGCCCGGCAGCGCGCCGCCACCGCGTTGGCCTCGGCCGCCTCGTCGGTGAAGATCCGCACCTCGGGTGCGGGGCCGGCGGGGCGCTGGCCGACCAGTTCCAGCCGCAACCGCGCCTCGGTGCCCCGCGCCTGCGAGATGACCGCGTTGGCCAGACCGACCACCTGCGGAGTGGACCGATAGTCGCGGACCAACCGGACCACTGTCGCGCCGCGGTGCCGGCGCGGGAAGTCGACCAGGTACGACGAGGTCGCCCCGGTGAACGAGTAGATCGTCTGGCTGGCGTCACCGACCACTGTCACGTCGTCGCGGCCGCCCAGCCAGGCGTCCAGCAGCCGCTGCTGCAACGGGTTGACGTCCTGGTACTCGTCGACGACGAAGTGCCGGTACTGGTTGCGGACCTGCTCGGCGACGTCCGCGTGCTCCTCGATGCCCCAGACCGCGGCCCGCAGCACGTCCTCGAAGTCGATCACCCCGGTGGTCCGCTTGAGCTTCTCGTACGCGGCGAAGACCTCGGCAACCTTGACCGGCTCGTGCGGCGTCTCGCGCAGCGCCTTGGCCGCGGCCACCACGTACTCCCCCGGCTCGACCAGGCTGGACTTGGCCCACTCGATCTCACCGGCGAGGTCGCGGGCGGCGGTCCGGTCGGCGCGCAGGCCGGCCCGGGCGGCGGCCAGGGTGACCAGCCGGACCTTGCTGTCCAGCAGTTCGGGCATGGCCCGCCCGTCGAGCAGCCGGGGCGCGAAGTAGCGCACCTGACGCAACGCCGCCGCGTGGAAGGTGCGGGCCTGCACCCCGGCCACGCCCAGCTGAGCGAGCCGGTGTCGCAACTCGGCGGCGGCCCGGGCGGTGAAGGTGACCGCGAGCACGTGCCGGGCCGATATCTCACCGGTCAACGCCCGGTACGCGATCCGCGACGTGACCGCCCGGGTCTTGCCGGTGCCGGCACCGGCCAGTACGCAGACCGGCCCGGCGGGGGCGGTGACCGCCGAGCGTTGCTCCGGGTCGAGACCGGCGAGCACGCGTTCGGACGGGGAGTTGACCACCACAACGGGGAATTGTCTCAGCTGCCCCGGACGTTGCAGCGGATAGCCCGAGCCTGGTCAGCGACCAGCCGGGCCCGACGTGGGAGGATCTGACCATGCTGACGATGTACTCGACGCCCTGGTGCGGCTACTGCCACCGGCTGAAGTCGCAGCTCGACCGGGAGGGGATCGCCTACCAGGTGGTCGACATCGAGCAGGATCCGGCCGCCGCCGACTTCGTGATGAGCGTCAACGGCGGTAACCAGACGGTCCCCACGCTGCGTTTCGCCGACGGCAGCGCGCTGACCAACCCCTCGATCGTCCAGGTCAAGCAGCACCTGGCCGGCATCGCCGCCTGACGACGATCGCGGCCTGACAACGCCAGTGGCGGTCCACCCCGGTGCGGGGTGGACCGCCACTGCTGTCAGTCAGTGCGGAGGATCAGAAGTCACACTGGTTCGGGAACTTGATGCAGGTGGTGATCGTGGCACCCCGCGTCGGGAGCTCGTTGTACCGGTCGGCGTCCACGTTCGCCAGCGAACCGTCGCTCATCGCGTTGATGATGCCCCAGAGGCCGTTGACGTTCTGCTTGATGAGGTAGCCACCGCTCTTCTGGCCGATGCCGCCGCGCGACTCGAAGAACATCGCGTTGCTGCGCCAGTTGGCGTACTCACCACGCGGGCCGGGGCCGTTGAGCATGGCGGCCGAGACGACGCCCTCGGGGATGTTGATGTACGGGTAGAGGGTGGTCTCGACCACGCCGCTCTTGTTGGCGGCGTCCGCGGCCGCGACGCCCATCCGGCGTACGGTGTCCCACTGGCTCTGGGTGAGCATGCCGGGGTCGAGCGAGATGCCCACCGAGAAGGTGGTCATCTCGTCGGTGTCGTCGCCGACGTAGTACGTGCCCTGGTGGTGCAGGTCGATCATGTGGTGCGGCTTGAAGTCGGCCCAGGCGTACCAGAACTGCTGCGACTCGACGGCGCGGTACTGGGTGTAGTTGGTGAAGTTGCGCTCGGGCAGCGGGGCCTCGCCACGGCTGGCCCGGACGCTGTTGATCTGGTCGAAGATCTGCCGGTCGACGCCCCAGTCGCGGTTGAGGTCGATGCGGTGGACGCTGTCCTGGCGGCGGTACTCCTCGAAACCATCCGGGTTGTAGATCGGGATGATCGCGAAGCTGATGTTCTTCAGGACTTCCTGCGTCTTCTTCCCACCGGACACCAGGGTCTTGAGGAAGTCCAGCGAGGCTTCGGCACCGTAGGGCTCGTTGCCGTGGATCCGGCCCTGGATCCAGACCCGGGTCTCACCGGTACCGATGAAGGCGATCTCCAGCGGGCGGCCACGGCCGCTACGGCCGATCTCCTCGATCCGGAGGGCACCCTTGCTGCGGGCCGCGAGGGCGTGCATTTCGGCGGAGACCTCGGCGGCGCTGAGGATCGAGGAGCGGTTGAGGGTCTCCTGACCCGGCGGGACGAACGGGCCGTTCGCATTGGCCACCCCGGGCGCCACCATGGGGGCGAGGAGCAGCGCGGCGATCAGGGCCACATGGCGGCGGCGTGGTCTGGTCACAGTTGTGACGTCCCTTCTGAGGCGTGGTGCGGCAGCGTCCAGCCAGACATCGTCGCGGCCCCCGTGCGCCTGTTTCGTCTGTCGCGCTACGTGCTGGCCTGGCTGCGACCCTCCGAGCGGAAGGCTGTGTGTGCTGATCATTGAACGAGGGCCGTTTTCGCAGGTCAAGAGCCAGTGTCAAGTTCCGTCGAATGTGCAGAACGTGACCGTCGACACTCCATCGAATGTTCGGCGTCTGGAGGAGGGGTATCGGCCAGGCCCGCTGCAAGGCGGAAAAATGATCAGATCCCGGGGTTGGTTCAGGTTCGCCGGAATCGCGGTGTCTGAGCGGCGTGATCACCGCCGTACGGTCGAAACGGCCGTATTTCCGTCTTTCCGATCTTCGGGGGCCGGACGCGCTCGCCCTTCGGGTGCGGGGCGCGGTGCCGGGATCCGGGGACGTGCCGGCTGCCCGGCCGGCGGGCTGAGCTGGCGTCCACGCCAGAGGTATGCGGCGGCGAGCAGGGTGACCAGCCCGACCGCGACGAACACCAACCGGTAGTCGAGCACGCCGACGACCAGGGCGCCGGCACCGATCGAGAGCGCCTGCGGCACCCGGGTCACCGCCTCGGCCGCGGCAGCGGCCCGGCCGAGCACCTCGGGCGGGGTGCGTCGCTGCACAAGCGTGTGCAGGCCGACCATGGTCAGCGGCAGCGACACACCGGCCATCAGCACGGCGGCGAAACCGAGCCACATGTTCGGGTACGCCAGCGCCAATGCGGCCGGCCCGAAGAACGCGACACCGGCGGCGAGCGTGCCCACCTCGCCGACCCGACGCAGCACGGCGGCCGAGACCAGACCGCCGACCAGACCGCCGACGCCCTGCACGGTGACCAGCACCCCGACGAACGCCGCGTCCCGGCCCAGTCCCTGATCGACGTACGCGAAGATGAGCGACTCGGTGAAGCCCATCACCAGCGAGCCGAGCCCGTAGCCGACAAGCGCCCGCCGGATCGCCGGCTCGTCGACGAGGTGACGCAGACCCGCGACGAGTTGGACCCGCCAACGCCGGGTGACCGGGCAGCCCTCGGCCGGGTCCTCAGCCGGCTCGGCGAAGGGTAGTCCGCCCACCACGACGGCGGCGACCAGGAACCCGGCGATCCCGACGGTGGCCAGCATGCCGCCACCGACCAGCGCGTAGAGCCCGGCACCGGCCAGCGGGCCGACCAGCCGCAGGCCCTGGCGCACCGTCTGGAGCACCCCGTTGGCCTCACCGAGCAGGTCGGTGGGGACGAGTTCCCGGATCAGTCGACTGAGCACCACGCCGACTGTGAGGTTGGCCAGGCCGTAGAGCGCGGCCACCCCGTAAATGATCCACATGTCGCCCGCGTCGCGCACCGCGAGGAGCGGGGTGAGCAGCAGCGCCATGGCGAGGTTGGTGACCACGAAGACACGACGCCGGGGGTACCGGTCGACGACCCAGCCGACCAGTGGTGCGAGCACCCGCGGGGCGATGATCACGAAGATGATGGCGCCGGCGAGGGCGTCCGATCCGGTCAGGTCCTTCACCCAGATGGCGAGTGCCAGCAGCAGCATCGACTCGGCGATCATGCTGGCCAGCAGTCCGCCGAAGAGCAGGCAGAAGTCCGGGCGTCTCAGGACGGTGCGCATTGATCCCTCCGGGGGTGGCGCGACGGGCGCGGCAGACGCCCCACCCCGGAGCGCCGCAGGTCACGGCGGGGCCCCTCCGGTGTCGGGTCTGCGCAATTCTGGAGACACGCCCTCCGCCGGAACCTCCGGCGCCGGTCGCGACGTCCATACTGACCGTGGGGGGCGACTTTCATACAGTTACCGTCGCGTCTGCGGCGGTCGACGGAAAAGAGGACACCGTGCCTCCAGCCTCACCCGGCCCGATCCTGCGCCGTCGCCGGCTCGGCCTTGAGCTGCGTCGTCTGCGCGAGGCCGCCGGCCTGACCGGAGACCAGGTCATCGACCACATCGGTTGGGCCTCCGCGTCGAAGCTGTCCCGGCTGGAGAACGGACGCAGCCGGCCGGACCCGCAGGACGTCCGGGACCTGCTCGACCTCTACCGGGTCGATGCGACGCTACGGGCCGAACTGCTCGGCATCACGCAGGAGGCGGGCGACATCCGTGGCTGGTTGAAGAACTTCCCGGCCATGACCCGGCAGCAGCGCAGCTTCGCCGAGCTGGAGGCGGGTTGCGTCGAGATCTCCGAGTACAACCCGGTCCTGGTGCCAGGGCTGTTGCAGACCACCGGGTACGCCCGGATGCGGATCACCTCCGCCTGGCAGGTCGACCGGGAGGCCGGCGATCCGGAGGTCGGTGAGGACATCGACACCGAGATCAAGGCGCGGCTGGCCCGGCAGTCGTTGCTCACCCGGGACACCGACGCGCCCCGCTACACGGCGGTCCTGGAGGAGGCGGCGCTCAGTCACCGGGCCGGGCCGCCCGAGGTGCTCCGGGAGCAGATGACGCAGCTGTGCGAGCTGGCCATGCTGCCGAACGTCACGCTGCACGTGTTGCCGCGCGACACGCCGATCGGTCAGTGGTACCTGCCACCGACGGCGTTCTCCCTCTACCGGTTCGCCGACCCGCTCGATCCGGAGACGCTGGCCATCGAAGGTGGCTTCACCGACGTCATGTCGACCGAGGTAATCGCCCTAAATCGCTATAAAGTGGCGTTTGAGTGGCTATGCACGGCGGCGCTGTCCGCAACGGACACCGTTTCCTGGCTGATGGAGTCGGCGGGACGGCTGTCCGAGGCGGGCGTCCCGTCCACCGTGGTAGGTGGTTCGGCAACGGCGCCGACCCAGCGCCGCGGCTCCGCCGGGCGCCTGACGGAACGGTGAGGCAACACCGCACGACAGTCCAGCCACTCGTCGGTGTCGATCGACCTCAGGAGCACAACGATGAACGAGATCCGCAACACCTCCGTCCTCGCCCAACTCGCCGACGCGCCCTGGCGTACCAGCACGCGCAGCCAGACCTCCAACTGCGTCGAGGTAGCACCGCTGCGCAACGGCCCCGCGGCGGTGGCACTGCGCGACAGCAAGGATCGCGGTGGTCCGGTGCTGCTGTTCAACCGGGCCGGCTGGCTGGGCTTCATCTCCGGCGCCAAGAACGGGCAGTTCGATCTGAACTGAACCGAATTCGCGTACGCCCGATGGGGTCGCCGGCATCGGTGCCGGCGGCCCCTTGTCGTTCGGCGAGCCCGACGAGCAGGGGTCGGATGATCGGACGAGCCTGCGTCCAATCCGAGCGTTCCACTTGATGAGATGCGATTGCGGCGTAGCATGACGGATGTACCTGACGTGGAAGTTCCACCAACTCCACCCGTCGCGGCACATCCGGAGACCCACATGCGGTTCCTGATCGTTCGCACCAGCATCCGCGCCGCCGCCGAAGCCGACATCACGGCCGCCTGGGCCGAAGGCCACCGGCTGCGGGACGAGACCACCCGACCCGAGCCGCGCCGCCAGGTGGTGCACGCTGAAGACCGCGACGCCGCCTTCGTGCTGGCCCGCGCGTTCGCCACGGTCGGCGCCGTACGTTCCGGCAGACAGCGGATCAAGGTGCTGCCGCTGGACGACCCGGGGGGACGGCAGACCCGTCCCGACCCCGGCAGCTGACACCCGCACTCGTCCGTCATGGTCGACCGGCTCCCCCGCCGCGTTCCTCACCCAGCCGACCACGACGGCCCGTGTCCCCGGCCCGTGACCGCCGCGGCAACGACGGTCACGGGTCGGGGCCGCACACTCCCCCGACGGGTTCCGCCCGGGCTCAGCAGTGGCCGTCGAACCAGCGGTGGATCAGGAACAACGCGATCGACGACGGTGGCGGCAGGCGCAACTCGGCACCGCCCACATCCACCGGCCGGCCGGCCAGCGCCGCGCCGACCTCCTGCCGGGTGAACCAGCGGGCCTCGGCGATCTCGGCGGCATCGACCCGTACCGGATGCGCCGGGTCCGCGGTCGCCAGGAATCCGAGCATCAACGAGCCGGGAAACGGCCACGCCTGACTTGTCACGTACGTGACGTCGGTGACCGGGACACCGACCTCCTCGTGGACCTCCCGCAGCACGGTCGCCTCGGCCGACTCACCGGGCTCCACATAGCCGGCCAGGCAGGAGAAGCGGCGTTGCCCGGGGGTGCTCGGCCAACTGGCGTTGTTGCCGAGCAGGCACCGCCCGTCGGCGCCGTCGACACCGTCGTGCACCAGCACGATCATCGCCGGATCGGTACGCGGCCAGATCCGCTCGCCCCGGCTGTCCACCCGGGACCAGCCCCCCTCGTTCGTCCGGGTCGGCTCGCCCGTGACAGGGTGGTACAGGTGCCGCAGGTGCCAGTTGGTCAACGCCAGTGCCGTGGTGAACAGGCCGGCGTCCCGGTCATCGAGCAGGTGGCCGATCTGCCGCAGGTTGGCCGACCGGGTGTCCGGCGCGAGGGGCAGTTCGGTGTGTACGCAGAACACCGGCACGCCGTCCGGCTCCACGCCCAGGAACATCGCCTCGGCAGCGAGCTCCGGCGGCAGACCGTCGGCCTCGACGAGAACCAGGCTCGGCAGGTCGGTGTCGGTACGCACCAAGGCCCGTCCGCCCGCCTTCACGTCCAGCACCAGCACCCGTGCCCCGGCCCAGGCCCCGGCCAGCCAGTCGGTGTCGGTACGCCGATGCGCCGCCCGGTCCAGCGTGGAGCGGGCCAGCGGCGGAGCGGCCTCACCGCCCGATCCGGTGCCCTGCCCGACGCCACCCCAACCGGTGCCACCGCCCGAGCGGGTGGCAGCTCGCGGGATCATGCCGGCACCGGCGCGGTCTCGATCGAGGTCAGGGTGCCCAGTGCGTCCGCGATCCGCTCGGCGTCACCGAGTACCACGGTGACCGCCCGCGACGGGGCGAGATACCGGGCCGCCACCGCGGCGACGTCGTCGACTGTCGCCCTGGCCAGTCGGGCCGCGTGCTCGGACAGGAAGTCCAGGCGCAGTCCGTTGCCGGCGTAGGCACTGACCAGCGACGCCAGCCCGGCCTGGGTGGAGACCCCCAGCTGGAGGGTGCCGAGGGCGTACTGCCGGGCCTGCTCCAACTCCTCCTCGCTCGGTGCCAGGGTGGCGAGCCGACCCAACTCGTAGTGGGTCTCCAGCAGCGCCGGTGCGGTCACCTCGGTGGCCACCTCGGCGGCGGCCACCAGCAGCGAACCGGCCACCGAATGCTCCACCACCGAGTGCGGGCCGTAGGTGTAGCCCTTGTCCTCCCGGATGTTCTCCACCCATCGCGAGGAGAAGTAGCCACCGAAGATCAGGTTGGCCAGTTGCAGTGCGGCGTGGTCGGGATGGGTACGCGGAACCCCCGGCAGCGCCATCCGCAGCGACGACTGCACCGAGCCGGGCCGGTCGATCAGCAGCAGCGGACCGGGCACCAGTGGCGGGGCAGGTGGCGGCGTGACGGAGTGTCCGTCACCTTTCCAGCCGCCGAGTGCCTTCTCGGCCGCGTCCAGGGCCCGCTCCGGCCGTACGTCGCCGACCAGTACGAGAACCGCACCGGCCGGATGCACCCGCTGGGCGTGCAGCGTACGCAGGGCCGCCGGCCGGACCGCGCGGACCTGCTCGGGCTCCGGCGTCTGCACCGCGTACGGGTGCTTGCCGTAGATCCGCTTGAGCAGCGCGGTACGGACCAGGTGGGCCGGCTGGCTGCGGGCGACCTGAATACCGTCGACCATGCGGTCGCGTTCGGTGGCCACCCACTCGGCCGGGTAGTTGGCGCCGGTGAGCACCTCGGCGAGGATCTCCAGCAGCCGATCCAGACCGGTGGCCAGGCCGGTGCCGGAGAGCATCAGCCGATCCGGGTCGAGCCCGGCGGAGAGGCCACCACCGATCTTCTGCAACTCGGCGGCGATCTGCACACTGCTCATCGTCTCGGTGCCGGAGAGCAGCGTCTGCGCGAGCAGTTGACCCCGGGCCAGGTGCGCACGGCCGAACGGCATCCAGAGCCGCAGCTCGACGAGCGGCACCGCCGACCGGCGGACGGCGATCACGGTGAGCCCGTTGCCGAGCGTCCGCTCGGCCTGGCTCGGCAGCTTGAGCCGACGGGTCGGACCGAGCGGCGGCAGGGCCCTCGCACTCACCGGGCTGTCTCCTTCGTTCATGACCGGCCACCGCCGGGGATGACCTCGACGGATGCGCGGCGCTCCGGTCGCAGGGTGGCGGCGGCGGCGCGGACCTGCTCGTCGGTGACCGCGCCGACCAGCCGGGGCAGGTCGTTGAGCAGTCCGGGCTCGCCGCGTTGCTGCTCCAGCACCGCCATCCGCAGCGCACGGCCGAGCACCGCGTCGGTGTCGCGCAGCAGGTGGGTGGCCATCCTGGCCTGGGTGCGGGCCAGTTCGCCGTCGGCCAGCCCGTCGGTGGCCAGCCGGTCCAACTCCTCGTCGACGGTGCGCAGCACCTTGTCCACATCGCCACCCGGCGGCAGGTGCGCCTGCAGCAGCAGAGCCGTGGGGTCGCGCACGTCGAACGGGTCGCCCAGGAAGCTCAGGTAGCCACCGACGCTCGTCACCGTCCGATCACGCTGCACCAGCCGTTCGACCAGCCGGGAGGCGTCGCCGTCGGTGAGCACCTCGGCCAGCACCACGTACGGCAGGTAGGCGGCGAAGTCATTGATCGGGTCGGGCACCCGCCACCCCGACGCCACCGCCGGTAGCGGCGCCAGCTGGTCGGTGTACGCGGTGCGTCGCTCGACGGTCAGTTCCGGCTCGGCGAAGTCCGGGCGTTGCGGCGCCGGGCGGGCCGGCACGTCACCGAAGTGCCGCTCGATCAGCGTGGTCGCCTCGGCCACGTCGATGTCGCCGCTGACCGCCAGCACGGCGTTGCCGCTGGCGTAGTAGCGGCGGAAGAAGTCGGCGGCGTCGGCGACGGTGGCCGATTCGAGGTCGACGAAGGAGCCGTAGCCATCGTGTGCGTTGGGAAAGGTGTCGAACATGACCGGTGGCAGGGTCAGCCACGGGAACCCGCCGTACGGCCGGTTGAGCACGTTGACCCGGATCTCCTCCTTGACCACGTCGACCTGGTTACGCAGGTTCTCCTCGGTCAACCGAGGGCCGCGCATCCGGTCGGCCTCAAGGAACAGCGCCCGCTCCAGCGCGTTGCTCGGCAGGGTCTCGAAGTAGTCGGTGTAGTCCAGGTGGGTGGAGCCGTTGAAGGTGCCACCGGCGCCCTGCACGTGCCGGAAGTGCGCGAGCTTCTCCAGGTTCTCCGAGCCCTGGAACATCAGGTGCTCGAAGAGGTGGGCGAAGCCGGTACGCCCCTCGGGCTCGGAACGGATGCCCACGTCGTAGACGACCGCCACCCCGATGACCGGGGCGCTGCGATCGGGGGTGAGGACCACCCGCAGGCCGTTGTCGAGAGTGAACCGCTCGACCGGATACCTGGTCGCTGGGATTTTCGCTTTGCGCGTCGGCACGGTCCGACCCTAGCGTCTCGACGGCTACGCGCGGGAGGAACCGTTGCGCGCTGGTGCCGAGGCCGGGCGTGCCGTGAGGGGCGGAATCAGCCGGCCGTGCTGCCGACGGGCTCCGGGGGAACCGGCGGACCCTGGAGATCCACCAGGCTGGAGGGTGCGGACCCACCAGGCGTGACCGGCCAGGGCGTGAACGCCGCCACCGTGGCCAGCAGCAGCCCGACGACCGCCATCGCCACCACCAACAGCAGCTCACGTGCCGTCGCCGAGCCCACCATAAGGTCCTACCTCCCCCGCGCCCAAGCCGCGTCTGCGCTTGCCCCCGAGGCCAGCCTCACCCGGCCCAGCGGTGCTGGCAGTCAGCCACCCGACGCTTCAACGACTGATTCCCGACTCAGGATGCGGAGGAGTGCGCCCGAATGTGCGAACGGTCGGGTCACACCGGCCAGAAGTTCACCGGATGTGACCCGACCGTTCGCGATCAGGAAGTGTGTGTCGCCCTGAGGTCAGAGCGGACGGATGTTCTCCGCCTGCGGGCCCTTCTGGCCCTGGACGACCTCGAACTCGACCCGCTGGTTCTCGTCCAGGCTCCGGTAGCCGGAGGACTGGATCGCCGAGAAGTGGGCGAAGACGTCAGCGCCGCCGCCGTCCGGGGTGATGAAACCGAAGCCCTTGTCAGCGTTGAACCACTTGACGGTGCCAATAGCCATGCTTGTTACGTCTCCTTGACGGAACGTCGATCCCGCACCTGTTGCGGGATCGGAGAGAGGAGTGCGCCGGGCGGACCTGCCCGGAACACCTGTCGCTTCTGGTCGCCCCGCCCGGAGAACTCCGGACACAACAAAGTGCGCCTGGGGCTAAGTTCAACCAGGCGCACACAGAGCTGGTAACCAAAACTCGCAACGCGAGGCACGTTACCAGCGCTCCGGACCCACAGCAAGTGTCACGGCTGTGGAATCGAGGTGATCAAGGTGGTGAGGCCATCGAGGTCGAGCAGATCCGCCGGGCGTACCGTGACCCCCTCCCGCACGTAGTGGAAGGCCGCGCCGACCCGGTCGACCGGCACCCCGACCAACTCCGCCCAGGCCAGCCGGTAGACCGCCAACTGCACCGCGGCCACCTCGGCGGACGCGCCGGTCGGGCGGGCACCGGTCTTCCAGTCGACCACGTCGAAGCGGTCCCCCGGCCGGCGGAACACCGCATCCATCCGGCCCCGCACCACCACGCCGCCGATCACCGTGGCGAACGGCACCTCCACCTCGATCGGCGTCCGGTCGGCCCACTCGCTGGCCAGGAAGCGCCGCTGCAGCTCGGCCAACGCCTCGTCCGGCGCGGCGTCCTCGTCGGCCGCCCCGGGCAACTCGTCGGTGTCGAGCAGCCGGTCCGCCCCGAAGCGCTGCTCCAGCCAGGCGTGGAAGGCGGTGCCCCGACGGGCGTACGGGTTGGGCTCGGCGGGCAACGGCCGGCGCAGCGTACGGGCCAGGGCCGCCGGATCCCGGCGCAGACTGACCAGCTGCGTCACCGACAGCTGCTCCGGCAACACCACGTCGATCGGGCCGGAGAGTCGGCTCAGCTCCGCCCGCTCGGCCAGCAGCAGATCGGCCTCCCGCCGCCACCGCGCCACCTGCGGATCCGAGGCGGCGGAGTCGTCCGGCCCGCCCTCCCCGGTGAGGAACCGGCGCACCAGCGCCGCCGCCTCGGCCAGCGCCGGCCGACGTACCCCCAGCGGGTCCGCCGGCCACTCGGCGCGCAACACCACCTCGGTGGTCGGGTTGACCGCGTCGGGCGTCGGCTCGGGCGTCCACTCGTCGACCAGGTGACCGGGCCCGCCGTCCAGGCAGGCGTCGTGTATCTCACGCAACAGCGCCGACGGCCCGCGTGGGCGTTTGGTGCCCTCCCCCCACCAGTGGCCCGAGCAGAGCAGCAGTCGACGGGGGCGGGTTACCGCCACGTACGCCAGTCGCCGTTCCTCCCGCTCGTCGTGGGCCCGCCAGGCGTCGGTGAACTCCGCCATCGTGCGGGCCACCGCGCGTTGATCGGCGGCCTCGGCCAGGGCCAGCTCGGGTAGCCCGTCGGCGTCACCACGCAACGGGAACGGCAGGACGCCCAGGCCACCGAGCCAGTGATCGGAGTTGCGTACCGGCCCCGGCCACACTCCCCTGCTCAGCCCGGCGACCGCCACGACGTCCCATTCCAGCCCTTTCGCGGCGTGCGCGGTGAGGATCTGCACCGCACCCTCGACCACCTCCACCTCACCGGGGGCGAGCCCGCGCTCCTCGTCCTCGGCGGCGGCCAGATAGGCCAGGAAACCGGCGAGGGTGGCCCCCGGCGTCTCCCCGCTGAACCGGGCGGCCACGTCACCGAGGGCGTCCAGGTGAGCGCGGGCCAGGCCGGCGTCACCGGCGCCCTCCCCGCCGGCCCGTACCGCCACCTCCACGTCCAGGCCGGTGGTCCGCTCGATGTCCGCGATCAGCTCCGGCAGGGACTGGTCCAGCCGGTAACGGAGCAACCCCAGTTCCCGGGCGTACGCGCGCAGCCGCGCATACCCCTCGGCCGAGTACGCCTGCGCCGGGCCGAGGTCGGCCAGCGCCTCCACCAGGGTCGCCTCGTCCAGACGATCCGGGACGATCTCGGGATCGCCGTCGTCGGCGAGTTGGCGGCGGGCGGCGGCGATGGCCTTGGCCCGGCGGTGCAGGGCGACCAGATCCCGGGGCCCGATCCGCCACCGGGCACCGGTCAACAGGCGCAGCAGGGCGGCACCGTCGGTCGGGTCGGCCAGCACCCGCAGCGTGCACACCACGTCGCGGACCTCGGGGGTGTCCAGCAGGCCGCCGAGCCCGACCACCTCGACCGGTAGGCCGCGCTCGCGCAGCGCGGCGGCGATCGCCGGGATCTGGCTGCGCAGCCGGACCAGCACCGCCGTGGTCGGGCGGGCGGTGACCGGAATCTGCTCGGGCAGCGCCCGCGGCATCCGAGCCGCCCCCTGCCACGCCGCCAGCAGGCTGTCGGCGATCCAGTCGGCCTCGTCGGCGTACGTCGACAGCAGCGCACAGTGCACGGTGCCGGCGGCGGCCCCACGGGGGCTGCGGTGCGCGATGGGCTCGTCGACGCTGAGCGCGGCGTGCAGTTCCGGCACCCGGGCACCGGCCGCCCGCAACGGGGTGGCCAGCGCGTTGGCCACCGCGAGGATCTCCGGACGGTTGCGCCAACTGGTGGTCAGCCCGAGCACCCGGGCCGGGCTGCCGTCGCTGCCGACAAACTCGGTCGGGAAGCGGTCCAGGGTGCCGGCGCTGGCACCCCGCCAGCCGTAGATGGACTGGCAGGGGTCGCCCACGGCGGTCACCGGATGCCCGTCGCCGAACAGCGCCCGCAGCAGCACCACCTGGGCGTGGCTGGTGTCCTGGTACTCGTCGAGCAGCACCACGCGGTAGCGGTCCCGTTCGATCTCGCCGACGCCCGGATGGTCGCGGGCCACCCGGGCGGCGCGGGCCAACTGGTCGGCGAAGTCCATCGCCTCGAAGTCGTCCTTGCGCCGGGCGTAGGCGCGGACCAGCGGCAGAAGCTTCAGCCGGGTCTGCTGCAAGGCGAGGGCCTTGCGCACGTCGGCGTAGATCCGGCCGGGACGCGACTGCACGTCGGCGAAGAAGCGGCCGGTCCACGCGGCCAGGTCGTCCGGCTCGACCAGATGTTCGTCCAGCTCACCGGCGAGGGCCAGCACCGCGTCGGTGACCGTGCTGGGCATCCGGTCCACCTCGGACATGTCGCCGTCGTAGTTGCGCACGATGAGGTCCACCAACTGCCACCGGGACGCCTCGGTGAGCAGCCGGGTGGACGGCTCGTAGCCGGCCCTCAGGCCGTGCTCGGTGACGATCCGACCGGCGTACGAGTGGTAGGTGGCCACCGTCGGTTCCCCGGCCAACGGGTCGTCGAGCGGGTCCCGGCCGCGCCGACCGAGGCGGCGGATCAACTGGTCGAGCCGGGTACGCACCCGGTGCCCCAGCTCACCGGCGGCCTTGCGGGTGAAGGTGAGGCCGAGCACCTGCTCCGGCCGCACGTAGGAGTTGGCCACCAGCCACACCACCCGGGCGGCCATCGTCTCGGTCTTGCCCGATCCTGCGCCCGCGACCACCAGCAGCGGTTCGACCGGCGCGGCGATGATCGCCGCCTGCTCCCGGGTCGGTGCCGGCAGTCGGAGCAGCTTCGCCAGCTCGACAGGGGTGTAGCGCGGACCGGAGTCGGCCGCCCGGGGCGCCGGGGCGCCGGGGCTGAACAGCGCGGGCTGGGTCATGCTGCCCGCTTCGCCGGCTGGCACGCTCACTCCTCGCGCTCGGGACGACGTATGGTCGGCGGCTCGACCACCTGTCGCCCCTGCCCGGAGACCGGGCAGCTGGTACGCACCGGGCAGACCCGACACTTCGAGTTGGCGACCGCGGCGAAGGTGGAGGCGGCCATCGTATCGGCGGTGCGGCGTACCAGGGCGGTGGCCCAGCCGGCCTCGGGACCGTCGGTGGCCGGCGGCTGGGACTGTTCCCGGGCGTCGCGCGCACCGGTGCCGAGCTGCACCAGGGCAGCCCCGCCCGACTCGTCGCCGAACTCGGCGAAGGCCCCCGCCTCCACCGCCGCCTGGTACGCGCCGAGCTGCGGATGCTCGACCACCTCGCGTTCGGTGACGGTTGTCGACTTGCCGGTCTTGAGGTCGATCACCACCAACCGGCCGTCCTCGTCCACCTCCAGGCGATCCACCCGGCCGACCAGGTCGACGGGCCGGTGCGGGTCGTCGAGGCGGACCGCGAACTCGTGCTCGATGGCGAGCAGCCGACGTGGGTTGGCGGCCAACCAGCGCAGCAGCTTGTCGACCATCGCCTCGGCGCGGGCCCGCTCCGGCCCCACCATCCAGCGGGCGGCCAACTCGATCGCGTCGAACCGGGCGGCGACGTACTCCAGCAGGGCGCTGCGGTCGGCGCGGGCGTCCTCGGCGAGCATCGCCGCCGCGTGCACCAGGTTGCCGACCCCCTGTGCGGCGCTGGCCGGTGTGCTGCCGCCGTGCCGTTCCAACAGCCAACGCAGGCTGCACCGCAGCGCGCTCTCCATGCCCGACGGGGTGACCCGGACCGGTTCCCCCTCGTCGACGAGCGGCCGATCGTCGGACAGCGGTCGCAGCCCCCACCAGTCGTCGGGATGCGCCCCGGACACCCCAGCGGCACCGAGCCGGGCCAACTCGGCCGCCGCCGCCTGCCGCCGGGCCAGCGGCGCGGCCGGATCGACGAGCGCGGTACGCAACTCCGCCACCAGGGCGGGCAGGGTCAACGCCCGCGGCGGCCGACTCACCGGCAAGGTACGCGACCCGCCCGCCTCGCTGGTGGACGTCTCGCTGCCGGAGGGCTCGGTGCCGGAGGTCTCGATGCCCGCGGGCAACGGCTCGGGGTCCCCGCTGGCCGTCGACGCCTCGTCGGTGGGGGTGTCGCCAGGGCCGAGTTCGTAGAGGAAGCGGCTGGGTTGTTCATCGTGGTCGTCGCCGCCGACCGAGGCCGAGGCGACCGCGCTGACCAGCAGGCGGCGTCGGGCTCGGGTCACCGCGACATGGAACAGCCGCCGCTCCTCGTCCAGCAGGGCGGAGGTCTGCCCGACCAGGGTGGCCACCGTGCCCGCGCCGTCCGCCCGGCCGGCCAGCACGTCCACCAGCCGTTCCGAGCCGAGCAGGCTGCCGCGCAGCCGCAGGTCGGGCCAGACGCCCTCCTGCACACCGGCGACGGCCACCAGGTCCCACTCCAGCCCCTTCGCGGCGTGCGCGGTGAGCAGCCGTACCGCGTCGCCCCGGTCGGCGGTCGGCGCGAGGGTGTCGGCGGGCAACTCCTGCCCGAGCACGTGGTCGAGGAACACCTCGGTACGCGCACCGGGCAGCCGGTCGGTGAACCGGGCGGCGGCGTCGAAGAGGACCATCACCGCGTCCAGATCGCGGTCGGCCGCCTCGGCACGACGACGCCGTGCCAGATCACCTTCGCCGGCCACCGACGGCCCCCTAGTCAACGCCGCCGACCAGAGCTCGGCGAGACCGCTGGCCCGCCAGACCGCCCAGAGCACGTCCTCGGCGGTGGCACCCGGCCGAGCGGCCGTCTCCCGGGCCACGGCCAGCAGCCCGGCCACCGTCTGCGCCGGCTCGGCCCAGCGCCGCTCGACACCTGCCAACTCGGCCGGGTCGCGCAGCGCCTCGACGATCAACTCACCGGACGGACGGCGGTCGCCGGCGGCCAGGGCAAGTGCCCGCAGTCCCTGGCGTAGCCGCCGCTCCGCCAGCGGATCGGCACCGCCCAGCGGTGAGTGCAGCAGCGCTACCGCGGCCTCCTCGTCGAGCCGGTCCGGCTCCAGCGCACAACGCAGCAGAAGCAGCAGCGGCGCGACTGCCGGTTGCAGGTGCAGCGGCAGATCCTCACCGTGCACCACGGTCGGCACGCCTGCCGCATGCAGGGCCCGACGCAGCGTGGGCAGTTGCCGGCCGGTGGACCGCACCAGCACCGCCATCCGCGCCCACGGCAGCCCGCCGAGCAGGTGCGCCTCGCGCAACGCGTGCGCCAACCAGGCCGCCTCGCTGGTCGCCGACCGGAAGGTATGGATCTCCATCGAGCCCGGTGGCGTGCCCGGCACGGGACGCATCCGGCGGTGCGCCGCCGGACCACGCAGCCGCCGCGCCAGTCGGGCGGAGGCGGCCAGCAGCCGCTCCCCGCAGCGGTAACTCGTGGTCAGCAGCACCTGGGCGGCCGGCGCACCGGACGCCGTCCGGAACCGGTGCGGAAACGTGGTCACGCCGGTCGGGTCGGCACCCCGGAAGGCGTACGTGGACGAATCGGGATCGGCGAAGGCGACCAGGGTCAGTCCGCCCCCGGCCACCGTCTCCAGCAGATCACGCTGAGCGGGGTCGGTGTCGGCCAGTTCGTCGACGTAGACGTACGCCAGCCGACGCCGCTCGACGGCCAGCAGCTCCGGATCGTCACGCAGCATCCCGGTGGCCGCCCGGACCAGCTCCGCCGGGTCGTACGCGACCGAGCCCCGGTTGGCGACGTCCCGCAGCGCCAGCACGGCCACGTACTCGCGCAGGAATCGGGCAGCCGCCGGCCAGTCGGCCCGACCCAACTTCTCCCCGAGCCGCGCCAGCTCGACCGGACCCACCCCCCGCTCGGCCGCCCGCATCAGCAGGTCACGCAGCTGTGCCGCGAAAGCACGGGTACGCAGCGCCGGGCGCAGATCCTCCGGCCAGCCGACCGGGTCGTCGCCGGACTCCTCGCCGACCACGTCCAGCAGCTCACGAATGATCAGATCCTGCTCGGGGCCGGTGAGCAGCCGCGGCGACGGCTCACCCCGCTCGGCCGCCGCACGCCGCAACAACCCGAAGGCGTACGCGGGAAAAGTCCGCACCAGCGGCTCGCGCAGCACCCGCTGCCCATCGGCGGCGATCCGCGCCTCGATACGGTGCCGCAGGTCGGCGGCGCCCCGCCGGCTGAAGGTGAGGACCAGGATCCGCTCCGGATCGACCCCTTCGGCGACCCGACTGGCGACCGCCTCGACCAGGGTGCTGGTCTTCCCCGTGCCAGGTCCCCCCAGCACCAGCATCGGCCCGTCGGTGTGCGCCACCACCTCCGCCTGCCCCGCATCCGCCACCCACCCCAGCCCACCCCGCAGCCCAGTGACCGCTGGGTCGCCCTGCGGACCAGTGACCCGAGCCGGGCCGATCTGCGGGGCAGAGGCGTGCACCGGGTCGCCCGGCGGGCTGGCGACCTGCGCCGGGCCGGTCTGCTCGCCGGAGGCAGGCGCCGGGCCGGTCTGCTCGCCGGGAGAGCCTTCACTGGCGGGTGGCGAGGCGGGCGCTGGCGCGGTCGACGGCGGGTCGGCGACCGGGAGAGCCTGCGCCGGGGAGCGCCCGTCGGTCGGGCCGTCTCCCTCGGTCGGCCCCACGGGCCGACGCACCAGCCGGTACGCCTGCATCCCGCCATCCCATCACGGGCCTGCGACACCCCTTGCCGCGCCACACCCTCTTCAGTCCCGACGCACGCCGCACCCTTGACGCACCATCACTCCTGCCCCACCCAGCGTGACCACGCCCATGATCACCCTCGACACCCTGCCCGACTGAGCATGGCCGCGCCCATGATCACGCTCAATCTGGGATCGAGTGCCTTGGTGATGCCGCCGAGGCCACTCGATCCCGGATCGAGCGCGATCATGGCGGAGGGCAGGTCAGGTAAGGCGGGATTCGAGGAGGTCGAGGGCGGCGGGGAGGGTGTCGGCGAACTGGAGGAGGTTGAAGCCGCCGGGCTTGAGGAAGTTCTGCGCGGTCACGTTGCGCAGCCACTCCACCAGGGGCGAGTAGAAGCCGTCGGTGTCCACCAGCACCATCGGCTTGCGGTGCAGGGCCAGGGTGGCGGTGGTCCAGACCTCGAAGAGTTCGTCGAGGGTGCCCAGCCCGCCGGGCAGCGTGAGGAAGGCGTCCGACTTCTCGATCATGACAACCTTCCGGCTGGCCATCGAGTCGGTGACCACCAACTCGTCGGAGGCCAGGTCGGCGACCTCCAGGTCGACGAGCGCCTGCGGGATCACGCCGATCGTCCGGCCACCCGCCGAGCGGGCCCCGTCGACAAGCGCGCCCATCATCCCGACGCAGCCGCCGCCACTGACCAGGGTGTGTCCGCGCCGGGCGATCTCCGCGCCGGTGGCGGTGGCGAGGTCCAGCCAGCGCCGGTCGAGGGTACGGGAGGAGGCACAGAATACGCAGATCGCGGCCACTCGGTCAGCGCTCCGATTCTTCGGCCGCCGCCTGCTGGTCCGCGGCGGTACGGGCCACGGCTTCCTCGCGTACCGATTCCTGCTCCGGGCTGAGCGCGGCCTCGGCCTCCACGATGTGCCGCACCGCCTCGGCGATGTCGTCGGTGACGCGGATCAGGTCGAGGTCGACCGGCCCGATCTTGCCCTCCACCGCCATGGTGTCGCGCAGCCAGTCGAGCAGTCCCCGCCAGTAGTCGCTGCCCATCAGCACCACCGGGAACCGGGTGACCTTGCCGGTCTGCACCAGCGTGAGCGCCTCGAACAACTCGTCCAGGGTGCCGAAGCCACCGGGCAGCACCACGAACGCCTGGGCGTACTTGACGAACATGGTCTTGCGGGCGAAGAAGTAGCGGAAGTCGATCGCGAGGTCGACCCACTCGTTGATGCCCTGCTCGAAGGGGAGTTCGATGCCGAGGCCCACCGAGCGTCCGCCGGCCTCGCTCGCGCCCCGGTTGGCCGCCTCCATCACGCCGGGGCCACCCCCGGTGATCACCGCGTAGCCGGCCCGGGCCAGGGCCGCGCCGACCGCCTCGGCGAGCTGGCACTCCGGGCTGTCCGGTTTGCTCCGGGCCGAGCCGAAGACGCTTACCGCCGGCGGCAAATCGGCGAGGGTGTCGAAGCCCTCGACGAACTCGGAGAGGATGCGCAACGCACGCCAGGAGTCCTTGGTCCGCCAGTCGGCTCGGGCCCGCGAATCCAGCAGCCCCTGGTCGGCGGTGCTGGTGGGAATCGCCTGCCGGCGCATCGTGACGGCGCCTCGATGCCGCTCCCGTCCTGGTTCGCGGTGGTTGCTCTGCTCCATGGGAGCAACCGTAGTGGAGCTACGCCGCAGAACTCGGAAAACACTTTGTGATCTTGTGCAACCAAATCACTTCCCCAGGCGTCGTACTATTCACATACCGGGTATGCCCCGGCGCGCGGCTTCGGGGGAGGAGACAACGCGTGATCAACAACAACAACGAACGGATCCGGATCCGGCGACAGATGCAGCGGCGCATCCGCGACGTGGTGGCAGAGCGCCGCCGGGAGCGGCTGCTCGAAACCGCTCCCGAGCCTGCCGACGAACCCGCCACCGACTCCCAGCTCACCGTCGTCTGACCGGAAGGCACCAGCCTTCCGGTCAGACGCTGACAAACCAACGACTCAAACGTTGGCGAGCCAGCGGTGCAGGATGGCCGCGCCCTCGCGGATCTTGCCGATCTCCACGTGCTCGTCCGGGTGGTGGGCCAGGTTCGGGTCACCGGGGCCGAAGTTGAGGGCCGGGATGCCCAGCGCCGCGAAGCGGGCCACGTCCGTCCAGCCCAGTTTGCCGATCGGGGCGGCACCCACCGCCGCCAGGAACTCCCGCGCCGGCGCGGCGTCGAGCCCCGGCAGGGCACCGGACGCGCAGTCCGTCACCGCAAGCTCGTACCCCGCAAGCACCTCGCGCAGGTGCGCCTCGGCCTCGGCCGGCGTACGGTCCGGCGCGAAGCGGTAGTTGACCTCGATCTCGCACCGGTCCGGCACCACGTTGCCGGCGACCCCACCGTGGATCCGCACCGCGTTCATCCCCTCGCGGTACTCGCAGCCGTCGATCGTCACCCGTCGGGCCTGGTACTCGGCGAGCCGGCGCAGCACGTCACCGGCGGCGTGCACGGCGTTGACCCCGTGCCAGGAGCGGGCCGAGTGGGCCCGGACCCCGGTGGTGACCACCGTCGCCCGCATGGTGCCCTGGCAGCCGGCCTCCACCACCCCGTGGGTCGGCTCCAGCAGCAGCGCGAAATCGGCCTGGAGCCACTCCGGATGGGCCGCGGAGACGAGGGTGAGCCCGTTGTACCGCGACTCGATCTCCTCCGCCTCGTAGAAGAAGTACGTCACGTCGTGGCGTGGCTCGGCCAGGGTCACCGCGAGGTGCAGGGCGAAGGCCACCCCGGATTTCATGTCCGAGGTGCCGCAGCCGTACATCAGGTCGCCGCGCATGGTCGACGGGAAGTTGTTGTTCAGCGGAACGGTGTCCAGGTGCCCGGCCAACACCACCCGCGAGCCCCGGCCCAGGTCGGTACGGGCCATCACGGTGTTGCCGTGCCGGTACGTGCTCAGGTGCGGTACCGCCCGCAGCACCTCCTCCACGCAGTCGGCGATGGCCTTCTCGTTGAGGGACACGGACTCGATGTCGACCAGGGCACGGGTCAACGCCACCGGATCGGCGAGGACCTCGGGGGTGAGCGGGTTCTCCATGGTCCGCACGGTACCGTCACAACTGGCGACCGCGAGACGCGAGCCCGTGAGCGGTGTGAGCTGGCAACGAGAGGTGAGTACGTGACGTCGACAGAATCCGCGTGGGGCATCGGCCTGGCCACCGTCACTGCCGATGACCAGGTGCTCGACACCTGGTACCCGACCGGCAAGCTGGGCCTGGGCGAGTTGCCGCTGGTGCCCGGCGAGGACGAGGCCGACGTACTGGATCTGCCGCCGGGAGCGCTCGGCGACCGGGCGCTGCCCGGTCTGCGTACCGTGCAGGTGGTAACGGTGATCGGCTCGCTGGCCGACCCGATCAAGGACGCGGCCGACGCGTACCTGCGGCTGCACCTGCTCTCCCACCGTCTGGTGCGGCCCAACCAGCTCAACCTCGACGGCATCTTCGGCAAGCTGGCAAACGTGGCCTGGACCTCCGCCGGGCCGTGCCCGCCGGAGCGGGTGGACGAGCTGCGCGTCATCGAGCGGGCCGCCGGCCGTCACCTGGCTGTGTACGGGGTGGACAAGTTCCCCCGGATGACCGACTACGTGGTGCCCTCCGGGGTGCGCATCGCCGACGCCGACCGGGTCCGCCTCGGCGCGCACCTGGCCAGTGGCACCACTGTCATGCACGAGGGCTTCGTCAACTTCAACGCCGGCACGCTGGGCACCTCGATGGTCGAGGGTCGCATCGTGCAGGGTGTGGTGGTCGGCGACGGCTCGGACATCGGCGGCGGTGCCTCCATCATGGGCACCCTCTCCGGTGGCGGCACGGACCGGGTGAGCATCGGCGAGCGCAGCCTGATCGGGGCGAACGCCGGGATCGGCATCTCGCTCGGCGACGACTGCGTGGTCGAGGCCGGCTGCTACATCACCGCCGCCTCGAAGATCACCCTGCCGGACGGTCGGGTGGTCAAGGCCCGGAAGCTCTCCGGCGTCGACGGGCTGCTGTTCTGGCGCAACTCGGTGAACGGCGCGCTGGAGGCCCGCCCGCGTACCGGCCGGGGCATCGAACTCAACGCCGCCCTGCACGCCAACGACTGAGGTGTAAGGAAGGGCCCCTTCCTAACGCCTCGCGTATAGGAAGGGGCCCTTCTTAACGAACGCCTGCCGCGCGGTTCACCGCAGGCGGTACGCCTGGATGATCCGCTGGGTCACCGTGCTGCCGGTGCTGTCCTGGGCGCTGGCCCGCAGCGACACGTGACCGGTGCCCCGCGGGTGCTTCACGACCGCCTGCCAGCCACTGCCGGCCTTGGTCACCTTCGCCTTCTGCCAGGTCTTCCCACCGTTGTAGGAGACGTCGACGGTCAGCGACGTGGTCCGCCCCTTCGGGGCACCCGCCTGACGCTGCACCTCGATCGGGATGACGAAGGCCCGGTTGGCCGGTGCGGCGTTCCGCGCGTCCAACGCAGGCGCGAACCGGACCACGCTGACCGGCAGCCGCGCGTACTTGTCACCCCGGACATGGCCGGACCGGAAGGTCCACGCCACGCTGACCTCGGTGCTCAGGTCCGTGAAGCTGCGCTTGGCCGACGTCTCCAGCCGGTAGTTCGCCGTACCGGGTGGCACCTCGAACTGCCCCCAGCCGTACTCCTCGCTCTCCCCGACCAGCTTGCCGTTGCGATACAACGCGGTACGCCCGGCGTCCGTCACCGAACCGCCGACGTGACCAGCCGCGTCGTGGTACAACCCCACGGCCAGCCCGATCACGTCACCCTGCCGGGTCACGCCGTCGTCCGGCCACCGAGGCGTCGGGAACGAGGGCCCGTACGGTGCACCGTTCCAGGTCTCCTGGTAGTGCCGGCCGGCCCGGTACGCCGTCGGCTCGGACCAGTAGGCGGCCACCAGATCCAGCCACGGCAGGTCCTCGACCGGGGTACCGAAGGCCAGTTCGCCGAACCAGCGCACCTGCTTGGTGTTGTAGTACTCGACCCGCTGTCCCGGCACCGCGACCCTCGTCACGGCCGCCCAGCCGCCCAGGTCGGGTTCGAAGACCGGGTAGACGATGCGCTCGGCCAGCATCCCGGAATAGCCACCCTGGAACCGATGGGTGACCTTGGCCAGGTCGCTGTAGCGGTAGTGCTTGGTCAGACCGTTGGGCAGCCGGCCCGGGAAGGACTCGCCCAGCCCGTAGAAGTACGTGCTGTTCGCCGCCTCCCAGTCGGTGAACTGACTCGACACCGAACTGACGAAACGGTCCGCCGGCACCGGTCGGCCGAGCTGCCCGATGGCGATACCGTCGAAGTCATCGCCGAGCGCACCGAAGCTGGCTGCGCCGAGGTCGCCGAGCAGGAAGGTCGCCTCGGCCGCGGCCACCGCCGACTTCGCCGAACGGTCCGGCACGGTGAGCCGTACCGCGCCCGCCTTGCGTCCGTCGATGGTCACCGAGGTGTCCCGCTTCACCTCCAACTCCGGCCCGGCCATCATCGTCACCTGCTCGGTCGCCTCGTCGAACAGGTAGCTGACGAGCCCGTACCGGCCCTTGGGCACCCGGACCTCGGTGGTGCCGGACGGGTCGTACGCGACGTACTCGTCGAAGTTCGCCAGCCCGAGCAGGAAGGTGAAGTGATCGCCTGCCACGGCACCGTCGCGACCCAGGTGCTTCAGGGTCACGTCGTAGCTCTCCACCTCCTTGTTGACCGCCAGCGGGGTGGTCACCACCGTGTCGCCGGAGCGGGCGAGCACCCGGCCGGTGTAGTGACCGTCCGGGCTGTCGATGCTGGTGTCGGCCGTGACGGTGGCCGAGGCCGTACCGCCGGCCGGCACCACGACCTGCTGGGTGCTGAGCGAGAACATGCCGTCCGGGGCCGACTGCCCGCCGGGGCCGGTGGCCTGCACGGTGAGGTCCAGGGTGATCGCCGTAGCGCCGGTGTTTCGCCAGCTCAGCTCCCGGGTGACCGGCTCGTCGTCGTCGTGCGGCCAGATGGTACGACCGAGCGAGAGGCTCGCCGGCTCGCTGACCACGTACTGGCTGATCGCCCGCGCCACGTCGACCCGGCCGGCTCCCTGCTGGTACGCGGTCAGGTCCGGGTGCGGCTGGGCCGAGGCCATGAGGATGCCCTTGAGCTGTGCCGCGGTGGCGTCGCCGCGCTGCTGGGCGAGCAGGGCCGCCGCACCGGCGACGTGCGGCGCGGACATCGAGGTGCCGGAGAGCGTGACGTAGTGCTCCCCGACCGGCTCGCCGAGCTCGGTGCCGGCTCCCCGGGCCGCGACGATGTCCACCCCGGGTGCGGTGATCTCCGGCTTCAGCCCGTCGTCGCCGACGCGCGGGCCCTGGCTGGAGAAGTAGGCGAGTTCGTCATCGCGGTCCACCGCGCCGACGGCGAGCGCGGCTTCCGCGCTGGCCGGCGAGCCCACGGAACCGGCCCGGCCACTGTTGCCGGCCGAGATCACGAAGAGGGCGCCGGTCTGCTCGGTAAGCGTGTTGACCGCCTCCTCCAGCGGGTCGATCGCGGGGCTGTCCGCCCCGCCCAGGCTCATGTTGATCACATCTGCCTGCTGGTCGACCGCCGCCCAGTGCATGCCGGCCAGGATGGCCGACTCGGTGCAGCCCCACTCCTCACAAACCTTGCCGTTCAGCAGCGTCGCGTCCGGGGCCACGCCCCGGTTGCGTCCACCGGAGGCGGCACCGCTGCCGGCGATGGTCGCCGCCACGTGGGTGCCGTGCCCCACGAGGTCGCCCGCGTCCGCCTCCTCGGTGAAGTTCTGCGCCTCGGCGACCCGCCCGACCAGATCCGGGTGGGCGGCGTCGACGCCGGTGTCCAGCACCGCCACGCGGACCCCCTGGCCGGTGTAACCGGCCTGGTGGGCGGCGGGCGCACCGATCTGCGGCACGCTGTGCTCCAGGGTCAGCTGCCGCCGGCCGTCGAGCCAGACCCGTTCGACACCCCCCGCACCGTCGAGCCGAGCGGCGGCGGCGCTACCGGCAAGGGTCGCCCAGAATTCACTTGTCTCCCGCTTGTCGGCGGTGGCCGCGACGCCCCCGATGGCGGCCAGGTCGCGGGTGACGGTGACCCCGTCCGGGGCGGCCGCGCGACGGGCTGCAACCCCTGCCTGGTAGGTCATCAGCAGCGGCAGGTGGTCCCGGCGGGCGTCGTCGTAACCGGCGGCGATCAGACCGGCCACGTCGAACAGCCGACGGTCGACCCGACCGTCGCGAATCAGCGACAGGGCGTCCTGCGGCACCACCCAGAGGTGGTCCTGCTGCCGTTGGGTGAGGAAGCGGATGCCGGACCGCCCCTCGGCCGGGCGTACGCTCGCCGCCCCGGACGCGCTGACGGTGACCCGGTCACCGGTGATCAGCGTGACGGTCGACTGTCCCGGCGCCGCCGGCCGGGCGGTGAGCTGGGCGGACTGCGGTGCGGCTGGTCCCGGCGGGGTGGCCGCGGCCGCCCCCGGCACCCCGAGCACCAGGGCCAGGCCCAGCCCGATGGCGGTCAGTTTGCTCCTTCGTTGCAACTGATCCTCCTCTAGAGAACGTCTATCGATGTGAGGACATCGATAGAACCAGGGTTGCATACTGAGTATGCAACAGGGAGTCAAAATTTCGACGAAGTTGAGTACGCGGCGCGTCCCCGAGCGGCATGATCAGCCGATGGGATCCATGAAGGAGCGCATGCTGGCCGGCGAGCCCTACCTCGCCGACGACCCGGAACTCATCGCCGACCACCTTCGCGCGCTGCGCCTGCTGGAACAGTTCAACTCCGGCCCCGTCGACCAACGCGAGGCCCGCCTGGCCGTGCTGCGCGAACTGCTCGGCGACCTCGGCGAGGAGACCTGGATCCGCCCACCGTTCCACTGCGACTACGGCTACAACATCCGGATCGGACCACGCAGCTTCGTCAACTTCCAGTCCGTCTTCCTGGACGTCGCGCCGATCACCCTCGGCGCGGACGTGCAGGTGGGCCCGAACGTACAACTGCTCACCCCGACCCATCCGGTCGAGCCGGAGCAGCGCCGCGCCAAGTGGGAGGCGGCCCAGCCGATCACCATCGGCGACAACGCGTGGCTGGGCGGCGGCGCGATCGTCCTCGCTGGAGTGACGGTGGGTGACAACACGGTCGTCGGCGCAGGGGCCGTGGTGACCCGGGATCTGCCGGCCAACGTCGTGGCGGTCGGTAACCCCGCCCGACCGGTACGCCAGATCGGCTGACCCATGTAACTACTTCTACCTGCATAAATACCGTCCCGAAGGGTGGCACTCGGCCCAGAAGTCAAGCACTCTGGGTATTGGAGCTATCACTGGGAGGTGTCACTGTGGGCGGCCGGATTCTCGAACTTCGCGTACACGGAGTGTCCAACACGCCGCCCGCCGACACCCTGGGACTGGGCTCGACCCCGGGCGGCGAGGCCCCCGCACCACAACTGGTGGCCGGTGGCCCGATCACCGGCTTCTACCGCTCCGCCACCAGCACGCCGCTCGACCCGATCGCGGTCGAGGCGTACAGCTGGGGGCAGTTGACCTCGGGGGCGCGGACGGCACGCGACGTCGAGCGAGCACTGTGGACACTGCTGCTGCCCTTCACCCTCGCCAACGTGGCGCTGCACGCCCGACCCGGCATCCCGCCGGACCCCAACACCGAACGGCTGGCCAGCCGGTCCGGGATCACCGCCTGGCTGATCCGGATGTTCTGCCTCAGCCTGACCTGCACTCCGGTGTTCGCGCTTACCACCGTCGGCGTCGACCTCATCGCCTGGCAGTGCGTGGACTCGGCCTGCCTGAACCGGCTGCCCGGGCCGTGGGACTTCCTCGCCAACCCCTGGTGGCGGCAGAGCGGCCGGTCGCTCGCGGCCGGGCTCATCGTCCCACTCGCCCTGATCGCGGTGCTCGGCATCGTCGCCTGGCGGACGTACCAGTACGAGGCGGTGATGCCCGCCGACCCGATGGACCCGCCGGTGCACCACACACCCGGCCCGGTCGACGCCGAACTGCCGGACGCACAACCGGTGCCGGAGCCGCCACCCCCGCCCACGCCCACCGGACCACTCGCCAGCCCGCTGCAGGACCCGACCTTCTGGTGGGGCGAGGGACAACTACGCCGGGCCGCCGTCCTGCACCTGTGCACCGGGACTGTGGTCGCGGCAGCCATCCCGCTCGGCACCGTCCTGGTGCTCAGCCCGCCGCACGGAACCCAGGCGGTGATCGCCTGGACCAGCGTGCTGGTGCTCGTCGCGGTCGTGGTGATCACCCTGGTGGCGCTCACCCTGCCCAGCCTGACCCGACGCGACGGGGCCACCCCGCTCGGCCGGTGGAGCATCGCCGTCATCGTGCTCACCGTGACCGGGTTGACCGGCACCGTCCTGGTGCTGATGCTGCCCGACACCGGTGCCTCGCTCGCCGCCCTGCGCCCGCCACCCGGTTGCGCCAACCTGGCCACCCAGCCCGGCTGCCTGGAAGACCATTCGCTGCCCGGCATCGACCGGATCGCCGCCTGGTTCGTCACCGGTCAACTGCTGCTGCTCATCGCCATCGGCGCGACCTCCCGCTCCGGCCGCCGCGGTGGTGCCACCCCCGCCGTGGCCACCGTGCTGCTGGTCGCCGGTGCCGCCTGGAGCCACGGCTGGCTGCCCGCCGTCCCGGCGGCACCACTGGAGGTCTGGCAGATCGCCCTGCCGCTGCTGCTGCTCGCCGCGACCGGCCTGCTGCTGCCCCGGACCCGGATCGCCGAAGGCAAGCAGCCGCTCGGCCCGTACACCGACCTGACCTGGCGCGGCCAGGCACCCGCCGTCATCGCCGGCTTCGGCTGGCTGCTCTGCCTGGCCTACTGCGCCGGGCTGCTCTACTGGGTCACGAATCGGCTCAACGGCGGCAGCGTCCCCAGCGGCGCGGCACCTGTCACCCCGCCGACGCCGGTCACCTGGGGCGGGCTGCTCTTCGGTGCCGCGCTGCTGATGCTGGCCGTGATCGTGATCCGTGCCATCGTGCTGTTCCGCCGGCTGCACCGCACGGAATACGCCAAGCTGGCGGCCAGCGGGCCGCTCTCCGCCCACGATCTGCGCCGCGGCCGGGACGTGAGCACCCACCGCGCCCTGCATCGGCTGGTCGGCGAACACGCGCTGGGTCTGATCGGCTGGTACGCCGCCGCACTGCTCGTGCTGGCCGTCGTCGGCTGCGTCGCCGTCCTGTCCCCCGCCCCGCCGCACCCCGACCCGGCCACCGGCAGTTCCGCTGTGATGATCAAGCTCGTCGCCGACCTGGGCGACGCGCTGCTCGGCTGGCTACCGGTGACGATCGCCGCCATGGGTCTGCTGGTCTACCGCAACAACACCGTCCGCCGGTCGGTCGGCGTGATCTGGGACGTCGGCACCTTCTGGCCCCGCGCCGCGCACCCGCTCGCTCCGCCCAGCTACGCCGAGCGGGCGGTGCCCGAACTGCTCACCCGCACCGCCGGCCTGCTCGCGCTGGCCGAGCACGATCCCCGTCGGGTGGACGGCATCATCCTGTCCGGGCACAGCCAGGGCACGGTGATCTGCACCGCGGTCCTGCTCCAACTGCCCGAACGCTGGCGGCGGCAGATCTGGTTCTTCTCGTACGGCTGCCAGTTGACCCGCCTCTACGGCCGGATCTTCCCGGCGTACTTCGGACCGGACCGGTTGCCGGTGCTGACCGAGGCGCTGACCCGCTCGTGCGGTTCGATCGGCTGGACGAACTTCTGGCGGGACACCGACCCGCTCGGCTGGCCGGTCAGCGCCGGCGAACGCGACGTCCCCGTCACCGACCCGGAGGCGCTGCACCCCAGCGACGGCGAAGTCGCCGACCCGCCGATCCGCAGCCACAGCGGCTATCCGGAGGCCGCCGAGTTCCAGCGGGAACGCAGTCGGGTGGCCTGGCTGCTCCGCCGGGCCGTACCGTCACCCCGGCGGGGGCTCGGCTAGGCGTACCACCAGGTCGGCCCGGTCGGCGGTGCCGGTCACCAGCGCGGCGTTGACCTCGTCGCTGCCCAGCGCCCACGCCTGCGCCTCCTCGGTGGAGCGTCCGTACGCGACGTGCCGGGCGACCAGCCGCCGGTGCCGCAACTCCGCGTCCAGATCGAGGAACCACGCCTCGTGGAGCAACGAGCGCACCTCGTCCCAGGGCCACTGCGGGACCAGCAGGTAGTTGCCCTCGGTCACCACCAGCCGAACCTCCGGCGGCACCTCGATCGCCCCGGCGATCGGCTCCTCCAGATCACGGCGGAACTCGGGTGCCCAGACCGAGGTGGGCTCCTTGCGTTTGAGCCGACGCAGCAGCGAGACGTAACCGTTGGCGTCGAAGGTGTCGACCGCGCCCTTGCGCGCGGCCCGGCCGAGCCGGTGCAGCTCAGCCTGGGCGAGGTGGAAGCCGTCCATCGGCACCAGCCGGGCGGCCGGGCCGAGGGCCGCCACCACCTGCGCGGCCAGGGTGGACTTGCCGACGCCGGGCGCCCCGGTGATGCCGAGCAGTTGACGAGGACCGGCGTCGGCAAGCGTACGGGCTCGGGCCAGCAACTCCTCGACCGGCAACACCTGGGCGGTGGGCATCAGGACAGTGCCGGCCGGGTGATCGCGAACCGGGCCCGCACGGCGGCGTGCACCTGCTGCGGCTGCGGGTCGAAGTCCAGTTGCGGCGGGCCGCCGGCGGTGGTCTCGGCGTCGAACGCCATCCGCATCATCTGCGGCTGGGCGCCGCCGCCCTCGTCGGCCAACTCGATCAGGTCGGTGACCTGGGCGCCGAGTGCCTCCGCGTACTCGCGGGCGCGTTGCACCGCGTCGGTCAGCGCGTCGTGGCGGGCCGCCCGGTAGGTCGGGCTGTCCGGGCGCAACGACCACCACGGACCGGCCACCTCGACCTGATCCTGATCGGCCAGCCGCAGCATCACCTCGCCGAGGGCGGTGAAGTCGGTGACCGTCACCGTGGTCACCACCGAGCCGTGCCAGGCCACCACCCGCTCACCGGAGCGCCGAGTCTCGGGCCGCACCCGCAGGTCCCCGGTCTCCCGACGGTGGATCGACGACTCGGCGGCGTCCAGCAGCACCCGGATCGCGGCGGCCCGCTCGGCCAGCCGGGTCAGCACGACCTCCCGGTCGCGGTCGCGGGCCAGCGCGGTGACCGTGAACTGGGCGACCTCGGGATCGACCTCACGGTAGGCCTCGCCGCGTACCGTCACCACCGGTCCGTCCACCATGCCCTCACCCTAGCGGCGGGGCTCGCGCCACGCCCACCGATGCGACCGTAGGTCAGGCCGACCGCGGCAGGTGCGCCCGGTAGGAGACGACGTCGCCGCCCACCCGGCAGTCGCTCAGGTGCCCACCGGCCGCACCCAGCTCACCCAACCAGGCAACCTCGTCGGCGGGCGCACCGGCCAGCGGAAACGACAGGTCCTGCTCGGCGTGGGGTCGGTCGGTCAACGCCGCACGGGCGGCGGCGGCCTCGGCGTACCGGGCGGTGAGCAGTTCGGGCTCGTCGTCCCGC
This sequence comes from Verrucosispora sp. FIM060022, assembly GCF_003977705.1. Taxonomy (NCBI): domain Bacteria; kingdom Bacillati; phylum Actinomycetota; class Actinomycetes; order Micromonosporales; family Micromonosporaceae; genus Micromonospora; species Verrucosispora sp. FIM060022. The sequence continues at coordinate 173,616 of NZ_RQIV01000002.1, forward strand.
AGCGCCCTGGACAACTCGTCGAGGTACCCGGTCACCTCGGCCAACGCGGCCAGCACCTCGGCCCGGTTGCCCCGCAACATGTTCGTCGTCCGCTGCGGCGGGGTGCCGGCCACCCGGGTGCCGTCGCGGAAGCTGCCCGCGGCCAGGGTGAGCACCGCGTCGCGCAGCGCCGACCGTTCGGCCGCACCGGCCAGCGCCCCGGCGAGCAGATGCGGCACGTGGGAGGCGAACGCGACCACCCGGTCGTGCCGATCCGCCGCCATCGGCACCACCCGGGCGGCGAAGACCTCGGTGATCAGGGCGGTGAGTCGACGGAACGCGGCAAGACCGTCCCAGGCCGGGCAGAGCACCCAGGCGGCCCCGGCGAACAGGTCCGGCACCGCCGCCGACAGCCCGGCCCGGTCGGTGCCGGCCATGGGATGACCGGGCACGAACCGGTGGGTGAGGCCCTGCGCCGCGGCGAACGCCGCCAACTCCGCCTTGGTGCTGCCGACATCGGTGAGCAGGCAGTCCTCGCCGGTCAGCCCGGCGACCTCGACAAGCGTCGCCGGCAGGGTGGGCAGTGGCCCGCCGAGGAACACCACGTCCCGGTCGGCCACCGCGTCGGCCAACAGGTCGGCGGTGGGTACGCCGAGCGCCCTAGCCTGACCACGGGTCGCCTCGTCCGGGTCCCAGCCGATCACGTCCAGCCCGGCGGCGTGCAACCGGAGCAGCACCGAACCGCCGATCAGACCGGTGCCGAGCACCGCCGCGCGCAGTCGTGCGCCGGCCCTGACCACCATCGCGTACCTCGGCGTCCCGTGTCGGGCGCGGACCCGTCCGGCCCCGCGCACAGTCCCGGCCGAGGATATCGCCCGAACCAGCCGGTGTCGGTCCCGCCGCGGTGGGCCGGCTGCCGCCGCTCTACGGCAGCGTCCTGAGCGCCGCAGCCGGGACAACCTGCTGCGGGTCTTCGAGCGCATCAACGGCGTCTGACCGCGCCGGTCTCCCCGTCGATCCGGCAGGTCAGCAGGACCGACGGGGAGGAACGTGCGGGTCGGTCAGAGCTCGGCGAGGCGGGCGGCGACGGCGGCGATCCGCTCGTCGGACTCGGTGAGCGCGGCCCGGACGTACTGGCGGGCACCGGGACCGTAGAAGACACCGGCGGCGACCAGGATGCCTCGTCGGGCCAGCCAGTCGACGGTGTCCCAGCAGTCCTCGTCGCGGGTCAGCCAGAGGTAGAGCCCCGCCTCGGAATGCTCGACCCGGAACCCGGCGTTCGTGAAGGCCGACCAGAGCGTCTCGCGCCGCGCGCGGTAACGCTCCCGCTGCTCGGTGGCGTGTTCTTCGTCACCCAGGGCGGCCACCATCGCCGCCTGCACGGGCGCCGGCACGATCATCCCCGCGTGTTTGCGGATCTTGAGCAGCTCCGCCACCAGGGCCGGATCACCCGCCACGAATCCCGCTCGGTAGCCGGCGAGGTTGGACCGCTTGGACAGCGAGTGCACCGCCAGGACCGAGTCGTACGAGTCACCGCAGACCTCGGGCGCAAGCACCGACACCGGTTGCGCCGTCCAGCCCAACGGCAGGTAGCACTCGTCGCTGGCGACCACCGCGCCACGTTCCCGCGCCCAGTCCACCACCTTGCGCAGATGGGTGGCGGGCAGCACCCGCCCGGTCGGGTTACCCGGCGAGTTCACCCAGACGAGGCGTACCCGGGAGGTCGGCCCGACGGCGGTCAACGAATCGGCGCGTACGGTGGTGGCCCCCACCAGCCGAACCCCGTCCTCGTAGGTCGGGTAGGCGATCGAGGGCACCACCACCACGTCGCCCGGCCCCAGCCCGAGCAGGGTGGGCAGCCAGGCGACCAACTCCTTCGAGCCGATCGTCGGCAGCACCCCGAGCCCGTCGGGCCGGGCACCGCAGGAGCGGGTCACCCAGGCGGTGATCGCCTCCCGTAGCGCGACGGTGCCGGCCGTCAACGGATAACCCGGAGCGTCGGCCGCGTCGGCCAGCGCCCGCTGGATCACCCCGGGGACCGGGTCGACAGGCGTACCCATGGACAGGTTGATCAAGCCGCCCGGGTGCGCCGCGGCCTTCACGGCCGCGGCGTCCAGGGTGTCCCAGGTGAAATCGGGTAGCCGTGCCGAAACCGGCGCGGGCCGGTTCAGTGCCCCTCGCCGCGCGGCGGCTGCGCGGCGACGAAGGTCGCGTCCTTCTCCACCTTGCCGATCTTCGAGGCGCCCCCGGGCGAGCCCAGGTCCTCGAAGAACTCGTAGTTGGCGCCGGTGTAGTCCTTCCACTGCTCCGGAACGTCGTCCTCGTAGAAGATCGCCTCTACCGGGCAGACAGGCTCACAGGCACCACAGTCGACGCACTCGTCGGGGTGGATGTAGAGCATCCGATTGCCCTCGTAAATGCAGTCGACCGGGCATTCCTCGATGCATGCCTTGTCGAGCACATCCACGCACGGCTCGGCGATGATGTAGGTCACCGGTCTTCTCCTCCGCAAGACACGCCGCGATCACCCGCGACGCTAAGAGCCTAGTATCTCGTCGGGGAGGAGGTCGATCGTGCTCGGAGAGCAGGATTTAGGACACCGGATCGTGGTCCGCCGCGTGGTGGGCATCCGCGCCGGTCGTCCGGTCTTCTCCGACGCTCTCGGCGAATTGGTCGAAGTGACCGATTCCTACCTCACTCTGACCACCCGTACCGGGCAGCTGCGCGTCCCGATCACGGAGGTCCATCGCGCGAAGCGGGTACCGCCGACACGACGCCCGGCCGCCGACGCCGTGATCGAGGTGGAACTCGCCGCCGACGAGGCCTGGCCCGCACCCACCCGCGCCCGGCTCGGTGGCTGGCTGCTGCGCGCCGCCGACGGCTGGACCGGGCGCGCCAACTCCGCCCTGCCGGTCGGCGATCCGGACCGACCGCTGCCGGCCGCGCTGGACGCGGTCGAGCGCTGGTACACCGACCAGGGCCAGCCGCCGCTGGTCACCACTCCCCTGCCGCTGGCCGCACCGGTCGGCGCCGAACTCGACAGGCGCGGCTGGGACAGCCGCCCGCCGGTGCTGGTGCAGACCGTCGGGCTGACCGTCCTCACCACACCACCCGACGCGGATGCGGGCGCGGCCGTCATCGAGCTTGTCGGGGCGCCCTCGGACGAGTGGCTCGCGGTGGCGGCCAGCCGCAAGGGCGGGCTACCCGCGGCCGCCCGGCACGTGCTCACCGCCGTGGACCAGGTCCGCTTCGCCCACGCGTACGTCGACGGGGCGCTGGTGGCCGTCGGCCGGGGCACGGTGACCGGGCAGGGCCGCTGGCTGGGGCTGTCGTTGATCGAGGTGCTGCCCGCCGCCCGTGGTCAGGGTCACGCCACCGCCCTGACCCGGGCGCTGGGCCGGTGGGCCGAGGCGGCGGGCGCGACCGACGCCTTCCTCCAGGTGGAGCAGCACAACACGGCCGCGGTGGCGCTCTACCGCAAGCTCGGCTTCGTCACCCACCACACCTACCGCACCCGCTTCGCCCCAGGCTGACCAGCGTCAGCGCCAGCACCCGGCGGGCGTCAGCGGCGCACGATGCGCCGGGGCTTGACGCCGCCGGCCTCGGCGTACCGCTGCAGCCGCCGCGAACGGTAGTCCCGGCCCAGCGTGGTGAGCAGCAGGTGACCCAGGATCGCGCCGATGCTCGTCGCCACCAGGTAGAGCAGGATCTGCCAGAAGAACGTGGCGCTGCCACCGCCGAACGGGTTCTGGCCGACCAGCAGCGGCCCCACCAGCATGGTCAACGCGAGCGCCATGCCGATCGCCGCGGCGACCTCGACGCCCCACTGCGCCGGTGGCCGCGACTGCCCCCAGGCGACCGCGATCCCCGCCAGGATCAACCCGATCACCACGAACATCCCGAGCGTCACTCGGTCGGCGGCCGCCTCGTCACCGTCGAAGCCGAACCGGATGATCAACCGGGCGACCACGTTGACTGCGAACAGCGCAATCGTCAATGCACCGACTGCGCGCCACCGCTGACCCATCGCACGCCTCCCGCCGTACCCGTCCACCCTCGTGGCGGACTCCTGGCAGGAATATCTACCACTCGCGCCCTGTCGGCGTCACCGACCGGATGCCGTAGGTCCCGCGACGATCGCTCGGAACGCCATCACCGCGAAGGCCATCACGCCGGCCACCACCAGGATCAACCCGACCCAGTTGCCGATCAGCAGCACGTCACCCTCGTTGGTCCGGTCGGCGGCGGCCACCATGATCACCACCCAGGGCACCGCCGGCAGGGCCACCGCCCAGCGCCGCCCGACCGCCTCGATGGCGAACCAGCTCAGCGCGACGTTCACCACCACCGCCACGAGCGCCGCCAGGCCGACCAGGTGACCCCCGATCCGCAGCGGCGCGAGCAGCAACTCCAGGACCGCCGTGACCGCACCGGCGACGACGACCACGACCCCGCCGGCCACCCGCAGCCCGACGTCGAGGAACCGCGACACCCGCGCGGACCGAGGCGGCTGCGGCAGTTGTTCCTGCGGGGCGACGGACATCGCGGCGGGCGAGGTCACCGTTGACCGGCCGAGACGACCGCTGTCGGCTGGGAGACCCCGCCGACGTCCAGCCCGGCGAACAGGTCGGACTCCCAACCGTACGGGCCGCTGCCCGGCCCCTTCGTCCCGACCGCGAGGGTGAAGTACTCCACCCCCATGAACTCGGCACCGAAGTTGCCGGCGATGGTGTAGAGCCAGGAGGTGGCCGGGATCTGGGTGGCGTGGGCCCGCATCGCCGCCTCCTTCGCCGCATGCTGCTCGGTGGCGTCGATCCGCGCCGCGATCTGCTCGTCCGGCGTGCAGAACGGCAGCTCGGTCGCGTCGGTGATGCCGGCGAACGGGTTGTCCGACGACTCCTCGAAGTGCGTCATGCCCGCCTCCAGGACGCTCTGCGGCATCGCCGTCCAGTAGACCTTCGCCGGGGCGAGGCCCTCCTGCGCGGCCAGCTCGATCGCCCGCATCGTCACCCGGTTGGCCTGGATGTGGTCCGGGTGGCCGTAGAACCCATTCTCGTCGTACGTGATGACGACCTGCGGGCGGATCTCGCGGATGACCTCCAGCAGTTGGCCGGCGGCCTCGTCGAGGTCGGCCTGCCAGAACGCGCGGGGATGCTGGTTGGTGGACAGGCCCATCATGCCGGAGTCCCGGTAGCGGCCCGCGCCGCCGAGGAAGCGGTGGTCGGTGACGCCGAGTGCGGCGCACGCGGCGGCCAGCTCGGCGATCCGGTACCCGCCGAGCTGATCCGCCTCGGCGGCGGCGAGCCCGGCCAGCGCCGGGACGTGGATCTCACCCTCCTCACCCAGGGTGCAGGTGATCAGGGTGACGTGAGCACCCTCGGCCGCGTAGTGGGCCATCGTCGAACCGGTGCCGATGGACTCGTCGTCGGGGTGCGCGTGGACCAGCAGCAGGCGGCGGTCAGGCAGCGTCGTCACGACGGTCACTCTAACCGGCGGTTTGTCCGCGCCGGCCCTGACGCGTCCGCTCAGGTCGGTCACATCGCACTGCCCACGGGCCTACCATCTGGCCTGTGGACTTTCCCGAGCTGGCCGCCCGCACCCGCCGGTTCAGCCATGGGGCGCCGCGCGCCGTCACCGTGGCCGACGACGGCGCCCGGGTGATCTTCCTACGTTCCAACGGCCCCGAGGACCCGGCCGACGCGCTCTGGCAACTGGACGTCGCCACCGGCGAGGAGTGGCTGGTCGCCTGCCCGGTGACCCTGCTCGGCGCGGAGGCCGACCTCGCCGCGCTGAGCCCCGGGGAGCGGGCCCGCCGTGAGCGGCTCCGGCTGACCGCCGCCGGCATCGGCTCGTACGCTCTCGACACCGCCGGACGGGTGGCGGTGTTCGCGCTGGCCGGCCGCTTGTTCCGGGCCGACCTGGTGCACGGCGACGTGATCGAGGTGCCCGCCGTCGGGCCGGTCCTCGACCCCCGGCCGGACCCGACCGGGCAGCGGCTGGCGTACGTGACCGACGAGGCCGAGGGCGTACGCCGGGGTCAGTTGCGTGTGGTGGACGCCGACGGCACCGACAGCATCCTCGCCGGCGAGGACTCCGGGGTGGTCTGGGGACTTGCCGAACACATCGCGGCCGAGGAGTTCCGGCGGCACCGGGGCTACTGGTGGGCGCCGGACGGTCGTTCGGTGCTGGCCGCCCGGGTCGACGAGTCCCGCCTGCCGCACTGGCACCTGCACGATCCGGCGCAGCCGACAAGCCCGCCGACAAGCGTCGCGTACCCGGTGGCGGGTGGCCCGAACGCCGAGGTCAGCCTGCACCTGCTCGACCTCGACGGCGGTTGGGTCGACGTGCACTGGGACCGGGAGACCTACCCCTACCTGACGGCGGTGCACTGGGCCGAAGGCCCGCCGCTGATCACCGTGCTGCGCCGCGCGCAGCAGCACGGGCTGGTGCTCGCCATCGACCCGCGTACCGGTGAGACGCAGGTGCACGCAGAGTTGGCCGACCCGCGCTGGGTGGAACCGATCGCGGGCACCCCGGCGCACCTGCCCGACGGGCGGGTGCTGGTCGGCGGCGAACTCGCCCACGACGGGTACGACGCCCGCTGCCTCTTCGCCGACGGCACCCTGCTCACCCCGCCGTCGCTGTACGTCCGCCGGGTGGTCGGCCGGCTGGCCGCGATCAGCGGTCCGGCGGACCTGCTGGTGGAGGCGAGCGACGGGGAGCCGAGCGAGCAGCACCTGTTCCGGGTGCGCACCAGCATCGGCGGCGGGGTGGACGCCCGCCGGCTGACCAGCGACTCGGGCTGGCACACCGCCGCGGTCGGCGGTGACGTGCTGGTCATCGGCACCGCCTCGCTTGATCACGCCGGGATCCGGTGGACGGTCCAGCAGGGCGACCGGGAGGTGGCCACCCTACGGTCGCTGGCCGCCACCCCGAGCTACTCCCCGCTGCCCCTGCTGGAACGGGTGACCGACCGGCGGCTGCCCTCGGCGGTGCTCTACCCGGACAACCACGTCAGCGGTCGACGTCTGCCGGTGCTGCTGGACATCTACGGCGGGCCGGGCCATCAGGAGGTGGTGGCCGCGCGGGCGGCGTGGCTGGAGCGGCAGTGGTGGGCCGATGCCGGCTTCGCGGTGGTGGTGGTCGACAACCGGGGTACGCCGGGCGTCGCACCCTCGTACGAGAAGGCCATCCACCGGCGGGTGGCGGACGTGATCCTGACCGATCAGGTGGAGGCGTTGCACGCGTTGGCCGCCAAGCATCCGGATCTGGACCTGGACCGGGTGGCGGTGCGCGGCTGGTCGTTCGGCGGCTGGCTGGCCGGTCTGGCGGTGCTGCGCCATCCGGAGCTGTTCAAGTGCGGGATCGCCGGTGCACCGGTCACCGACTGGGCCCTCTACGACACCGCGTACACCGAGCGTTACCTGGGCATGCCCGACGACGGCCTGGACGTCTACGCCCACCACTCGCTGGTCGAGCTGGCCGCCGAGCCGGTCACCGACCCGGCCGACGCCCGGCCGCTGCTGCTGGTGCACGGCATGGTCGACGACAACGTGGTGGCCGCGCACACGCTGCGCCTGTCGGCGGCGTTGCTGGCCGCCGGGCGACCGCACTCGGTGCTGCCGCTGCCCGGCGCGACGCACATGGCCGCCGGTGGCATCTCCGAACGCCTGCTCCGCCTGGAACTCGACTTCCTCCGCACCCACCTGGAGTAGCTCAGGGCTTGACGTGGGCGTCGAGCAGGCAGGGGTAGCCGAAGACGCTGGAGACGAAGACGCCGCCCACCTTCGAGCCGTGTACGAGGTATGCCACGTCGACGTAGAGCGGCACCACCGGCGCGTGCTCCCGCATGATCCGCTCGTCGAGGCCGGCCCACTGTGGGGCCTGCTCGGCCGGCGGCAGGGCGAGGATCCGGTCGAACTCGGCGCTGATCGCCGGATCGTCGAAGTACGACTCGTTGCTGTTGCCCGCGGCCCTGATCCCGCGTCCGTCGTAGAGCACGGGCAGGATCGCCGCGCCGCTCGGCCAGTCGGCCGCCCAGGAGCTGAGGTACAGGTCCCAGGGGTTGTCCCGCTTCTTGATCTCGTCGAGTTTGGCATCGTCCGGGATCGCCCGCACCGTGATCTTGAAGCCGGCCCGCTCCAGGTTCCCCTTGAGCTGTGTCGCCAGCTGCTGCTCGACCGAACTGTCGGCCGCGCCGAGAACCAGCTCCGGAGTCTGCCCGCCGAGCAGCTCCCGGGCCCGGTCCGGATCGCCGTTGCGGCCCGCCGGATAGGCGTCGTACGCCCGGTGGCCGATCGTGGCCGGCGGCATGAGCGTGGTGTTCGGCGCGGCGACGTGCGGCCCGCCGAGCACCTTGACCAGGCCCTCCCGGTCGATGGCGTAGTTGAGCGCCTGGCGTACCCGCAGGTCGGTGACCCGCTTGTTGTTGATGACCAGATGGTTGGCGGTGGGGGTCGGGGACAGGATCGTCCGGGACCGCAGCGCGGCGTCGCCCGCGACCCGGGAGACAAGCGAGGCGGGGACGTAGTCCCACGACAGGGCGGCCTGGTCGGCGCCGTTGTCGGCGATCACCCGGTTGGCCGCCGTGTCAGTGGTCGGGCCGAAGCTCCAGACGAACCGGTCCGGGTACTGGTGGCGAACCGGGTCGGTGGCCGGGTCCCAGTGCTCGTTGCGCTCCAACACGATCTCGACGCCGGCCCGGAAGCGGGTCACCTTGTACGGCCCGGACGAGAACGGCGCGTGACCGAGGTTGATTCCGGTGTCCCGGTCCGCGGGCAGCGGCGCGGTGCTCGGCAACGACGCCGCGAACGGCAGGTCACAGCGCGGCCGGGCGAACTCGAAGCGCAGCGTACGGTCGTCGGGCGTGGTCAGTCCCGGTGGCAGTGCGCCACGGTTGGCACCGAAGTCCCACGCGGTGTCGTACTGCGGGGTGTCGGCGAGCCATTCCTGCAGGTAGGTGGGGCCGCCGGTGAGGTCCGGGTCGAACGAGCGGGCGATGCCGTACGCGATCTCCTTGGCGGTGACCGGGCGACCGTCCTCGAACCGTACCCCGTCCTTGATCTTGAACTCCCAGACCGTGCAGTCGTCCTCGACGTTGCTGCCGGGCGTCTCGGCGAGGTCGCCGACCAGCACCAGGTTGCCCTGGCCGTCGTCCTTCCAGGTGGTCAGGGAGCGGGCGAACAGCGGTGCGGCCATCAGGCCGGCGAACGAGTACGTCCGCTGCGGGTCGAGGTGGGAGACGGGTGTCTCCCGGATGATGGTGAAGGTGCCGCCGGCCCGGGCGCCCGGCACCTCGGGGGCCGGGCCCCACGAGTCCTTCGGGTCGGTGGCGATCACCCCGGTCTGCTGGCGGCCGGTGTCCACGGTGCTGCTCCCACCGGTGTTCGCAGCGCAGGCGCCGAGCACCGCCACCAGTGTGGTCGCGGTGCACAGCGCAGTCGTCAGGCGTGCTCTCACGTTGTCTCCACCCGTTCAGCCGAGCCGTACGCGCGGGTCGATGGCCGCGTACAGCAGATCCACAAGCAGGTTCGCCAGCACCACGAAGACCGCCGCGACAAGCACCGTTGCCATGATCATCGGCAGGTCGCCGGCGCGTACCGCGTCCACCGCCGCCCGGCCCAGCCCCGGCAGACCGAAGGTCGTCTCGGTGATCACCGCGCCGCCGAGCGCCGCGCCGACGTCCAACCCGGCGACGGTGACCACCGGCGTGATGGCCGCGCGCAGCGCGTGTTTCCCGTACACCCGGGTGTTGCTCAGGCCCTTGGCCCGCGCGGTACGCACGAAGTCCTCGCTCAGCGTCTCCAGCAGCTGCGCCCGGAACAGCCGGGCGTAGATCGCGGAGTACAGGAAGGCCAGCGAGCACCAGGCGAGCACCAGTCCGCCGGCCCAGCGCAGCGGGTCGGTCGTCAGCGGCGTGTACGCCGGCACCGGCAACCAGTGCAGCGTGTAGACGAAGACCAGCAGCAGCACCGCGCCGACGACGTACAACGGCACCGAGGCCCCGGTCAGCGTGAAGCCGATCGCCGCCCGGTCCCACCAGGTGCCGGGACGCAGCGCGGAGAGCATGCCCAGGCCGACGCCGAGCAGCAGCCATCCGATCGCCGCCGGGACGACGATGCTCAACGTCACCGGCAGCACCCGGGCCAGGGTGTCGGTGACCGCCTCGTTGTTCACGTACGACCAGCCCAGGCAGGGTGCGTCACAGCGGCCACCCTGCGCGCCGCCCAGATCCCGCCCGACGACGATGCCCTTCAGGTAGTTCGCGTACTGGTCGACCAGCGGATCACGCAGACCCAACTCCTGGCGGACCCGTTCCAGCCGCTGCGGATCGCAGTTCTTCGGGCACATGCCGCTGACCGGGTCGCGGGGCAGCGCGAAGAACATTCCGAAGGTCAGCACGCTCACCGTGAACAGGGTGAGTACGGCGCTGAGCGCCCGTTTCAGCAGAAACCGCAGCACGTCGACTACCTCGCCGACCTGGGGTCGAGCGCGTCGCGCAGCGCGTCGCCGAACAGGTTGAACGCGAACACCAGGGCGACGAGCGTGCCGCCGGGGAAGAGGACGAACGCCGGGTCGGTCTGGAGGTAGTCGAGGCTCTGGTAGATCATCCGACCGAAGCTGGGCGTCTGTTCGGTCAGCCCGACACCGATGAACGACAGGGCCGCCTCGCCGGTGACGAACTGCGGCACCGCGAACGAGAAGGACACCAGGATCGGCGCCCAGGTGTTCGGCAGCAACTGCCGCACCAGCAGGTGACCCAGCCCTGCCCCGCTGGCCCGGGCCGCCGCCACGAACTCCCGCTCGCGCAGCGCGACGACCTGCCCGCGTACCAGCCGGGCGGTGCTGGTCCAACCGAACACGGCGAAGATCGCGATCAGCACGCCGACCCCGAAGACCGGCGGCACCTCGTCGCGCTGCCCGTAGAAACGCGCCGTCAGGGTCGGGGTCAGGGCCAGCGCGACGATCAGGAAGGGCATGGCCAGGGTCAGGTCGGTGAGCCAGCTGACCACCGCGTCGAGCCAGCCGCCGAGGTACCCGGCCAGCCCGCCGAGCACCGCCCCGATCACGGTGCTGAGCACCGCCGCGGTGCAGGCGACGAAGAACGACGTACGCAGGCCGTACACCAGGCGGATGAAGATGTCCCGCCCGAGCCTCGGTTCCAGCCCGAAGAAGTGCTCACCGGAGACACCACCGGCGTGACCGAGGGGCATGCCGAACCCGTCCAGCCGGCTCTGGAACTGGTCGTGCGGGCCGATGCCGTACGCCGCCTCGATCAGTGGCGCGGCCAGCGCCACCAGCACGAACAGCGCAAGCACCGCCCCGCTGACGAGGGCTGTGCGGTCGCGGCGCAGCCGCATCCAGGCGAGTCGGCCCGGCGAGCGGCCCACCGTCCGCCCCGCCGGAATCGGATCGCCGGCCCCGGTCCGCAGCGTCCCGTCCACCGGCGAAAGGCTCACGCCGACGCTCCGTCGGGAAAGTGGCAGGCGGTCGCCTGGTTGCCGCCGTCGCGCCGGATCAGCGCCGGCTCCTGCACCGCACACCGCTCACGGGCGCTCGGGCAGCGGGTCCGGAACCGGCAGCCCGACGGCGGATCCAGCGGGCTGGGCACCTCACCGGTCAGCCTGACCCGCCCGGCCCGGTCGCGCCGCGCCGCGTCCGGCATCGCCGACAACAACGCCCGGGTGTACGGATGCTGCGGACGCCGGCAGATGTCGTCCCGGTCGCCGATCTCGACGATCCGGCCGAGGTACATCACCGCGATGCGCTGGCAGAAGTGCCGGACCACGGCCAGGTCGTGGGAGATGAGGACGAACGCCAGGCCGAGTTCGCGTTGCAGCCGGCGCAGCAGGTTGACCACCTGGGCCTGGACCGACACGTCCAGGGCGGAGACCGGCTCGTCGGCCACCACCAGCCGTGGCCCGGTCGCCAGGGCGCGGGCGATGCCGACGCGTTGGCGTTGACCGCCGGAGAACTCGTGCGGATAGCGGTTGTCGTGTTCCGGGTCCAGGCCGACCAGTTCCATCAGCTCCCGCACCCGGGCTCGTACGCCGCCCGGCGGAGTGATCCGGTTGACCCGTAACGGCATCGCGATGATCTGGCCGGCGGTGTGCCGAGGGTTCAGCGAGGCGTACGGATCCTGGAAGATGATCTGCATCTGCGGCCGGAGCGGACGCAACGCCCGCCGCCCGGCGTGGCTGATGTCCTGTCCGGCGAACTCGATGCGCCCGCCGGTCGGTTCCAGCAGCCGCACCAGCAGCCGGGCGGTGGTGCTCTTGCCGCAGCCGGACTCCCCGACCAGGCCGAGTGTCTCGCCCGCCGGCACCTCGAAGTCCAGCCTGTCCACCGCCCGCAGCAGGCCGCCGCGTACCGGAAAGTGCCTGGTCAGTCCGCGGACCCGCAGCAGCGGCTCGCCGGCTGTCATCGCGTCACCCCGGCACCCCGGCACCGTCCCGGGCGTACCGCCGGGCGCGCTGCTCGTCGCCGAGGTGGCAGGCCACCCGGTGGCCGGGCACCCCGGCGCTACGCAACTCGGGTCGCTCGACCCGGCAACGGCCGTTCGTGTCGGCGGCGTAGCGGCAGCGTGGGTGGAAGGCGCAGCCGGCCGGCACGTCCGTCGGGCTCGGCGGGCTGCCCGCGATCGCCGCCAGGTCCGTCGCCGGGTCGCCGTGCCACGACGGCACGCTGGAGAGCAACCCCCAGGTGTACGGATGCTGCGGCCGGCGCAGCACCTGGTCGACGCTGCCCTGCTCGACGGCCCGGCCGGCGTACATCACCAGCACGTCGTCGGCGACCTGGGCGACCACCCCGAGATCGTGGGTGACCAGCAGGATCGCGGTGTCGAACTCGACCTGAAGGTCGGCCAGCAGCTCCAGAATCCGGGCCTGCACGGTGACGTCCAGCGCCGTCGTCGGCTCGTCGGCGATCAGCAGGGCCGGATCGTTGACAAGCGCCATGGCGACCATCGCCCGCTGCCGCATGCCACCGGAGAACTCGTGCGGGTACTGGTCGTAGCACCGTTGCGGCTGTGCGATCCCCACCCGGCCGAGCAGCTCCACCACGTGTCGCCGGGTCTGCGCCCGACCGGCCCGCCGGTGATGCACCCGGTACGCCTCGGCGATCTGCCGACCGACCGGATAGTACGGATGCAGCGCCGACAGCGGGTCCTGGAAGATCATCGCCATGTCCCGGCCGCGCAGCCGGCGCACCTCGGCCTCCGGTCGGCCGACCAGTTGACGCCCGCCGAGGGTGATCCGCCCGGTGACGGTGGCCTGCCGGGCGTCGAGCAGACCGAGGACGGCCAGCGCGGTGACGCTCTTGCCCGAGCCGGACTCGCCGACCACCGCGAGGGTGCGCCCGCGCTGCACCGCGAACGAGAGACCGTCGACGGCGCGCACCACCCCGTCGCTGCCGGTGAAGCTGACCCGCAGGCCGTCGACGCGCAGGTAAGGGACCACAATCGCCTCCCTCCGCGCCCCCGGGGAAGGGAAACTACAGCAGAAACGTGAGAGCTGAAACCAATCTACGTACCCCTTGCTGCTCGAACAGGATCGCACGCACCGGATCGCCTTCGCTGCCCCGCTCGTCCCACCACTGTGCTGACGTTTGTCAGCGACTCGCCTAGGGTCGGATCATGAGCGAGTTCGACGCGGCATCCGCCGCGGTACAGGCCGCCCTCGACGCGGGTGCCCGGTATGCCGACGCCCGGGTGATGCACCGACGCTACGAGTCGATGTCGGCGCGCAACGGCGAGATCGAGGCGTTGACCCAGGACGAGAGCGTCGGCCTGGGCGTACGCGCCCTGGTCGGTGCGAGCTGGGGCTTCCACGCCGTACCGGAACTGTCCGATCGGGCCGCCCGCGACGCCGGCCACCGGGCCGCGCGGACCGCCGCCGCGAGTGGCCTGGTGCCGGGCCCGAGAGTCGACCTCGTCGCCGGCACACCGGCCACCGCGAGCTGGTCGTCACCCTGCACGGTGGACCCACTCGGCGTCTCCCTGGCCACCAAGGGTGACCTGCTGGTGGCCGCCACCACCACAATGGCCGACCACGGCGCCGACCTCGCCGAAGGGCTCTACCAGGTCTGGGACACCACAAAATGGTTCGTCTCCAGCGAGGGCCACCGCATCGACCAGCACATCCGCGAATGCGGCGGCGGCATCTCGGCCACCTCGATCGGCGACGACGAGACACAACGCCGGTCCTGGCCGAGCTACCGGGGCCAGTACGGCACCACCGGCTGGGAGCTTGTCGACTCGCTCGACCTGACCGCCCATGCGGCGCGCATCGCCGAGGAGTCCCGGGAGCTGCTGACCGCGCCGCTCTGCCCGGCCGGCGAGACCGACCTGATTCTCGGCGGCGAGCAGTTGGCGTTGCAGATCCACGAGTCGGTCGGGCACGCCATCGAACTGGACCGCATCCTCGGCTGGGAGGCCGCCTTCGCCGGCACCTCGTGGCTGGATCTCACCCAGCTCGGCTCGCTGCAGTACGGCTCGGAGCTGATGAACATCACCATCGACCCGACCATCCCGGGCGCGCTGGGCAGCTTCGGCTACGACGACGAGGGCTCACCGGCGGTCAGACGTGACGCGGTGCGCGCCGGGCGGTGGGTGGGCGTGCTGGCCGGGCGGGACTCGGCCGCCGTCGCGGGCCTGGACTACGGCGGCAGCGTACGCGCCGACGGCTGGGCGCGGCTGCCGATGGTGCGGATGACGAACGTCGGCCTGGAACCGGGCCCGCACACGCTGGACGAGATCATCGCCGCCACGGACGAGGGGGTGCTGATGGACATCAACCGGTCCTGGTCCATCGACGACAAGCGGCTGAACTTCCAGTTCGGTTGCGAGATCGGGTGGGAGATCCGCAACGGCCGGCGCGGGCGGATGCTGCGCAACCCGACGTACACCGGCATCGGGCCACGGTTCTGGCGCTCGATGGACATGCTCTCCTCCGAGATCGTCCCGTGGGGCACGCCCAACTGCGGCAAGGGCCAACCCGGCCAGATCGGGCACACCGGCCACCCGGCCGCCCCGGCCCGCTTCCGCAACGTCCGAGTGGGAGTCAAAGCGTGAGCGCGAGGAGTGAGCCGTTCCGGCGAGCCCCGCAGTCGCGAACGAAGGTGGATTCATGAGTGAGTTGACGCTCGCTGGGCAGGAATTGGCGCTTGCCGGGCAGGTGGTGGAGTTGGTGGGGCGGCTCGGCGGGGCGAGCGCGCAGGCGGAGGTGACGGTGAGCCGGGCGGAGCTGGCGTTGACCCGGTTCGCCAACTCCGCGATCCACCAGAACGTCGCCGAGTCCGCCGTGGAGGTCCGGCTGCGCATCCACCTGGACGGTCGTACCGTCGCCGCCAGCAGCACCACTGTCGACCCCGACGGCCTGCGTGGGCTGGTCGAACGGGTGCTCGCGATGGTGCGGTTCGCGCCTCGGGATCCGGCCTGGCCGGGGCTCGCCCCGCCGGCGCCGGTGGCCGCGTCGCGGTGGGACGCGGCCACCGCTCAGGCCGGGCCGCACGACCGGGCGGCGCTGGTCCGGGCCTTCGTCGACGCGGCGGAGGGCCTGGAGACCGCCGGCTACTGCCGGACCGCGTTCCGCTCGGTGGCGTTCGCGAACTCGGCGGGCCAGGCGGTGCAGGGTCACACGGTGGAGGCGGCGATGGACGGAATCGCCCGGGTCGGCGGCGTCGACGGCACGGCCCGCGACTGTGCGGAGCGGCTGGCCGACCTCGACGCCGCCGCGTTGGGGCGTCGGGCCGCCGCGAAGGCCCGGGCCGCCACCGACCCGGTGGAGTTGCCGCC
Organism: Verrucosispora sp. FIM060022; assembly: GCF_003977705.1. Classification (NCBI taxonomy): domain Bacteria; kingdom Bacillati; phylum Actinomycetota; class Actinomycetes; order Micromonosporales; family Micromonosporaceae; genus Micromonospora; species Verrucosispora sp. FIM060022. The sequence continues at coordinate 189,388 of NZ_RQIV01000002.1, forward strand.
GGGGCGTTACCCGGTGGTGCTGGAACCGGCCGCCGTGGCCGACCTGCTGGAAAATCTCGCCTGGTACGGCTTCAACGGCAAGCGGTACGCCGAAGGGCAGTCCTTCGCCGAGCCCGGGGTGGCCCAGTTCGATCCGGCGGTGACCCTGGTCGACGATCCGTTCGACGCCGCCGGGCTGCCGTTCGACCTGGAGGGCACGCCGACGGGCGCGCTGCCCCTGGTGGACGCGGGGCTCACCCGCACCGTGGTGCACGATCGGCGCAGCGCCGCCGCGGTGGGCGGCGGGTCCACCGGGCATGCCTGGGAGGGCGCCAGCACCGTCGGCCCGATCCCGCGCAGCCTGCGCCTCGTCGCGGCCGGGGCGACGACCACATCGGGTCCGGCCGGCGCTGCTCCGGTGACCTCGGACGCGGCAACCGGCACTGCGGCAGGTGGTGGGGCGGTGGGGCCGTTGGCCGGGGCGGTGGCCGATGCCGATACCGCCGCCCTGGTTTCCCGGATGCCACGCGGCCTGCTGGTCAGCGACCTGTGGTACACCCGGGTGCTCGACCCGAAGAGTCTGGTGATCACCGGCCTGACCCGAAACGGGGTGTGGTTGGTCGAGGATGGCCAGGTCACCCGCGCGGTCCGCGACCTGCGGTTCACCGAGTCGTACCCGCGGGTGCTCGGGCCGGGTGCGGTGGTGGAGGTGGGTCGGCGTACGGCCCGCCAGCCGAACCGCTGGGACGGTGCCCGGTGGGAAGCGCCGTCGCTGGCGCTGGCCTCCTGGAACTTCACCGGCGGGGCGTCCGGTTGACCAGCCGTCGACCGCTGGTCGATCTTTTTCGGACGCTCGCATATTGATCATGGCAGGAGGCTTTCCAAAGAGCGGGACACACGGGACACTGCCTTGCGCGGACGGCCCGCCTAGATCGGCGTAACGTGTGTCACTTAGCTGCTCCGGTACGCCCGGCGCGGTCGTTGGTGTGCGCATGACGTGACATGCGGTGCCGGCATGCCGGCCCCGCGTGCCGACCGGGAAGTGTTCCGCCGCCCGTGAGAGGGCCCCGTCAGGGAGACACGAATGACATCATCGGCAACGAAACCGCGGGGAGCGCGCGCACGCGCCGCCATCGCGGCGAAGACGTTGCGTACGGACCGTTGGTGGATCGCCCCGCTGATCACGGTCATCGGGCTCAGCGCGTGGATTGCGTATGCGACGGTCCGGGTCTTCATGCACAAGTGGTACTGGGTCGAGCAATACCACTACCTGACCCCGTTCTACTCCCCGTGCGTGACCGACCGGTGCATTCCGGAGGCCTCCCACTTCGGGCAGTACCTGCCCGGCTGGTGGATCATCCCGGACGCCGCGTTCACCCTGCCGTTCCTGCTGCTGTTCCGGCTGACCTGCTACTACTACCGCAAGGCGTACTACCGGTCGTTCTGGCTCTCGCCGCCGGCCTGCGCGGTGCCGGACGGTCACGCCTCGTACAGCGGTGAGACCCGGTTCCCGCTGATCGTGCAGAACTCGCACCGGTACTTCTTCTACTTCGCCGCGATCATCTCGCTGATCAACACCTGGGACGCCATCGCCGCCTTCCGCAGCCCCGAGGGCTTCGGCTTCGGCCTGGGCAACCTGATCCTGCTCGGCAACGTGGTCATGCTGTGGGCGTACACGATCTCCTGCCACTCCTGCCGGCACATCATCGGTGGCCGGCTGAAGCACTTCTCCAAGCATCCGGTCCGGTACCGCGCCTGGGGCTACGTCTCCTGGCTGAACGTCCGGCACATGCAGCTCGCCTGGATCACCCTCGGCACGTTGGCGCTCACCGACTTCTACGTCATGTCGGTCGCCGCCGGGTGGATCTCCGACCTGCGGTTCATCAACTAAGGGCCCCGCTGACATGACTAGCACTACCACTCGCATCGAACGACACCACTACGACGTCGTCGTCATCGGCGCCGGCGGCGCCGGCCTGCGCGCGGCGATCGAGGCGCGGCTGGCCGGCAAGAAGACCGCCATCATCTCCAAGTCGCTGTTCGGCAAGGCGCACACGGTGATGGCCGAGGGTGGCGCCGCCGCGGCCATGGGGAACGTGAACAGCCGGGACAACTGGCAGGTGCACTTCCGCGACACCATGCGCGGCGGCAAGTTCCTCAACAACTTCCGGATGGCCGAGCTGCACGCCAAGGAGGCGCCGCAGCGGATCTGGGAGCTGGAGACGTACGGCGCGCTGTTCGACCGTACGAAGGACGGCAAGATCTCGCAGCGCAACTTCGGCGGCCACGAGTACCCACGGCTGGCCCACGTCGGTGACCGGACCGGCCTGGAGCTGATTCGTACCCTCCAGCAGAAGATCGTCTCGCTGCAGCAGGAGGACAAGCAGGAGTTCGGGTCGTACGACGCCCGGATCCGGGTCTTCTCCGAGACCACCATCACCGAGCTGCTGCTCGACGGTGACCGGGTCGCCGGCGCGTTCGGCTACTACCGCGAGTCTGGCGAGTTCGTCCTCTTCGAGGCGCCGGCCGTGGTGCTCGCGACCGGTGGCGTCGGCCGCTCCTACAAGGTCACCTCGAACTCGTGGGAGTACACCGGAGACGGTCACGCGTTGGCGCTGCGCGCCGGGGCGACTCTGATCAACATGGAGTTCCTCCAGTTCCACCCCACCGGCATGGTCTGGCCGCCGTCGGTCAAGGGCATCCTGGTCACCGAGTCGGTCCGTGGTGACGGCGGGATCCTGAAGAACTCCGAGGGCAAGCGGTTCATGTTCGACTACGTCCCCGACGTCTTCCGCAAGCAGTACGCGGAGACCGAGGAGGAGGCGGACCGCTGGTACACCGACCCGGACAACAACCGACGCCCGCCGGAGCTGCTGCCCCGCGACGAGGTCGCCCGCGCGATCAACAGCGAGGTCAAGGCAGGCCGGGGTACGCCGGCCGGCGGTGTCTACCTGGACATCGCGTCCCGGTTGCCGGCCGAGGAGATCCGTCGCCGCCTGCCGTCGATGCACCACCAGTTCAAGGGACTGGCCGACGTCGACATCACCAAGGAGCCGATGGAGGTCGGCCCCACCTGCCACTACGTGATGGGTGGCGTCGAGGTCGACCCGGACACCGGTGCCGCGTACGGCTCGGTGCGTGGTCTGTTCGCCGCCGGTGAGGTTTCCGGCGGCATGCACGGCTCCAACCGCCTCGGCGGCAACTCCCTGTCCGACCTGCTGGTCTTCGGCAAGCGGGCCGGCGGCCACGCGGCCAACTACGTCGACCAGCTCACCGGTCGCCCCCGGGTGGAGGTGACCGCCGTGGAGACGGCGGTGGAGACCGCCCTGGCTCCGTTGCAGCGCGACACCGGCGAGAACCCGTACACCCTCCAGCAGGATCTCCAGGCGGTGATGGGCGACCTGGTCGGCATCATCCGGCGGGAGGCCGAACTGGAGGACGCGCTGGTCCGCCTGGCGGAGCTGCGCGAGCGGGTGGCGAAGGTCAGCGCGGCCGGCGGCCGGCGCTACAACCCGGGCTGGCACCTCGCACTGGACCTGCGCAACATGCTTGTCGTCTCCGAGTGCACCGCCAAGGCGGCGCTGGAGCGCCGTGAGTCGCGTGGCGGTCACACCCGCGAGGACCACCCCACCATGGATCCGCAGTGGCGGCGGGTCAACCTGGTCTGCTCGCTGGAGGGCGACACCGTCCGGCTGGACCGCAAGCCGCTGCCGAAGATGCGCGCCGAGTTGATCGCCCTGTTCGACCGCGCGGAGCTGGCCAAGTACCTCACCGACGAAGAACTCGCCGAGTTCGATGCCCTCGCCGCCGCCGAGGCCGAGGATACCGACGCCGCCGGGAAGGAGAGCTGAAGATGGGTACGAAGCGTCAGTTCCGGATCTGGCGAGGCGACGCCGACGGTGGTGAGCTGCAGGACTACGCCGTCGAGGTGAACGAGGGCGAGGTGGTCCTCGACGTGATCCACCGGCTGCAGGCCACCGACGCGCCGGACCTCGCCTGCCGGTGGAACTGCAAGGCGGGCAAGTGTGGCTCCTGCTCCATGGAGATCAACGGGATGCCCAAGCTCGGCTGCATGACCCGGATGTCGACGTTCGAGGAGAACGAGACGGTCACGGTCACCCCGCTGCGCACCTTCCCGGTGATCCGGGACCTGGTCACCGACGTGTCGTTCAACTACGAGAAGGCCCGGGAGACCCCCGCCTTCGCTCCCCCGGCCGACCTGGCCCCCGGTGACTACCGGATGCAGCAGGTCGACGTGGAGCGCTCGCAGGAGTTCCGCAAGTGCATCGAGTGCTTCCTGTGCCAGACCGTCTGCCACGTGATCCGTGACCACGACGACAACAAGCCGGCGTTCTCCGGGCCGCGATACTTCATCCGGGCCGCCGAACTGGACATGCACCCCCTGGACGACCGGACCGACCGCAAGGAGTACGCGCAGTCGGAACAGGGCCTGGGCTTCTGCAACATCACCAAGTGCTGCACCGAGGTCTGTCCCGAGCACATCAAGATCACTGACAATGGGATCATCCCGATGAAGGAGCGGGTCGTCGACCGCAGGTACGATCCCCTTGTGTGGCTCGGCAGCAAGATCTTCCGGAGGGGTCAAGTGCCTCAGACCATCGTGACCAGCGAACACTCCCCAGGCGCGGTGCGCTCCAGTGCCGGCGGCCAGGGGGTGCACTCGCACGCGGGCGGCTCGCACGACCCCGCCGCCGAAGTGCAGGCGCAGCAGGGCGTCAACTGGCACCGTGAGGTGCCCAGGCCGACCGCTCCGGCAGTCGGTGCCAACGGAAAGCTCCCCCTGACGGAGCTCACCTCCGACCGCGCCGCCGCCCCGAGCCCCTTCGGCGACGACGTCACCTTCCCGCTCCCGCCCGAGCACCTCAACTTCGCCCACCCCGAACAGGACGAAAAGCACTAGTTCGGACAACCCGCAACACCCCAAAGGGGACCGAGGCACCCGCCCCGGTCCCCTTTCCCATCCCCAAGCCCACACCACCCGCCCCTCGCACGGGGCCACGCCCCGCCCCCGCGCCCCCGCGCCCCCGCGCCCCCGCGCCCCCGCGCCCCCGCGCCCCCGCGCCCCCGCGCCCCCGCGCCCCCGCGCCCGCGATCTTGCACTTTTGGTCGCCACATAGGGGACATAAAGCGCGATCCGGCGACCGAAAGTGCAAGATCGACGCGTCGAGGGGTAGTGGCGCGCGGGGGCAGGGTGTGGGCGGGCGCGGGGTGTGGGCGGGTTAGGGGTTAGAGGTGAGGAGGGGGCGGAGGGCGGCGACTATGGGGGTGTCGGCGGGGAGCCAGGTCACGGTGTCGAGTTCGGTGGCGGAGAGCCAGCGGATTTCGGAGTGTTCCAGGGCGCGTGGGCGGTCGCCGTGGAGCAGGCGGGCGGCGTACACCTTGAGGACACTGCGGCCGTGCGCCATCCGTACATTGCGGCCGACCCGCTCGCCGACCTCGACGCGTACGCCCAGTTCCTCGACGCACTCGCGGGCCAGGGCCGCCGTCTCGCTCTCCCCCGGTTCCACCTTGCCGCCGGGGAACTCCCACATGCCCGCCACCTCCGGTGGCGCGGAGCGCGCACAGGCCAACACCCGGCCATCCTCGATGATCGCCGCTCCGACGATCACCTTTGGGTCTCGTTGGGCGGCCTGTCCGGTGCCGTTAGCCCGTTCGGTCCACACGGGCGTCCAGCGTGCCAGATCAATCGGCGGTTTGGGTAGCGTGGTCGTCCGTCAGGCCAGGAATACCCAGAAGTGTGGGCGTGGACACACCATCCGTGCGACGTAAGACTAGAGGGCACCGACAAGACACGGGGCGGCGACGATTTGGCCACAAGCCGGCAACGAAGCCTGGGAGGTGCGGTAATGCGTGCGCTGTTCGGCGGTCGCGCGAAGCACGACTACCTCAGCGACGCGCTCACCCTCCTGAACGGGTGGACGCGGGAAGGCGAACAGATCCGGCGCACCTTGGTCATCGACGACACTCAGCATGCCGCATTGACCGAGCGAGTCAAGGTGGTCGCCGACGCGCTTCATCTCCGGCCGGAGATCAGCCGGCGCGCCGACCACACCCAGATCCGGGTCGGGCACAGCAACAGCCCGCTCAGCGAGGGCGAGGTCCTGTTGGCGGCCCGCATCGAGGATGCGTACCGGGCGGTCGCCGAGCCTGATGGGGGTCGACCGACCTGACCGGCCCGCGGGCGGCCAGGAGCCGGGGGTACGGGCTGACTGGCGTCGGCCGCCTACCGTGAGGCGCATGGCGAACCCCACGTACGACCGTAAAGAGCAGTTCCAGCAGATACAGAGCGGCCTGCTCGACGGTGAACAGATCATCGCTGTCTACGACGCCGTCGGCACCGGCACCGGGTTCATCGGGCTGACCGACCGGCGCGTGATCATCCAGGACCGCTCGTTCATCGGCAAACGGTACGCGATCACCAGCATCCCGTACTCGAAGATCACCAGCGTGAGCGTGGTCAGCAACAAGTCCTGGGGTGGTTCGTTCTTCTCCACCGGCGCGATCGCCATCCACGTCGGCACGCACACCTACGAGGTGGAGTTCCGGGGCGACCAGAAGAGCCACCACGTGCACAACGTGATCCTGCACTACATCAGCTGAGCGGGCCCGCCCCCACTCGTCCCGCCGCGGGCATGTCCAGGCCCGGTATCTCCCCGGCCCGCAGCACCGGGGCGAACCACCGCAGGGCGCCAGATTGCCGAGCTTCCACGCTCGATCCAGGATCGAGTGGCCTGAACGCGGGAGCGAGACCACTCTTTTCCAGATCGAGCCTGATCATGGTCCCCGCGGCCCTGCCCGCCTGACCGGGCAGCGGGGCGAGTTCGCCCTGTCGCCGTGGGAGGCAACGAGCCGGCCCGACGGCCAGCGTCAGGGGTTGCCGACGGTGTCCAGACCAGCGGCCTCGCCGTGGTCACTATGAAAAGACGTTGCCGCATCGTAGGGATGGCGCTTGGCTGGGGTGGTCGCCGAGCGAAGAGGAGCACGACATGAGGCACGCGACGCAGGTGCAGCGAGCAATCACCGTCGACTCCATCGAAACGAGGCTTTGTGCGTACACGGGAAAAAATGATCAAGGCGCGGTGCGGCGCTGGTAGTACCGACGGAGGCCGCTGATGTCGGTCTTCGATGATCCAGGACATTTCGGTCGGCTCTGGGCCGACACCTACGACCTGCCGGGTGGGCTGCCCGACCCGGCGCTGGCGGTGGAGTTCCTCGCCGAGAAGTCCGGCGGCGGCCGGGTGTTGGAGTTGGCCATCGGCACGGGGCGGGTCGCCCTGCCGCTGGCCGCGCGCGGCGTCACCGTCGAGGGGGTGGAGGCGTCGCCGGAGATGGTCGCGAAGCTGCGCGCCAAGCCCGGCGGCGCGGACCTGCCGGTGGCCATCGGCGACATGGCGGACGTACCGGTGAATGGTCCGTACGCCATGGCGTACCTGATTTTCAACACCCTGTTCAACCTGGTACGCGAGCAACGGCAGGCGGACTGCTTCCGTAACGTCGCCCGGGTGCTGGCACCCGGTGGCGCGTTCGTCGTCGAGACGTACGTGCCCAACGCGGCGGATTTCGACCGGGACGAACAGGTGCAGCCCTACTCGATCACCGAGGATTCGGTGCGCATCCGGCTGCACCGCTACGACCGGGCGGCGCAGACGTTCCTCCGGCAGACCGTCACCTTCAACAATGCCGGGGTGCACCTGCACCCGTTCGCCATGCGGTACATGTGGCCTGAGCAGATCGACGAGATGGCGGGGCGGGCCGGATTCCACCTCGCCGAGCGGTACGCCGACTGGGACCGTGCGCCGTTCGGCTCGGACAGCACCTCGCACATCTCCGTCTACCGGGTCGGCTGACCGAGGTGGGGCGACGGGCCTTCGCGCGTTTCGCGCGGCCCGTCGCCCTGCAGGCCCGTCGGCCTCGACGATCCGGATAACCGCGACGCGACACCCGGGCACTGCAGTGTCGCGTCGGGCGGTCACAGCGGCCCCAGTACGGTCTCCGGGTCGGCGGTCAGGGCCAGGGTGTCCAGCACGGTGAGCAGCTGGCGTTCCTCGTACCGGAAGTGGGACTCCATGATGGCCGCCAGCCCTTCGAGGTGGCGGTCCAGCTCGGCGGGCGGGGCGGCCCGCGCCACGGCGGTCTGGAGCCCGGTCAGCAGGTGCGCGATCATCGAGTGGTCCTGCCGCAGGTAGTACAGCGTGTCCCGCAACTCGGGGTGCTGCTCGGCGATCGCGGGGAACAGGTCGCGGTCCTCGCCCTCGTGGTGGGCGGCGAGGGCAGCGCAGAACCCGTGACAGAACAGCAGCAGATCGCGGGTCGCCGACTCGGCCGGTACGCCATCGGCCACGGCATCACGGGTCAGGGTCAGTGCCTCACGCAGCCGGTCGTGCACCCGGCGCAGCTCGTTGCTCCAGGCCACCAGCCTGGTCTTCTCGCCCTCACCCACAGGTGAGAGACGAAGGCCCGACGATAAGCATCATCGACATCCTTCAGTCCGGCGCCTCCATGCCTGACACGGTCTGCCACCGACACGCGACGCTGCGACCAAAATACCAGCGGTCACGTCGGCGTACCGCCCCGCATGACACCGGCTGGGATAATGATCGACATGGCGATCCGTACCGTTGTGCTGGCCTGGCTGCGTCGGATCCGGGAGAACGGCCGCGGTCGCTGGCTGCGCCGGGCGGTGCTCGCGGGTGCGGTCGGTGCGTTGCTGCTGGTCGTCGCGAGCTGGGCCAGTGTGAGCTGGATCCGGTCCGGCGCCGAAGGGCGGATGCACACCGCGCAGACCGTCCCCGACACCCCGGTCGCCCTGGTGCTGGGCACCCGGGTCCAGCCGGACGGCACCCCGGCGCCGTTCCTCACCGCCCGCCTGGAGATCGCCCGCGAGTTGTACGCCACCGGCAAGGTCCAGGCGATCCTGGTCTCCGGCGACAACATGAACGCCGACTACAACGAGCCCGAGGCGATGCAGCGGTGGCTGGTCGAGCACGGCGTACCGGCCGACAAGGTGGTCCTGGACTACGCCGGCTTCGACACGTACGACTCCTGCGCCCGTGCCAAGCGGATCTTCGGGGTGGAGCGGGCCACGGTGGTGACGCAGCAGTTCCACCTGGCCCGCGCCGTCACGGTCTGCCGCCACCTCGGCGTGGACGCCATCGGTGTCGGCGACGAAACCGCCCGGGAGTACGCCCGCACCTGGCGGATCAGCTCCACCCGTGAGTACGGCGCCAGCGTCAAGGCCGCGCTGGACGTGCTCTCCGGCCGTGACCCGGTGCACCTGGGCAGCCGCGAGACCGGCGTGGACGACGCGCTGCGCGCCGGCTGAGCGGCGGCGACCCCGGTCAGACGTTGAAGCGGAATTCCACGACGTCGCCGTCCTGCATGACGTACTCCTTGCCTTCGATGCGGACCTTGCCCGCCGCCTTGGCCGCCGCCATCGAACCGGCCTCCACCAGGTCGTGGTAGGAGACGACCTCGGCTTTGATGAAGCCGCGCTGGAAGTCGGAGTGGATGACTCCCGCAGCCTCCGGCGCGGTCGCGCCGATCGGGACGGTCCAGGCGCGCGCTTCCTTCGGCCCGGCGGTGAGGTACGTCTGGAGGCCGAGCGTGCGGAAGCCGACCCGGACCAGCTGGTTCAGGCCCGGCTCGGACTGGCCGATCGACTCCAGCAGCTCGCGGGCCTCCTCCTCGGGCAGGTCCACCAGCTCGGATTCGATCTTGGCGTCCATGAAGACCGCATCGGCCGGGGCGACCAGCGCCCGCAGTTCGTCGAGGAACTCGGCGTTGTTGAGCTCGGCCTCGTCGACGTTGAAGACGTACAGGAACGGCTTGGTGGTGAGCAGGTGCAGCTCACGCAGGTGTTCCAGCTCGATGCCGGCCGCCGTCGCGCCCGCGTACAGGGTGGTGCCGCCGTCGAGGACCTCGACGGCCTGCTTGGCTGCGGCGACCGCGGCGGCCCGGTCCTTGCGGAGCTTGGCTTCCTTCTCCAGCCGGGGCAGCGCCTTCTCCAAGGTCTGGAGGTCGGCCAGGATCAGCTCGGTGTTGATCGTCTCGATGTCGTCGGCCGGGGAGACCTTGCCGTCGACGTGCACCACGTTCGGGTCGGAGAAGGCGCGTACCACCTGGCAGATGGCCGAGGCGTCGCGGATGTTCGCCAGGAAGGCGTTACCGCGCCCCTGCCCCTTCGAGGCACCGCGGACCAGCCCGGCGATGTCGACGAACGACACCGGCGCGGGGATCACCTTCTGCGAGCCGAAGATCTCGGCGAGCTTGTGCAGCCGCTCGTCCGGCAGCCCGACCACACCCACGTTGGGCTCGATCGTGGCGAACGGGTAGTTCGCCGCGAGCACATCGTTCTTGGTCAGCGCGTTGAACAGCGTGCTCTTGCCGACATTGGGCAGGCCGACGATGCCGATGGTGAGACTCACGACGAGCCAGCTTACGCCGCCGCCCGACGCTCCCGGGCAGCGGTGGGTCACCTGCCGCTGCCGGACCCGGTGGTGCTGGGCGACGACAGGTCAGCCGTGCGGGGTCGGGCTGGTCTGGCGGGGTATCAGGGTGTCGACCCGCAGGGTGCCGGGGGCCAGCTCGGCAGCGGCGGCCAACGGGAGGGTGAGCCGCGCGGCGGCTACCGAGTTGGCCTGGTGGGACTCGTTGAGCATCCAATGGACCTCGTCGGCCGTCCAGCCGAGCTGCGGGCGGCCGGCGATCTCCCGGAGCAGCCGCAGTGCCGCCCGGGTGTCGTCGTCGTAGAAGCGCATGCACCAGTGGTGCACCCACATGCCGAGCGCCCGTACGCCGTCGTCGTCGAGCGAACGCAGCAGTCGCCCGCAGGCCGTGTCGGCGAAGGTCCGCGCCGGGTCGTCGGCACGATCCCGCTCGATGGCGCCGACCGCCGCCGGCGCGACCGCGCGCATCCGCTCGTAGAAGCGTTGGACCACGGACTCGTCCAGCGGCACCTGCCCCTGCCTCGGCTCCGCCGCCCGACCCACCACGCTCGCCATCGCCCGCCCCTTCTTCAGTTGCTGGCGGCACGCTACCCACCACAACCGACACTTCCCCGCCCCACCCCACACCCCACCCCCACCCCACCCCCGCCCCACCCCCACCCGCCCTCCGCCCCACCCCCGCTCCATCCCGTCGATCTTGCACTTTTGGTCGCTGACTCGTCCCCTTACACACCCTTTGTCCCGACGGTAACTGCATGATCGACGGCGCTAGGCGGGTGCGAAGCGGGGCGGGAGGGGCGGCAGCGCGACGCGGGGCGGGGCGGCGGGGCGCGGGCGGAGGCAGGGTGGGGTCTGAAAGCCGCCAGTCGGGGGGTGGGGGTGGGGCGCATGATCGGGGGTGTGGAGCTGGACTTTGAGCGGTGTTATCGGGCGGTGGACAGCCGTGACCAGCGGTTCGACGGGTGGTTCTACACGGGCGTGACGTCTACCGGGATCTACTGCCGGCCGTCCTGTCCGGCTGTGACGCCGAAGCGGCACAACGTCCGGTTCTTTCCCTCGGCGGCGGCTGCTCAGGGTGCCGGGTTGCGGGCCTGTCGACGGTGTCGACCGGACGTCTCCCCCGGCTCACCGGAGTGGGACGTCCGCGCGGACGTGGTGGGCCGGGCGATGCGGTTGATCGCCGACGGGGTGGTGGATCGGGACGGGGTTCCCGGGTTGGCCGCCCGGCTCGGGTACACCGAACGGCACCTGCACCGGATGCTCCGGGCCGAGCTTGGTGCCGGTCCGTTGGCGCTGGCCCGCGCGCAGCGCGCGCAGACCGCCCGTACCTTGATCGAGAGCACTGAGCTGGGTCTGGCCGAGATCGCCTTCGCCGCCGGGTTCGGCAGCGTCCGGCAGTTCAACGACACGATCCGCGAGGTGTACGGGGTACCTCCGTCGCAGCTTCGGGCCGGTCGGCGTACGGCGCTCGGCGGATCGGGCACGATCACCTTGCGGTTGGCGTACCGCCCACCGTTGCACGCTCCCGCGCTGCTGGAATTTCTGGCGCTGCGTACCCTGCCGGGCATCGACGAGGTCCGGGACGGGACGTACCGCCGGGGGTTGCGGTTGCCGCACGGCACCGGCGCGGTGGCGCTGACCCCGGCGGACGGGCATGTCGCGGCCACCCTGCGGCTGACCGATCTGCGTGACCTGGCGCCGGCCGTGGCCCGCTGCCGGCACCTGCTCGACCTCGACGCGGATCCGGTCGCCGTCGACCAGACCCTCAGCGCCGATCCTGCCCTGGCCGCCGCCGTGGCCGCCGAACCCGGGGTACGCGTCCCCCACGCCGTCGACGGCTTCGAGATGACCGTCCGCGCCATCACCACCCAACAGGTCTCCCTCACCTCCGCCCGCACCACCCTCACCCACCTCCTCACCACCCTCCACACCCCGGCCCTGAAAGGTGTTGATCAAGAGGTTTGCGTCGGGGATGGCGCTCGGGAAGACGCAAACCTCTTGATCAACGGGGCGGAGGGGGTTTCCGTCGGGGAGGAGGGGGTTCGGGTGGGGGGTTTTCCGGCGGCGGAGGAGGTGTTGGGTGTGCCGGATGAGGGGTTTCGGATGCCGGCGGGGCGGCGGGAGGCGATTCGGGCGGTGGCTCGGGCGGTGGTGGCGGGTGAGCTTGATCTGGAGGTGGGTGGGGAGCGGGGGGAGGTGGCGCGGCGGTTGGCGCGGGTGCCGGGGGTAGGGCCGTGGACCGGCGGTTACATCGCGATGCGGGCGCTCGGCGACCCGGACGTGTTCATGCCCACCGATCTCGCCGTGCGCCGGGGCGCCGCCGCCCTCGGGTTGCCCGACTCCCCTGCGGCCCTTGATGAGTACGCGACCCGCTGGCGGCCGTGGCGCTCGTACGCCGTCGTCCGACTCTGGCGGGCCGCATGAATTCGACCTCGGGCGGCCGCATGAACCGAACGTCGGCGAGCCGCGTGAACCCAAGACCCCAAAAGCCGCGTGAGCCCGAAACCTCGGAGAGCCCGCGTGGGGCTCGAAAACCTCGGAGAGCAGTGTGAATTCGACCTTGGAGAGCAGTGTGGATACGACCTTGCGGAACAGCGGCGCGATCATCGACAGCGCCACCGTCGACACGCCCGTCGGTCCGTTCACGATCCTCGCCGGCCCGGACGGGGCGGTCCGGGCCGCCGGGTTCACCGCCGATCCGGCGGCAGTGCTCGCGGTGATGCACCCTGGCCTGCGCGGTGAGCCTCGCCAGCGACGCGACCTCGGTCCCGTCACCGCGGCCGTCGAGGCGTACCTCGGTGGTGACCTGACCGCGATCGACGACGTACCGGTCCAGCAGCACAGCGACGGAGTCTTCCTGTCACACGCCTGGCAGGTGCTGCGCGAGGTGAAGGCGGGCCAGCCGGTCACCTACACCGACTACGCCGCACTGGCCGGTCGCCCCGCCGCGGTACGCGCCGCCGCCTCGGCCTGTGCCCGTAACGCCGCCGCTCTCTTCGTCCCCTGCCACCGGGTGCTGCGCACCGACGGCACGCTGGGCGGCTACCGCTGGGGGCTGCCGGTGAAGGAGTGGCTGCTCACGCACGAGCGACGAAGCTGACAGGCGGCCGGGCTGAGGCACGCTGACGCGCCGGCACCACCCACGGGCAAACGCATCGGCGGGCACACGCATCGACTGATACCCATGCCGCAAATGGGGCCGTAGCTGGTCAGGCCGGTCGACGAAAGGGCAACATCGGTGACAACAAGCCGACAGTAATGCCGTCCTCATTTACCGCTACCGTCGGGTAGTGGCTGCGGGGAGCGGCGACGGCCCGGCCGGACGGGCCGAGGTCAGGAGACATCCACTCGGGAATCTGTGGCGGCTGCGGCGCTATCTGCGCCCGCATGCCGTGGAGTTCAGCGTCCTGCTGCTGGCCGGGTTCGCCTCGACCGGGGCGGGCATCGCGGTGCCGCTGGTGGCTCAGCGGGTGGTCGACGGGCCGGTGGCCGACCGGGACCTGCGCGGGCTGTTCCAGCTTGCCGGGCTCGCGTTGACGCTCGGCCTGATCGAGGCCCTGTTGATCTTCATCCGTCGGTGGGTGCAGTCGTCGTCCTCGGTGGCGATGGAGGCGACCATCCGCGACGACATCTACGCCCACCTGCAACGGTTGCCGGCCAGCTTCCACGACCGGTGGCCCTCCGGTCAGCTGCTCTCCCGGATCACCAGCGACCTGTCGGTGCTGCGCCGGTTCCTCTCCTTCGGACTACTCTTCCTCGTCCTGAACCTGACCACCTACCTGGTCGTGGTGGTGCTGCTGGTCCGGCTGCATCCGGTGCTGGGCCTGCTGGTGGCGGCCAGCGCGGTGCCGCTGTTCGTGATCGCCCGCCGCTTCGGCCGGCACTACCACGCCGCGTCCCGCCGCATGCAGGACCAGCAGGGCGACGTCGCCACCCAGGTCGAGGAGACCGCGCAGGGCCTGCGCACCATGAAGGCGTACGGGCGGGGGCCGCAACTGACCGCCCGGTTCGTGGCCAGCACCCGGGCGTTGCACGACACCGGGGTCGGCAAGGGCAGGCTGCTCGGTCGTACCGCCGCACTGCTGGACCTGGTGCCGAACCTGACCCTCGGCATCGTGCTGGTGGCCGGTGCCGCCGCGGTCGCCGACGCCCGGCTCACCATCGGCCAACTCGTCGCCTTCGTCAGCCTCCAGTTGATGCTGATCTGGCCGGTGCAGTCGCTGGGTTGGATCATCGCCAACGGCCAGGAGGCGGCCACCGCCGCAGACCGGATCCAGGAGGTGCTGGACACCGCGCCGGCCATCGTCGACGCGCCCGATGCCGTCACATTGGCCCGGTCGGCGGTGCGCGGTCGGCTCCGCTTCGAGGCGGTCACCTTCCGCTATCCGGGCACCGCCGCACCGGTGCTGCGCGGCATCGACCTGACCGTCGAGCCCGGTGAGACGCTCGCCCTGGTCGGCGCGACCGGCAGCGGCAAGAGCACCCTGCTGTCCCTGGTGCCCCGCTTGCACGAGGTCGAGACAGGGCGGATCACCCTCGACGGCCACGACCTGCGCGACCTGCGGTTGGCCTCGCTGCGCCGGCTGGTCGCGGTGGCTTTCGAGGAACCGACGCTGTTCTCCATGTCGGTGTGGGAGAACCTCACCCTGGGTCGTCCCGACGCCGGTACCGACGAGGTCCGGGCCGCTCTCGCGTTGGCGCAGGCGGAGTTCGCGTACGACCTGCCGTGGGGCCTGGACACCCGGCTCGGTGAGCAGGGGCTGTCGCTGTCCGGTGGGCAACGGCAGCGCCTGGCGCTGGCCCGCGCGGTGCTGGTCCGGCCCACGGTGCTGGTCCTCGACGATCCGCTCTCCGCGTTGGACGTGCACACCGAGGCGCTCGTGGAGTCGGCGCTCAAGCGGGTGCTGCGGGACATGACGGCGCTGCTGGTGGTGCACCGACCGTCCACCATCGCGCTGGCCGACCGCGTCGCGCTGCTGGAGGACGGCCGGATCACCGCCGTCGGCCGGCACACCGACCTGCTGGCCGAGGTGCCGGCGTACCGCGCGCTGCTCTCCGCCGAACCGACCGGCACGCCGTCGTCCACAGCCGGCGCGCCGTCGTCCACTGTCGGAACGGCACCGGACGGCACCCCGCTGGTGCGCTCGTGACGGCCGGCGAGCCGAGCGGTCGGAACCGCCGGGTGCCGGGGCAGCGCTCGGGTCGCCGCGAGACGGACCCGGCGCGCTGGCGCGGGCTCGCCGCCGATCCGCACGCCGACCGCAGTCTCGCCGAGGACACCGACCCCGAGGCGGTGGCCCGGCTACGGGTCCGCAGTCGTGCGCTGCTGGCCGACGTGTTGCGCCCGCACCGCGCCCGGCTGGGCGGTGCGGTGGCGCTGCTGCTGACCCAGAACGCCGCAGCGATGTCCGGGCCGTACCTGGTCATGCTCGGCATCGACCGGGCGATCGACCCGTTGCGCGACGGCGACGCGGGCCCACTGGTGGCCGTCGCGGTGGCGTTCGCCGCCGCGACCGGCATCGAGTACGCCGCCCGACGCGCCTTCCTCACCCTCTCCGCCCGGATCGGCCAGGCCGTCCTGCTCGACCTGCGCCAGCGGGTGTACGGGCACTTCCTGCGCCTGCCGGTGGCCTTCCACGAGCGGTACACCTCGGGTCGGATGATCTCGCGGCTGACCAGCGACATCGACTCCATCGCCGAGCTCGTCGACGGTGGTGTGGAGAGCCTGGTGATGGCAGCCCTGACGATCGTGTCGGTGGCCGGCATCCTGCTCTGGCTGGACCTGCCGCTGGCCGCAGTCACCCTGCTCGCCTTCCCGCTGCTGTTCTGGCTGTCCCGCTGGTTCGCCCGGGCGTCCGCCGCCGCCTACCGCCGCACCCGGGAGGCGATGGCCCTGGTCATCGTCCACTTCGTGGAGTCGATGCGGGGCATCCGGGCCGTGCAGGCGTACCGCCGGGAGGGCCGCAACCAGGACATCTTCGCCACCGTCAACGACGATTACCGGCGCTCCAGCCGGCACGCCTTCCGCCTGATCGCCACGTACTCGCCGGGGATCAAGCTGATCGGCAACGTCACCGTGGCGGTGGTGCTCTGCTACGGCGGTGCCCGGGTGCTCGGCGGCGACACCGGCGTCGGGGTGCTCGCGGCGTTCCTGCTCTATCTGCGCCGGTTCTTCGAGCCGATGCAGGAGCTGAGCCAGTTCTACAACGCGCTGCAGTCGGCCACCGCCGCCCTGGAGAAGCTCGCCGGGTTGCTCGACGAACGGCCCGAGGTGGCCGAGCCGCAACGCCCGGTGCCGCTGCCCCGGGGACCCGACCGGGGTGCGGTCACCTTCCGTGGCGTCTCGTTCGGGTACCGGTCGGACGCGCCGATCCTGACCGGGCTGGACCTCACCATCCCCGCCGGGCAGACCGTGGCGCTGATCGGGCCGACCGGGGCCGGCAAGTCGACGCTTGCCAAACTGCTCGCCCGGTTCCACGACCCGGCAGCCGGCACCGTCAGCCTGGACGGGGTGGACCTGCGCCAGGTGGCCGACGGGGAGTTGCGTCGGGCCGTGGTGCTGGTGACCCAGGAGACGCACCTGTTCGGTGGCAGCGTGGCGGAGAACATCCGCTTCGGTCGCCCGGACGCCGACGATGCGGCGGTCGAGGCGGCCGCGCGGGCGATCGGCGCGCACGACTTCATCGCGGCACTACCCGACGGGTACGCCACCGAGGTGCACCGCCGCGGCGGGCGGCTCTCCGCCGGGCAGCGGCAACTTGTCGCCTTCGCCCGGGCGTTCCTGGCCGACCCGGCGGTGCTGATCCTCGACGAGGCCACCTCGTCGCTGGACATCCCCACCGAGCGGCTGGTGCAGCGGGCGCTCGGCACGATCCTGCGCGACCGGACCGCGGTGGTGATCGCGCACCGGCTCTCCACCGTGGAGATCGCCGACCGGGTGCTGGTCCTCGACGACGGCCGGATCGTCGAGGACGGTCCACCGGCCGACCTGATCGCCGACGGTGGCCGGTACGCCGACCTGCACCGCAAGTGGATCGACTCGCTGCTCTAGGTAATTCGATGCCCGGCGGCGCGACGCTGCCTACCATCGACGGATGACTGATACGGCGAGGACGGCCCGTACCGGCGTCCCCGAGCGTCCGAGTTTGGACGGCCTCGAGGAGACCTGGTCGCGCCGCTGGCAGGAGGAGGGCACGTACGCGTTCGACCGCTCGAAGGCGGCTGTCCGGGGTCGCGGCGAGGCGTCAGACTCGCCGAGCCCGGATGGCCGTAGCTCGGACGTATACGCGATCGACACCCCGCCGCCGACCGTATCGGGCGAGCTGCACATGGGGCACGTCTTCTCGTACACCCACACCGACCTGATCGCCCGGTTCCAGCGAATGCGCGGCCGGACGGTCTTCTACCCGATCGGCTGGGACGACAACGGGCTGCCCACCGAACGTCGGGTGCAGAACGTCTACGGGGTGAGCTGCGACCCGTCGCTGCCGTACGACCCGGACTGGCGGGCACCGGACGCGCCGGTGGACGATGCGGCCCGCAAGAACCCGACTCCGATCTCCCGACGCAACTTCATCGAGCTGTGCGAGCGGTTGACCGTCGCCGACGAACAGGTCTTCGAGGCGCTGTGGCGTCGGCTCGGCCTGTCGGTGGACTGGTCGCTGGCGTACACCACCATCGGTCCGGTGGCTCGGGCCGCCTCGCAGCGGGCGTTCCTGCGCAACCTGGCCCGGGGTGAGGCGTACCAGTCGGAGGCGCCGACGCTGTGGGACGTCGGTTTCGCCACCGCCGTCGCGCAGGCCGAGTTGGAGGATCGCGAGCGACCCGGCGCGTACCACCGGTTGCGGTTCCACGCTCCCGGCGGGCGGGAGGTGCTGATCGACACCACCCGTCCGGAGTTGCTGCCGGCCTGCGTGGCGCTGGTCTGCCACCCCGACGACGAGCGGTACGCCGACCTGGTCGGCGGCACTGTGCGTACGCCCGTCTTCGACGTGGAGGTGCCGGTGCGCGCGCACCCGCTGGCGGAGCCGGCCAAGGGCACCGGCATCGCGATGGTCTGCACGTTCGGCGACCTGACCGACGTGACCTGGTGGCGGGATCTGGGCCTGGAGACCCGGGTGGTGATCGGGCGCGACGGCCGGCTGCTGCCGGAGCCGCCGGCCGGGGTGCCCGCGCAACCGTACGCGGCGCTGGCCGGGCAGGGCGTCAACGCGGCCCGGCGGAGCATCGTGCAGGTGCTGGCCGACGCGGGTGACCTGGTGGGCGAGCCGCGCCCGATCACCCATCCGGTGAAGTTCTACGAGCGGGGCGACCGGCCGCTGGAGATCGTTTCGACCCGGCAGTGGTATCTGCGCAACGGTGGCCGCGACACCGCCCTGCGGGAGGCGTTGCTGGCCCGGGGGCGCGAGCTGCGCTGGGTGCCGGAGCACATGCGGCACCGCTACGAGCACTGGGTGGGTGGCCTGACCGGTGACTGGCTGGTCAGCCGGCAACGCTTCTTCGGCGTGCCGGTGCCGGTGTGGTACCGGCTCGACGACACTGGCGAGCCGGACTGGTCCCAGCCTCTCACGCCCGACGAGGATTCGCTGCCGATCGATCCGTCCGACGACGTGCCCGCCGGCTACGACGAGTCCCAGCGCGGGATGCCGGGTGGCTTCGTCGGCGACCCGGACGTGCTGGACACCTGGGCCACCTCGTCGCTGAGCCCGCAGATCGCCGCCGGTTGGGAGACCGACCCGGACCTGTTCGGCCGGGTCTTCCCGATGGACCTGCGCCCCCAGGGGCAGGAGATCATCCGCACCTGGTTGTTCGCCACGGTCGTGCGGGCCCACCTGGAACACGGCGTGCTGCCGTGGCGGACCGCCGAGTTGTCCGGCTGGATCCTGGACCCGGACCGCAAGAAGATGTCCAAGTCCAAGGGGAACGTGGTCACCCCGATGGGGTTGCTGGAGCAGCACGGCGCCGACGCGGTGCGGTACTGGGCGTCCACCGGGCGTCCCGGTGTCGACCTGGCCTTCGACCCGGCGCAGATCAAGGTCGGTCGGCGGCTGGCCACCAAGCTGCTCAACGCGTCGCGGTTCACGCTCGGGCTCGGCGCCGCCGACGCGCTGCGCGCTGCGGTGACCGAGCCGTTGGACCGGGCCATGCTCGCCGCGCTGGCCGAGGTGGTGACGACCGCGACGACGGCTTTCGAGGCGTACGACCACACGGCGGCGTTGCAGGCCACCGAGTCGTTCTTCTGGCGGTTCTGCGACGACTACATCGAGTTGGTGAAGGAACGCGCCTACGGCACCGGCCCGGGGGCGGATTCGGCCCGGGCCGCGTTGGCCACCGCGTTGTCGGTGCAGTTGCGGCTGTTCGCCCCGTTCCTGCCGTACGCGACCGAGGAGGTCTGGTCCTGGTGGCGGTACGGCTCGGTGCACCGGTCACCGTGGCCCACCACGTACGAGGTGAGCCGGACGATCCAGGGCGAGGGAGATCCGGCGTTGCTGCGGCTGGCCTCCGACGCGCTCGGGCAGGTGCGGCGGGCCAAGTCCGAGCGGAAGCTGTCCATGAAGGCGGAGGTGCCGTTGGCCGAGGCGCTCGGCCCGGCCGCCCTGCTCGACCAGCTCACGCTGATCGTCGACGACCTGCGGGCGGCCGGGCACATCGGCAAGCTCGACCTGCTCCCCGACCGCACCCCCGAACTCGTCATCGCCTGCGCCTTCTAGGGGACGGGGTGTAAGGAAGGGCACCTTATTAACGCCTCGTGCATAGGAAGGGCCCCTTGTTAACAGTTGTCGATCACAGCAGATCGGCTCGTGTTAACAGGGGGCCCTTCCTCTACCTCAGGCGTTAATAAGGTGCCCTTCCTTGCACGTCAGCTGGTTTCGCCGGCTACCGAGAAGGAGCGGAGGCGGTTGACGGCCAGCAGGGTGAAGGCGACGCTCACCAGCGCCGTCATCACCGCCGCCACCGGTACGGAGACCGTCGTGTCGAGCAGGTTCGTCGGGGCGAGCCGGTCCGCCAACGCGATCACGTAGTGCTGGATGGAGAGCACCCGGGTGCCGGTGACCACGTTGCTGAGCAGCCCTTCCCAGATCAGCACGTAGACCAGGCCGAGCAGGACCGGCCGCCGGGTGAGCAGGCTGGCCGCCACGAACAGGGCCGAGTAGGCCAGCGCACCGATCGAGGCGGCGACGGCCAGCGCCAGTCCGAGGCGTACCGAGTCGGCCAGCAGGCCGGCGGCGAACAGCGGCAGCGCCACGGCCGCCGCGGTGGCCCCGACCGCCACCGCCAGCTTCGGCAGCACGATCTGCCAGCGTGGCAGCGGTGTGGTGAGCACGTGCACCACCGTGCCGTCGTCGATCTCGGCTCCGAGCACCCCGGTGCCGACGATCAACGCGACCACCGGGAGCACGACGGCCAACCCGAGGCCGACAAGCACCGGCGGCCCCCAGGCGGACGGGGCCACCCCGAGGCCACGGGACAGCACGGCCAGCACCACAAGCAACATGGGCAGCGGCAGCAGCAGAAGGAACCGGCGACGCCCGAACAGCCCGCGCGCGGTGATCCAGCAGACAGTGGACATCAGGCCTCCACCAGGTAGGAGAAGACGCTCTCCAGGGACTCGTCCTCGGGCAGCAGTTGCCGCACCCGTACGCCCCGGGCCAGGGCGACCTTCGGCAGTACGCGGGTGAAGGCACCGTAGTCGCCGGCCCGTACGGTCAGGCCGTCGCGGCCCAACTCGACACCGGTCACCGACGGCTCGGCCATCAGCGCGACGGCCAGCGCTCGGTCGTCGGTGGAGCGGATGGCGAACACGTGCGGCCGGTTGGTCATCAGCCGGCGGATGGTGCGGAAGTCACCGGAGGCGGCGAGCCGCCCGGCGACCATCACCTGCACGGTGCCGGAGACCTGCTCGACCTCCTCCAGGATGTGCGAGCTGAACAGGATGGTGCGGCCGGCGTCGCCGAGCGAGTGCAGCAACTCCATCATGTGCAGGCGCTGGCGCGGGTCCATGCCGTTGAACGGCTCGTCCAGCAGCAGCACCTGCGGGTCGTGCACCAGCGACGCGGCCACCCGGGCCCGCTGCCGCATGCCCTTGGAGTAGGTGCCGATCCGGCGGTCCTGCGCGCCCTCCAACTCGACCATGGCGATCGCCCGGCGGGCCGCCGCCTGCGGGTCGGGCAGCTTGTGCAGCTTGGCGGTGGCCAGCACGAACTCGTACGCGGTGAGGAAGCTGTGCACCGCCTCCCGTTCGCTGACCAACCCCAGCCGTCGGTAGACCTCCGGGTTGCGCCAGGTGGGTTGACCGTCGAGGGTGACCTGCCCCCGCGAGGGGGCGAGGAAGCCGGCCATCATGTGCAGCAGCGTGGTCTTGCCGGCACCGTTGGGGCCGAGTAGACCGGTGACGCCCGGCCCGAGGCTCATGCTCACGTCGTTGACCGCGACCACGTTGCCGTACCAGCGGGAGACCCCGGCGAGGTCGAGGGTGCTGGTGGTGGTCGGGGCGGGACTACTGGTCGTGGTCATCGGGCGGCCACCTTCCGGTAGCGGGCCAGCAGCAGGGCGACGCAGGCCGCGACGAGCAGGGCGGCGACCAGGGCGTACACCGGGCCGAAGGCACCGAGGTCGGGACCGAGGGCGTCCGGGTCGGTGATCACCTGGTCGCGCATCGTCCAGATGCCGACACCCTGGACGAGCGTGGACGGCGAGGCGATGCCGGCGAGCTGGTTCGCGACCTGCGCGGGCAGGATCGACAGGACGCCGACGATCGGCGTGGTCATCAGGAAGACGGCGACGATGCCGCCGGCGGCGAAGGCCCGCTTGCCGGTCAGCGAGGCGATCAGCAGCCCCACCGAGGCGAAGACCACCGCCCACAACCCGGCGTAGAGCAGACCGGGCAACAGGTCCAGCAGTTCTTCCCAGACCGCGCCCATGTCGTTGCCGGTGAACGCGGCGCCGAGGAACATCACCAGCTGCGGTGCGCCGAGCAGCATCCAGAGCGCGGTGGCCAGCGCGAGCAGCTTGGCCATCGGGTAGTCGGCGGTCGGCAACGGCCGGGAGAAGTACAGCGGCAGCACACCGCTGCGCAGATCCCGGGAGACCAGTTCCGGCGCGGCCACCGCGACGAAGAAGATGACCAGCCAGCTCATCGAGTCGGCGAACTGGGCGTACGTCATGAGGGTTTCGCCGATCTGGCTGCCGATCGCGGTCACCGCGCCGGCCACCATCAGGACGATGCCGACCACCAGCCAGGGGAAGATCTTGGCCTTGGCGCTGCGACCCAACCCGAAGGCGGTCCGTACGCCGTGCACGTAGAGCGCGCCGAAGACCGCGCGGCGGCCCAGCCGCGGGCCGGTGTAGCGCTGGTAGCCGATGTCGTGGATGACACCCGTCGGTTCAGACATGACTGCCCTCCCTGCGGGCGAAGAGCTCGGCCACCCGGTGCCGGCGCTGGTCGAGCCGGTGCAGCGGCAGGTCCAGGTCGGCGACCGCGCCGATGATGAGGTCGTACGTCTGCTGGTCGGCGAGCGGGACGAGCAGCAGACGTCCCTCCCGGCTCACCGGCAGGTCGAGCGCGGCCAGCCGGGTGGCCAGCGTCTCGGTGCCCTCGCTGACCTCGACGGCGAGCACGTCGGTGGTCGAGGTCATCGCGGCGATGTGGTCGGCACGCAGCAGCCGCCCGCCGTCGATGGCGACCAGGGTGTCGCAGATCCGCTCGACCTCGCCGAGCAGGTGGGAGCAGACAAGTACGGAGATGCCGAACTCGGTGCCGATCCGGTGCACCAGGGCCAGCATGGCGTCCCGGCCGGCCGGGTCGAGGCCGTTTGTGGGTTCGTCGAGCAGCAGCAGGTCGGGGTCGTGCACGAGAGCCTGGGCGAGCTTGACTCGCTGTTTCATGCCGGTGGAGTAGCCACCCACCGGACGATGGCGTTCCTCGTGCAGCCCGACGTGCCGCAGCGCCTCGGAGGCCCGTTCCCGGGCGGCGGTACGTGGTAGGCCGCTGATCTGCCCGAGATGGGTGACCAGTTCGGCGGCGGACAGGTCAGGTGGCAGGCAGTCGTGCTCCGGCATGTAGCCGACCCGGGCGCGGACTCCCGCCGGGTCGGTGGTCGGGTCCATACCCAGCACCCGTACCCGGCCACGGGTCGGGGTGAGCAGGCCCAGCAGGAGCTTGATCAGGGTTGATTTGCCGGCGCCGTTGGCGCCGACCAGGCCGACGATTCCCGGCTCGACCGTCACTGTCAGTTCGGACAGCGCGGTCACCCCACCGCCGTAGACCTTGGTCAACGACTCGGTTGCGATCAGTGTCACGACGACAGCCTAGAGACGAACGACAACGCGGTCTGTCCGGCACGCGCCCCGGTTTTCCCTGATCCTGCTTCCGGTGACTCCCCCTAGGGACCCGTCGGGGTCGTCGTGCAGCTGAGGATTTCATGGATTCCGGTGCACGTACCCCGACCTGGAAAGATCGATTTACTGGTACACACTGGAGCCCACCATTCGCTCTTTCGACAGCACGATGGGTAGTGGTCAGCCATGACGACCGGCGAGCTCAAGGTAAGTGTGGTGGTCCCGACGTACAACTCGGGCGAGCACCTCCAGCAGCTGATCGATTCGCTGCTGGGCCAGTCGATGCCGGCGACGGACTTCGAGGTGGTCTTCGTCGACGACGGCTCGACCGACGACACGCCCGCCCGGCTGGCGGAGCTGGCCGCCGCCCACCCGCACGTCACGGTGCTTCGCTGCGAACACTCCGGCTGGCCGTCGCGCCCCCGCAACCTGGGTCTGGACCGGGCCCGCGGCGAGTACGTCCAGTTCGTCGACGACGACGACTGGCTCGCCGACGAGGCCCTGGCGCGGCTGCACGGCTACGCGGTGGCCAACGGCGCCGACATCGCCATCGGCAAGATGACCGGACACGGCCGGTCGGTGCCCCGCGAGCTGTTCCGGGTCAACCGCCCCGACGCCCGGCTGGACGACTCCCCGCTGATGGAGAGCCTCACCTGCCACAAGATGTTCCGCCGTGCGTTCCTGCTGGCGCACGACCTGCGTTTCCCCGAGGAACCCCGCAAGCGTCTGGAGGACCATCACCTGGTCGCGCGCGCCTACCTGCTCTCCCGGCGCACAAGTGTGCTGTCCGACTACACCTGCTATCACCATGCGCGGCGACCGGACGGCGGCAACCTGACCGCCACCCGGATGGAGCCTTCCGGTTACTACGACAGCTTGCGTGAGGTGCTGGACATCGTCGACGCGCACACAGAGCCGGGGCCGCTGCGCGACACGATGCACCGGCGCTGGCTGCGCAGCGAGATGGTCCGCCGACTGCGCGGCACCGGGCTGGGCAACGCGCCCCGGGACTGGGTCGACCAGGTCGCCGCAGAGGTGCAGAAGATCATTCAGGAGCGGTTCGCCCCGGAGGTGGCGGGCGGGCTGCGGAGCGTCGAGCGCACCGTCGCCGGCCTGGCCGCGCAGGGCCGGGTCGAGGATCTGGTCCGGCTGGCCGAGTGGGACGCGGGCGTGCGCGCCCGGACCCGACTGAAGGCGTACGAGCTGACCGGCCTGACCCTGACGCTGCTGCTCAACAGCCAGCTCCGCAACGCCGACGAACCGGTTGCGTTCACGCACGCCGACGGCCGGGATCGGCTGGTGGTGCCGGTCGACGACGTACCCGACGAGTGGCTCGACTGCACCGACGACCTGGGCGCGGCCCGCCTCGACGTCATCGCGCAGCACGCCACCACCCACGACGAGTTCTTCCTCCCGGTGCACCACGAGGTGGACCGGGTCCCCGGGACCGCAGGTGAGTTTCAGGTGCGCTACCGGGGGGCGGCCAGTGTCGACTTCGGCGCCCTCAACGAGGGTCGTACCCGGGGCGAGTGGATCCTCAAGGCCCGGGTCGCCGGTTTCGGCTGGACCATCGACGCGAAGCTGCCGCTGGAGATCACCTGCGCCGCCGACGGCGCCCGGCCGGTGGTGGTCGACAAGCGGAAGAAGAAGACTCCTGCCGCACCACCGGCGCCCCGGCCCGGTCTGTGGCGACGGTTGACCGGTTCCGCACGGGACCGGCTGGGCCTGGCCCGCCCGCAAGCGGTACCGCTGTCGTAACGGCGGGCGGTGGCCCCGATCGGGCCGGTGGCAGTGCTGCCCTCGACCGATTGGCGGGCGGCTGCAAAACTGTGTGCCGGTCGCCGGAGTTGGGGGTCTGATGAGCAACGGGTGGGTGCTGCCCGACGAGATACTGCGGGACGCACCGGCGTACACGCCGCGTCCCGGCGAGCTCGCGGATCTGGAGTTGCTGCTCACCGGTGCGTACGCGCCGTTGACCGGCTTCCTGACCCGGGCCGACCTGGTCTCGGTCAGCCGCCGGGGGCGCCTCGTCGACGGCACGCCGTGGCCGGTCGCGGTGACCCTTCAGGTGCCCACCGCCCTGCTGCGCGAGTTCGACCTGGCCGATCCGAACCGACGCACGCTGGTGCTCACCGACGGCGAGGGCGCGCCGGTGGCGGCCCTGGAGGTCACCGACACCTGGCAGGTACGCGACGGGGTGGCCGGGGTCGGCGGCAGGGTACGCCGGCTCGGTGACGGCGGGCACGGGCCGTTCCAGCGGCTGCGCCGTACCCCCGAGGAGATCCGCGCGCTGCTGCCACCGGGGCGGGTGCTCGGTGTCGTCGCCGACCGACCGTTGCACCGGCCGCAGCTGGCCCAGATCGCGCACGCCGTGCGGACGCTCAGCGCCCACCTGCTGATCATGATTCCGGTCGGTGAGGACGGCACCGGCGGGCTGCCGCCGGAGGCGCTGGTGCGCTGCGTCTTCGCCGCCCGGGACCGGATGCCGCCGGCGACGGTGGTGGCGGTGCCGCTGGCCCGACGGCGCGACGAGATCGGCGACGCCCTGCTGCGGGCCCGGGTCTCCGCCGCGTACGGCGTCACCCACCTGCTCTCCACAAGCGAGATGCTCTCCGGGGGCGGGCTGCGGGTGCTGGTGCCGCGCGAACTGGCCTACGACAACCGGGACGGCCAGTGGCGCTGGCGCGAGGACATTCCGCCGCGCAACCGACGCCTCCCGCTCACTTACAACGAGATCGAGGACCTGCTCGACCGGGGGTTCCCGCTGCCCGAGTGGCACACTCCCCCGGCGGTGGCGAAGGAACTGAGCCGGGCCCGGCCGCCCCGACGGCACCGGGGCCTGGTGGTGTTCCTCACCGGGCTCTCCGGTTCGGGCAAGTCGACAATCGCCCGTGGTCTCGCCGACGCGCTGCGTGAGCAGGGCGAACGGACGATCACTCTGCTCGACGGCGACGTGGTGCGCCGCGAACTGACCGCAGGGCTGGGCTTCAGCAAGGCCGACCGGGACACCAACGTACGCCGGATCGGCTGGGTGGCCGCCGAGATCGCCCGGCATCGGGGCATCGGCATCTGCTGCCCGATCGCCCCGTACGCCCAGGCCCGGGCGACCGCCCGGGAGATGGCGGTGGCGGCGGGCGCCGGGTTCGTGCTGGTGCACGTCGCCACGCCGTTGGAGGTCTGCGAGCGGCGCGACCGCAAGGGTCTCTACGCGCGGGCGCGGGCCGGCCTGCTCACCGGGATGACCGGCATCGACGACCCGTACGAGGAGCCCACCGACGCCGACCTGGTGATCGACACCAGCGACCTCGACGTGGACGAGGCGGTGCAGCAGGTGCTGCATCACCTGACCGAGACCGGCTGGATCGAGCCGCGCCTGCAGTCGTTCTGATGAGGAGCCCGTCTTCCGATGGTTGATCAGTTACCGGCCAGCGCGATGCGGCGTACCGCGATCCGCCTGGCCGACGGCCGCGAGCTGATCTACTTCGACGAGCGGGACGACGTCGTCCGGGACAGGCCGGACCGCCGCGACCTGCCGCCTCCCCCGCCCGCCTCGCAGCTGCGCTACGACCCGCTCACCGACGAGTGGGTGGCGCTGGCCGTACACCGGCAGACGCGCACCTTCCTCCCGCCGGCCGACCAGTGCCCGCTCTGCCCGTCCACCGAGCAGCGGCTCAGCGAGATCCCGGCGCCCGACTACGCGGTCGCGGTCTTCGAGAACCGGTTCCCGGCGTTCAGCCAACGGGTGGTCGACGAACCGGCCGAGATCACCCCGCTCACCGCGGTCCGGCCCGGTCGGGGCCGCTGCGAGGTGGTCTGCTTCACCGCCGACCATCACGCCTCCTTCGCCGGCCTGCCACCACGCCGGGTACGCACCGTGCTCGACGCGCTCGCCGACCGTACGGCGGTGCTCGGTGAACTGCCCGAGGTCGAGCAGGTCTTCTGCTTCGAGAACCGGGGCGTGGAGATCGGGGTGACCCTGCACCACCCGCACGGGCAGATCTACGCCTACCCGTTCCTTCCGCCGCGTACCCGCGCACTGTTGGCCGCGGCCCGCCGCCACGCCGAACGCACGGGCGGGCGCAACCTCTACGCCGACGTACTCGCCGCCGAACGCGCCGCCGGCGAGCGGGTGGTGGCAACCAACGACCACTGGACGGCGTACGTGCCGGCGGCCGCCCGGTGGCCGTTCGAGGTGCACGTCGCGCCGCACCGCCCGGTGCCGGACATCCCGGCGCTGACCGAAGCCGAACGGGACGCCTTCGGCCCGCTCTACCTGGACCTGCTGCGCCGCTTCGACGGGCTGTTCGACACCCCGATGCCGTACATCGCCGCCTGGCACCAGGCACCGATACGCGTCGACCGCGAACTGGGCCACCTGCACCTGCAGCTGTTCAGCATCCGACGAGCGGCGGACAAACTGAAATATCTGGCCGGGTCGGAGTCGGCGATGGGCGTCTTCATCAACGACATCGCCCCCGAACGAGCCGCCGCCCTACTCCGCGCCGCCTGACCCCACACGGTTCAGCGTCACCCGGCTGTTCTGCCTGCTGCTTCAACCCCACCTCGCCGCACTTCCCTGCCCCGCCGCCTGCCCTGCGCCCTGCTCCGCCCGCGCGCCTTTTTGCCCGCGCCCTTGCTCTACCCGCGCCCTTTGCTCTACCCGCGCCCTTTGCTCTACCCGCGCCCTTTGCTCCGCCCGCGCCGCTTTGCGCCGCCCGCGCATCTCCCTACCCATGCCCTTTGCTCTGCTTCAACCCACGCACTGAATGTCGACCGAAATCGTTGCGTGGGGTGAAGCAGAGCAAAGGGCCCAGTGGTGAGGGTTCTGCCGGGCGGGCGGACGCGTTGCCCAGCGGTGAAGCCGAGTTGGGGCTCAAGACGAGACGGAACCCAAGTCGAGATGGCCCGAGTCGAGACGGGGCCCAGGACAGGGCGCGGGGGGCCCGGGACAGGGCCCCCCGCAGGGAAGGGACGGCTGGCTGTGCTCGACAGCCGGGAAGGCTGGCTGGGCACTCGTGCCGCACGGCGGCGACGATCAACCTTCCAGGGACGGGACTGGCATCTCGTCCACCCAGGTCAACGAGGCGCGCCGGGGCAGGTGACGCTGGTTGGCGTGTGTCGCCCGGACACGCTGACCGCCCGCGTCCCGCAGCCGACCGCCGGTAGCCAGCCGGGCCACGGACGAAGCTGGTGGGGTGGGCGGTGAAATGAACGAGCCCGCCGGCGCTGAGGCCGGCGGGCTGAGTACGACGGAAATCAGGCGGCGAGGCGGCGCGCCAGGTTCTCGTCGAGCGTGTTCATGAACTCGTCGGTGGTCAGCCACGGGGCGTCCCGCGAGATGAGCAGCGCGAGGTCCTTGGTCATCTGGCCGCTCTCGACGGTGTCGACGATGACCTGCTCCAGCGTGTTGGCGAACTCGGTGACCGCCGGGGTGCCGTCCAGCTTGCCCCGGTGGGCCAGGCCCCGGGTCCAGGCGTAGATGGAGGCGATCGGGTTGGTCGAGGTCTTCTCGCCCTTCTGCCACTGCCGGTAGTGCCGGGTGACGGTGCCGTGGGCGGCCTCGGCCTCGACGGTGCGGCCGTCGGGCGAGAGCAGGACCGAGGTCATCAGGCCGAGCGAGCCGAAGCCCTGCGCGACGGTGTCGGACTGCACGTCACCGTCGTAGTTCTTGCAGGCCCAGACGTAGCCACCCTCCCACTTGAGCGCGGCGGCGACCATGTCGTCGATGAGCCGGTGCTCGTAGGTGAGGCCGGCGGCGTCGAACTCCGCCTTGAACTCGTTCTCGAACACCTCGGCGAAGATGTCCTTGAACCGGCCGTCGTACGCCTTGAGGATGGTGTTCTTGGTGGACATGTAGACCGGGTAGCCGCGGTCCAGGCCGTACCGGAACGACGCCCGGGCGAAGTCCCGGATCGAGTCGTCGTAGTTGTACATGCCCATCGCGATGCCGCTGCCCGGGAAGTTGGCGATCTCCATCTCGATGGGCTGCGCGCCGTCGGCCGGGGTGTAGGTGATGGTCACCTTGCCGGGGCCGGGCACGACGAAGTCGGTGGCGCGGTACTGGTCGCCGTGGGCGTGCCGGCCGATGATGATCGGCTTGGTCCAGCCGGGGACGAGCCGCGGCACGTTGGACATGATGATCGGCTCGCGGAAGACGACGCCGCCGAGGATGTTGCGGATGGTGCCGTTGGGCGACCGCCACATCTTCTTCAGCCCGAACTCCTCCACCCGGGCCTCGTCCGGGGTGATGGTCGCGCACTTGACGCCGACGCCGTGCTCGGAGATGGCGTTGGCGGCGTCGACGGTCACCTGGTCGTCGGTGGCGTCGCGGTGCTGGATCGACAGGTCGTAGTAGTGCAGGTCGACGTCGAGGTAGGGCAGGATCAGCTGCTCCCGGATCTGCTTCCAGATGATCCGGGTCATCTCGTCGCCGTCGAGCTCCACGACCGGGTTGTTTACCTTGATCTTCGCCATCGGCCGGCGCTCCTCTCGGGGGACACATGCTCAAGCAGTACGAGCGTACTGGACCCGCCCGAAGCAGGAACGTCGCGGCCACCGGTTGGCCGACCACCCGCCGCTGACCGGCCCACTCAAGGCACGACCGACGCCGGTCGCGGTCGGCGGGCTCGCGGCCAGGCGGGCCGCCGGGCCCGGCGCGGAATTACCCCACCGGGCCCGGAACATGCCGTCAGTGCCGCACTCAGCCGGCCTGCTCGGGGCTGTGCATCCACTGCACCAGCTGGAGGATCACTCCGTTGGGGTCGGTGACTTGGAAGAAGCGCTCGCCCCAGGGCTCGGTCTGGATCGGTGTGGTGATCGGCACACCGGCGGCCTGGATCTGGGCGTACTCGGCGTCGATGTCGTCCACCACGAAGGCCACGAGCACGCCCTGGGCCTGCTGTTCCTTCAGGATCGGCGGCTGGAGGCTGGCCAGGCCGGTACGCAGGAAGATCAGGTTGAAGCCGACCCCGTCGCGGGCCAGCGAGACGAACCCGTCGGCCGACATCTCCTCCCGGAACCCGAAGTGCTGCTTGACGAACTCGGCGGAGGCCGAGACGTCCTGGACGTTGAGCGAGATGGCCGATCCGGTGATCTGCACATGCCCTCCCTGAGCACGGGAACTTTATCTTCGTACATTGTACAACGTACTGCGTACGATGATTTGGCCTGCGAAGATCTGAGGGTGCCCGACCACCACACCGGAGGCGGAGATCCCGCCCACACCCTGCGACTGCTCTGGCGTCGAACCGAGGACGGCCCGCGTCGCGGCCCACGCCAGGGCCGCTCGCTGGATGACATCGTCCGCGCCGCTATCGAGTTGGCCGACCGTGAAGGGTTGGACGCGGTCACGATGCGGGCGCTCGCCAAGGCCGTCGGGGTGGCACCGATGACGCTCTACACGTACGTGCCGGGCAAGGCCGAGCTGCTCGACCTGATGTTGGATGCGCTCTACGCGGACATGCCGCGGCCGGACCGGTCCGGCGAGCCGTGGCGTACCCGGGTGGCGGCGCTCGCCCAGGACAACCGGGAGCTTTTCGCGGCCCATCCGTGGGCCGCCGAGGTGGCCACCGGCCGGCCACCGCTCGGGCCAGGCCTGATGGCCAAGTACGAGTACGAGCTGCGTGCCTTCGACGACACCGGCCTGGACGACGTGACCCGGGACGCCGCGTTGACCTTCGTCCTCGACTTCGTCCGGGCCGCCGCCCGCTCTGCGGCCGAGGCACGATCAGCGCGGCAGGCCAGCGCCTGGACCGACGAGCAGTGGTGGACCGCGAACGCGCCCCTGCTGGCCGAGGTCCTCGACGAACGGCGCTACCCCACCGCCGTCCGAGTCGGTGCCGCCGCAGGCGCCGCCCACAACGCCGCCTACCACCCCGACCACGCCTACACCTTCGGCCTGACCCGAGTCCTGGACGCCCTGACCCCCTTGATCAACCCCCCACCCACCACCCCCACTTCCCCCTGACGATCAAGAGGTTTGCGTCTGGGGAAGTGGCTTCCCGAGACGCAAACCTCTTGATCAACTCAGCTGGGGGTGGCCCAGGGGTTACATGTTGGCTACGTCGGCCTGCTTGGCGCGGACGGCTTCGGCGGCCTCGTTGAGGGCGGCCAGCTCGTCGGCGTCGAGGTCGGTCTCGACGACCCGCTTGATGCCCTGGGCACCGATCTCGGCCTCGACGCCGAGGTAGACGCCGGAGATGCCGTACTCACCGTCGACCCAGGCGCAGACCGGCATGACCTCGCCGGAGTCCTCGGCGACAGCCTTGGCCATGCGCGCGGCGGCGGCCGACGGGGCGTAGTACGCCGAGCCGGTCTTGAGCAGCGCCACGACCTCGGCGCCACCGTTGCGGGTCTTGACGACCAGTTCCTCGATCTGCTCGGCGGGCATCGCCTCGCGCAGCGGCTTGCCGTCGACGGTGCTCTTGGACGGCACGGGGACCATGGTGTCGCCGTGCGAGCCGAGGGTCAGCGTCTTGACGGTCTTCACCGGTACGTTCAGCGCCTCGGCCACGAAGTTGCTGAACCGGGCGGTGTCCAGCATGCCGGCTTGGCCGAGCACCCGCTGGTGCGGGAACTGGGTGGCGAGCTGGGCCAGCGCGGTCATCTCGTCAAGCGGGTTGGAGACCACGATCACCACGGCGCTCGGGGCGTACTTGGCGACGTTCTCGCTGACCTGGCGGACGATCTTCGCGTTGGTCTCCAGCAGGTCCATCCGGCTCATGCCCGGCTTGCGGGGCAGGCCGGCGGTGATGACCACCACGTCGGAGCCCTCGATGGCCTCGTAGCCCTCACCGTTCGGCCCGGTGGTGACGCCCACGACCTTGGTCTCGAAGCCCTCGATGGCCCGCGACTGGTTGAGGTCCAGGGCGAGACCCGCGGGCTTGCCCTCCACGATGTCGGTGATCACGACGGTGTCGAAGACGTCGTACTCGGCCAGGCGCTGCGCGGTGGTGGAGCCGTAGAAACCGGCGCCGACGACAGTGACTTTCTTACCCATGGTCGTCCCACTCCCTGATACCAGTCGGTTTTCCGGACCGTATCAGCCATGGTGGCACCGATCGGGCCAGGGGCGGACGGTTATGAGCAGCTCGGGGGTTTCGTTCCACCGCTCCAGGTGTTAATAAGGGGCCCCTGCTCTACCGGAGGCGTTAAGAAGGTGCCCTTCCTTACACCTCAGCCGCGTTCGGCGCGCTCCACGACATTGGTGAGCAGCATGGCGCGGGTCATCGGGCCGACGCCGCCGGGCATCGGCACGAGCTTGCCGGCCACCTCGGCGACCTCCGGGTCCACGTCGCCGGTGTAGCGGCCCTTGCCGTCCGACCCGATGACGCGGGTGATGCCGACGTCGACCACCACCGCACCCGGCGTGATCATGTCGGTGGTGAGCAGGCCGGGTACGCCGGCGGCGACGATGACGATGTCGGCGGCGCGGGTGTGCGCGGCGAGGTCGAGGGTACCGGTGTGGCACAGGGTCACCGTGGCGTTCTCGCTGCGCCGGGTGAGCAGCAGGCCGAGCGGACGCCCGACGGTGTTGCCCCGGCCGACCACCGCGACCTTGGCACCTCGCAGCGGCACGTCGTGCCGGCGCAGCAGTTCCACGATGCCGCGCGGGGTGCACGGCAGCGGCGCGTCGTACCCGAGCACCAGCCGGCCCAGGTTGACCGGGTGCAGGCCGTCGGCGTCCTTGTCCGGGTCGATCAGCTCCAGCACCCGCTGGGTGTCGAGGTGCCCGGGCAGCGGCAGCTGGACGATGTAGCCGTGGCAGGCCGGGTCGGCGTTCAGCTCGGCGAGCGTCTCGTCGACCTGGGCCTGGGTGGCGTCGGCGGGCAGCTCCCGCCGGATCGAGGCGATGCCGACCTCGGCGCAGTCCCGGTGCTTGCCGTTGACGTACGCCTGGGAGCCGGGGTCGCTGCCGACCAGCACCGTGCCGAGGCCGGGGACGATGCCCCGCTCCGCCAGTGCCTTGACCCGTGCCCGCAGCTCGTCCTTGATCTCGGCTGCGGTCGCCTTGCCGTCCAGAAGCGTCGCCGTCACGCCTCCGATCGTCTCACGACCCGTGCGGCCGGTTTGCGCGGACCACTCCAGCTCCCCCCACACCAGACCTGTGATCACGCTCAGCAACGTGCCCATTGTCACTATGAGTAACTAGTTTCGGCAGGCATCCCGCCCGAGCCGGACGGCCGGGCCGGAACCTCCCCAGCGTGACGACCGGACCGATGGCTACCGGTCGATGCTAGCGCCGCCCGGCTCCGGCGATACCTCGCATGGTTTTATCGCCTGATGTCTGGCTTCACCCGACGAAAGCGTGTAGCACGAGGGCAGCTGTCCGACAACGTACCGATCCTGGCGGGCGGCCGGCACGTTGTCGACCCACAGCCCGCGACCTACCGTTGCCACTCGTTGCGCAGAGTCACCCAACGCCGGGCCTGACTGCGCTGCGTAAGGAGATGAGGAGGCTTGATGCGTGTTCGTAGGCTCGCAGCCTGGACCGCCCTCCCGCTCGCGGTGACCCTGGGCCTGGTGGCCTGCGGCTCGGGCGGCAACGGTGGATCCGGCGAGAGTGACCCCAACGCGGCGGTGCGGATCGAGATCGCCGAACCGCAACACCTGGTGCCGACCAACA
Organism: Verrucosispora sp. FIM060022; assembly: GCF_003977705.1. Classification (NCBI taxonomy): domain Bacteria; kingdom Bacillati; phylum Actinomycetota; class Actinomycetes; order Micromonosporales; family Micromonosporaceae; genus Micromonospora; species Verrucosispora sp. FIM060022. The sequence goes on from NZ_RQIV01000002.1 coordinate 223,795, forward strand.
CCAACGAGACGAGCGGCTCGCAGGTGCTGTCCGCCCTGTTCAGCCCACTTGTCGACTACGACGAGGCGCACAAGCCGTACGAGGTGGCGGCCGAGTCGATCACGTCCGAGGACAACACCACCTGGACCGTGAAGCTCAAGGACGGCTACACCTTCCACAACGGCGAGGACGTCACCGCCGACAACTACATCGACGCCTGGAACTACGGCGCGTACGCCCCCAACGGCCAGAACTCCAGCTACTTCTTCGAGAAGATCGCCGGCTTCGACGACCTCCAGGGCGAGACCCCGAAGACCACCACGCTCAGCGGGCTGAAGAAGGTCGACGACCACACCTTCACCGTCACGCTGTCCCAGCCGTACAGCGAGTTCAAGTCGATCCTCGGCTACACCGCCTTCTACCCGCTGCCGAAGGCCGCCTTCTCCGCGCCCGGCGTGCTGGCCGAGGGGTACGAGCAGGCGCCGATCGGTCAGGGTCCGTTCAAGATGAAGGGCACCTGGCAGCACGACGCCAAGGTCGAGGTCGAGCGGTACGACGCCTTCCCCGGCGAGCAGCCCAAGGTGGCCGGCGTCGAGTTCCGGATCTACCAGCAGCTGACCGCCGCGTACGCGGACGTGCTGTCGGACAACCTGGACGTGATCAAGACCATCCCGACCGAGAACCTGTCGACGGCCTCCGTCGACCTGGGTGACCGGTTCCAACAGAGCCCGGCCTCGTCGCTGCACTTCCTGGCCTTCCCCACCTTCCAGGAGGAGTTCAGCAACCCGGACGTCCGCAAGGCCATCTCGATGGCGATCGACCGTGACGAGATCACCAAGTCGATCTTCAAGGACTCCCAGCAGCCGGCCCGCTCGTTCGTCTCGCCGGTGGTCGCCGGCTACCGGGACAACACCGTCGGCACCGCGGGCGAGTTCGACCCGGCCAAGGCCAAGGAGCTGTACGAGTCCGCCGGCGGCCCGTCGAAGATCACCCTGTCGTACAACGGCGACGGTGGCCACAAGGACTGGATCGACGCCACCTGCAACCAGCTCAAGGCCAACCTGGGCGTGGACTGCGTCGGCAACGCCGAGCCGAAGTTCGCCGACCTGCTGACCAAGGTGAAGGCCAAGCAGCCCGTGGGCCTGTTCCGGATGGGCTGGATCATGGACTACCCGTCCATGGAGAACTACCTGGGCCCGCTGTTCAGCACCAACGGGTCGTCGAACTACTACGGCTACAGCAACCCCGAGTTCGACAAGCTGCTCGCCGAGGGCGTCAGCGCGCCGAGCGAGGAAGAGGCGATCAAGAAGTACCAGGCCGCCGAGGACCTGCTGGCCCAGGACATGCCGGTCGTGCCGCTGCGGTTCGGCCAGAACAACTTCGGGCACTCGACGAAGGTGAAGAACGTCGAGGTGGACCTCTTCGACCGGGTCGACCTCGTCAAGATCGAGGTAGTCAAGTAACACACGCACAGACGGGCGGGTCGGGTCATCACGTGATGACCCGACCCGCCACGGCATTCGCCCCTTTTCAGGGAGACTGCCAAGTATGTTCCGCTTCATCGTGCGGCGGCTGCTCCAGATGGTCGTGGCCTTCTTCGGCACCACGCTGATCGTCTACGCCCTGATGTTCGCCGGGCAGGGCGACCCGATCCAGGCACTGGCCGGTGAGCGTCCGGTGACCGCCGCACAGCGGGCGTACCTGACCGAGAAGTACCACCTGGACGCGACCGGTGTCGGCGGCTTCTTCTACCGCTACTTCGACTATCTGAAGAACCTGGTCCGGGGTGACCTGGGCGAGTCGCTCACCGGCCGGTCCATCGGAGAGATCCTGGCCAACGCCTGGCCGGTCACCATCAAGTTGGCGCTGATCGCCATCGCGGTCGCCGTCATCTTCGGGGTCACTGCGGGGGTGCTCGCCGGCATCCGGCGCGGCAGCATCTTCGACAACTCCACCCTGCTGCTGACGCTGCTGGTGCTCGGCATCCCGACCATCGTGCTCGCCCCGCTCGCGCAGTACCTGCTGGGCGTCAAGTGGCAACTCTTCCCGGCCACCTCCGGGGCCGACCCGAGCTTCTACGCGCTGCTGCTGCCCGGCATCGTGCTCGGCTCGCTCTCCCTGGCCACCGCGCTGCGGCTGACCCGTACCTCGGTGGCGGAGAACCTGCGGGCCGACTACGTCCGTACCGCCCGGTCGAAGGGCCTGCCGAGGCGGCGGGTGGTCAGCGTGCACGTGCTGCGCAACTCGCTGATCCCGGTGATCACCTTCCTCGGCGTCGAACTGGGCAACCTGATGAGCGGCGCGATCATCACCGAAGGCGTGTTCAACATCCCGGGCGTCGGCTTCAACCTCTTCCGCGCCATCCGCACCGAGGACGGTCCCCTGGTGGTGGGGATCGTCAGCGTGCTCGTCGTGGTCTACCTCGTCTCCAACCTGGTGGTGGACATCCTGTACGCCGTACTCGACCCGAGGATCCGCTATGAGTGACTTCGAGACGGTGGCGTCCTCGGAGAACCAGGCCGCGCGGCGGGGAGTGTCGGGCGAGCCCGGCACGCCGGGACGGGTCGGCCAACCGGGCCGCCCCCGCAGTCTGGCCGGCGACGCCTGGCGGGACCTGCGCCGCAAACCGATCTTCTGGATCAGCCTGGTGCTGGTGCTGCTGGTCACCGCGATGGCCGTCGCGCCCGGGCTGTTCACCAGCAACGATCCGGCGGACTGCGTCCTGTCGCGGCAGCATGCCGCCCCGAGCGGCGGGGCCATCTTCGGGTACGACTTCCAGGGCTGTGACACGTACGCCCGGGCGGTCTACGGCGCGCGGGCCTCGCTGCTGGTCGGCGCCCTCTCGGCGCTGCTCACCGGGGTGATCGCGCTGGTGGTGGGGATGCTGGCCGGCTACTTCGGCGGCTGGGTCGACGCGGTGCTCTCCCGGATCGTCGACATCGTGCTCGGCATCCCGCTGCTGCTGGCCGCGATCGTGCTGCTCAAGCGGGTGGCCAGCGACAGCGCCACGGTACGCCTCGGCTCGGTCATCTTCGTGCTGGCGGTGCTCGGCTGGACCACCGCCGCCCGGGTCGTCCGGTCCTCGGTGATCACCGCCCGGCAGCAGGACTACGTGGCCGCGGCCCGGATGCTCGGCGCCGGCAACGGTCGGATCATGTGGCGGCACATCCTGCCGAACGCGCTGGCCCCGGCGATCGTGGTGCTGACCATCGCCCTCGGCTCGTTCATCGCCGCCGAGGCGACCCTGTCGTTCCTCGGCATCGGGCTGAAGGAACCCACCATCTCCTGGGGCATCGACATCAACAACGGTCGGGTGCACATGCGGGAGTCGGCCACCCCGCTGGTGGTGCCGTCGACCTTCCTCGCCCTGACCGTGCTGGCGTTCATCATGCTCGGCGACGCGATCCGCGACGCCTTCGACCCGAAACTGCGGTGACCGACCATGTCAACGCCGACCTCACCGCCGACGCCGGCCTCGCCGACCCCGCCCGGTGGGCACCTGCTGGAGATACGGGACCTGCACATCGAGTTCCGTACCGGCGAGGGGGTGGCCAAGGTGATCAACGGGGTCAGCTATCACCTCGACCCCGGCGAGACGCTCGCCGTGCTCGGCGAGTCCGGCTCCGGCAAGTCCGTCACCGCCCAGGCGATCATGGGCATCCTGGACACGCCGCCGGCCCACATCAGCTCCGGGCAGATCCGCTACCAGGGTCGGGACCTGCTGGAGCTGCCCGAGGAGCAGCGCCGGCAGGTACGCGGCAAGGAGATCGCGATGATCTTCCAGGACGCCCTGTCCGCGCTGAACCCGGTGTTTCCGGTGGGCTGGCAGATCGGCGAGACGCTGCGCCAGCGACTCGGCATGTCCCGGGCCGACGCCCGCCGCCGCGCGGTGCAGCTGATGGAACTGGTGCAGATCCCGGGGGCGGCCAGTCGGCTCGACGACTATCCGCACCAGTTCTCCGGCGGTATGCGGCAGCGGGTCATGATCGCCATGGCGCTGGCCATGGAGCCGACGGTGCTCATCGCCGACGAGCCGACCACCGCACTCGACGTCACCGTGCAGGCCCAGATCATGGATCTGCTCGCCGACCTGCGGCGCGACCTGAACATGGCGCTGATCCTGATCACCCATGACCTGGGTGTGGTCGCCGACGTGGCGGACCGGATCGCGGTCATGTACGCGGGCCGCATCGTCGAGCACGCCGACGTCCGATCGCTGTACCGGGCGCCTGCCCACCCGTACACCAAGGGGTTGTTGGAGTCGATCCCGCGCCTGGACCAGCGCGGCGGGAAGCTCTCCACCATCCGGGGGCTGCCGCCCAACCTGATGCGCATCCCCAGCGGCTGCCCCTTCCACCCCCGCTGCCCGTACGTGCAGCAGGTCTGTGTGGACGTGGTGCCGCACGACCTGGTCCTCGGTGACGGCCGGACCAGCGCGTGTCACTTCGCGCAGGAGGTACACGATGACCGCGCCAGCTGACCCCACCAAGATCCGGGGCGAGACGATCCTCGACGTCGACAACGTGGTCAAGCACTTCCCCATCACCCAGGGGGTGCTGTTCAAGCGGAAGGTCGGCGCGGTCAAGGCGGTCGACGGGGTCAGCTTCGACCTGCGCCGGGGCGAGACGCTGGGCATCGTCGGCGAGTCGGGCTGCGGCAAGTCCACCCTGGCCCGGTTGCTGATGCGGCTGGAGCGTCCGACCGCCGGGCGGGCCACCCTGGCCGGGCGCGACCTGTTCGCCGCCTCCGGCGGCGAGTTGCGTCGGATCCGGCGCAACATGCAGATGGTCATGCAGGACCCGTACACCTCGCTGAACCCGCGGATGACGGTCGGCGACATCATCGGCGAACCGTTCGAGATCCACCCGGAGGCGGCGCCGAAGGGCAGCCGCCAGCAGCGGGTCCAGGAACTGCTCGACGTGGTGGGGCTCAACCCGGAACACATCAACCGCTACCCGCACCAGTTCTCCGGCGGTCAGCGGCAGCGCATCGGCATCGCCCGGGCGTTGGCGCTACGACCCGAGGTGATCGTCTGCGACGAGCCGGTCTCCGCCCTCGACGTCTCCATCCAGGCCCAGGTGATCAACCTGCTGGAGGAACTCCAGGACGAGTTCGGGTTGTCGTACATCTTCATCGCCCACGACCTGTCGGTGGTCCGGCACATCTCCGACCGGATCGCGGTGATGTACCTCGGCCGGATCGTGGAGATCGGCACCGAGGAGCAGATCTACGAGCGGGCCACCCATCCGTACACCCAGGCGCTGCTCTCCGCCGCGCCGCTGCCCGACCCGGAGGCCCGGGACCGCCGTGACATCATCCGGCTGACCGGTGACGTGCCCAGCCCGGCCGATCCGCCGAGCGGCTGCCACTTCCGGACCCGCTGCTGGAAGGCGCAGGAGGTCTGCGCCCTGGAGGACCCGCGGGCCGTGCCACGGGCCGCCGACCCGCACCCCTCCGCCTGCCACTTCGCCGCACTCCGGGAGTAAGGAAGGGCCCCTTCCTAACGCCTCGTGTATAGGAAGGGGCCCTTGTTAACCGCCCAGCTCAGTGGAAGAAGTGCCGGGTGCCGGTGAGGTACATGGTGACGCCGGCCTGCTTGCAGGCGGCGATCACCTCCTCGTCGCGGATCGAGCCGCCGGGCTGCACGATGGCCCGGATGCCGGCGTCGATGAGGATCTGCGGACCGTCGGCGAACGGGAAGAACGCGTCCGAGGCGGCGACCGCGCCGCCGGCCCGGTCGGCGCCGGCCCGGCTGACCGCCAGGCGGGCCGAGTCGACCCGGTTGACCTGGCCCATGCCGACACCGACGGTCGCGCCGTCGCGGGCCAGCAGGATGGCGTTGCTCTTCACCGCGCGTACCGCCCGCCAGGCGAACGCCAGGTCGGCCAGGGTGGCCTCGTCGGCCGCCTCACCGGTGGCCAGCCGCCAGGTCGCCGGGTCGTCGCCGCCTGCGTCGATCGCGTCGCGCTGCTGCACAAGTACGCCGCCGGTGACCTGCCGCCACTCGGCCGGCAGCGGACGGAACTCCGGTGCCCGCAGCAGCCGGATGTTCTTCTTGGCCTGGAGCACCTCGGCCGCGCCGGGCTCGTAGCCGGGCGCCACCACGACCTCGGTGAAGATCTCGGCGATCTGCCCGGCCAACTCGACCGAGACCGGCCGGTTCACCGCGATGACGCCGCCGAAGGCGGAGACCGGGTCGCAGGCGTGGGCCTTACGGTGGGCGTCGGCCACGTCCACGCCGACCGCGATGCCGCAGGGGTTGGCGTGCTTGATGATGGCCACCGCCGGCTGGTCGGCGAAGTCGTTCGCGGCCCGCCAGGCGGCGTCGGCGTCGACGTAGTTGTTGTAGGACATCTCCTTGCCGTGCAGTTGCTCGGCCTGCGCCAGCCCGGCCGGGCTCGCCGGGTCGGCGTAGACGGCCGCCCCCTGGTGCGGGTTCTCGCCGTAGCGCAGCACCGCCTGGCGGCGCAGCGCCTGCCCGGCGAACTGCGGCCAGCCGTCGGCGGACGGGGCGAGGGTGGTGGCGAACCAGTCGGCCACGGCCACGTCGTACTCGGCGATGTCGGCGAAGGCGCGGGCGGCGAGCGCCCGGCGCTGCGCCAGGGTGAAGCCACCGTCGCCGAGCGCGGCCAGCAGCAGCGGGTACGCGGCCGGGTCGGTCACCACCGCCACCGAGGCGTGGTTCTTGGCGGCGGCCCGCACCATCGCCGGGCCACCGATGTCGATCTGCTCGACGCACTCGTCCTGGCTCGCCCCGGAGGCGACGGTGGCCTGGAACGGGTACAGGTTGGACACCAGCAGGTCGATCCCGGCGATGCCGTGCTCGTCGAGCGCGGCGGCGTGGGCGTCCTTGCGCAGGTCGGCGAGGAGCCCGCCGTGGATCTTCGGGTGCAGGGTCTTCACCCGGCCGTCGAGGATCTCCGGGAAGCCGGTCACCTGCTCCACGGGGGTCACCGGTACGCCGGCACCGGCGATCGTCGACGCCGTGCTGCCGGTGGAGACGATCTCCACCCCGGCGGCGTGCAGCGCCTGGGCCAACTCGACCAGCCCGGTCTTGTCGTAGACGCTTACCAGTGCCCGCCGGATCGGGCGGCGCCCATCCTCAGTGGAACTCACGGAACTGTGACCTTTCTTCCGGTTATCGTCCAGCCCTCGCGGACCAGCCGGCCCACCTGCTCGACGAGTTGCTGCCGCTCGGCTTCCTTGATGCGCTCGGTGAGCGTGTCGACGTCGTCGTCGTCGTGGACGGGCACCGCCACCTGCGCGACGATCGGGCCGGTGTCCATCCCGGCGTCGACGAAGAAGAGGGTCGCCCCGGTGACCTTCACGCCGTAGGCGAGGGCGTCACGCGGGCCGTGGATGCCGGGGAACGCCGGCAGCAGGGTGTTGTGCGTGTTGAGGTAGCGGTCGCCGAAGGCGGCGAGGAAACGCGTACCGACCAGCTTCAGGAAGCCCGCCGAGATCACCAGGTCCGGCCGGTGCTCGGCGACCCGGGCGGTGAGCGCGGCATCCCACTGTTCCCGGGTCGGATGATCGGAGATTCGCTCCACGAAGGTCGGCACACCCGCGGCGGTCGCCCGGTCCAGCCCGGCGATGCCGTCGCGGTCCGCGCCGACGGCGACCACCCGGGCCCCGTACGCCTGGTCAGCGGTCGCGTCCAGCAGCGCCTGAAGGTTGCTTCCGGAACCGGAGATCAGCACGACGATACGGGCGGGCTCGTTCACCGGCACACCCTATCGGGCCGTCGACCGACGTCCGGACGCTGGGCGGGACCGGATCGGCGACTGCCGAATTCGCGTGGACCAGGTACGCTGCCGGTCGCTCGGGCCCGGCGCACGTCCGGCCCGCACCCACCAGCGACAGCAACCTGAGGAGCGCATCGACATGCAGCCCGGATACCCCTCTCAGCCACCCCAGCAGGTCGACAACAACATGACAATGTCGATCGTCGCCATCTTCCTCTTCTGGCCGCTGGCCATCCCCGCGATCATCAACGCCTCGAAGGTCAACCCGCTGCTCCAGCAGGGCGACTACGCCGGTGCGCAGGCCGCGGCGGCCGAGTCGAAGAAGTGGTCCAAGTGGGCCCTGATCGTCGGCATCGCCTGGATCGCGATCGTCCTGGTCTGCTGCGTGGGCGGTAGCCTGCTCGGTGCCATCAGCGGCAACAGCGCGATGAGCTACTGATTCCGGATGCAGCCCGGTAACCCTGGTCAGGACCCGTACGGCCAGCAGCCGCCGTACGGGGACCCGACCTCTTCGCCGCCCGCCAACCCGTACGCCCCGCCGCCGGCCAACCCGTACGCTCCGCCGCCGGCCAACCCGTACACGCCGCCTGCGGATCCGTACACCCCACCGGCGGACCCGTACGGGCCGGCCGACAACGCTCCGGCGGACCCGTACGGTCAGCAGCCCTCCGGCCCGCCGCCGGTCTCGCCCGCCCCCTACGACCCGTACGCGCCGCCGCCGGCCGCCCAGCCCCCGGCGTACGGGCAGCCTCCGGCGTACGGGCAGGAGCCCGCCTACGGGCAACCGGCCTACGGCCAGCCGCAGGTGTCGGGCCAGCCGTACGGTCAGCCCTACGCCGACCCGTACGCCGCGCAGCAGCCGTACGGTGGCGCACCGATGTACCCGCAGGCCGGCTTCGGCGGTCCCAGCGGCCCACAGAACACCCTCGGCCTGCTGTCGATGATCCTCGGCATCGCGTCGATTCCGCTGTCCTGCTGCTATCTCGGCATCCCGCTGGGTGCGGCCGCGCTGATCACCGGCTGGCTGGGCAAGCAGAAGGCGGACCAGGGTCTGGCCAACAACTCCGGACAGGCGCTCACCGGCCTGATCTGCGGTGGCGTCGGCGCACTGTTCGGCGTGCTCCAGATCGTGCTGCTGGTGGTGAACGTCAGCCTGACGTAGCGCTGAGCACACCCGCATCGAGGGGCGTTCCGGACAACCGGGACGCCCCTCGGTCGTCCACCGGGCCGGCGTGACGGACTCCGTTGACTCCGCCGGCCCCTCAGCTACCCGGGCAGGCCGATCAGGTCGGCCATCCGGCGCATCTGGTGGTCGAAGTACTCCTCCCGCGCCTGGATCAACCCGTCGAGCTGACCGAAGAGCTCGAAGCTCACCGCGCCGAAGCAGGACATCCAACCGGTGGCGCCGCGACTGAGCAGCGCCTCGGGGACGCCGGGGAAGAACCCGCCGCGGACGGCGGCCAGGTCGGCCTGGACCGGCCCGGGCAGGTCACCGGGGTCGCTGAGGGCACCGGCGGCGAACCCGTCGGCGAGGATCCCGATCAGGACGGTCGGCGTCCGGACCGCCGCCACGGTGGTCTCCTGCGGCGCGGCGTAGCCGGGGACCGGGCTACCGAAGAGCAGGGCGTACTCGGCGGGATGGGCCAGCGCCCAGCGGCGTACGGCGTGACAGGCCGCGAGCCACCGGCCGCGCAGGTCGGTGCGGTCGGTGACCTCGGCGTCGCCGGCCTGCACCGCGTCGCCCAGCGCGTGGTAGCCGTCCACGATCAACGCGGTGAGCAGTTCGTCGCGGCTGGGGAAGTAGCGGTAGATCGCCGAGGAGACCATCCCCATGTCCCGGGCGACGGCACGCAACGACAGGTTCGCCCCTTCCGCCGCGAGGTGCCGGCGGGCGATCGCCTTTATCTCGTTGATCATCTCGGCTCGGGCCCGAGCCCGGATGCTGGCAGCAGGCATGACAGTGAGTGTCGCACACATTCGAGAGCACTGCTCTTGACGACGGGGGTTCACATCGGCGAACATGGCTCTCGACAGAGAGCACTGCTCTCCATTTCGAGAGGAGACTCCCGTGGCCACATCCGCACACCTGATCGTCGGCGCCGGCCTGGTCGGCTCGACCACCGCGCGCCAGCTCGCCGAGCAGGGCGAACAGGTCCGCATCGTCAGCCGCTCCGGCCGGGGCCCGGACCACCCACGGATCGAGCGGTTCGCCGCCGACGCGGTCGACGCCGACCGCCTCAGCGAGCTGGCCGACGGGGCGACCGCGATCTACAACTGCCTCAACCCCGCCTACCACCGTTGGCTGACCGACTGGCCGCCGATGGCCGACGCGCTGCTCACCGCCGCCGAACGCTCCGGCGCGCCCCTGGTCGTCACCGGCTGCCTCTACGGGTACGGCGAGGTCACCGGTGCGATGACCGAGCAGACCCCGCTCGCCGCCACCCACCCCAAGCTGAAGGTACGGGCCGACATGTGGCGTGCCGCCCTCGCCGCCCAGCGCGCCGGGCGGATCCGCGCCGTCACCGAGGTGCGTGGCAGCGACTACCTCCAGGCGCAGTCGATCATCAGCTTCCTGCTCGGCAAGCCGCTGCTCGCCGGACGTCGCGCCTTCGTGCCCGGCCCGCTCGACGTACCGCACACCTGGACCTCGATCAACGACATGGCGGCGATGCTGATCACCACGGCCACCGACCAGCGGGCGTGGAACCGCGCCTGGCACGTGCCCAGCGCGGCACCGCTGACGATCCGGGAACTCGCCACCCGGTTCACCGAGGTGGTCGGGGCACCCGCGCCGAAGCTCACCACCATCCCCGGCCCGGTCTTCCGCGCCGCCGGCCTGCTCTCCGCGATGCTGCGCGAGTTCCAGACCACGGCGTACCAGTTCGACAGGCCGTTCGTCATGGACTCCACCGCCGCCACCGAGACCTTCGGTCTCCGCCACCAGCCACTCGACGAGTCACTGCGGGAGACCGCCGCGTTGCTCGGCGGACTCCCGGCCGCGACCACACGCCGACCGGCAGCCGTCTGACCACCGCCGCCCACCCGCCCCGCCGGACCGCGTCCGTCGTCCTGCCCCGAACATCAGCCCTGCACCGGAGGTACCTCGACATGTCCACCGTCACGATCGCCGCGCCCGTCGTCGCCGGGACCGCCAGCACGGTCGACCGGGTCGACAACCGCATCCCGTACGCCAGCTTCGCCGTCGCCTACCTGCTCGGGCACGGTGCCGCCGCGCTCTCCACCGGCGCCGACCCGTTGGTCGACCTGCCCGGATGGCTGCCCATGACCCTGCTCGCCGCCGGCATCGTGGCCGGCAGTGTCGCGGCCACGGTCGCCGCCACCCGCGCCCAGCGCGGTGCCGGCCGAGCCGAGCTGCTCTCCGGCAAGCTCCTCGGCATCGCCTGGGTCACCGGCTTCACCGGCCTGTTCTTCGTCATCACCGGCCTGGCCACCACCCTCGACATGCCCGAGCTGCACACCATCCTCTGGCCGAGCGGTTCGGCGTTCATCGTCGGCCTGATCTATCTCGCCGAGGGCGCCGCCCGCCGCAACGTGTTGCACTACGCGCTGGGCAGCTGGCTCGCCGTGGTCTCCACCGCCGCGCTCTTCCTCAGCACGCCCGGGCCGTACTGGATCCTCGCCCTCGCCGGCGGCGGTGCCTACGTCCTCGCCGCCGTACTCGAGTCCCGACGGCTCGCCGGCCACTGAACGGTCCACGTCCATGCAGGCGACACGCGGTGGTCCCCCGGGATCACCGCCGTTCGCCGTCTCGACCCGGTCGGCCTTCCTGCCGGCATTCCGGCCCTCGGCCGGCTGGCGGTGTCAGGCGGTGAGCCGGGTGAGCCAGCGGGTGGCGGCGGCACCGAGCAGCGCACCCGCGCCGATGACCACAGTTGACGCGAGCGCCACCTGCCAACCGACCGGGCCCAGTTCGGCCAGCCGACCCGCGCCGAGCGGCCCGCCGGACGCCTCGGCGACCGCACCCATCAGCAGACCGGTCACCGGCCCGGCCAGCACGGCCGGAAACAGCAGCGCACCCCAGCCCAGCGGTGCTCGTTCGACGGCGGCCGCGCGGAGCAGGCGGCGGGCGAGCAGCCCACCGACGGCCAGCCCCACCAGGGCCGGGAGCGCCAGGATGGTGGCCGACCAGAAGCCGTCGACCGGCCCACCGGGCAACCCGGCGACCAACGGCAGGGCCGGCAGCGCGCCGACGGCGACCTCGCTGGTCCGTACCGCCGTGTCGGTGCCCACGGCGAAGCCCGGGCCGAGCAGGTAACTGGTCGACCAGACGGTGGCGTTCGGCGCGTAGGCCAGGCTCACCAGCGTGATGCCGGCCTGACCGGCCACCCCGGTGCGGTAGGCGCCGATCAGGTCGGCCGCGTCACCACCGCCGGTCGCCACGGCCAGCCCCGCCACCGCCGCCCCCGCCCCGAGCAGCACCAGCCCGGCCACCAACCCCGCCTGCACACCGTCGCGCAGCGGCTTCGGCGTACGGGCGGCGAGCAGGTCGGACAGCCGGCTGGTGCGCGCCGCGCCGACCCCGGCGGCGAGCACGCCGAGCACGCCGAAGGTGAGCCCGGCCCGCACCGTCGACACGCCGAGCCCACCGGCCCCGACCAGCATCGCGGCCAGCACACCGAGCAGGGCGTACACGACGCCCACGGCCACCGCGGCGACGAGGGTGCGACCCGGTGAGCGGCTGCCCCGGGCACCGATGGCACGGGTGACGTGCACCCCGGCCCGGGACAACCGCCACACCGCCAGGGCGGTCACCGCGAGCGGTGCCAGACCCAACGGCCCGGTGGCGGTCTCCAGCGGCACCCCGTGCCCGAGCAGCCAACCTGCCGTCCCCGCGCGCACCGCGCCGAGCAGACTGGCGGCACCCTCGCTGAGCTGGAACAACCAGAGCACGAGCGCCACCGGCAGCCAGGAGGTGAGGGCGGCGCCACCGGCGGCCACCAGGGCGGCGACCACGAGCGGCGCGTGGTTGCGGCCGGTGGGCCCGCCACGGGGCAGCGGCACCCGGCGCGGCGGGCCGGCACGACCGGGCGGCCGACTGCCGGCGTCCCGGGCTTCGGTGGCCCGCCGGGGCTGGTCAGGGGTGACGAAAGACATCGGTTCTACTCTGGCATGCCGCGCCCGGGTCGGCTGACCGACACCACACCGGCGGGACACCTAGTTGCTCTTATCGCGTGTGACGCCACAGGTACTGCTCTAGCCTCGGCAGCAAGGAGCCGTGATCCGTGTCGCGGCAGCTAGCGCCCGGAGGGAAGCCGTGACCACTCCGTATCCACCGCCACCGCCGCCGCCCTCGCGCCCGGCCGGTCGGGACCGCACCACGCTCTGGGGTGTGCTGGGCATCGTGACGGGCCTGCTCTGCTGCGGCATCCTCGGCATCGTCTTCGGCTGGTTGTCGATCCGCGACGCGCGGCGCTACCACCAGTCTCCGGTGCTGGGCTACGTGGCGATCGTCCTCGGTGTGCTCAACATCGTGCTGAGCCTGATCCTGCAGGCGACCGGGAACTACCCGTACTGGAACCGCTGAGGGGCCGACCGGACGGTCAGCCCCTCAGCGCGGTCCAGCGGTCCGGTCAGCGGCCGGACATCAGCTCCCGCATCAGCTTGGCGGTCTCGGTCGGCGTCTTGCCGACCTTGACGCCTACCGCTTCCAGCGCGGCCTTCTTGGCGTCGGCGGTGCCCGCCGAGCCGGAGATGATCGCACCGGCGTGGCCCATGGTCTTGCCGGGCGGGGCGGTGAAGCCGGCGATGTAGCCGACCACCGGCTTGGTGACGTTGGCCTTGATGAACTCGGCCGCCCGCTCCTCGGCGTCACCACCGATCTCACCGATCATCACGATCGCGTCGGTGTCCGGGTCCGCCTCGAAGGCGGCCAGGGCGTCGATGTGCGTCGTCCCGATGATCGGGTCACCGCCGATGCCGACGCAGGTCGAGAAGCCGATGTCGCGCAGCTCGTACATCATCTGGTAGGTCAGGGTGCCGCTCTTGCTGACCAGGCCGATCCGGCCGGCGCCGGTGATGTCGGCCGGGATGATGCCGGCGTTGGAGGCGCCCGGCGAGGCGATGCCCGGGCAGTTCGGCCCGATGATGCGGGTCCGCTCCCCCTTGGCAACGTTGTACGCCCAGAAGGCGGCGGTGTCGTGCACCGGTACACCCTCGGTGATCACCACGGCCAGCGGGATCTCGGCGTCGATCGCCTCGATGACCGCGCCCTTGGTGAACTGCGGCGGTACGAAGATGACGGTGACGTCGGCGCCGGTCTCCTTCATCGCGTCGGAGACGCTGGCGAAGACCGGTAGCTCGGCACCGTCGAAGTCGACGGTGGTGCCCGCCTTGCGCGGGTTGACGCCGCCGACGACGTTGGTGCCGGCGGCGAGCATCCGCCGGGTGTGCTTGGAACCCTCGGAGCCGGTCATCCCCTGGACGATGACCTTCGATTCCTTGGTCAGCCAGATTGCCATGATCAGACCCCCGCAGCCGCCAGCTCGGCGGCCCGCTCGGCCGCGCCGTCCATGGTGTCGACCCGCTCGATGAGCGGGTTGTTCGCGCCGTCGAGGATCGCCCGACCGGCCTCGGCGTTGTTGCCGTCGAGGCGTACGACAAGCGGCTTGGTGACTTCCTCGCCACGCTGCTTGAGCAGGTCCAGCGCCTGGACGATGCCGTTGGCGACCGCGTCGCAGGCGGTGATGCCGCCGAAGACGTTGACGAAGACACTCTTCACCGACGGGTCGGAGAGCACGATCTCCAGACCGTTTGCCATCACCGCGGCGCTCGCGCCGCCACCGATGTCGAGGAAGTTGGCCGGCTTGACGTTGCCGTGCCGCTCGCCCGCGTAGGCGACCACGTCGAGGGTCGACATGACCAGACCCGCGCCGTTGCCGATGATGCCGACCTCGCCGTCGAGCTTGACGTAGTTGAGGTCCTTCTCCTTGGCGGCCTGCTCCAGCGGGTCCACGGTGGCCTGGTCGACCAGGGCCTCGTGATCCGGGTGCCGGAAGCCGGCGTTCTCGTCGAGCGAGACCTTGGCGTCCAGCAGCAGCAGCTTGCCGTCCTTGGTCTTGGCCAGCGGGTTCACCTCGACCAGGGTGGCATCCTCGGCGACGAACGCCTGCCACAGGCCCACCGCGGTCTCGACGACCTGGTCGGCGACCTCGGCCGGGAAGCCGGCCGCCTCGACGATCTCCCGCGCCTTGGCCTCGTCGACGCCCTTGACCGCGTCGATGGGGGCCTTGACGACCTTTTCCGGGGTGTCGGCGGCGACCTGCTCGATGTCCATGCCGCCGGCCACGCTGGCGATGCAGAGGAAGGTGCGGTTCGCCCGGTCGAGCAGGTACGAGAAGTAGTACTCCTCGGCCACGTCGGCGGTCACCGTGATCATGACCTTGTGGACCGTGTGACCCTTGATGTCCATGCCGAGGATGTCGGTGGCGCGGGCCACCGTCTCCTCCGCGCCCTCGGCCAGCTTGACGCCACCGGCCTTGCCTCGGCCGCCGACCTTCACCTGTGCCTTGACGACCACCCGGCCGCCGAGGCGTTCGGCGATCGCGCGGGCCTCCTCTGGGGTCGTAGCGACGCCGCCGGCGAGCACGGGCAGGCCGTGCCGCTCGAACAGGTCCCGCCCCTGGTATTCGTACAGGTCCACGATTGCGCGTCCCGTCCCGTCTCTGCGGCGCACCGTCGCGCCGCCACCAGCGTATGGAAAGAAAACAGTGCGATGCCTGACATCAGTGGAAGTTGAAACAGGCCATTGCGCGCAGCCTAGCGATGACGGCACGGCGGGCAACCGAGCGGGTGCGCGGTGTGCGGTAATCCACAGCCCCCCGCGGACGCCGCCCGCAGCCTGCGGCAGGACCGACGGCAAGGTCACCCGAACGAGCGATCCTGCCAGCTCGGGCAGGGATCTCGGCGATGGTGCGTAACCCCGCCGAAAGGGCGTCGTTGAGTCTGATGTCGGCGCGCTGGAAGGCGCGAGGACACGAAAGCGGCCGATGCCCTGTCGGTCGAGGGGTGGCGGCGGGGCATCGTGCATAGAGGGGCCGGACGTGTGAGGGGTGCGTCCGGCCCCTCACTCTGCGCCCTCAAGCCGCTGTACGCCGTGATGATTCGACGGCGTACGACCAGCCGGTCGGAAACTCAGCCCACCGGCTGCGCGACATTCTCCCGGACCCACTCCACGATGGACTGAGTGGTCGCGCCCGGGGTGAATATCTTGGCCACACCCAGCTGCGTCAACTCCGGCAGGTCGGCGTCCGGGATGATGCCGCCGCCGAAGACCACGATGTCCCGGGCGTCGCGCTCGTCGAGCAGTTCGATCACCCGCCGGAAGAGCGTCATGTGCGCGCCGGAGAGCACCGACAGGCCGACGGCGTCCGCGTCCTCCTGGATCGCGGTCTCCACGATCTGCTCCGGCGTCTGGTGCAGGCCGGTGTAGATGACCTCCATGCCGGCGTCACGCAACGCGCGGGCCACCACCTTGGCGCCACGATCGTGGCCGTCCAAGCCCGGCTTGGCGACGACGACCCGAACACGAGAGCTCATCTGCGCATCCCTTTCACCGGCTCCGCGGCAATCACCTGAACGAACGGTAACCCGCGCGGACGAGCCCGGGAAACCGGGGCGAGCATCACAGTGGCCACGGCGTGCACTCGGCGACATCGGCACACCCCGAATCGCCACGACCGATGCCGGACGAGTCAAGGAGGACGACTCAGCCGATCGGTCACGGTGCGCTACGAACGGACGATAACCAGGGCACCCTGTCGTGACCCAAAGGCCTGACAATCAGGGACGGAAAGGGACAGAATGGAGCAGCGAGTTCGGCGCTCCGGCTTGTGACTCGCCTGACGGTTGGCTACCGTGTCCACGGTTGTCATCAGGTCTACGGACGGGTGACGACGCGGAACCAGCCACACTCGGACCTCGGTCCGGGTGCGGGCCAGTCCGCATCGGAACCCCGACAACGGAGGGTGTGCGTGCGCCAGCGCCTGTCGTCTGAGCCCGATAGATATCGCGGCCGCCGTCGCGTACCCACCCCCCCACGCAGCCGCTACGCCGCGGTCGTCACCACCGCCTTCGTCGGTGCCGGTGTGGTGGCCCTGGGCGCGGGAGCCCTGCCGGACGCCAAGAGCGTCAACCCGTCCGTGCTGGACGAGCTCAAGCAGGCGTCGATCAGCAGCCAGGGCGCGGCGGACCGGGCCGACGCTGCCGAGCGCGCATCCCGCGACGGCCGAGGCGCCTCGGAGATCGTCGCCGACTCCGGCGTCTGGCTGCTCCCCCTTCAGGGCTACGACTTCAACTCGCCGTACGGCATGCGCTGGGGCAAGCTGCACACCGGCATCGACCTGGTCGCGCCGGAGGGCACCCCGTACGTCGCCATCCACGAGGGCAAGGTCACCAAGGCGGGCTGGTTCGGCGGCTACGGCTACGCCGTCATCGTCCAGCACGCCGACGGCAGTGAGGCGATCTACGGCCACTCCTCGGCGCTGAGCGTCCGCGAGGGCCAGCAGGTCAAGGCCGGCGACCAGCTCGGTCTGGTCGGCAACACCGGCCACTCGTACGGCTCCCACCTGCACCTGGAGGTCCATGTCAAGGGCCAGCCTCTGGACCCGGTGCCGTGGCTCCAGGAGCGCGGAGTGGACATCAAGCTGCAAGTCGAGGCAATTTACAGCGAGGTAGCCGACTCCTGACCGCCAGTAAGGCCTGATGACCGCCCGGATCGCATGATCCGGGCGGTTTTGTCTGTGCGCCCCGGCAGTAAAGTGTCCCAGCTCACAGCAGTGACTGTGGCGGATGCCATAACACCGGCCCGCGGCGGATCCGGACAGTCGACCACGGCGTCGGACAGACGCGGACAGCCACCCGGCGGTGCCGCACCGGCCCGTCCACCCCCGGTACCCACCGCACGGCGGTTCGACACCAGGATTTCGAGGTCACGTGCCACTTCGATCCCGTGAGGTCCGCCCGTGCAGGACGACAACTCCACCCCGTACCGGAAGATCCCCAACGCTCCGGCGCGACACCGACGTCAGGTCGGATGGCGCGACCGCGGCCTGGTCATCGGCGCGGTCGCGCTGGTCGGCCTCGGCGGTGTCGCCGTGGCGACCCGCGACGGCCAACCCACACCGAGCCCGGTCTCGCTCGACGCGCAGGCCGAGGCCGAGGCCGCCCGCATCGACGCCGCCGCCCGGGCCGACCGGTCGGCCCGCGACCTCGTCGCCCCCAGCGCGACGAACAGCCCGACGCCGACCCCGTCGGCGAGCGCCAGCCCGACGGCCAAGCCCAGCCCGAAGGCCACCAAATCCGCCAAGGCCACGGCGAAGGCGACCAGGAGCGCAACACCGAAGGCCACCAAGAGCGCGACCTCGGGCTGGGTGATTCCGATGGCGGGTGCCGCCATCACCTCGTGCTACGGCCCCCGCTGGGGCACCCTGCACGCCGGCATCGACTTCGCCCTGCCGGCCGGCACCCCGGTCCGTGCCGCGTTCGGTGGCACCGTCACCAAGGCCGGTGACGTCGGCGACGGCTACGGCATCTCCGTCGTCATCGACCACGGCAACGGCTACCTCACCCACTACGCCCACCTGAGCACCGCCAGGGTGAGCGTGGGCGAGAAGGTCAGCACCGGGCAGACCATCGGCCTGGAGGGCTCCACCGGCGACTCGACCGGTCCGCACCTGCACTTCGAGGTGCACCAGGGACAGATGTGGAACCAGATCGACCCGGCACCCTTCCTGCGCGCCCGCGGCATCAACGTGGCCTGCTGAACGGATGGAGCGTCAGGGCGCCTCCGGCGGGTCGGCGAGCGACAGGACGGGCCAGTCGGCGAGGTCGGCGAGCATCTGCCGGTCATGGGTGGCGACGACCACGGCGGCCGAGGTCTCCCGTAGGGCGGCGGTCAACTCGTCGACAAGCGGTGCCGACAGGTGGTTGGTGGGCTCGTCGAGGATCAGCAGGTCCGGCCGTTCGGCGAGTCGCAGCGCGAGGTTCAACCGGCGTTGCTGCCCCTGGGACATCCGCCCCACCGGGGTCCGCAGGGCCTCCCGGTCGAGCAGGTTTGTCGCGGTCAGCGGCAGCCGGTCCCGGTCGCCGAGCCGCCCCGCGGACTGGAGTCGGCCGACGTACCGGTCGTACAACTCGTGCGCGAGGACGTCCGACGGCCAGTCCGGCACCTCCTGCCCGAGCAACGCGACCCGGGCCTGCGGCAGGTGACGGACCTCGCCGGTGGACGGTTCGAGCTGCCTGGCCAGCACCGCGAGCAGCGTCGACTTGCCCGCCCCGTTGGGGCCGGTCACCAGCAGCCGGTCCCCACCGTCGATGGTGAGGGTGACGGCGTGCCGCAGCCGCCCAGTCACCGTGACGGCGGTGCAGCGCAGGATCGGTGACCGCGTCCGGGTGCCGAGTTCGGGCCAGCGCAGTCGCAGCGGCGGCTCCGGCACGGTGAGCTGGTGGGCCGCGAGGTCCTCCTGCCGGCGCCGCAGTGCCTGGACGACACCGGGGGCGCGGGACTGGCGCTGGTGTTTGCCGTGGCCCTTCTCCGGACGCCAACCGGTGCTCAGCCGTTGCTGCGCCTCGTTCACCGCCTCGGCCAGCCGCTGATGCTCGACCTGCTGTGCCTCGTACTCCCGTTCCCAGCGTTCGCGCTCCCGACGGCGCCCCTCCTGCCAACCGGCGTACCCGCCGGCGAACAGGCGCGGTCGCCCGTCCTCGCTGGGGTCGAGGTCCAGGAACTCCACGGCCACGTCGCGCAGCAGCGCCCGGTCGTGCGTCACGACCACGACTCCGCCCGGATGCTCGCGCAACCGTCCGGTGAGGAAGGCCAGCCCGCCGGCGTCGAGGTGGTTTGTCGGCTCGTCCAGCATCAGCAGGTCGTAGCGGGCCCCCAACAGGCAGGCCAGGCGGACCCGGTAACGCTGACCGACCGAGAGCGTGGCCAGCGGGCGCTGCCGGTCGGTGCAGGCGTCCAGCCCGGCCAGCGCCACGTCGACGCGCCGCTCGGCGTCCCAGGCGTCGAGTCGGGTGGCCGCGTCGAGCGCGGCGGCGTAGGCGTCCTCCGCGCCGGCCAGCCCCTCGGTCAGCGCCGCCGTGGCGTCGTCGAGCGCCCGCAACGCGCGGCGGGACTCGCGGGTCGCGGCCGCGACGAGGGTGCCGACCGTCTCGCCGTCGCGTGCCTGGAGCACCTGCTCGGCCAGGCCGATCGTGCCGGCCTGGTCCACCGTGCCCTGATCGGGCGCGGCCACCCCGGCCAGCACGTGCAGCAACGTCGTCTTGCCCCGGCCGTTCTCGCCGACGACGGCCAGGCGGGACCGCGCCGAAACGGTCACGCTGACGTCGGACAGCACGACCCGCCCACCGCGTACCACCCGGATGCCGTCCGCTCGTACGTGCGCCCGGTGGCCTGCCGGCAGCTGGCCGGCGGGATGCAACTTACTCATGCTCATCTTGTCTGCTCTTCGGCTCGTCGTGGAGCCGGGCAGCACGAAGACGCCGCCCGGCGGGAACACCAGGACGGCGGAACAGAGCTCGATCAGGAAAAGCCGGTCAACCCTGCCGCCGTCAGCGGCGGAACCAGGGCTTCATCGAGAAGGCGCACGAGTGCATGCTCCGACGATAGCGCAGCCGGAGCGGCTCCGGTGCCCGGTGGTGATCAGCGACGGTCGGCGGGCTCAGAGCTTGTCGATGGGGGCGTGCCGCAGCACCAGCCAGAGCGTCTGGTCACCGAAGTCGATCTGCGCCCGGGCGCTCGGGCCGTGCCCTTCCACGGTGACCACCCGACCCAGGCCGTACCGCTGGTGGTTGACCCGGTCCCCGGCGACGACCTTCGGCCCCTGCGGCAGCTCGCTCGCGGTGGCCAGGCGGCTGCCGTCCACGCCGAGCTTGCGCGCCAACTGCACGGCCCGGGGCGTACCCCCGGAGAAGGTGCCGCGCCCGCCGGGCGTGCGCTCCGCGCGACCACCAACGCCGCCGCCACCGCCACCCCACGAGGTGTACGACCCCTCGGTGCGCTCCCAGCGGACCAGTTCCGGCGGCAACTCCTCGACGAACCGCGACGGCGGGTTGTAGGACGGCTGCCCCCAGGCCGACCGGGTCACCGCCCGGGAGAGGTAGAGCCGCTGCCGGGCCCGGGTGATGCCGACGTACGCCAGCCGACGCTCCTCCTCCAGCTCCCGGGTGTCGCCGAGCGACCGCAGGTGCGGGAAGACGCCGTCCTCCAGGCCGGTCAGGAAGACCACCGGGAACTCCAGGCCCTTGGCGGTGTGCAGGGTCATCAAAGTGACCACGCCCTGGTGGTCCGGGTCGTCGGTCGGCACCTGGTCGGCGTCGGCGACCAGCGCGACCTGCTCCAGGAAACCGGCCAGGGTGGCCCGCTCCCCCTCCTCACCGGTCGACTCGATCCGTTCGGTGTACTCGCGGGCGACGCTGACGAGTTCCTGGAGGTTGTCGACCCGCCCGGCGTCCTGCGGGTCGAGGCTCTCCTCCAGCTCGGTCAGGTATCCGGAGCGGGTCAGCACCGCCTCCAGCACCTCTTCCGGGGTGCCGTCGACGGTCAACTCCCGTGCGGAGTCGAGCAGCGCCACGAAGTCGGCGATGCCGTTGGCCGCCCGACTGGAGATGCCCGGCGCGTCCTTGGCCCGGCGCAGCGCGGCACCGAACGAGATCCGGTCCCGGCCGGCCAACGCCTCCACGCACGCCTCGGCACGCTCGCCGATGCCCCGGCGGGGGGTGTTGAGGATGCGGCGCAGACTCACCGTGTCGTCGTCGTTGACCACGGCGCGCAGGTAGGCAAGCGCGTCCCGGACCTCCTTGCGCTCGTAGAAGCGCACCCCGCCGACGACCTTGTACGGCAGGCCGACCCGGATGAACACCTCCTCGAAGACCCGGGACTGGGCGTTGGTGCGGTAGAAGACCGCCACGTCGCCCGGTCGGGTCTCGCCGTCGTCGACCAGCCGGTCGATCTCCCGAGCCACCCAGTCGGCCTCGGCGTGCTCGGTGTCGGCGACGTACGCGACGATCGGCTCACCCGTGCCGGCGTCGCTCCACAGCCGCTTCGGCTTGCGGGAGGTGTTGCGGTCGATCACCGCGTTCGCGGCGTTCAGGATGGTCTGGGTGGAGCGGTAGTTCTGCTCCAGCAGGATGGTGCGGGCGTCGGCGAAGTCGCGCTCGAACTCCAGGATGTTGCGGATCGTCGCGCCCCGGAAGGCGTAGATCGACTGGTCCGCGTCTCCGACCACGCACAGCTCGGCCGGTTCGAGCCCTTCGGTGCCGGAGACCAACTCCTTGATCAGAACGTACTGCGCGTGGTTGGTGTCCTGGTACTCGTCGACCAGGACGTGCCGGAACCGACGCCGGTAGGTCTCGGCGACGTGCGGATGCGACTGGAGCAGATGCACCGTCGTCATGATCAGATCGTCGAAGTCGAGGGCGTGCGCCTCGCGCAGCCGCCGCTGATAGAGCGTGTACGCCTCGGCCAACGCCCGCTCGTTGGGCCCCGAGGCGCGGGCGGCGAAGGCCTCCGGATCGACAAGCTCGTTCTTCAGGTTGGAGACCTGGGCGGCCAGCCCCCGAGCCGGGTAGCGCTTGGGATCGAGATCCAGCTCGCGGGTGACCATCTGCATCAGCCGGCGGGAGTCGTCGGCGTCGTAGATCGAGAAGGTCGACTTCAGACCGGCGTGCTCGTGCTCGGCCCGCAGAATCCGGACACAGGCCGAGTGGAAGGTGGAAACCCACATCAGCCGGGCGCGCGGCCCGACCAGTTTGGCCACCCGCTCCTTCATCTCCCCGGCGGCCTTGTTGGTGAAGGTGATCGCGATGATCTCGCCGGGATGCACGTCCCGGGCGGCGAGCAGGTAGGCGATCCGGTGGGTCAGCACCCGGGTCTTGCCCGAGCCCGCGCCGGCGACGATCAACAGCGGCGATCCCGCGTGCGTGACCGCGTCCCGTTGCGGACCGTTGAGGCCCTCCACCAGTTGCAACGGGTCGAGGTGGCCCGGCGCGGCGACCCGGCGCGGCGGCTGCTCGGGCGCGGGCGAGGACACGGGGATGTCGAAGAGAGGATGCATCGCAGAGCGAGTCTATGCCGCCGGCCCGACACCGCCCGCCTTGGCGGTGTCGCAGCGCTCCCCACGCGCCGGACCGGGCCGCTGACAGCCGCGTTCTCGCAGCGTGTGATGGTCGTTCGCTTGCGCACCGCCCGACGCGGGCGGCATACTCGACGACATGTTCGATCAGCGCTTCTACTTTTACTACGGCACCGGGAGTCCGGCTGCCGTAGGTCGCGCCTGATCAATCAGACCTACGAAAGCCCCGGGCTCACGGAGCCCGGGGCTTTTTCCGTCCCGGGATCCGGGCAGCGGGCACCAGACTCTGAGAGGTACCCGAAGATGTCAGACGTGATGGAACAGAGTGGCGTCCCGGCCGGTTCCGGCATGGCCCCCGACCGCACCGGGGCGGCCGGCACACCCGACTCGGCGAAGCCGGGTACCGGAACCACGGAGCCGATGGCCGCGGCCCGGATCGTCGAGATCCGGACCCGGATCGACGAGATCGACCGGACGCTCATCGAGTTGTGGCAGGAACGGGCCGAGCTGTCCCGCGAGGTGGGCGCGACCCGGATGGCCTCCGGCGGCACCCGGCTGGTGCTCTCCCGCGAGCAGGAGATCCTGGAGCGGTTCCGCAGCGCCCTCGGCGCCGACGGCACCCAACTCGCCCTGCTGCTGCTGCGCGCCGGCCGTGGACCGCTCTGACGGGCCGCCCCGCTGGGCAACTGCCTCGGGACACAGGAATCCGGGACGCCGGCCGCTGGTGACGGCCGACGCCCCGGATCACTGAGGAGGCACTTACCCTTACCGCCGATCCCGTACGGATGGTCGGGGCGGCGGCGTCTGTGCGGCTACTCCGTCGCGTGCACCACGTCGCGTACCTCGGCGAAGTGGCAGGCGCTCGGGTGGCCGGACTTGTCCCGAACCTCCAACAGCGGCTCCTGCTCGGCGCAGATGTCCTGAGCCTTCCAGCAGCGGGTGCGGAACCGGCAACCCGACGGCGGGTTGGCCGGCGAGGGCACGTCGCCGGTCAGCACGATCTGGTCGCGCTGCCCACGCAGCGTCGGGTCCGGCACCGGCACCGCCGACAGCAGCGCCTGGGTGTACGGATGCGTGGGCGTCTCGTAGATCTCGTCCTCGGTGCCGATCTCGACGATCTTGCCGAGGTACATCACCGCGACCCGGTCGGCGATGTGCCGGACCACCGACAGGTCGTGGGCGATGAAGATGTACGACAGACCCAGCTCGTTCTGGAGCTTCTCCAGCAGGTTGATCACCTGGGCCTGGATGGAGACGTCCAGCGCCGACACCGGCTCGTCACAGAGGATGATCTCCGGGTTGAGCGCCAGCGCCCGGGCGATGCCGATGCGCTGCCGCTGACCGCCGGAGAACTGGTGCGGGTACCGGTTGATGTGGTCGGGGTTGAGACCGACCAGCTCCAGCAGCTCCTGCACCTTGCCCCGCCGCTGACCCTTGGGCACCACGTCCGGGTGCACCTCGAACGGCTCGCCGATGATGTCGCCGACGGTCATCCGGGGGTTCAGTGAGGTGTACGGGTCCTGCATCACCAACTGGATGTTGCGCCGGCCCCGTCGCCGCTCCTCGGCACCGACCTTGGCCATGTTGCGGCCCTGCACGAACAGGTCACCGGAGGTCGGCGTCTCCAGGCCGACAAGCATCCGGGCCAGGGTCGACTTGCCGCAGCCGGACTCGCCGACGACACCGAGGGTCTCCCCTCGGCGCAGTTGCAGGTTGACGCCGTCGACGGCCCGCACCGCGCCGATCTGCTTCTTGAAGACGATCCCCTGGGTCAGCGGGAAGTGCTTCACCAGGTCGCGGGTCTCCAGCACGTAGTCACTCATCGCCCTTGACCTCCTTCCAGAAGTGGCAGGCCGACGTACGGCTCGGCGTCACCTGATACAGCGGCGGCCCCGGGTTCTGGCGGCAGACGTCCTGCGCGTACCGGCAGCGGGGGTTGAAGGCGCAGCCCGTCGGGATGTTGGTCAGCGCCGGGGGCAGGCCCTTGATGGCGCTGAGTTCCTGGCCCTTGAGGTCCAGACGCGGGATCGACTCCAACAGACCCTTGGTGTACGGGTGGGCCGGGCTGGCGTAGATGTCGTTCACGCCGGCTTCCTCGATGACCCGACCGGCGTACATGACCGAGATCCGGTCCGCCACGTCGGCGACCACACCCATGTCGTGGGTGATCAGCACCAGGGCCATGTTCCGCTCCTGCTGGAGCTCGGCCAGCAGGGCCATGATCTGGGCCTGAACGGTCACGTCCAACGCGGTGGTCGGCTCGTCGGCGATCAGCACCTCGGGGTCGAGCGCCAGCGCCATCGCGATCATCACGCGCTGCCGCATACCACCGGAGAACTGGTGCGGGTAGTCGTTCACCCGTTGCTTCGCCGCTGGGATCTTGACCAGGTCGAGCAGCTCGACGGCGCGGGCCTTGGCGTCCTGACGGGACATGCCCCGGTGCTTGCGGAACAGCTCGGCGAGCTGGAACCCGACGGTGAAGACCGGGTTCAGCGCGGAGAGCGCGTCCTGGAAGATCATCGCGATCCGGTTGGCCCGGACCCGGCGGCGCTGCGCCTCGGGCAGCTTGAGCAGGTCGACACCCCGGTAGAGGATCTCTCCACCGGTGATGAACCCGGGCGGACTGTCCAGGATGCCCATGATCGCCTGAGCGGTCACGCTCTTGCCGCAGCCCGACTCGCCGAGGATCGCCCGGGTCTCGCCGGCCCGCACGTCGAAGCTCACCCCGTTGACCGCGTGGGCGATGCCGTTACGGGTACGGAACTCCACCTGAAGGTTCTTGACCTCCAGTGGCAGCGCGTTCGGGTCCAGGCCCGGCAGCGCGTCCAACTTGACGTTCACATCAGTGCTCATGCCTCACCGGAACTTCGGGTCGAGGGCGTCACGCAGGGCGTCACCCATGAGGATGAAGGACAGCACCGTGCCGATCAGCAGGCCGCAGGGGAAGAGCAGCAGCCACGGATCCTCCAGGAAATAGACCTGGTGGACCGAGATCATGATGCCCCACGACTGGGCCGGCGGCTGGAGCCCGACACCGAGGAAGGTCAGCGTGGCCTCCGCGGCGACGAACGAGCCGAGCACGATGGTGGCGTACACCAGCATCGGGGCGATCGCGTTCGGCAGGATGTGCCGGAACATCAGCCGCGAGTTGCGGGCACCCACCGCCTTCGCCGCATGGACGTAGTCCAGATCCTTCGAGGAGATCACGCTGCCGCGGATGATCCGGGCGATGGTCGGCCAGGCCAGCAGGAACAACACCGCCGTGATGGTCCAGATGTT
Organism: Verrucosispora sp. FIM060022; assembly: GCF_003977705.1. Taxonomy (NCBI): domain Bacteria; kingdom Bacillati; phylum Actinomycetota; class Actinomycetes; order Micromonosporales; family Micromonosporaceae; genus Micromonospora; species Verrucosispora sp. FIM060022. The sequence continues at coordinate 249,890 of NZ_RQIV01000002.1, forward strand.
CTGCCGCTTGATCACGGTCAGGAACACGATCGCGCCGAGCAGGAACGGCAGCGAGAAGAAGATGTCCATCACCCGGGAGATGATCGCGTCGACCCAACCGCCGTAGTAGCCGGCGAGCAGGCCGAGCACGCCACCGACGATCACGATGGCGGAGGTCGCCATCACCGCGATCACCATCGACGGCCGCGCGCCGTAGATGGCGTGCGAGTAGTAGTCGCAACCCAGGATGTCGTACCCGAACGGGTGCTCCCAGCTCGGCGAGATCCGAGACCGGTCGGTGCTGCAGTTACGCGGGTCCTGGCTGGTCCAGAGCTTCGGGAAGGCGGCCATCGAGCCGACCGCGAGGATGTAGAGGGAGGCGATCACGAAAACCGGGTCGCGGACCAACTGCCGCCGGGCATCCGCCCACAGGCTGGCGCTGCGCTCCTTGCCGCTGCCGCCGGTCGTGGCCTCCGTCGTCGGGCCGTCACCGCCGACCGGCGCGCCGCCGACGGCCGCACCCGCACTCGTCAGGTCACTCATGTCCACACCTCGTTTCGCTCAAGCCGGAGGCGGCCGGATGCCCCGCGGTCCGCGTCGTCACCACGAATCGGTCACTCATAGCGGATCCTCGGGTCGAGCACGGCGTACAGGAGGTCGACCAGCAGGTTGGCGACCAGGACGACCAGCACGAGCATGGTCACCACACCGACCACGACTGACGATTCGCCAGTACGGGCGGAGAAGGTCACCAGTCGACCGATGCCGGGCACGTTGAAGATCGTTTCCGTGACCACCGCGCCGGCCATCGCCGCACCGATGTCGACGCCGAGGAAGGTGATCACCGGAATCAGCGAGTTGCGCAGCGTGTGCACGCCGATGACCCGCTTGTTCGTCAGACCCTTGGCCTTGGCGGTCCGGACGTAGTCGGCCCGGATGTTCTCCATGATGCTGGTCCGGGTCAGCCGAGCCGTGGTGGCCAGCGAGACCGCACCGAGGACCATGCCGGGAATGATCAAGCTGGCGAACGGATAGTCGGGCTTGAAGCCAGGGGTGAACACTCCGACGGAGATCAGGTCAGGAATCCAGTCCTGACCTCGCAGGATGTTACCGAACTTGACGCCGACGAACTCCCGCACCACCACGCCGAGCACGAAGATCGGCACCGAGATGATGAAGACCGTGCTGATCTTGACCATGTAGTCGAGGAAGCTGCCGCCGCGCAGACCGGCCAGCACACCGGCGGCGATACCCACGACCGCCTCGAAGACGATCGCGATCACCAGCAGCTTGAGGGTGAACGGGATGGCATCGGCCACCAACTCCGTCACCGGACGCTGACGCAGGTTGATGCCGAAATCGAAGTGGAAGAAGATGTTCTGGAGCCGGTCCAGGAAGAGCCCGAAACAGGGGTTGCCCTTCTGGTCGAGGCATGGGTCACCGTAGCCGAGCCGCTCGGTGATCGCCTGCAACAGCGCGGGCGGTGGGGTCCGGTCACCGAAGATCGCCCGGACCGGGTTCCCACTGAACTGGATCGCCAGCGAAGTCATGTAGTGGAGCAGGAACATGGTGCCCAGCACGGTGGGAATGAACTGGAGCAACCGTCGAATGACGTAGCGCCCCATCTCGGGGTCTCCTCTCGGCGCTGACGTGGCGGCAACGATCACCCTGGTGAGGTGACCGTTACCGCCACGTCGTATTACGGCTGGGTCAGGAGCCTGAAGCTCACTTCTACTTCAGAGAGGTCGCTGCGTAGTCCGCGTCGGAAACGGCGTTCCAGACGAACTGGTCAACGTTCTCGCTGTAGAGGGCACCAACCTTGTTGAACCACATCGGGATGACCGGCAGGTCCTCACCGACCAGGTCCTCCGCCTTCTGGTAGGACGGGATCGCGGCCTGGATCGAGTCGGCCGAGTCACCCTCCTTCATCGCGGCGTCGAACTCCGGGTTGCTGTAGGTCGAGTTGTTGCTGCCCGAGCCGGTGCCGTACAGCGGGTAGAGGAAGGTCTCCATGAACGGGTAGTCCGGGCCCCAGCCGAGCCGGAATCCACCGGTGAACTTCTTCTGGTCGGCAGTCTCGAGGTACTCGGCGAACTGCAGGTTGACCTTCAGCTCGTAGTCGATACCCAGGGCTTCCTTGATCTGGTCACCGACGGCCTGCAGCCACTGGTCGTGACCGGCACCGGCGTTGGCCCACAGGATCAGCTTCTCACCGGCCGGCCAGCCGCCAGCCTCGGCGAGCAGCTGCTTGGCCTTCTCGACGTCCTTCTTGCAGTACTTGCAGACGTCGGCGCGGGCACCCTCGAAGGTCGGGGCGACGAAGCCGGTGGCCGGGGTGAACCGGCCGTCGAAGACGGCGTCGATGATCGACTGGCGGTCGATCGACAGCGAGAGCGCCTGACGGATCCGCTTGTCCTTGAAGTTGTCCTGGTACAGCGGCATGCCGACGTAGGTGAAGCTGTCACCCGGCTGCTCGTACATGCGGTCGCCGTAGGTGGCCTTGGCCTCCTTGTAGCGGGCCGGCGGCACGGTGTACATCACGTCCAGCTCGCCGGCCTGGAAGGCGGCGTAACCGGCGTCGACGTCGGCGAAGATGCGGTACTCGATACGGTCCGGCTTGCCGGGCTCACCCTTCCAGGTGTCGCTGCGAACCACGTTGATCGCAACGTTGTGCTGCCAGCTGCCGTCGATCTTGTACGGGCCGTTACCGATCGGCTTCTCGTTGCAGGCCGCGATGTCGGCGACGCACGCCTCGGCCATCGGGAAGAAGCCCGGGTAGCCGATCGTGGTCGGGAAGCCGGAGAACGGAGCCTCCAGCTCGACGGTGAAGGTCAGGTCGTCGACCTTCTTGAGGCCGGAGAGCTCCTTGGCCTTCGGCTCCGGGGCCTTCTGCGGGCCGTCGCCGTCCGGGTCGGTGGACTGGACGTCCTTGATGCCGGCGATCCGCTTCATGAAGTAACCGTTGTTCTGGGCGTTCGGGCTGTAGGCCGCGAAGTTCCAGGAACGGATGAAGGCGTCAGCGTTGACGGCCTCGCCGTTGTCGAAGGTGTAGCCGCTCTTGATCTTGATGGTCCAGAGCTTCTGGTCGTCCGACTCGACCGACTCGGCCAGGTCCATCTCGACAGCAGAGGTCTGGGCGTTGTACTTCACCAGGCCACGGAAGAGCGAACGGATCACGTACAGCGACGGCTCGTCGTCACCACCGGAGGGCGTCAGGAACGCCGGCTCCGCGTTGTAGACGCGCAACGTGCCACCGGTCGAGGCAGCGTCGTCGTTGTCGTTGTCGCTACCGCCGCCGCAGGCGGTGGCCAACATGGCGGTGGCGGTCGCCGCGACCGCCACCTTCAGGAATTTCCCGCGCATGGGAGTGCCTCCTCAGGGCGCTCGGCTCACGAGGGGGTTGTGAGGTGCCTGCCACTGTGACACCAAATGCGCCCAAGCCGGAAGGCGTGTTATCAAGCCGATACCCGCCCGGGACGATGCCGACATCCGCCTGGAGGCGAATTCGTTTCACCCCAGATGCATGGTATGACCTGCCCGTCAACAGCTTTTCGCGCCCGAATGGGGGATTGGCAGGGGGGCGTTATTGATCTCTGTGACGGTGGGAGATCAGAACGTGAGTCCGGCCACTTGTAGCGGGAGGCTACCCGAAAGTAGGAGGCGGCAACCAGACGTCACGGCACGCAGACGGACCGGGTGATCGGCCCGCCGACCCCGCCGATCGGTCAGACAAGTCGCCGGTCCGCGGCCCACCGGGACAGCTCGTACCGGTTGGACATCTGGAGCTTGCGCAACACGTTCGAGACGTGCGTCTCCACCGTCTTGATCGAGATGTACAGCTCCCGGGCGATCTCCTTGTACGCGTACCCACGGGCCAGCAGCCGCAGCACCTCGCGTTCCCGGTTGGTCAGCTGGTCCAGCTCGGGGTCCGCGACCGGGGCGTCCGGGCGGGCGGCGAAGGCGTCCAGCACGAAGCCGGCCAGCCGTGGGCTGAACACCGCGTCTCCGTCGGCCACCCGGCGGATCGCCGCGGCCAGCTCGTCCGGGGAGATGGTCTTGGTCACGTAGCCGCGGGCACCGGCTCGGATCAGCCCGATCACGTCCTCCGCGGCGTCGGAGACGCTGAGCGCCAGGAAACGCACCTGCGGGTGGCTACGCCGCATCGCCTCCAGCACCGCCCGACCGCCGCCGTCCGGCATGTGTACGTCGAGCAGGACAACGTCGGGTTCGGTGGCGGCGATCCGGCTGACCGCCTCGGCCACCGTGCTCGCCTCGCCGACCACCTCGACGTGTGTCCCCAGCTCAGCGCGGACGCCGGCCCGGAACATGGCGTGGTCGTCGACCAAAAACACCCGCAACCGCTGCGCTCCGGCGTCGTTCGGCTCCACCGGTGGCGTCGACTGCTCAGCCATCATCTGTCCCTCTCCGCAGTGGCCGAGTCCCTGGCGATCGGCAAGATCAGCCGGACCTCGGTCCCCTCCCCCGGCCGGGAGCGGATCTCCGCCCGGCCGCCGTGCCGCTTCATCCGTCCGATGATCGAGCCTCGGACCCCGTGCCGGTGATCCTCCACGGTATCCGGGTCGAACCCGGCACCCCGGTCCCGTACGAAGACACTGACCTGGTCGGGTTCGACCTCGGCGTACAGCGAGACGGTCTGCACCCCGGCGTGCCGGGCGGCGTTCACCAGCGCCTCGCGGGCGGCGGCGACCAACGCGCCCACCCGCTCGTCGGTCTCCCGGTCGCCGACCACCACCGCCTCGACCGTGATGGCGAAGGTGTCCTCGACCTCGGCCGCTGCCTGCTCCAGTGCGGCCGCGAAGCGTTCCGTCGGCGACGCGGTGGGCTTGTAGAGCCAGTTGCGCAACGAGCGCTCCTGGCCCCGGGCGAGCCGCTGCACCATCTTGACGTCACTGGCGTTGCGCTGGATCAACGCCAGGGTGTGCAGCACCTGGTCGTGCACCATGGCCGCCAGCTCGGCCCGCTCCTGCTCGCGGATGCGGCCCTCCCGCTCCGACCGGAGCTGGTTCCAGGTCCGCCAGAGCACCGGCGCGGCCACCACTCCCACCCCGGCCAACCCGACCAGGGCGAAGATGACCCCGTTGACCACGGCATCGAGGTTCTGGGCCGGGGAGTACACGGCGGCGACCCCGATGATGCCGACCGCGACCAGCACCCCACCACCGACGAAGCGGAGCACGAAGGCCCGCCGGTCGCTCTCCTCCACCACCGCGCTGAGCCACGGCACCGGCATCGACTCGTTCCACTGACGCCGCCGCTCCGGCCCGGACTGGTGCCATATCACTCCGGCGCCGACCGCGATGATCGCGACCAGCCAGCCGGCCGTGCCGGCCACCCCGACCGAGTCGAAGACCAAGACCTGGATCAGCAGTACGCCCAGCCCGATCGCCACGAACGGCAGCAACTGGGTGACGTCCCGACGCGGTGGCGCCGCGGTGTCACCGGGACGCAGCGGAACGACGGCCCAGAAGGCGGCGTACAGCAGCAGACCGAGGCCGCTCAGGCCGAGCAGCACCATGAAGGCGACCCGGACCCGGACCACCGGGACACCGAGGTGCTCGGCGATGCCGGCGGCCACCCCGGCGGCCATGCGGTCCTTCGGGTCTCGGTAGAGACGGGGTGGCTGACTCACGGTACTGATCACGGACTCCCTGGGCAGGACCTGCGCCGGATGCGGTGGGGTTCCGGCCCAGGTTGATCGTCACATGCAGGGGGACGGCCGACCACGGGGACGCCCCGGAGATTGCGGGGCGCAGGATCTCAGGGTGGGGTCAGGGTCGTATCCGGAGGTTGTTCGGGCATCGAGCCGCGCAGGATCGAAGACATGACCGACGATGCTGCGCAGCCGAACCGACCGGAGCCGACGGACGCGGGCACGACACCGCCGACCGCGTCTCCCGGCCCGGCCGCCGCATCGGCGGGCGCGACCGGGGACCACACGGCAGCACCGGGCAGCCCACCGATGCCCACCGCGCAGACCCCCTCAAGCGCCCCCACAGCGCCCGCCGGCCCCGGCCCGGCAAGCCCTCCTGGGTACGACCAGACCGCCCCACCGCCTCCCGGTGGCGGCTCGCCCGGCGCCCCACCGCCTCCCGGCGGTGCCGGGGGACCCTACGGAGGTGCTGGGGGACCCTACGGAGGTGCCGGCGGACCGTACGGAGGTGCCGGGTTCACCTCGCGGTACGGGCTCGTCCGCCCTCGCGACGGCCGCTACCTGGCCGGTGTCTGCGCCGCCATCGGTCGAGCCACCAACACCGATCCGGTGCTCTGGCGGGTGCTGCTCGCGGTGCTCGGCTTCTTCGGTGGCGTCGGCATCCTGATCTACGTCATCGGCTGGTTGATCATCCCGGGCGAGGGCGACACGGCCTCGCCGGTCGAGTCGATGCTGGGCCGGGGCAGATCCAGCATGTCCCCGGTCACCGTGATCGTGCTCAGCATCCTGGTCGCGGTGGCCTTCGGCTACATCGTCACCGACGCGTTCCGCGCGGTGCTGCTCGGCGCGGCCATCCTGGTCGGCGGGGCGTTGCTGCTCAACCGGCAGCAACACCAGACGCAGCCCGAGCCGGCCCCGATGACCACACCGCCGAGCGCACCGGTGCCGCCGGTCAGCTATCCCGCCCCCAGCGTGTACTCACCGGCGTACGCCGCCAGCACCCAGACCAGGACCCACGTCCCGCCGTACGTCCCGCCGTACGGCCCGGTCCCCCCGCCCGGTACGCCCTCCACCGCAGCACCGAGAGAACCGAACATGCCTCCCTCCCCCACGCCGCCCTGGCCGACGACGAGCACGCAGAGCGCACCGCTGGGCCCGCCACCCCCCGCGCCGCTACCGCCGACGTACCGTCCCCCGTTCGCCCCGCACGGCCCGTACGCCAGCCGGACCATGCCACCGCCACCGCCGCAGGCGCCGCCCAAACCGCCGAAGAAGCCCCGCGAGCGGTCCGCCCTGGGCGCGGTGACGTTCTCGCTGATCTTCGTCGCGCTGGGTCTGGTGGTCGTGCTCGACATGCTGAACGTCTTCGGGATCGGTGCCTCGGCCTACTTCGCGGCGGCGCTCGCCGTGATCGGTCTCGGCCTGCTGGTGGGTACCTGGTTCGGTCGGGCTCGCTGGCTGATCGCGCTCGGCCTGGTCACCGCCGCCGCGCTCGCGGTGGCGACCGTCGCCGAGTCGTACAACCGGCTCGGCGGCATCGACGGCGCGGTCGTCTGGGCCCCGACCAACCAGCGCGAACTGGCGCTGCGGTACGAGCAGAGCTTCGACGACGCGGTGCTCGACCTGCGCGCGATCGACTTCAGCCAACTGGACACCGAGGTCACCGTCGTCATCAACTTCGGTGAAGCCACCGTGCTGGTGCCACCGAACGTGGACGTGACGACAGTTACCCAGGTCACCGCCGGCGACGCGGACATCTTCGGCGAGCAGCGCGGCTGGGGTCGGGACAACCACCGCAGGGAGATCGTCGATCTCGGTCCGGACGGGCCGGGCGGCGGGAAGCTACGCCTGAACCTGCACGTCAACGCCGGAAAGATGGAGGTGACCCGATGAGGGCACACCGCACCGACCTGGTGTCGTTCGCCTTCGGGCTGCTCTTCCTCGCGCTCGCCGCCTGGTGGCTGCTCGCCCAGGTGGTCGGCCTCGTCCTGCCACCGGTGGGCTGGTTCCTCGCCGGCGGGCTGATCCTGATCGGTCTCCTCGGTCTCGTCGGCGCGCTGCGTTCCAGCAAACAGGCCAACCAACCGGAGCAGCCCGGTCCGGGCCCCGCAGGCTCGGACACGGCCGGTACCGGCGGGCACGAGGCGACCGAGTCGCCGGACGCCCGGTGGGACGAGGCCGCGGGTACGGGCACCGATGCGGACCGGAGCACCGACGACGACCGTACGCTCGATCTGGCCGACGACGCAGACCTGCCGCGACGGCGAGGCCCGGCTGCCTGACCATGCGACAGCAGCGGTGGGCCGCCTATGCTGGCCGGTGTGCTCCCGCCATCGCCGGCCGGCCCACGCGCGGGCATCCCGCGCGGGTCAGCCGGTTCGCGCGGGCCGCTCGCGGCCGGGCCGACCTCGCCGCCGGGCGGTGATCTCGCGTCAGTCGCCTCTATCCCGTCAGGAGCCCGTTCGAGATGACCCAGTTCCCCGGCGTGCGTGCCGCCGGCCGGTCCGGCCCGGTCCGCCTCGGCGAGCGTGCCGCCCGCACCCTCGTCGCCGAGCTCGCCCGGATCAACGACCCCAAGGCCGCTCTGCTGGTCGGCGCGGCACCGGAGTCCGCGGTGCTGGCCGCGGCCATCGAAGCGCTGCTGCCCGGCGACACCCTCACCGTGGTGCCGGCCGAGTCGGTCAGCCCCACGGCCCTGCGTGAACACGTCAGCGCCCAGGGACGCTGGGTCGCCGATCGGGTCCGCGTGGTGGACAGCCTCGCCGAAGCCGAGCCGGCCGCGGTGGTCGTGGCCGGTGAGGCGCTGGCCGGTACCGCCGAGGAGGCGCGCGCGACCGTCGAGACGCTTACCAAGTACCTGGCCGACGGCGCGCTGTTGAGTGTGGCCACCGCCGTCGGCCGGACCGCCGGTGCCGCCGCCGAGTTGGAGCGCCAGGGCGCGCTGCACGGTGTCGGTGTCGACCTGGTGCTGCGAAACCCGGAGCCGGTACGCGTGTTCCGGCTCCGTTTCACCCCGACGGACGCGGCGGCGGCGGAGCGCCTCGCCCCCGCCTACCGTCCGTCGAGCGTGCCGGTGACCCGCGACATGCACATCGACTCCAACGGTGTGGCCGCCGCCGGCATCGCCCTCGGGTTGGCCGCGCTGACCCGGCTGGCCCGGCCGAAGTCCAAGCTGTGGCTGGTGCCCGCGCTGGCCGCCGCACCGGTGGCCGCCTTCTTCCGGGATCCCGAACGGGATGTGCCGGAGGACCCGTCGGCGGTGGTTGCCGCTGCCGACGGCAAGGTCCTGTCGGTCCAGCGACTGCACGACGAACGCTTCGGCGACGGCGAGTTCCTGCGGATCGCGGTCTTCCTGTCGGTGCTCGACGTGCACGTCAACCGTTCCCCGGTGGCCGGCAAGGTGGTCGACTACTTCGTCGCCGACGGCGGCTTCGTCAACGCGATGAAGCCGGACGCCGAGCACAACGTGGCCGCGTACACGGTGCTGGACACCACGCACGGCACGGTGGTGGTGGCGCAGCGGACCGGCCTGATCGCCCGGCGGATCGTGCAGCGGGCGCCGATCGGCACCCTGCTGGCGCGCGGCGAGCGGTTCGGGCTGATCCGGTTCGGCTCGCGTACCGACGTCTACCTGCCCGTCGAGGCCGCGGACCCGCTGGTCGGGCCGGGCGACAAGGTGGTCGGCGGGTCGACCGTCATCGCCCGCTGGCGCTGATCGGAACCGAACGACAAAGGGCGCCGCGGTCGACCGCGGCGCCCTTTCGTCGGTACGGGGATCAGATGGTGCGGCGCTGGTGCAGCCAGAGCAGCGGCCCGCTGATCAGGTAGCCCACCACGATCAGGCCGAAGGTGAGCCGCACGTCGATCAGCGCGCCGATCACCGGAGCGAGCCAGAGCCACGGCGGCAGCTTGACCAGCCGGGCGAGCTTGGCGTACGGGAAGCTGCTGACCATGGTGAAGGCGAGCAGCGCCACCCCGGCGATCTGCACCGCGCCCGGCACCGGCAGACCGATCACCACCATCAGGGCGAGCACCGCCGCCGCCATCGTGGTCGGTACGCCGCTGAAGAAGCGGCCGTCCTGGGGCGAGACGTTGAACCGGGCGAGCCGGATCGCGGCACAGGCGGCGACGAGCGCGGCGGCCACTCCGGCGGCAGCCGTCGGCACCTCACCGGCGAGCGAGGCGTAGACCACCACGGGCGCGGCGAGGCCGAAGGAGCACATGTCGGCCAGCGAGTCCATCTGGGCGCCGAACGGGCTGGAGACGCCGAGCTTGCGGGCCAGCGCGCCGTCGAGTCCGTCGAAGGCGACACAGGCGATGAGGAGCAGAGCGGCGACCCGTACGTCGCCGTTCATGGCGATGAAGATCGCGTTGATGCCGAGCACCAGGCTGGCCAGGGTGCAGGCGTTGACCAGGGCGAACTTCACCCGACGCGCCATTGTCCGCGCACCGGGCAACAGCGGTACGGCGCTGACCGTGGCGACGTCCGGCGCCGGGGATTCGACCTGGGGAGCCGGGCCGATCGCCGCAGGGGCGATCGTCTCGATCCGGGTCCGGTGGAACCGCTGCAAGCCGTAGCGACGGCGGGGACGATCCGAATACCGGGGCTCGGGCAGGGCATCGGTCGCGCTGTGCAGCTCGCCATCGCGGCGGCCGACGCGGACCAGCAGGACCTGACGGGCCAGGCTGCCACTGCGGCGCAGCGGGCCCGTCCAGCTTCGCCCTGCGGGACGCGGGCTGTCAGTCGTACGACGCCGGCGCCAGGGGGCTCTCGGCACGCTTCCTCCATCACCGGATCAGCTGGCCGCCCGTGCGGGGCGGGTGTCCGGCTGTCTCGTTGCCGGACCGTTCGGGCCCGGCAGCCCATTTTGCGGAGTACACCATCGCATAGGCGAGTGGGGATTGGCGATAGCTGCCGGCGGTACTTATATCTCCCCTAACCACGCGAACCGCACGGTTGTTTCCATCTGGGGCATCATCGCCCGTTTTCCTCCCTCGACCCTTCTCCCGACTGTACCGGAGATCGCCTTCCCGGGCCGCCGGGCGACCGGCGGGATCCGGTCGCCCGTCCGGCTCACCCGCCGGTCGCCACAGCCTCGGCGGCGATCTCCGTCAACGGAAGTTCGCGCAGCTCGGCCGGGGTGAACCAGGCGGCACGGGCGGTGGAGCCGCCGGCCAGCTCAGTGACCGCCGGCTCAGTCGGGCGGTCGACCAGCACCCGGTAGACGACGCGGATGCCATGCCAGTCGATGGGATAGCCCTCCGGCCCGAGCGCGGCCGGGTTGTGCAGGTTGTCCACTCCAATGAGTTCGGTCACCCGACCCAATTGGCCGGATTCTTCGATCAGTTCGCGTAGCAGCGCGGTGACCGGCTGCTCACCATGGTCCGTACCGCCACCGGGCAGATGCCACTGACCGGCACCCGGATAACCGTCCGCGATCAACGCCAGCAACACCCGTCCGGCCGGATCGGAAACCAACCCGTACGCTCCGAAACGCTGCCGCCGAGCGGCGTCCGGCGCGGCGAACGGCTCCCGCCGACGCAGCGCCCCGGAGGGCAGCGGCACGACCGGCAGGCCCAGCGCCTCGGCGGTGAACGGCAGCAGCGGCAACCCGGCCGCCTCGTCCGGCGACAACCAGCGCACCAGATCGGTGGTGCCGTCCGGCTCGCCGCGCAACGTGCCGCCCACGGCCGTCACGTCGAACAGCACCCGATCCGTGTGCAGGGCGACCCCCAGGTCGGGGTAGGGCGTCACGTCGGCGACCACCGCGCGCAGCCCGGTCACCTCGACGGCGAGCCCGGTCTCCTCGGCGACCTCACGGAGCACCGCCCGCGCCGGATGCTCGGCGTGCTCCAGGCCGCCGCCCGGCAGCGACCAGACGCCGGGAAAGTCGGCCCGAGCGGACCCCCGCACGAGCAGCACCCGCCCGTCGGGGTCCCGCAGCACGCCGTACGCCCCCACCCGCCGTACCTGCTCCACACCGACCCCCGCCCGCACGACCGTCTCCGGCCGCCCGGCCGCTGTCGATCACGAAGTTGTCGCCACCTGTCGGGGGCGTGCCCCGACAATAACTTCATGATCGCGCGGCCGGGCGCGGAGTGTGCGGTGGTCAGGTGAGGCGGGCGGCCTGGACGGCCTCGGCGGTCACCTCGGTGAGGCGGTCGGTCGGCAGGGCACCGAGTTCCTCGCGGGCGAACCAGCGGGCCTCACAGGTGGAGCCGCCGACGTCGGCGACCGTGGGCGGGGCCGGCTTGTCGACCACCACCCGGTAGAAGGCGCGTACGCCGTGCCAGTCGATCGGGTAACCCTCCGGGCCGAGGGAGGCTGCGTCCCGGTGGCTGGCGACACCGAGCAGCCCGATCAGGCGCCCGGTCTGCCCGGTCTCCTCGACCAGTTCCCGGATCAGCGCGGCACCCGGCTGCTCGCCGTAGTCGGTGCCGCCGCCCGGCAGATGCCAGCAGCCGGCACCCGGGTAACCGTCCGAGACCCGGGTCAGCAGCACCCGGCCGTCCGGATCGGTGACCACCGCGTACGCGGCGAAACGCTGCGCCCGGTGCAGGCCGTCCGGACCGGGTACCGCGTAGAAGGAGGGGAACTCCGGCGGCTCGTCGGGCACGATGTCGGCCGAGGAGGTGGGCAGCCCGAGGGCGCGCGCGGTGAACGAACGCAGGGGCAGTTGCCGGGCCTCCTCGCGGGTGAACCAGCGGGCCAGGTCGGTCGGCCGGTCGACCCGGTCGGTAAGCGAACCACCCCGGACCGAGACCTGGTAGACCAGCCGGTCGGTGTGGATGGTGATGCCGCGCTCGGGCAGCGCCCGCATGTCGGCCAGGACGTCCTGAAGGCTCGCGACGGAGACCGACAGCCCGGTCTCGGCGGCGGTCTCCCGGACGACGGTGTGCTGAGGGTCCTCACCGTGGTCGACCGCCCCACCGGGCAGAGACCACGTACCGGGGGTGCCGGAGCGCTCCGATGCGCGAACCAGCAACACTCGGTCTACCGAATCAGTACAGACTGCGTATGCCGCGATCCTGCGGAGCGGCTCCAGCATGGTGGTCACGGAGCCAAATTCTCCCCGTGACCCGTTAACGGCGCGGAAAAGAGTCGGATTCCTGACTTCTTACTTACCCCTGAGGCACAAGTCAGGGTATCGATCCGGGCGGTCACCGAGGTCGATGCGCCCCGAGACGCGGACCGTGGAGGCATGACTTCCACACCTCACGCCCCGTACAAGCAACTGCGCCGCCCGACCACCGACCGGATGGTCGCCGGAGTGGCCAGCGGCGTCGGCCGCTACCTCGGCGTCGACCCGACCCTGGTCCGGGTCGTCTTCGCGGTCGGCACCGTGCTCACCGGCGGGATCGCCGCACTGGCGTACCCGATCATGTGGTTCCTGATGCCCGCGGAACCGGCAAGCGCGCCGGCCTGGCCGCACCCGACGGGCGTCCCGCCGCAGGGCCCGGCAGGCGGTCCACCGCCCGCCGGACCGGCAGGCCCCGCCCCGCATCCGGCATGGCCCTACCCAGCGCCCGGCGCACCGACCCCTCACCACAGCCCGGTCCCGCCCGCCATGCAGTACGGCCCGGTCCCGCCCGCCACGCCGGTCCAGGTGCCGCCCGCCGCGCAGCACGGGACGGTGCCGCCGGTGGTGCAGCACGGGCCGGTACCGCCGGTCGCAGCGGCACCGCCGGTGTCGGCGGCGACCGGTACCGCGTCGGACGCGGTGCAGGAGAGCAGCGCGCCGACGGTACGGATCGCCACCGCCGAGGGCACCGCGCCGACCAGGCCCGAGGCGGCTGCTCAGCCGCCGGCCTGAGTCGGCGTCACTCCCACTCGATGGTGCCCGGCGGCTTGCTGGTCACGTCCAGGACCACCCGGTTCACCTCGGCGACCTCGTTGGTGATCCGGGTGGAGATCCGGGCGATCACGTCGTAGGGCAGGCGCGACCAGTCGGCGGTCATCGCGTCCTCGCTGGAGACCGGGCGCAGCACCACGGGGTGACCGTAGCTGCGCCCGTCGCCCTGCACGCCGACGCTGCGCACGTCGGCCAGCAGCACCACCGGGAACTGCCAGACGTCGCGGTCCAGGCCGGCGGCGCTCAACTCCTGCCGGGCGATGAAGTCGGCCCGGCGCAACACGTCCAGGCGCTCCTGGTCGACCGCGCCGATGATCCGGATGGCCAGGCCCGGGCCGGGGAACGGGTGCCGCCAGACCATTGCCTCGGGCAGGCCGAGTTGCAGACCGAGCGTACGGACCTCGTCCTTGAACAGCGTGCGCAGCGGCTCGACCAGGGCGAACTTGAGGTCCTCGGGCAGCCCGCCGACGTTGTGGTGGCTCTTGATGTTGGCGGTACCGGTGCCGCCACCGGACTCGACCACGTCCGGGTAGAGGGTGCCCTGCACCAGGAACTCCACGTCACCGTGCGAGGCGATCTCCCGGGCGGCGGCCTCGAAGACCCGGATGAACTCCCGGCCGATGATCTTCCGCTTCTGCTCCGGGTCGGTCACCCCGGCCAGCGCACCGAGGAACCGGTCGGCCGCGTCGACCACCTTGAGCTTGATGCCGGTGGCCGCGACGTAGTCCTTCTCCACCTGCTCGGCCTCGCCGGCCCGCAGCAGACCGTGGTCGACGAAGACGCAGGTGAGCTGGTCGCCGACGGCCTTGTGCACAAGCGCGGCGGCGACCGCGGAGTCCACCCCGCCGCTGAGGCCGCAGATGACCTCCTTGTCGCCGACCTGCGCGCGAATCCGGGCCACCTGCTCGTCGATGATGTTCTCGGGCGTCCAGGTGGGCTCGATCCCGGCGATCTCGTACAGGAAGCGGGTCAGCATCTCCTGCCCGTGCGCGGTGTGCCCCACCTCGGGGTGGAACTGCACACCGGCCCGCCGACCGGCCAGGTCCTCGAAGGCGGCGACCGGTGCACCGGCGGACTCGGCGGTCACCGTGAAGCCCTCCGGCGCCTCGGTGACACAGTCGCCGTGGCTCATCCAGACCGGCAGGTCGGCCGGCAGGTCACGGAGCAGTACGCCCGGTTCGAGCAGACGGGGGCGCAGCGGCGTGCCGCCGTACTCCCGGTTGCCGGTGCGCGCCACGGTGCCGCCCAGGGCCTGCGCCATCGCCTGGAAGCCGTAGCAGATGCCGAAGACCGGCACCCCCGCCGTGAACAGCCCGCCGTCGACCTGCGGGGCCTCGGGCGCGTAGACGCTTGCCGGACCGCCGGACAGGATGATCGCGGCCGGGTTCTTGGCCAGCATCTCGGCCACGGGCATGGAGTGCGGGACGATCTCGGAGTAGACCTTGGCCTCACGCACCCGGCGCGCGATCAGCTGGGCGTACTGGGCACCGAAGTCGACCACGAGGACAGGACGCGGCAGGCTCATGTGCAGCAAGCCTACCCACAGTCACCCCCTCCCCCACCCCCACCCCACCCTCCCCGGACTCCTCCCCACCCCACACCCCCTCCCCCGCCGATCTTGCACTTTCGGTCGCGGATACGCGGCTTATGCACCCTTTACCCCGACACAAAGTGCAAGATCGCCGGGGGCTAGGGGAGGGCGGGGTGGGTTGGGGGGATGGGAGGGAGGGGGCGGTAGGGGGAGGTTTGTGGGGGGCGGGGGTCGGGGGTGTTCTTGTTGGGCCAGAGGGACATGGCGCGTTCGGCCTGGGCGGTGATGGTGAGGGAGGGGTTGACGCCCAGGTTGGCCGAGATGGCGGCGCCGTCGACGACGTACAGGCCGGGGTGGCCGTAGACGCGGTGGTACGGGTCGATGACCCCGGTCTCGGGGGTGGCGCCGATCACCGCGCCGCCGAGGATATGGGCGGTCATCGGGATGTCGAACGGTTCGGTAAGCGCGCCGCCGGGCGTACCGTCGATCTCTTCGGCGAGTAGTCGGGCCGCCCGGTTGCCGGCGGGGATCCAGGTCGGGTTTCCGGTGCCGTGGCCGGGGGCGGCGACCAGTCGACGACCCAGCGGCCCGCGCCGCAGCCGGGTGGTGAGCGAGTTGTCCGCCGACTGCATCACCAGGGCGATCACCGTACGCTCGGACCAGTTGCGCACCAGCAGCAGCCGGGCGGCCTGCCAGGGATGCCGGACGAGTTGACCGAGCCAGCGGCGTACCCGGTGCGGCCCGCCGTCGACAAGCAGGGATTGCAGCAGACCCATCGCGTTCGAGCCGCGCCCGTAGCGGACCGGCTCGATGTGGGTCTGCGGATCGGGGTGGAACGAACTGGTGATCGCCACCCCCTCGGAGTAGTCTACTCCGGCGGCCCGGGCCCGCCGACGCGGCACCGAGGCGCCGAGGATAGCCTCCGAGTTGGTCCGGGTCAGCCGACCCAGCGTCGACGAGATGTTGGGCAGGGCACCACGCTCACGCATCTCGTGCAGCAGCCGTTGGGTGCCCAGCGCCCCGGCGGCGAAGACCACCTGGTCGGCGTGGATCACCTGCGGGCGCTTGCGCAGCCAGGCGCCGGTGCGTTCGGTGTGTACGGCGTACCCGTCGCCGCAAGGCCGCACGGCGGTGACCGTGGTCAGCGGATGCACCTGGGCACCGAGCCGCTCGGCCAGCCACAGGTAGTTCTTGACCAGGGTGTTCTTCGCGCCGTACCGGCATCCGGTCATGCAGGCGCCACAGTTGGTGCAGCCGGTACGCTCCGGCCCGGCACCGCCGAAGTACGGGTCGGCCACCCGCTCACCCGGTCGCCCGATGTACACCCCGACCGGGGTGGCGTGGAAGGTGTGCCCCACCCCCATCCGGTCGGCCACCCGCCGCATCGCCCGGTCCGCGGGGGTGTGCAGCGGGTACGTGGTCACCCCGAGCATCCGCTTCGCCTGGGCGAAGTGCGGGGCGAGTTCAGCCCGCCAGTCGGTGATGTCCCGCCACTGGGGGTCGGTGTAGAAGGCGTCAAGCGGCTCGTACAGCGTGTTGGCGTAGACCAGCGAGCCGCCGCCGACCCCCGAACCGGACAGCACCAGCACCCCGCCGCCGGCCCGCCGGTCGGCCGCCCGCAGCAGGGTGATCCGTTGCAGGCCGAAGCAGCCCAGCTTCGGCGCCCAGAGGAACCGCCGCAGTCGCCACGAGGTCTTCGGGAACTCGTCGTCGGCGAACCGTCGGCCCGCCTCCAGGACGCCGACCGAGTAACCCTTCTCGGCCAGCCGCAGGGCGGCCACGCTACCGCCGAAGCCCGACCCGATGACGACCACGTCGTACCGCATGCTTCGAATCATTACTCCCGAGTAGCTCTCGCGCCAGAAGCAGTGTGCGCGCAATCATGCTGCGCAGCCCGCTCGGGAGAAGCCCACGCGGGTGATCGAAGCGACATAGCGGTCGACGCAACCCTGAGCCCACCTCACGGCGTTGTGTCGGCAGGTGCGCGAAGAAGGCGGGGGAATGATGCTCGGAGAACCTCGGAGACGGCTGACGCTGGTGCTCGCCGCCCTGGTCGCGGTGGCGGTGGTGGCCGTCGGCGCGGTGGTGATCACCCGGCTGGTCGGCACCGACCGGAGCACACCGACCGCCGGACCGACCGGCCCGAGCGCGTCGGCCGACGCGCCACCGAGTCCGAGCCCGAGCACCCCGCCGCCGGGCGCCGACATCACCGGCCCGCTCAACCTGCTGCTGGTCGGCATCGACACCCGGGTCAGCGTGCCGGGTTGGGAGCCGCACGCCGACGCGGTGCTCATCCTGCACGTACCCGCGGGGTTGTCCCGGGCGTACCTATTCTCGCTCC
This sequence comes from Verrucosispora sp. FIM060022, assembly GCF_003977705.1. NCBI lineage: Bacteria > Bacillati > Actinomycetota > Actinomycetes > Micromonosporales > Micromonosporaceae > Micromonospora > Verrucosispora sp. FIM060022. Next base: position 267,265 of record NZ_RQIV01000002.1, read on the forward strand.
CCCGCGACCTGGTGGTGGACATCCCGGCGTTCGAGCCGGCCGGCTACCGGGGCGGTCGGACCAAGCTCACCAACGCGATGAGCTACGGCAGCCGGGTGCCGGACCGCCCGAAGCAGCCGGACCCGGCCCAGGGGTACGAGTTGCTGAGCCAGGTGGTGAGCGACTACACCGGGCTGCGCATCGACGCCGGCGCGGTGCTCACCTTCGGCGGCTTCGACGAGTTGGTGGACAGCCTCGGCGGCGTCGACATCCACGTCGACCAGCGGGTGGTCTCGCGGCATCGCCAGCCCGACGGCAAACACCGCTCACCCGGGCCGGGCGTCGGCGGGTACGTCGGACCGCAGATGGTCTACGAGCCCGGCGATCGGCACCTCAACGGCTGGCAGGCGCTGGACTACGCCCGACAGCGCTACCTGCCCGGTGGCGACTACACCCGGCAACGCCACCAGCAGCAGCTGATCCGGTCGCTGGTCGGCAAGATCCTCGACACCGACCTGGCCCGCCAGCCCGAGCGGGTCGAGCAGGTGGTGGCGGCCCTCGGCGACATGCTTGTCTACGTCGGCGGGCGACGGATCGTGGAGTTCGCGTACGCCCTCGGCGGGCTCTCCCCCGACGCGCTGACGCTCGTCACCCTGCCCGGCGCGGCGGTCGGTCGGGGCAACGCCTACCGGGGTGAGGAACTGACCCAGACCGGCCGCCGCTTCATCACCGAGTTGCGGGCCGGCAAGGTCGACGAGTTCCTCGCCGAGCACCCGAAACTGGTGGTGCCCCGATAGGGCGACTGTCAAGATCGCGGATCTCGTCTTCGCCGACCGCGGCCTGCACCTCGGCGTGCTGAACGCCCTACTGGACCGGCTTCTGCGCCCGCCGGGCGACCAGCGGCCGGGCGGCGGGTCAGGGCAACGCGGGTGCGGTGGTGCCGGTCAACCAGGCGTCGAAGAACGAGCCCAGCTGACGCCCGGAGATCCGCTCGGCCAGGGCGACGAAGTCAGCCGTGGTCGCGGTGCCGTCCCGCCGCTCGGTGGTCCAGGTGCGCAGGATCCGGAAGAAGTCGTCGTCGCCGACGGTACGCCGCAACGCGTGCACGACAAGTGCCCCGCGCTTGTAGACGGCGGTGCTGAACATCGCGCCGGGACCGGGATCCAGGGTGGGCCGGGACCAGTCCGTCACCGCGTACTGCTGCTCGAAGTTGCGTTGGGCGCTCGGGCCGCCGTCATGTTCCTCCCAGAGCCACTCGGCGTAGCTGGCGAAGCCCTCGTTGAGCCAGATGTCGCTCCACCGGGCCAGCGCCACGCTGTTGCCGAACCACTGGTGGGCCACCTCGTGGACGACCACGCCGTAGTTCGGCTCGCCGGAGCGGAAGAACCCGGGGCCGTAGACCGGTCGGGCCTGTGTCTCCAACGCGTACCCGATCCTCGGGTCGGCCACCACCACCCCGCCGTACGCCTCGAACGGGTACGTCCCGAAGAGACCGGCCAGGTAGTCGGCGATCTCACCGGTGCGCGACAGCGACCGCGCCTGCGGCCCGGTGGCCGGCATGTCGGCCGGCACCGCCGTGATCATCGGCTTGCCGCTGTGCGTGCCGACGTCCACCCGGTAGTCACCGATCACCAGCGTGGTCAGGTAACTCGCCATCGGTGACCGCTCGGCCCAACGCCAGGTGGTCCACCCGTCGGCCGTGGTCCGCTCCCCTGGTACGCCGTTGCTCAGCGCGGCGAGCCCTTCGGGGACCGTCACCTCGATGTCGTAGGTCGCCTTGTCGGAGGGGTGGTCGTTGACCGGGAACCAGGTCGCCGCCGAGTGCGGTTGGCCCAGGGCGATCGCTCCGTCGTCGGTGTGCTGGAAGCCACCGCTGCCCAGCACACCGTCGGTGACCGCCGTCGGCACCCCGGCGTAGCTCACCTCGACGGTGAACCGGCTGAGGTTCGCCAGCCTCCGGCTCGGCGTGACGACCAGTTCGCCGTCGGCCTGCCGGTGCTCGGCGGAGGCACCGTCCACGGTGACCGAGTCGACCGTGAGACCGCTCAGGTCGAGGTTGAACCGGGAGAGGTTCTGCGTGGCGGTCGCGGTCACCACGGCCCGCCCGACGAGCCGGTCGTCGGCCGGGTCGTACCGCACTGCGAGCCGGTAATTGTCGACGTCGTAGCCACCGTTGCCACTGCCCGGCACATACGGATCGGCAACGTCCACACTGCCCGGCCGGAACCCGTCCTCACGCTCTCCCGTGCAGCTCACCAGTGCCACGGCAGCCACCACCGCCACCGCAACCCCACGCCACCGCAACCCCACCACCCTGCTCACCCCGCCGAGCCTACCGCCGCCCACCCCGTCGATCTTGCACTTGCGGTCGCGGCGAACCACCCGAAACCACCACGAACCTGCGACCACAACTCCATGATCGACGCAGGAACGGGGGTGGGGGTGGGGGTGGGGGTTAGCGGTCCAGGACTAGGCCTACTTTTTGGAATTCCTTGAGGTCGCGGTAGCCGCACTTGGCCATGGCGCGGCGGAGGCCGCCGAAGAGGTTGAGTTGGCCGTCCGGCTCGTCGGCGGGGCCGAAGAGGAGGCGTTCCATGGAGCCGAGCGGTTCGCCGGCCACCTCGAAGGCGCCTCGGGGCAGTGACGGGTGGCTGGCGGCCGAGTGCCACCAGGCGCCACCGGCCGGGGCCTCCGCGCAGAGCGACAGCGGCTCGCCGAGCATGACCGCGTCCGCGCCGCAGCCGAGCGCCTTGGCGATGTCCCCGGAGGTACGGATGTCGCCGTCGGCGATCAGGTGCACGTATCGGCCGCCGGTCTCGTCCAGGTAGTCCCGCCGGGCTGCGGCGGCGTCGGCGATCGCGGTGGCCATCGGCACCCGGATGCCGAGCACCGACTCGGTGGTGGACCACTCGTCGCCACCGATGCCGATGATCACACCGGCCGCGCCGGTACGCATCAGGTGCAGCGCGGTCTTGTAGTCGGTGCAGCCGCCGACGATGACCGGCAGGTCGAGGTCGGCGATGAACTCCTTGAGGTTGAGCGGCTCGTCGGTGGTCGAGACGTGCTCGGCCGAGACGATGGTGCCCTGGATGACCAGGAGGTCGACGCCCGCGTCGAGGATCACCGGGGCCAGCGCCAGGGTGTGCTGCGGGGAGACCCGCACCGCCACCGTGCCGCCGCCCTCGCGCAGCTCACGGACCCGCTCGGTGATCAGATCCGGGCGGATCGGCTCGGCGTACACCTCCTGGAGCCGCTTGGTGGCGCGGGCGTCCTCACCCAGGCCGGCCAACTCCTCCAGCACCTTGGTCGGGTTCTCGTAGCGGGTCCAGAGCCCCTCGACGTTGAGCACGCCGAGGCCGCCGAGCTGGCCCAGGCGTACCGCCGAGGCCGGGCTCATCGTCGCGTCGGAGGGGTGCCCCACGCAGGGGATGCCGAACTGGTACGCGTCCAGCTGCCAGCCGGTGGAGACGTCGTCCACGTCCCGGGTACGACGGCTCGGCACGATGGCGATGTCGTCCAGGTGGTAGCCGCGCTGCGCGGTCTTGCCCAGCCCGATCTCGACCACGTCACGCATGGGGGGCTCCAGTTTTCAACGAAAGGGGTCAGCGGGTGTGGTAGTTCGGTGCCTCGACGGTCATCTGGATGTCGTGCGGGTGGCTCTCCTTGAGCCCGGCAGCGGTGATCCGGATCAGCTGGCCACGCTGGTGCAGCTCGGCGATGCTCTCCGCGCCCGCGTACCCCATCGCCAGCCGCAGGCCGCCGACCAGCTGGTGGGCCATCCGCGACAGCGGCCCACGGTAGGGCACCTGACCCTCGACACCCTCCGGGACCAGCTTCTCGTCGCTCGTCACGTCCTGCTGGAAGTAGCGGTCCTTGGAGTACGACTTCGCCTGCCCACGCGACTGCATCGCACCGAGCGAACCCATCCCCCGGTACGCCTTGAACTGCTTGCCGTTGACGAAGATCAGCTCGCCGGGGCTCTCCTCGCAGCCGGCCAGCAGGCTGCCGAGCATCACCGTGTCGGCCCCGGCGACCAGCGCCTTGGCGATGTCGCCCGAATACTGGATGCCACCGTCGCCGATCACCGGCACGCCGGCCGGTCGGGCCGCTCGGGCGGCCTCCATGATCGCGGTGATCTGCGGCACGCCGACACCGGCCACGATCCGGGTGGTGCAGATGGCACCCGGGCCGACGCCGACCTTCACCCCGTCGGCACCGGCGTCGACGAGCGCCTTCGCCCCGGCGTAGGTGGCCACGTTGCCGCCGACGATGTCGATGGCGACGTCCTTCTTCAGCCGGGCGACCATCTCCAGCACGGCCCGCTGGTGGCCGTGCGCGGTGTCCACGATCAGCACGTCGACACCCGCGTCGACGAGCGCCCGGGCCCGCTTGTAGGCGTCCTCGCCGACCCCGATCGCCGCGGCCACCCGCAGGCGACCGGCGTCGTCCTTGGTGGCGTTCGGGTACTGCTCGCTCTTGGTGAAGTCCTTCACGGTGATCAGCCCGCGCAGCTTGCCGGAACCGTCGACGATCGGCAGCTTCTCGACCTTGTGCTGGCGCAGCAGGCCCAGCGCCTCGTCCTTGCTCACCCCGACCGGGGCGGTGACCAGCGGCGGTTGGGTCATGATGTCGCGGACCGGCGTCGCCGGGTCGGAGACGAACCGCATGTCCCGGTTGGTGACGATGCCGACCAACTGCCCCTCGGCGTCCACCACCGGCACGCCGGAGATCCGGTAGCGCCCACAGAGCTGGTCGACCTCACGCAGGGTGTCGTCCGGGCTGGCGGTGACCGGGTTGGTGATCATGCCGGACTCGGAACGCTTCACCAGGTCGACCTGGAGCGCCTGGTCCTCCACGGAGAGGTTGCGGTGCAGCACGCCGATGCCACCCTGGCGGGCCATGGCGATCGCCATCCGCGCCTCGGTCACCGTGTCCATCGCGCTGGACAGCAGCGGGATGGAGAGGGTGACGTTGCGGGTGAGCCGGGTGACGGTGTTCACCCGGCTGGGCACCACGTCCGACTCGCCGGGTTGCAGCAGCACGTCGTCGAAGGTCAGCCCCAGCGGCACCACCCGGGCCGAGCCCGCCGGCAGCTCGGGCAGGTGGCCGCCCAGCTCGCCAGCATCGGCGCCGGCGGAAAGGTCGGTCTGGGGCGAATTCTCCACGATTGCTCTCCTGAGCTGCTCGAACGGGCTTCAGTGAGGGTGGTCTGGGCACCGGCAAACGGCCGGGCAGGAAGGCGTCAGCCCCATCGTACCCAGTGGCTCCGGTGGCACCCGCGAGCGGCGGTAGGTGCAGCGACGGGATGTCCCGAGCTGGATTGCTCGACGGGGGACGGGCATCGGCGGGTGCTTAGGTCTACGGTGAGGGGGTGCAAGACGAGCCCATCGACCCGTTCACCGGTGACCCCGCCGACCCGGCAGCCGGCCTGGACGACCCTGACCGCGACTCCTCGCTCGACCCACTGACCGACGTCGAACGTCAGGACGTGCTGGAGGATCTCGCCGACCTGGAGATCTACCAGGCGCTGCTCGCGCCGATCGGCGTACGCGGGCTCGTCATCGAGTGTGAGGACTGCCGCGAGCCGCACTACTTCGACTGGGACCTGCTCCGGGGCAACCTGCGGCACCTGCTCAGCTCCGGGCGACCCCGGGTGCACGAGCCGGCCTTCGATCCGGACCCGGACCACTACGTCACCTGGGACTACGCGCGCGGCTACGCCGACGGCGTGCACGACACCCTCAGCGAGGGCACCGAGGACAGCGAGGACGAGGCCGCCTCTCGGGACTGACCCGTACGCCCGGGTGACGGCATCAGCGGAGCACAGCCGTCACCCACAGAGGACTCGCCCCGACGGGGTCGGCGGCCTACGGCCGTCAGGCGACCAGGCCGGCACGGAATCCGGCGGCCACCGCGTGAGCCCGGTCCCGGGCGCCCAGCTTGCGGAACAGCCGCCGGGCGTGGGTCTTCACGGTGTCCTCGGAGACGAACAACTCACGGCCGATCTCGGCGTTGCTCCTGCCCTCGGCCATGCCGAGCAGCACCTGCAACTCGCGTTCGGTGAGCCCGATCGTGGACCGGTCGGCGCGGGGCTGCCTGGCGGCGCTCTTCTCCTCCTCGGCGTCCGGCTCGGCCGGATCCTCGCCGCGCTGCACCGGCACCATCGCAGGGCTGCCCGCCGCGTCCGTTGCCGTCCAGGTCGGGGAGCTGTCGCCGGTGGGCCGACCGTTGGGCGCCGGCCGCTGGCCGCCCACCGCCGCGGTGTCCCGCGCCGGGTCGGCGATCCGGTGCCGGTTTGCCCGACCCGGTGCGGCCAGCAGCAGCAGCGCCTTGGCGACCGCGCTGGTCAGGTCATGGTCGATGCCCTGGATCAGCCCACGCGCCCCGGCATGGATCGTCGCCGCCGCCGCCTCGGACTCCTCCATGCCGAGCAGCAGCACCGCGGCCTGCGGCGCGCGTGCCAGTACCCGCCGGACGAACCCGGCACTGTCGGGGCGGGTGAGGGCGGTGTCGGCGAGCACCACGTCGGCGGGACGCTCGGCCAGTCGCAGCATCACCTCGGGGTCGGAGACGGCCGTCCGGACAGCACCGGACAATCCCAGCCGCGCCGCTGCGGAAGTCAAATGCTGTGCAGCGAGCGGCGTCCGAACGCACACAAGAACGGTACGCACAACGATCTCCTCTCCGCAGACGAGCAGACCATGACCGGGCAGCCTCGGGAGGAACTTCCGGGCAATCCTCCCAAGTTTTCCGACAGATAGGTCATTTGCCCCAAGTCGCCACAGCTTTTGGATCACAAGACGTGTGAGCCGAGAACGGCCGGGGTACCGGGGGCTCAAGGCCGGGAACGGTGCCCTGCGCGGCCCGCCGCCCGGACAGCCGGCCAACAAGCATCTCGCGGTGCCGCGCGAGAGGAGGGGTGCTGATGTCGAACGTACGCAGACTGCCCGGACCCATCGTCGACCTGTGGGACTGGCAGCGCCTCGGTGCCTGCCGGGGCCGCGACAGCGCACAGTTCTTCCACCCGGACGGCGAGCGGGGCTCGTCGCGGCTGCGCCGCGAATCGGGTGCGAAGGCCGTCTGCCGCGCCTGCCCGGTGCGGGCCGAGTGCGCCGCGCACGCCCTGACCGTGCGGGAGCCGTACGGAGTCTGGGGCGGCTTCAGCGAATCCGAGCGGCTGCGGCTGCTCGCGGTCGGCTGGGAGGATCTCGCCGACCGCCGGCAGACCCGGGTGGACGTCGCCCGCCTGGAGGCCCGGCTGGGCAGCAGCCACCGGTCGACCGTCCCCACCCAACGCAACGTCGCCTGATCCACCCATGAACCACCGCTGCCGCGCCCTGCACAGGGCGCGGCAGTGTGCTTCCGGCGCCATGGCGGGAACCGGTGCCGGCTGATCCTCGTGTGCTGCGCCCTGTCAGCTGACAGCCGCCGAGCGGTACGGCGGGTGCTCCGGGGGAGCGGCGCACCCGCCGTACCGTGTCACGGACGGCTCAGAAGCCCGGGCCGTGCTGGTGGCTGTGGCCGTGACCGTGGCCGTGCCCAGCGGCGGCGGCCTCCGGCTCCTTGGGCTTCTCCACCACGAGGCTCTCGGTGGTGAGCAGCAGGCCGGCGATGGACGCGGCATTGGTGACCGCGTTACGGGTCACCTTCACCGGGTCGATGATGCCGGACGCGGCCAGGTCCACGTAGTCGCCGATGGCAGCGTCGAGGCCGTGGCCCCACTTGCCCTCGGTGACCTTCTGCACCACGACGTACCCGTCGTGCCCGGCGTTCTGGGCGATCCAGCGCAGCGGCTCGACAAGCGCCTTGCGCACGATCGACACGCCGACCTTCTCGTCACCGGTGAAGCCGAGGTCGTCGTCGAGCACCGACAGGATCTGGGCCAGGGCGGCGCCACCGCCGGGCACCGTACCCTCCTCGACCGCGGCCTTGGTCGCGGCGATGGCGTCCTCGATGCGGTGCTTGCGCTCCTTCATCTCGACCTCGGTGGCCGCGCCGACCTTGACCACGGCGATGCCACCGGAGAGCTTGGCCAGCCGCTCGGCCAGCTTCTCCCGGTCCCAGTCGGAGTCCGAAGCCTCGATCTCCTTGCGGATCTGGGCGACCCGGTCGGCGACCTCGCCGGCCTGGCCACCACCGTCGACGATCGTGGTGTTCTCCTTGTCGACCACGATGCGCCGGGCGGTGCCGAGCACCTCCAGGCCGACCTGGTCGAGCTTGTAGCCCAGCTCGGGGGCGACCAGCTCGGCACCGGTCAGGATCGCCATGTCCTGGAGCATCGCCTTGCGGCGGTCACCGAAGCCGGGCGCCTTGACCGCGCAGACCTTGAGGGTCTTGCGGATCGAGTTGACCACCAGGGTGGACAGTGCCTGACCCTCGACGTCCTCGGCGATGATCAGCAGCGGCTTGTTGTCCTGGAGGACCTTCTCCAGCAGCGGCAGCAGCTCCTCGATCGCCGAGATCTTCTGCGTCATGATCAGAATGTACGCGTCCTCCAGGACCGACTCCTGCGCCTCCACGTCGGTGACGAAGTTCGGCGAGATGAAGCCCTTGTCGAACTGGAGACCCTCGGTGACGTCCAGTTCGGTCTGCAGCGCCGAGCCCTCCTCGACGGTGATCACACCGTCGCGGCCGACCCGCTCCATCGCCTCGGCGATCAGCTCACCGATGGTGGAGTCCTGCGCCGAGATCGTCGCCACGTGCGCGACGGACTTCTTGTCGGAGACCTCGACGGCCTTGCCGAGCAGCGCCTCGGAGACCTTGGCCGCGGCGGCGTCGATGCCGCGCTTGAGACCCGCCGGGTTGGCGCCCGCGGTCACGTTGCGCAGGCCCTCGCGGACCATCGCCTGGGCCAGCACGGTCGCGGTGGTGGTCCCGTCGCCGGCGACGTCGTTGGTCTTGGTCGCCACCTCCTTGACCAGCTGCGCGCCGAGGTTCTCGTACGGGTTGGTGAGCTCGATCTCCTTGGCGATGGTCACACCATCGTTGGTGATCGTCGGCGCACCGAATTTCTTGTCCAGGACGACGTTGCGCCCGCGCGGCCCGAGCGTGACCTTGACCGCGTTCGCGAGCGCGTTGACACCGTGCTCCAGCTGGTGCCGGGCGTCATCCGAGAAGCTCAGGATCTTCGCCATGTATGTCCCTTCGAAGCGACGTTGCCCCGGCCCGGCGAGCCGGACCGGGGCAACGACACTGATCGGTTGCTTACTTCTCGATGATCGCGAGGACGTCGCGGGCGGAGAGCACCAGGTACTCCTCGCCGGCGTACTTGACCTCGGTGCCGCCGTACTTCGAGTAGAGGACGGTGTCGCCGACCTTGACGTCCATCGGGATCCGGTCACCGTCGTCGTCGAAACGACCCGGGCCGACAGCGAGGACAGTGCCCTCCTGCGGCTTCTCCTTGGCGGTGTCGGGAATCACGATGCCCGACGCAGTGGTGGTCTCAGCCTCGTTCGCCTGGACCAGGATCCGGTCCTCGAGCGGCTTGATCGCAACCTTGGTCGCGGTAGTCACGGGCATACCCTCCTGGGGTACTGGTTTCGTTACCGGTCGGCGTACCGACCAGCGTCAATCTGCCACATGCCACCGGGCGGGGCCGTCGTCGCGGGTGCCGGTCCGCCTGGCGTTCAACTCCCGGGCACGAGGGCCCGAGGGTTGGCACCCTCAGGGTGAGAGTGCTAATCGCAGGTTATTCCTCGGCTAGCACTCCGTCAAGGAGAGTGCCAACGCTCCCCTCTCGTGTCGACACCTTTCCGACACCAGCGGCCCGCCCGGTGGCGTGCGGCGTAACCGTGTCGATCACACCCGGCCGGGCGGATGGGGTGGTCGGTGGGTCGGGACAATGGGTGGGTGGATCTGGAGCAGCTTGCGGCGTTGCGTACGCCCGAGGGGTCGGATGCGCTCGCGGCGGCGGCCCGGGTGGCCGGCGGTGACCCGCTGGCCGCGGCGGCGGCGCTGCGCTCGGCCGGGATCCCCGCCGGGTTGGCGGCGGCGGCGCTGACCCAGGCGGAGCTGCGCCGCCGGGCGGCGGGCAAGTTCGGGCCGGCGGCGAGCGGCATGTTCTTCACCCGGCCCGGCCTGGAACAGGCCACCCGAGGGGTGGTCGCGCGACGCCGCGCGCGCCGGCTGCGCAAGGCCGGGGTGACCAGCCTGGCCGACCTGGGTTGCGGACTGGGGGCCGACGCGCTCGCCGCCGCCCAGGCCGGCATCCGGGTGTACGGCGTGGAGGCCGACCCGCTCACCGCCGCGCTGGCCGAGGCGAACGCGCAGGCAACCGGGCTGGCCGAGCTGTTCACCGTCGAGTGCGGGGACGCGACCGCGTTCGACGTGAACCGGGTCGAGGCGGTCTTCTGCGACCCGGCGCGCCGCCGGGCCGGGACCGGACGTCGGATCTTCGACCCGAACTCGTACTCGCCGCCGTGGGACTTCGTCACCGGGCTCGCGCAACGGGTGCCCCGGACGGTGGTGAAGGTCGCCCCCGGTCTCGACCACGCCCTCATCCCCGCCGGCACCGAGGCCGAGTGGGTGAGCGTCGACGGCAACCTGGTCGAGGCGGCACTCTGGTGCGGCCCGCTCGCCGAAACCCCCCGCCGCGCGACCGTGTTGAAGGAAGGGCCCCCTGTTAACGCCTCCGGTAGTAAAGGGGCCCCTTCTTATCACCTCGTCAACGGAACCAGCGTCCACCAACTCGTCGGCTCGGGACGGCAGGAGGCACCGGTCGGGCCGGTACGCCGCTACCTGTACGACCCTGACCCGGCGGTGATCCGCGCCCACCTGGTCGCCGAACTCGCCGCCGACCTGGATGCCTCGCTGGCCGACCCGAGCATCGCCTACCTCTACGCCGACGCGCCGACGTCGACGCCGTACGCCCGCTGCCTGGAGGTGACCGACGTGCTGCCGTTCTCGCTGAAGCGACTGCGGGCGTTGCTGCGGGAGCGCCGGGTCGGCCGGGTGGAGATCCTCAAGCGTGGCTCGGCGCTGGAACCCGAACGGCTCCGGCACGACCTGCGCCTGACCGGTGACCAGCCGGCGAGCCTGGTGCTGACCCGGGTCGCCGCCGCCCCGACGGTGCTGGTCTGCCAGCCGGTCACCAGCAAGGGCCACGGAGGGTCGAGGCAGGAAAGTGTCTGGCCTTCGGACCGGGGGCGCAGCTAGGTTGGCGCACATGACGGGACGGGGTACGCCGGCGATGGTGCTGCTGACGAAGCACCGCATCACCCATCGCACCCATCCCTACGATGTCGCGGCGGATTCGCCGAACTACGGCGGGTTGGTGGCCGCCGCGATCGGCGTACCACCTGGACGGGTCTTCAAGACCCTGATCGCCGAGGTGGACGGTGCTCTCACCGTGGCGATCGTGCCGGTGACCGGCGAGTTGGACCTCAAGGCATTGGCCGCGGCCGTCGGTGGCAAGCGGGCCACGCTTGCCGAACGCGGCGCCGCCGAACGCGCCACCGGCTACGTACGCGGCGGCATCAGCCCGCTGGGGCAGCGTAAGCGGCTACCCACTGTGCTCGACGACTCCGCCCTGGAGCACGACACGGTGTACGTGTCGGCGGGCCGGCGCGGCCTTCAGGTCGAACTGGCCCCGGCCGATCTGGTCGCCCTCACCGACGCCCGGACCGCACCCCTCGCCACCTGACCTCGGTCATCACCGTGGCTCCGCAACGGTGGGACCCCGGAGTGCAGGTCAGCCGCACTGCACCGAAACCGTGTCGATTCGCCCTACCTCCTGGCCCGATGAGGCCAAGGTGCGCCGGGGCGTGCACCCTCTGCTGTCTGCCACGTCCGCCGATGTAGGCGTATGACCAGGCATTTCAGCTTGCCGATGCCACCGCGGTGACACGAGCACTTCATGGGCGTTGCCGAATTGTTACTGCCGACAACAAATTAGCGCCCAGCGCGCCCTTGTGTCGACGCCCGACAGCGGAATACGTTGCCGGGCACAACAAAAGAACACCATCAACACACCGACACCTTCCCACTCTCGAAAGGACCCTGCACATGCGCAAGGGCTTCCTCGCCATCGGCGCTGTGGGCGTGCTCGCCCTCGGCAGCCTGACGGCCTGCGGCGACGATTCCGGCGACCAGGCCGGCGGCGGCTCCGGCAAGACCCCGAAGATCGGCGTGATCCTGCCGGACAGCAGCTCCTCGGTCCGCTGGGAGAGCGCGGACCGCAGGTTCCTCAAGGAGGCGTTCGACGCGGCCGGCGTCCAGTCGGACATCCAGAACGCGCAGGGCGACAAGAACGCCTTCCAGACCATCGCCGACCAGATGATCACCAACGGGGTCACCGTGCTGATGATCGTCAACCTGGACTCCGGCACCGGTAAGGCCGTCCTCGACAAGGCCAAGTCGCAGGGTGTCGCCACCATCGACTACGACCGTCTGACCCTCGGCGGCTCGGCGCAGTACTACGTCAGCTTCGACAACGTGGCCGTCGGCAAGCTCCAGGGTGAGGGCCTGGTCAAGTGCCTCACCGATGCGAAGGTGGAGAAGCCGGCGATCGCCTACCTCAACGGCTCGCCGACCGACAACAACGCCACCCTGTTCAAGGAGGGCTACGACTCGGTCCTCAAGCCGAAGTTCGACTCCGGCGAGTACACCAAGGCCGCCGACGACTCCGTGCCGGACTGGGACAACACGCAGGCCGCGACCATCTTCGAGCAGCAGCTCACCAAGACCGGCGGCAAGATCGACGGCGTGCTCTCCGCGAACGACGGCCTCGGCAACGCCGCCATCTCGGTGCTGAAGAAGAACAACCTCAACGGCAAGGTCCCGGTGACCGGGCAGGACGCCGACCCGCAGGCGCTGCAGAACATCCTCGCCGGTGACCAGTGCATGACGGTCTACAAGGCGGTCAAGAAGGAGGCGGACGCCGCCGCCGAGCTGGCCATCGCGCTGGCCAAGGGCGAGCGCAAGGAGACCGGTCAGACGGTCCGGGACCCGGAGGGCAACCGTGACGTGCCCGCCGTCCTGCTCACCCCCGCGGCGATCTACAAGGAGAACGTCAAGGACGTCATCGCCGACGGCTACGTGACCAAGGAGCAGGTCTGCACCGGCGACTACGCCAAGCTCTGCACCGACGCGGGCATCAGCTGACCTGTCCCCCGCCAGAGTGACGCCGCCCGGTACGGCTACCCCGTACCGGGCGGCGTCACTGGACGGGCCCCGATCTCCCTCCGTGGAATAAGGAGAACCCCGTGTCCGCGAACCCACTGCTGGAGCTACGCGGGATCGACAAGAGTTTCGGTCCCGTCCAGGTGCTGCGCGACGTCGCCTTCGCCGCCTACCCGGGCGAGGTCACCGCCCTCGTCGGTGACAACGGCGCCGGCAAGTCGACCCTGGTCAAGTGCATCAGCGGCATCTATCCCGTCGACGCCGGCGAGTTCATCTTCGACGGCCGACCGGTGACCATCAACAGTCCGCGCGACGCCGCCTCGCTCGGCATCGAGGTCGTCTACCAGGATCTCGCGCTCTGCGACAACCTCGACATCGTGCAGAACATGTTCCTCGGGCGGGAGAAGCGCAACGGCCTCGTCCTGGACGAGCCGACGATGGAACAGATGGCCGCGGAGACCCTTGCCGGGCTCTCCGTACGCACCGTCAAGTCCCTGCGCCAGCACGTCTCCAGCCTCTCCGGTGGGCAGCGCCAGACCGTGGCGATCGCCAAGGCGGTGCTCTGGAACAGCAAGCTGGTGATCCTGGACGAGCCGACCGCCGCGCTCGGCGTCGCGCAGACCGCCCAGGTCCTCGAACTCGTTCGACGGTTGGCCGACAACGGCCTGGCCGTCGTCCTCATCTCGCACAACATGAACGACGTCTTCGCCGTCTCCGACCGCATCGCCGCGCTCTACCTCGGCCAGATGGTCGCCCAGGTGAAGACGACAGAGATCACCCACGCCCAGGTGGTCGAGCTGATCACCGCCGGCCGCTCCGGCGAGCTCGGACTCGCCGCCGATCCGGGCGTCAACGGCAACGGCGCGGCGCCGGCCGACAGCACCGCAGGAGGCGTCTCATGAGCATCACCGCCGTCACGAAGGAGGGCCCCGCCGCCGTCGCACCGGCACCCACCGTCGGCAGCCACGTCCGCGACTACTGGCAGCGGGTACGCGGCGGAGACATCGGCGCCCTGCCTGCGGTCGCCGGTCTGCTCGTCCTCTGCACCATCTTCTCGATCATGCGGCCGTCGTTCCTCACCGCCGGCAACTTCGCCAACCTGTTCACCCAGGGCGCGGCGGTGACCCTGATCGCGATGGGTCTGGTCTTCGTCCTGCTGCTCGGCGAGATCGACCTGTCGGCCGGTTTCGCCAGCGGCGTCTGCGCGGCGGTGCTGGCCAACCTGGTCACCGTCCTGGGCTACCCCTGGTACGTCGCGGTGCTCGCCGCCCTGCTCACCGGCATGGTCATCGGCACCACACTCGGCTTCCTGGTCGCCAAGGTGGGCATCCCCTCGTTCGTGGTCACCCTCGCCGGCTTCCTCGCCTTCCAGGGCGTGGTGCTGCTGCTGATGAAGGAGGGCCGCAACATCTCGGTCCGCGAGCCGGTGGTGGTGGCGATCGTCAACCGCAACATGCCGGTCGCGCTCGGCTGGACGCTTGCCGCGATCGCGGTCGCGGGATTCGCCGTGGTGCAACTGCTCCGCTACCGCAGCCGCGCCGCCCGGAACCTGATCAACGATCCGTTCCCGGTGGTGCTGGGTCGCATCGCCGCCCTGGCGCTCGTCCTGGGCCTCGCCGTCTACGTGCTCAACCTGGAACGCAGCCTCAACACGCTGATCACCTCGCTCAAGGGTGTGCCGATCGTGGTGCCGATCGTCGCCGTACTGCTGGTGGTCCTGACTTTCGTGCTCCAGCGCACCAGCTACGGCCGGCACATCTACGCGGTCGGCGGCAACCGGGAGGCCGCCCGCCGGGCCGGCATCAACGTCGACCGGATCCGCATCTCGGCCTTCATGATCTGCTCGACCATGGCCGCGGTCGGCGGGATCGTGGCGGCCAGCCGGGCCAACTCCGTGGACCCGAACACCGGCGGCAGCAACGTGCTGCTCTACGCCGTGGGCGCAGCGGTGATCGGTGGCACCAGCCTCTTCGGCGGCAAGGGACGCATCCTGGACGCGGTTCTCGGTGGCGCCGTCGTGGCCGTGATCGACAATGGGATGGGTCTGATGGGCTACAGCTCCGGCGTCAAGTACGTGGTCACCGGCGTCGTGCTGTTGCTCGCGGCCAGTGTCGACGCGCTGTCCCGACGACGAGCTTCGGCCACCGGAAACCGCTGAACGCACCACCGAAAGTAGTAACCACCCGATGCGCGTAGGACCCAGCCAGGACGAGATCCGCCGGCAGAATCTCGGCGCGCTGCTGCGTTACGTGCACCTGCACGGGGCGACGACCCGCGCCGAGTTGACAAACGCGCTCGGGTTGAACCGGAGCACCATCGGCGCGCTCACCGCCGACCTCGCCGCGGCCGGCCTGGTGACCGAGGGGGCGCCGAAGGAAACCGGCCGGGCCGGACGACCGTCGCTTGTCGTCCGGCCCGAGTCGGACCGGATCTTCGCGTACGCGTACAGCATCGAGGTGGATCGGCTGCGGGCCGCGCGGGTCGGCCTCGGCGGCGCGGTGCTCGACCGCCGGGAGCTGGACCGGCCGCGCGGTCTCTCCGCTGCGGAGGCCGCGCCGCTGCTGGCCGGGGCGGTCAAGGAGATGCGGCAGGCGTTGCCGGCCGATGCCGTCTGCGTCGGCGCCGGCATCGCGATCTGCGGCATGGTGCGCCGCGACGACGGCCTGGTCCGGCTCGGGCCGACCACCGGCTGGGTGGACGAGCCGATCGGGGCGGCGGTCAGCGCCGAACTCGGCGTCGAGGTGCCCGTCACCGTCGGGAACGTGGCGGACGTGGCAGCCTTCGCCGAGCACGCCCGGGGCACCGCCGCCGGCTGCGACAACGTCATCTACCTCTACGGGGACGTGGGTGTCGGTGCCGGGATCATCGCCGGGGGCCGGCGGCTGACCGGGCACGGCGGCTACAGCGGCGAGGTCGGTCACATGGTGGTGTCCCGGGACGGGGCCCGCTGCGAGTGCGGCAACCGGGGCTGCTGGGAGACCGAGATCGGCGAGCACGGCCTGCTGCGCGCCGCCGGGCGCTCCGACGCCCGGGGCCGCGACGCGCTGCTGGCGGTCTTCGACGCCGCCGACCGGGGCGACGCCCGGGCCCAGACGGCGGTACGCCAGGCCGGCGACTGGCTGGGCTTCGGCGTGGCCAACCTGGTCAACATCTTCAACCCGGAGATGGTCATCTTCGGTGGCACGATGCGTGACCTGTACCTGGCCGCCGCCGCCCAGGTACGCAGCCGACTCAACTCCAACGGGCTGCCCGCCTGCCTGGAGCACGTACGCCTGCGCACCCCCATGCTCGGCGCGGACGCCCCGCTGATCGGCGCCGCCGAACTGGCCTTCGAGCGGCTGCTCGCCGACCCCCTCGACGTCGGCTGAGCTGTCCGCACGCACCGCCGTGAGGTGGATTCGCGAGCGATGAACTGATCGGCCGGTCGATCCGTACCAGTGTGCGGACGGGCGGCCAACGGCGTGCGGACGCCCGTCGGGCAGATGATCGGTTCTCGACCGAGGAGGCACCGCAGACATGGCATCGCTGGATTCCGCTCGTCGCCGGCAGGGCAATCGGTCCCCTCGGTTGGCGGTGCTGCTCACCACGATCGCCGCGGCCCTCGTCGTGCTGCCCGGGATGGCGTTGGCCGCGCCCGCAGGTCAGCAACTCGCCGCCGCCGATCAGGCCCTGCTCGACGGCGTACGGCTGGCCGGGCTCTGGGAGATGCCGGCCGGGCAGATGGCCGCCGAGAAGGGCCAGTCCCGGGTGGTCCGGGAGATCGGCGCGGAGATCGCCCGGCAGCACGAGGAACTGGACCGGCTGACCGTGGAGGCCGCCAACAAGCTGGGTGCCACCATCCCCAACCAGCCGACCGCCGAACAGCAGCAGTGGCTGACCGAGATGAAGGACGCCACCGGGGCCCGCTTCGACCAGATCTTCGTCACCCGCCTCCGGGTCGCCCACGGCAAGATCTTCCCGGTGGTCAGCGCGGTGCGGGCCAGCACCCGCAACGACGTCATCCGGGACCTGGCCAACGCCACGAACAAGTTCGTCGGCGACCACATGCTGATGCTGGAGAGCACCGGTCTGGTCCGGTACGCCGAACTGCCGCCGGCCGCCCTGCCCGCACCGGGCAACGACGGTCTGATCGCCGCCGCGTCGGCCAACACCGGTCCGCAGATCGGCATCAGCAACACGGTGATCTGGGTGGTCTTCCTCGGTGCCATCGGCACCGGCGGCTTCCTCAGCTACCGCCTGCTGCGCCGCAACTGATCCCGCGCGATGCCCACCCGTACCCGGGCCGGAGTCCTGCTCGGGCTGGTCCTGGCCACCTGCTGCGCCACCCTGGGCGCGGTCCTGGGGGCGGCCGGCCCGGCGGCGGCGCACGCCGTCGTGGTCGCCACCACGCCGCAACGTGACGAGGTGCTGGGCTACGCCCCGCGCGAGGTGCTGGTGACCTTCAGCGAGCCGGTCGCCGTCGTGCCCGGGCGGGTGCAGGTGCTCGCCCCGGACGGCAAACGGATCAACGTCGGTGACCCGGAGGTCCGCGACCGGACCATGCGCATCGCGCTGCGGGCGGCGGACCGACCGCTCGGCACCTACCTGGTCAGCTACCGGGTCGTCTCCGCGGACAGTCACCCGATCTCCGGCAGCTTCACCTTCGCCGCCGGCGCCCCGTCGGCCACCCCACCGCTGCCGGCCGACGCCGGAGCCGGGTCACCGGCGGGAATCCTGGTGCCGGTGGCCAAGTACGTCGGCTACCTGGGCCTGCTGCTGGCCGTCGGCCCGCCGCTGCTCGCCACGTCGATGTGGCCCCGCCGGCGGTCCCGGCGAGCTGCCACGGTGCTGGCGCTGGTCGGGCTCGGACTGGTCGCCGCCGCCACCGTGGGCACCTGGATCGGTCAGGCGGCGCAGGTGGTCGGCGCACCGGTCGGTCGGCTGTCCCCGGCGGATCTGCGCGCGGTCGCGGACAGCGACATCGGGCTGGTGCTGGCCGTACGCCTGGCGCTTGTCGGCCTCGCCGCGGCGCTGCTGCCGGCGGTCACCCGGGGCACCGCCGGACGCGTTCGCACCGGTGCGCTCGCGGTGGTGGGGGTGGCCGGGCTGACCACCTGGCCGCTGGCCGGGCATCCGGTCGCCGCACCGGTCCCCGCGGTGAGCATCGTGCTCACCACCGTGCACGTCGCCGGGATCACCGTGTGGCTGGGCGGGCTGCTCGCGCTTACCGTGTTCCTGCTGCGGGGCACCCACGAGCGGGTCCTCGCCCGGATCCTGCCGGCCTGGTCGCGATGGGCCACGGTGGCCGTGGCCTGGCTGGTGACCGCCGGGCTGATCCAGGCCGCCATCGAACTCGGCCGGCCGTCGGCGCTGCTGGACAGCGCGTACGGGCGGCTGCTCGGTGCCAAGGCCGCGCTGCTGGCCGTGGTGCTGGCGGTGGCCGCCGGGCAGCGGCGACTGATCCGCCGACGGGCCGCCGCAGCCCAGCCCCGACGGGTCGCCCGCGCTGCCGGCGTCGAACTCGCGGTGACCGCGGTGGTCCTGGCGCTGACCGCGTTGCTGGTGCAGACCCCGCCGGGCCGTACGGCCGGCACGGCAGCCGCCGGGGTCACCCGCGAGGGCGTCGCGCAGTCGCTGACCACCGACCTGTTCACGCTGCAGTTCGACATCTACCCGGCCGCCGCCGGCACCACGAACAGCCTGCACGCCTACGTCTACACCCCGCAGGCGCAGGAGTTGCCGGTCGCCGAGTGGACGATCACCGCGGCCCTACCCGAGGCCGGCATCGAACCGATCACCGTCGAGGTCTTCGCGCTGGAGCCGCACCACGGCAGCGCCGAGATTCACTTTCCGGTGGCCGGTGACTGGACGCTGCGCATCGCCGCCCGGACCAGCGACATCGACAGGTCCACCGCCACCACCACGGTGACCATCCGCTGATCCCGCACCGGGCTCGGGCTGGGCTGGGCTGGACCCAGCCCACCGCCTGCCGGCGTCAGCGGTCGACCTGGGTGAAGTCCCAGGAGTGCGGTGGCCGGGCGAGCAGCATCACCGGCGGCTCAGGCAGCGGGCGCGGGTTGCTGCGCCACTTGGAGATCACCACGACCCGATGATCCGTGGAGGAGAAGACTTCGCTGGAAACGTGCAGCGGATCGTGCTCGAACTCGGGTAGGGCCGTGTCGCAGACCCAGGTGATCAGCTCGGCGAGCCCGTACGGCTCGGCCCGCGCCTCCCACATCCGTACGATCACGTCGCCGTCCTTCCTCAGCCGCTGACCCCGGTCATCGGCATGGCCGTCAGCCATGGCGGTCTCAGTCCTCGATGCGCCGCATCACCAGCGCGTCGGTGTTGCTCGGTTGGTAGTAGCCACGACGTACGCCGATCGGTTCGAACCCGTAGCCGGCGTAGAGCCGCTGCGCCGGCGCGTTGTCCGCCGCGACCTCCAGCAACACGGACCGTAGGTCGCACCGCGCCGCCTCGGCGAGCAGCGCCTCCAGCAGCAGCCGCCCGATCCCCCGGCGTTGCGCGTCCCGGCGTACCGCGATGTTCTGCACCCACGCCTCGTCGGGGGGTGCGACGGCCAGCCCGGCGTAGCCGAGCACCGCACCGTCGTCGTCGGTCGCGATCCGGTAGTGGTGCCCGTGGGCCAGTTCGTTCCAGAACATCGCGGCGGACCACTGCTCGGCACCGAAGAGGTCCGCCTCGATGGTCAGCACCTCGTCGATGTGCCACCAGCGGAACCGGTCGAGCCGCACCGGGCTCACGGCCGGGCCGGCTTACGCGCGGCGACCGCCCGGGGCGTACCGCCTCTCGCGGTGACCTCGACGAGCGCCGCAGTCACCGCCGGGGTCGAACTGTCCACCACCAGTACGAGCACAATGGCCCAGCCTAGCCGCATCGCCTCCGGCCCTTGGACGCCCGCCCGCCATCGCCGTAGCGCTCGCGCGCACCGCACCCATGACGGTGGGCGGTCAGGACATTGAACGGCGTCAGTCGCACCAGGTACCGGCGCTGTGATTGCACAGAGCAATCGATACTCAATATTGCTGTGGTCCTCAACGAGGAACGGGGCCAGGCACGTCAGCGCCTGGCCCCGTAGTGATGGATCGGTTGCGACGGATCAGTTGCGGCGGCTCCACTGCTGGTTGGCTCCACCCCAGCAGCTGTACAGCTGGAGAAGCGCCCCGTTACCGCTGCCACCGGCGTCGAGGCACAGCCCTGACTGCACTCCGGTGATCGTGCCGTTGGAGTTGATGTTCCACTGCTGGTTCGCGCCGCCGTGGCAGTCGTAGATGGTCACCCGCGTACCGTTGCTGGTGCCCTGATTCGCGGCATCCAGGCACTTGCCGTTCACCGTCAGCTGCCGGCTCGAGGTGTGGGTGAACCGCTGGTTCGAGCCACCCCAGCAGTCATACAACTGGATCTGGGTGCCGTTGCTGGTGCTCGAGTTCGGCACGTCCAGGCACCGGCCGGACTGCTGACCGACGATCATCTGGCCGCTACCGCCACTGGGCGGCGGGGTGGTCGGGTTGGTCGGGTTGGTCGGGCCGGGGCCGGGGGTGCCGCCTTCCGAGACGGTGATGTCCGAGCTTCCCTGGCTCTGGTAACCCTCGGTGGCCATGATCTGGTAGTAGTGGTTGCCCAGGTTCAGGCCAACGCGGGCCCAGGCGTCGAAGTGGTTGGCGGTGGTGATGGTGCCGCTACTGCGCTTCTGCTGCCGGACGCTCCAGTACTGGTAGAACGTCGCGGTGCCGTCGATCGAGGGCTGGTTGACCCGCTGGCTGCGCAGGATGTCGTAGGTGCCGCCGTCGGTGGTGATGCTGCCGAGCCGGGTGGCGCCGCTGCTCGGGTTGTAGCTGCCGAAGTTCTCGACGATGTAGTACTCGACAAGCGGGTTACGGGTCCAGCCGTACAGGGCGAGATAGCTGTTGTTGTTGCCCGGGTTGTAGCTGCCCGAGTAGGTGATCGTGCGGCGGGTTCCGGGGTTCCAGCCCTTGCCACCGACCCAGTTGTTGGTGCTCCTGCTCCACGAGCTGGAGTAGCGGCCGTTCTCGCGCAACACCATGCAGGCGTCGCCGCTGTCCTTCCAGAACGAGAAGAAGAACCCGTTGTGGGTGCCTTCCGTGTTCGAGCAGACCTGCCGGTCGGCCTCGGCGTGGGCGGTGCCGGCCGAGATCGCGATGGTGCCGGTGGTGGCCAGCACTGCGGCGAAGGCGGCGGCAGCCAGCATCCTGAGGCGGCCGCGTCGGCGACTCTTACGGTGAGTGGGGACTTCGTTCATGGTGGTGTGCTTCTCCTTGAGAGAGACGGCGTGGCGTAATCGACGGGGTGTGTGTGGTCGAGGGACGGTCACCGCGCGTCGATGCTGCGCCTTGGGTGTATGAATTCCGGACTGTCGGTTGTATGGGTGCTCCACTGCTACTTCGCGTCGCCACTGACCCCCAGACTGAAGAAGTTAGCCAGCATCTATGACTTCGATATCGTTATCCAAATATCGACGCCAGTCAAGAAATGTTGTCCTACCGGCACTTCCGGAACTACCAGGCGGCTGCCATCACCTGGTAGGTGCGGGCAGTGTGGAGGGAGGAGCACACGGCTCAGCCAGCCGACCGTTCCCAGTCGATTGTGGGCAGGCCGGCGTCGGCGAGCGCCTAACTGGCGACGCTGAACGGCCGACTGCCGACGGCGCCGTGTTCGCACGGAACACGGCGCCGTCGGTCGTGGGCGCGCCGAGGTCAGACGACCTTGAAGCTGCTCAGCGGAGCCTGCACGTTGTGCAGGTCACCACTCGGCACGTAGTAGCTGATCCCGGTGCAGTTGGCGCCCTCGTACACCCGCAGCGAGTAGTCGGTGAGGTTCAGCCAGCCCAGGAAGCTCATCGAGCTGTTCACGCAGTCGGCGCCGAAGGGTGCCGGGTACTCGACCGTGGCGCCGTTGAACCACTTGGACTCGTGCAGGCACAGGGTGCCGTCGACGTAGGTGCAGCTGCGGGATTCGGCCGCAGCCGCAGGGGCTCCGGTCACCGCGATCGCGGCGGCACCGATGGTGGCGAGCAGGGCGGTCCGGACAGACTTCGACGGGCGCATGCAGTCCTCCTTGATGCGGGTGGTGGCAGGTCGGCGACGAGTCGCAGGGATCGACCCTCACCAACTAGTTGCATGGTCGACTGTCCAACTATGGAATGTCAACGCGTCAATTAATCCACCGGCATCGAAGGGGGTGAACGTGCAACCGCTCTGCAACGATCAGCCCGCCGTACGCTCCCAGTCGATGGTGGGCAGGCCGGCGTCGGCGAGCGCCTTGTTGGCGGCGCTGAACGGCCGGCTGCCGAGGAAGCCGCGCGGGTTCATCGGGCTGGGATGCCCCGCCTCCAGCACCACGTGCTGCGGGTTGCCGACCAACGCGGCCTTCTTGCGCGCGTAGCCGCCCCAGAGCAGGAAGACCACCCGCGACTCCATCGTGTCGAGCGCCCGGATGGTGGCGTCGGTGAACTCCTCCCAGCCCCGGTTGGCGTGCGAGCCCGGGGTGCCCTGCCGGACGGTGAGCACCGAGTTGAGCAGCAGCACACCCTGCGCCGCCCAGCCGTCGAGGTTGCCACTGGCCGGCTTGGGCACCCCCAGGTCCTCGCCCAACTCCTTGAAGACGTTGCGCAGCGACGGCGGCACGGACACGCCCTCGCGCACGCTGAAGCTGAGCCCGTGCGCCTGGCCGACGCGGTGGTAGGGGTCCTGGCCGAGGATGAGCACCCGACAGGCCGACGGAGCGCAGAGCCGGTAGGCCGAGAAGAGGTCCTCGACCGGCGGGAAGACCGTGCCGGTGGCGTACTCCCGGGCGACGAACTCGCCCAACGCGGCCGTGCGGGCCGGGTCGAGGTGCGGGGCGAGCACCTCCCGCCACTCGCTCGGGAGCAGTGCCGGCAGGTCCAGGGTGACAACGTCGTCGGGCATCAGCGGCCTTTCAGTGGCGAGGTCGGTCCCCGGCACTGTAGGCAGAGGGTACGACGGCCCTCGGCCCAGGGCCCTCAGCCGCTCCGCACCCCCGGCGAGCCGGTCGCTACCGCCCGCAGGTGCCGAGGAACGCCAGCAGCGCCTCGTTCACCTCGTCGGCGTGCTCCAGCATCACCACGTGCCCACTGTCGTTGATCTTGACGAACTCGGCGTGCGGCAACCGCCGGACGATCTCCTCGGAATGGGTCACCGGAGTGATCATGTCCTTGTCCCCGACGATCACCAGCACCGGCGTGCCCTCCAACGCCACAAGCGCCGGGAACCGCGAGTGGGTGGCGATGGTCCGCAGGTAGCGGGTCACCGTGTCGGCCGAGGTACGCGAGTTCATCTGCTCGACGTACGACACCAGCGCCGGGCTCGGATTGCGGGTGCCGAAGCCGTACTTGCGGGTGAGCAGCCAGGCCACGTTTGTGGTCGACCTGCGGGCCCGGTCGATCACCGGTCCGGTGTAGCGGGTGACGTTGCCGGCCATGTAGAGCACCGGGCTGCCCACCCGTCCGAGCAGGGCCGGGGCGACCAGCTTCGTCTCCGCCAGCAACCCGCCCGAGGTGGCCATCAGCACGGTGCCCACCACCCGGTCGTCGAACATCTCCGGATACAACTCGGCGAGCGCCATGATGGTCATGCCGCCCATCGAGTGGCCGACAAGCACCAACGGCCCCTCGGCGGCCACCTCGTCGATCACCCGGCGCAGCGTGTGGCCGAGCGCGTCGAGGTCGTACTCGCCGGTCTCCAGCCGGCCCGAACGGCCGTGACCGGGCTGGTCGTACGCGACAACCCGGTGCTCGCCCCGCTCGGCGAGCAGCTTGCGCTGGAAGTGGAAGGTGCCCATGTCCAGGCAGAAACCGTGCACCAGCACCACTGTCGGGTTGCCCTCGACCGGACGGGTCGGCTCGACCACCTCGACGTGGATGTCGGTGCCGTCCGGCATCTCCAGCCGGTACGCCTCGTCGTACCGCTGCTGGCCGAAGACCTCACCGGCGTACGGATCGGTCGGGTCCGCCTTCAGCCGGCGGACCAGGGCCCGTTCGGTGGCGACCCCGGCGGCGGTCACCGCGGCGGCCACCCCGAGCGCCGCACCCACCAGACCGGCGGCCCGCCCCGCCGCCGTACGCGGCCGAGGTATCAGGTGCCGACTCATGAATCGGTGCCGTCGTACACGCGAGGGACCCGGCTGCTGCCGAAGCGCGTGACGATCTCGTAGTTGATCGTGCCGACCGCCTCGGCCCAGTCGTCGGCGGTGGGCTCACCGTCGGCACCGCTGCCGAACAGGGTCGCCACGTCACCGGCGGCCACCGGGTCGTCGCCGCAGTCGAGGACGAACTGGTCCATGCAGACCCGCCCGGAGATGGTCCGGCGGCGTCCGCCGAGCTGCACCGGGCCGGTGTTCGAGGCATGCCGGGGCACCCCGTCGGCGTACCCGAGCGGCACCACGGCCAGGTTCGCGTCGCGCTCGGTGGTGTACGTGTGGCCGTACGAGACGCCGGTGCCGGCCGGGACCCGCTTGGTCAACATCACCCGGGCGCGGGCGGTCATCGCCGGCCGCAGCCCGTGGGTCTCGCCGGCCACCGGGGAGAGGCCGTAGACGGCCAACCCGGGCCGGACCAGGTCGAAGTGGGTGTCGGGTCGGGTCAGGGTGGCGGCTGAGTTGGCCAGGTGCCGGTAACGGGGGCGCAGCCCGGCCCGCTCGACCATGGCCAGCCCCTCGTGGAAGACGGCCAACTGCCGGTCCGTGGTCGGATGACCGGGCATGTCCGCGTACACGAAATGGCTCCACACCCCGACCACCTCGACCAGACCGTCGGCCTGCGCCTTGGCCGCGGCGTCGAGCAGGGCCGGCCAGTCGGCGACCGTCGCCCCGTTCCGGGACAACCCGGTGTCGATCTTCAGGTGGACGCGGGCGGGCCGTTGCGCCCGGCGGCTCGCCTCGACCGCCTCGTCCAGCTGCGGCAGGCTCGCCACGCCCAGGTCCACGTCGGCCGCGACACCGGTGTGCAGCGGCAGTCCCGGCGCGAGCAGCCAGGCGAGCACCGGGGCGTCGATGCCGGCCGCGCGCAGCGCCAACGCCTCGTCCAGCGTGCAGACACCGAGCCAGGTCGCCCCGGCGTCGAGCGCGGCGCGGGCGGCCGGGACCATGCCGTGGCCGTAGCCGTCGGCCTTCACCACCGCCATCAGCTCGGCGCTGGTGCCGGCGCGCATCCGGTCGACGTTCTCCCGGATCGCGTCGAGATCCACGCGCACCTCAGCCTGCCACATGCCTCCACCCTACTTTCCGCGCTGATCACCGCAGGGCGACCCGGCCAGGTCCGGCCGGTCGACTGCCCCGGTGGGCGGGGTCGGGGGTCCGTCAGGGCAGCCGGGCGAGTACCGGCCGCAGCGCGGCGGCCACGTCGGGCGCGGTGACCGGGCCGGACCGGGCCGCCTCCCGACCGGCCAGGCCATGCAGGTAGGCCGCCGAGGCGGCGGCCCGCTCCGCCGGCAGCCCGGCCGCGAGCAGCGAGCCGAGCAGCCCGGCCAGCACGTCCCCGGTCCCGCCGGTGGCCAGCGCGGGGGTGCCGGTCGGGTTGACGTACGCCCGACCGTCCGGCGTGCCGATCACCGTACGGTCGCCCTTGAGCAGCACCACGGCGTTCATCCAGGCGGCCAGCCGGAGCGTGGCGGCCACCCGGTCGGCACCCGGCGTCTCGCCGCAGAGCCGGGTGAACTCCCGGTCGTGCGGCGTGACCACGATCGGGGCGTCACGTCGGCGCAACTGGTCGGCGAGGGACCCGTCGACGAGCAGGGTCAGCGCGTCCGCGTCCAGCACCGCGGGCACCGGCGCGGCCAGCACCGTACGCAGTTCGGTCGTCGCCCGCTCGTCGGTGCCCAACCCCGATCCGCACACCCAGGCCTGCACCCGGCCGGCATCGGCCACCCGGCCGGTCACGATCACCGACGGGTGCTCGCGTACCACGTCGTCGCGGGCGCCACCGGCGTAGCGGACCAGGCCGGTCGGCCCGGCCAGCGCCCCACCGACGGAGAGCATCGCGGCACCCGGGTACGTCGCCGAACCGGTGGCCACCCCGACCACGCCCCGGGTGTACTTCTCCGACGCGGCACCGAGCCGGGGCCACCACTGCGCCACGTCCGACCACTCCACCACGTGCAGCGCCGGGGTGCCGCGCAGCCACGGGGTGAGCCCGATGTCGACCAGCTCCACCTGCCCGGCCAGCGCGGCGGCCGGGCCGACCACCAGGGCCGGTTTCAGCGCGCCGAAGGCGACCGTGACGTCGGCGCGTACCGCGTTGGGTCGGCCGGAGGCGGTCAGCGGGACGTCGCCGGTGTCCACCGCCACCCCGCTCGGCACGTCCACCGCCACCACCGTCGCCCGGGCACCGTCGCGCCCGGCGTGGTCCAGCAGGCTCGCCGCCAACTGCTCGGCGGTCTCCCGCAGCCCACCGTGCCCGCCGATGCCCACGATGCCGTCGAGCACCAGGTCGACCACGGCCGGGGGATGCGCCACGACCCGTCCACCGGCGGCGCGCAACGCGGCCAGCCCGTCGGCGTGCGCACGTTCCGGGGTGAGCAGCAACGCCGACACCGCCGCACCCCGCTGGGCCAGGCGCGCACCGGCGTACAGGGTGTCGCCGCCGTTGTCGCCGGAGCCGACGAGCAGCAGCACCGGCGCGGCGTACACCCCGCCCCGCTCGGCGAGCAGCAGCGCGCAGCGGCGCGCCAGCCCGGCCGCGGCGCGCTGCATCAGCGTGCCCGGCGGGAGTTCGGCCATCAGTGCCGCCTCTGCCGCCCGTACGTCCGCGACCCGCCAGACTGATCTCACCCGGCCCACCCTACCGGCGCGCGGGTCGCAAGATAGCCCTCCGTCGCCGACCGGGCAACGCCTGTGGACAACCCGACGGTACGCCCCACAGTGGTTGTCCACAGGGCACCGTCGCACCGCCCGGCACCGCCTAGCGTCCTGCCCGTTGGCGCTACGGGGGGTGGGAGAGGCAATGAGCGAGCAGGACTTGACCGTGCAGCCGGAACGGCTGGACCGGACCGGGCGATCGCTGGGTGAGCAGGGCCATCGGCTGGCGAGTGGGCTGGCCGGGACAGCGGGGTTGACGGCACCGACCCCGGGCTGGTCGGCCGGGGTTGCGCTGGGCACCCTGGAGGCGGCCGTGCACTCCTGGTCGGCTCGGCTCGGCGCCCGGGTCACCCGGACCGGTGACGCGGTACGCGCCGCCGCTCGGTCCTACGAGTCGGTGGACGGTCGGGCGGCGGCCCGGCTTTCCGCCCTGCCCCGGTGACCCGGCCGGGAGTGGTCCGACCGGACCAGGTCGGCTACGCCCAGCTCTCGACGGCCGACCCGACGCGCTGGCGGGCCACCGGGACGGCCTGGGCGGGACTGCTCGACCCGACCCGGCGACGGGCCACCGAGTTGGCGGACGACGCTGCGGCGTTGCGGTCGCAGTGGTCGGGTCTGGCCGCGACCGCAGCCGAGAAGCAGGTTTCCGACCTGCGGGTCGAGTTGCTCGCCCTCGCCCCGGTGGCGATCGAGATCGACCAGGTGCTTGCCGAGTTCGCCGCCCGGCTGACCGTGGCCCGGGCACGGCTGGCGGCGGCAGTGACCCTGGCCGCCAGCGTCGGAGTGCTGATCGACCGATGGGGTCGGACCAGTCCCGATCCGAGCCGGGTGCCGGCCCACCGGGCCGTCCAGACGGTGGCGCCGGTGACGACGGCGCTGCGCGACGCCCTCGACCTGGCCACGGCGGCGGATCGGGAGGCCGCCGGCCGTCTCGACCAACTGACCGCGGACGCCGAGTCGGGTTGGCTGAGCCGACCACCGGCGGGCCGACCTGCACCGCACTCCGATCCCGCAGAGGTCAACCGCTGGTGGAACGGGCTCAGCCCCGCGCAGCGCCGTTGGCTGGTCGGGCACGAGCCGGAGCTGATCGGCGGGTTGGACGGGATTCCGGCCGCCGCCCGCGACCAGGCCAACCGACTGCTGCTGGAGGTACGCCGGGCCGCGCTGGTGCGACGCTGGGAGGAGTTGCTGGCCCGGATGCCCCGCGGCCCCGCCGAGATGGTCGGGCTACGCGCCGTCGAAGCCGCGCTGAGCGGGCTGGACGCGTTGACGTCTCGGCTGGCGTCGCCGGACGCGCCGCGCACGTACCTGCTCGGGCTGGACGTCGGCGGTGAGGGGCGGACGGTGGTGGCGTTGGGCAACCCGGATCGGGCCGCCAACATCCTGACCCACGTGCCGGGCACGACCTCCGGGCTGCACGACGCCACCGACGATCTGGGGCGCGCCGCGCGGGTATTGTCCCGCTGTGCCGACCTGGCACCGGGGCAGGAGACCTCGGCGGTGCTCTGGTTGGACTACGACGCCCCGGATTTCCTGCACGAGGCGGCCTGGGACAGGCAGGCCCACGCGGCCGGTGACGCGCTGCACCGGTTCCAGGAGGGGTTGCGGGCCACCCACGACGGGCCGGCCGCCCGGCAGACCGTGCTCGGGCACAGCTACGGGTCGCTGGTGGTGGGCGGTGCCGCCCGGGATCACGGGCTCGCCGCCGACGCGCTGGTCTTCGTCGGCTCGCCCGGAGTCGGCGTGCAGCACGCCGCCGACCTGGGCGTACCGGCCGGACAGGTGTGGGCCAGCCGCGCACCCGACGACGTGATCCGGCTGGCCCGGTCGCCGGGCGAGTTGGCCCGGCACGCGGTGCTCAGCCTCTCCCCCGCCGCCGGCATCATCGGGCTGCTGACCGGCGACGACGACAAACGCTGGTTCGGGCGGGACCCGGCCGAAGCGTCCTTCGGCGGCCGGAGCTTCCCCAGCGGCCGGTACGGCCACAGCGGCTACTGGCATCCGGACAATCCGGCGCTGGACGGCATGGCCCGGATCGTCCTCGGCCAGTGACAGCGCTCCAGCGGCAGAGGCAGCGGCCAGGCGGTGACGAACGCTTCGGCAGAAGCGCGGCGGCCGGGCGGTCAGCGGTGACCGCCCGGCGCGACCTGCTACTCGACGGTGACGGACTTGGCGAGGTTGCGCGGCTGGTCCACGTCGTGCCCCCGCGCGGCGGCGATCTCGGCGGCGAAGATCTGCAACGGCACGGTCGTCAACAGCGGCGCGAGCAGCGTCGGCGTCCGCGGCACGTAGATCAGATGGTCGGCGTAACGCACCACCGACTCGTCGCCTTCCTCGGCGATCACGATGGTGCGGGCGCCTCGGGCGCGTACCTCCTGGATGTTGGAGACGATCTTGTCGTGCAGCAGGCCGCGGCCCACCGGCGAGGGCACCACACAGATCACCGGGGTGCCCTGGTCGATCAGGGCGATCGGGCCGTGCTTGAGCTCGCCCGCGGCGAAGCCCTCGGCGTGCATGTACGCCAACTCCTTGAGCTTGAGCGCACCCTCCAGCGCCACCGGGTAGCCCACGTGCCGGCCGATGAACAGCACCGTCGGCTGGTCGGCCAGCTCGCGGGCCAGCTCCCGGACCGGCTCGATGCGCCCGAGCAGCTCGCGCAGCTTGTCCGGCACCTGGTGCAGTTGCTCCACCACGGCGGCCACCTCGTCGGCGAACTTGATGCCGCGCACCTGGGCCAGGTGCAGGCCGATCAGGTAGCAGGCGACCAACTGGGTGAGGAATGCCTTGGTGGAGGCGACGGCGATCTCCGGCCCGCCATGGGTGTAGAGCACCGCGTCGGACTCGCGGGGAATGGTGGAGCCGTTGGTGTTGCAGATGGCCAGCACCCGGGCCTTCTGGTCCTTGGCGTGCCGCAACGCCATCAGGGTGTCCATCGTCTCGCCGGACTGCGAGATCACCACGATCAGCGTGGACCGGTCGAGCACCGGGTCGCGGTAGCGGAACTCGCTGGCCAGCTCCACCTCGCAGGGGATCCGGGTCCAGTGCTCGATGGCGTACTTGGCGACCAGCCCGGAGTGGTACGCGGTGCCGCAGGCCACGATGAAGATCTTGTCGACGTCGCGTAGATCCTGGTCGCTGAGGCGCACCTCGTCGAGCATGATCTCGCCGCTCTCGGTCAGCCGTCCGAGCAGCGTGTCGGCGACGGCCTGCGGCTGCTCCTCGATCTCCTTGAGCATGAACCAGTCGTAGCCGCCCTTCTCCGCGGCCGAGGAGTCCCAGTCGATGTGGAAGTCCTTGCCGCTGGCGGGCTGACCGGCGAAGTCGGTGATCTCGATGGTGTCGGCGGTGATCAGGACGATCTGGTCCTGGCCCAGCTCGACCGCCTCACGGGTGTGCTCGATGAACGCGGCGACATCGCTTGCCAGGTAGTTCTCGCCGTCGCCCCGGCCGACCACCAGGGGCGAGTTGCGGCGGGCGCCGACCACCGCACCGGGGATCGCGGCGTCCACGGCGAGCAGCGTGAAGGCACCCTCCAGCCGCTGGCAGACCACCTGCATGGCGGCGGAGAGCAGGTGCGGCCCGTCCGGCTGACCGGCCGCGCGCAGCTCGGCCAACGCCTTGGCGAGCAGGTGCGCCGCGCACTCGGTGTCGGTGTCGCTGGCGAAGGTGACGCCGTCGTCCTCCAACTCGGTGCGGAGCTTGGCGAAGTTCTCGATGATGCCGTTGTGGATGACCGCGACCCGGCCGTCCGGGGACAGGTGCGGGTGGGCGTTGCGGTCGGTGGGTCCGCCGTGGGTGGCCCAGCGGGTGTGGCCGATGCCGGTGGTGCCGTCGCCGATGCCGAGCGGGCTGGCGCCGCAACCGTCCGGGTCCTCGGCGGCGCGTTCGGAGAGCACCTTCTCCAGGTTGGCCAGCTTGCCGGCCTTCTTCTCAGTCAACAGCTGTCCGTCGCAGGCGACGGCGACGCCGGCCGAGTCGTAGCCGCGGTACTCCAGGCGCCGCAGACCGTCGAGCACGATGCCGAGCGCCGGTCGGGCACCGGCGTAACCCACGATTCCACACATGGGTGGCAGCCTAACCAGTTTCGCTCACGTTGTCTGCGCGAAAGCCGGGTAAACAATCACTGAATTTGAGCGATTGGGCAGGTTCGGGTGGTCGAGGTCACAAAGCACTCAGGTCGGGCCGGGCGTCGCGATGGCGCGCACCCGTACCCTGACGGGCGTGACGAGCACTGATGTCGACCCCCTGGTGAACCGGATGCGCCCGTTCGGGACGACGATCTTCGCCGAGATGTCCGCCCTCGCCGTCCGGACCGGCGCGGTGAACCTCGGGCAGGGCTTCCCGGACACCGACGGCCCGCCGGAGATGCTCGCCGCCGCGGCCGAGGCGCTGCGCTCCGGCCGCAACCAGTACCCGCCGGGCCCCGGCATCCCCGAGCTACGGGCGGCGGTGGCGGCCCACCAACACCGCTTCTGGGGCCTGGAGTACGACCCGGACGGCGAAGTGGTGATCACCGCCGGTGCGACCGAGGCGATAGCCGCAGCGATCCTCGCCCTCTGCGAGCCCGGTGACGAGGTGGTCTGCTTCGAGCCGTACTACGACTCGTACGCGGCCTCGATCGCGCTGGCCGGTGCGGTACGGCGACCGGTCACCCTGCGCCCCGGCCCCGACGGTCGGTACGCCTTCGACCCGGCGGCGCTGCGCGCCGCGTTCGGTTCGCGTACCCGGCTGGTGCTGCTGAACTCGCCGCACAACCCGACCGGCAAGGTCTTCACCCCGGCCGAACTGGCGCTGGTCGCCGAACTCTGCCAGGAGCACGGCGCGTACGCGGTCACCGACGAGGTGTACGAGCACCTGGTCTTCACCGACGCGGCGAGTGAACACGTCCCGCTGGCGAGCCTGCCCGGCATGCGCGAGCGCACCCTGCGCATCTCCTCGGCCGGCAAGACCTTCTCCTGCACCGGCTGGAAGGTGGGCTGGGCGAGCGGGCCGGCCGCGCTGGTCTCCGCGATGCTGCGGGTCAAGCAGTTCCTCACCTTCGTCAACGCCGCACCCCTGCAACCCGCCGTGGCGGTCGCGCTCGGCCTGCCCGACGCCTACTTCACCGAGTTCCGCGCCGGCATGCAGGCCCGCCGGGACCAACTCATCGGCGGGCTGGTCGACGCCGGCTTCGAGGTGCTCAGCCCGGAGGGGACGTACTTCGTCACCGCCGACATCACCGCCCTCGGCGGCACCGACGGCGTCGAGTTCTGCCGGTCCCTACCCGAGCGCTGCGGCGTGGTGGCCGTACCCACCCAGGTCTTCTACGACGACCCCGAGGCCGGACGCCGCCTGGTCCGGTTCGCCTTCTGCAAACGCCCAGAACTGCTCGCCGAGGCGGTGTCCCGCCTGGGTGGCGCGACCTGGGAGCGCTGACCCACCAGTTCCGCCCGCTCTCAGCCGGACCGCTGGCTGCGGTTGTTAATAGGGGGCCCTTTCTCTACCCGAGACGTTAAGAAGGGGCCCTTCCTTACACTGCAGGGCTGGCGGTGCGGACCTGGGTGGCGATGCGTTCGGCGATCTCCTGGGCGACCGCCTCGGTGGCCGCCTCAACCATCACCCGCACCAGCGGTTCGGTGCCCGACGGGCGCAGCAGCACCCGGCCGGTCTCGCCCAGCTCGGCCTCGGCCCGCTGCACCTCGGCGCGGACCGCCGGCGCGGCGGCACCCACGGTACGGTCGCCGACCGGCACGTTGATCAACACCTGCGGCAGCTTGGTCACCACCGCCGCGAGGTCGGCCAGGGTACGGCCGGTGGCCGCCATCCGGGCCATCAGGTGCAGCCCGGTCAGCACCCCGTCGCCGGTCGTCGCGTACGCGGGCATCACGATGTGTCCGCTCTGCTCGCCACCGAGCGCCAGCCCGGAGGCGCGCAGCTCCTCCAGCACGTACCGGTCGCCGACCTTGGTCTCGATCAGCCGGATGCCTTCGGCGGACATGGCCAGGCGCAGGCCGAGGTTGCTCATCACGGTGGCGACCAGGGTGTCCCCGGTCAGCGTGCCGGCCTCCCGCATGGCCAGGGCCAGGATCGCCATCACCTGGTCGCCGTCGACCTCGTCGCCGTCGGCGGTCACCGCGACGCACCGGTCGGCGTCACCGTCGTGCGCGATGCCCAGGTGTGCGCCGTGCTCGACCACTGCCTGACGCAGGGTCGCGATGTGGTTCGACCCGCACTCGTCGTTGATGTTCAGCCCGTCCGGCTCGGCGTGGATCGCGATGACCTCGGCACCGGCCTCCCGGTACGCCGCCGGCGCCACCTCGGCGGCGGCCCCGTTGGCGCAGTCCACCACGACCTTGATCCCGTCGAGGCGGTGCGGCACGGTGCCGACGAGGTGCTGCACGTAGTGGTCGGCACCATCGAGCAGGTCGTGCACCCGACCGACTCCCGCGCCGACTGGGCGCTCCCAGGCGGTGCTGCCGTTGGCCTCGACGGTCGCCTCTATCCGCATCTCGATCTCGTCGGGCAGCTTGTGCCCGCCGGCCGCGAAGAGCTTGATCCCGTTGTCCGGCATCGGGTTGTGCGAGGCGGACAGCATCACCCCGAGGTCCGCCTTTGCCTCCGCGGTGAGGAACGCCACGGCCGGGGTGGGCAGCACTCCGACCCGGACGACGGTCGCGCCCGCGCTGGTCAGCCCGGCGACCACGGCCGCCTCCAGCATCTCGCCGCTGGCCCGGGTGTCCCGCCCGACCACGGCCAGCGGGGCATGACTTCGATCCGACTCGGCAAGGGTGTGTGCAGCCGCGACCGCCACCGAGAGTGCCAACTCCGGGGTGAGATCGGCGTTCGCGCGCCCGCGTACGCCGTCCGTGCCGAACAACCGGCCCATACCCGCCAACCTCCGATGAAACTTGCCGTCGTGGGAGAAATTGCCCTTGGAAAGGAGGACGGAAACTGCCCTGTGAGAAGGGGCGGAACCTGCCCTGTCACGAAAAGGCGGAAACGGCCGGCCCACCTCCCGAGTCGAGGGGAGGCGGACCGGCCGTCCGTCAGAAGTACAAGGTGCGGCTGAAGATCAGCGCTTCGAGTACTGAGGAGCCTTACGGGCCTTCTTGAGGCCGTACTTCTTGCTTTCCTTGACCCGGGCGTCCCGGGTCAGGAAGCCGGCCTTCTTCAGGGCCGGGCGGTCGTCCGGCTCGTTGACGATCAGCGCCCGGGCGATGGCCAGCCGCAGCGCACCGGCCTGGCCGGTGGTGCCGCCGCCACGCAGGTTGGCGATGACGTCGAACGCCTCGGGCTTCTCGGCGGTGACCAGCGGGTCCTTGATCAGCTGCTGGTGCACCTTGCTCGGGAAGTAGGCCTCAAGGTCCCGACCGTTGCAGGTAATCTTGCCGGTGCCCGGCACGATCCGCACCCGGACGATGGCCTCCTTGCGGCGGCCCACGGTCTGGATCGGGCGGTCACCACGAGGCGCGCGGGCGACGGGCGCCGGCGCCTCGGTGGCCTCAGGGGCAACCTCGGTGGCGGTGATGTCGGTCATGCTGCTTCCTTCGCCCGCGCTCACTGCGCGATCTGCTTGATCTCGAACGGCACCGGCTGCTGCGCGCCGTGCGGGTGCTCTGCACCGGCGTAGACCTTCAGCTTCTTGATCAGCTGACGGCCGAGCTTGTTGTGCGGGAGCATCCCCTTCACAGCCAGCTCGATGGCCCGCTCGGGGCGCTTGGACAGCAGCTCCTCGTAGCCGACCTGCTTGAGGCCACCCGGGTAACCGGAGTGCCGGTAAGCGATCTTCTGCTGGCGCTTGTTGCCGGTCAGCGCAACCTTGCCCGCGTTCACGACGACGACGAAGTCGCCCGTGTCGACGTGCGGCGCGAAAGTCGGCTTGTGCTTGCCCCGCAGCAGCGTGGCGGCGTGGGTGGCCAGGCGGCCCAGCACGACATCAGAGGCGTCGATGACGTGCCACTGACGCTCGATCTCACCCGGCTTCGGGCTGTACGTACGCACAGGTCTACCTTGTCTCGTCGTCGGTCTGGGGTCGCGCGCCGAGGTGACCAGGACATCCCAGCCGGACCAGCGCGCACGAACGACCAAGCGTACCTCAGGCGGCACGCCCACAGATGTCGTACAACAGCAGGCAACGATACCCGCAGCCCGACCGGCCGGTCAAAACGGGGTCCGGCAGGCGCGCCGACGGCACCGGAAATGGCCTTGATCACACCCCGGCCCGGGCCAGCCGGGCCCCGGGACGCAGGTACGCCGCCCAGGTGAGCAGGAGCAGCACCAGGAAGAAGCCCACGTAGAAGCGCAGCGCCGGCTGGATCCCACCGTAGGTCGACCGGGCCCAGGCGTAACAGATCGGCACCAGAAAGCCACCGAGGGCACCGACCGCCGAGATGATGCCCAACGCGCCGGCGGCCTGCCGGCGCATCGCCAGCATCACCTCCGGCGAGCCCCCCAGCTCCTCCCCCTTGACCTGGAAGATCCGACTGATCATCCGGTAGGTCGAGCCGTTGCCGACGCCGGTGGCCACGAACAGCAGCAGGAAGGCCACGAAGAAGACACCCAGGCTGCGCTGCTCGACCGACCAGAGCGCGGCCAGCGCGCCGATGGCCATCAGCACGAAGCTGACCATCGTCACCCGCGCGCCGCCCACCACGTCGGAGAGCCGACCGCCGAAGGGGCGGCAGAACGAGCCGACCGCCGCGCCGAGGAACGCCCAGGTCAGTGCGACGTCCGGCCGACCGAACACCGAGGTGAGCAGGGTCGGGAAGGCCGCCGAGTAGCCGATGAACGAACCGAAGGTGCCGATGTACAGCAGGGACATGATCCAGGTGTCCCGATGCCGCAGCGACGACCAGACCGGCCGTACGTCCGCCTTGGCCTCCACCAGGTTGTCCATGAACAGGTACGCGCAGACCGCGGCGATCACCGCCAGCGGGATGTACATCAGCCCGGCCCGGGCCAGCGCCAGCCCGCCACCGAGCACGATCACCTGCGGAACCAGGAACTGCACCACCGCCACGCCGATGTTGCCGCCGGCGGCGTTGAGACCTAGCGCCCAGCCCTTCTCGCGTTCCGGATAGAAGAAGGAGATGTTCGCCATGCTGGAGGCGAAGTTGCCGCCGCCGAACCCGGCGGTGGCAGCGATCAGCAACAACACCGGGAAGCCGATCTCCGGGCGCTCGACCGCCCAGGCCAGGCCCACGCAGGGCACGATCAGCAGGAGGGCGGAGACGATCGTCCAGTTCCGGCCGCCGAACACCGGCACGGCGAAGGTGTACGGCAACCGCAGCAACGCGCCGACCCCGCTCGGTACGGCGGTCAGCCAGAGCGCCTGGCTGGTGCTCAACTGCCAACCGGCGTCACCGAGCCGGACGACGACGATGCTCCACAGCAGCCACACCGAGAAGCCGATGTGTTCGGCGAAGATCGACCAGATCAGGTTGCGGCGGGCGATCCGGTTGCCGGTCGTACGCCAGAAGGTGTGGTCCTCCGGTGCCCAGTGCCCGATCCAGCGGCCGGGACGGCGGTCCAGGGTCTCCTCCTGGACGGCCTCGGGTTGCACGCTCGTGGTGGTCATGGCGCCGAAGCTAGGAATCGACAGTTACCGTGGCGTTCGTCCTTCGGGTCGACCCGGCAACGGGACGCGCACCACCGGCCGGGGTGCGCGGTGAGACCCGCCGGTTCAGAGTTGCTGGAGGATGCGCAGTGCCCGGTCGACGTGGCGCATCGTCTCGGCGTCGGCCACGTCCACGCACTCGGTGAACCACTTCTTCATCGGCGAGGAGATCCGGTCGGGCATCACCACCCAGCCCCCCATCGGCACCGCCAGCGGTGAGTCCCGCAGCAACGCCGCCTCGACCACCTCGGCGACGATCACGATGGGCACGGCTGTGGAGTTGTAGACGTCGGAACTGATCACCAGCCCGAGCCGCTCGCGGGCCCCCTCGATCCGCCAGACCTCGCCCCTACGCAGCACGTGGGCG
The DNA here is from genome assembly GCF_003977705.1 of Verrucosispora sp. FIM060022. Lineage (NCBI taxonomy): Bacteria > Bacillati > Actinomycetota > Actinomycetes > Micromonosporales > Micromonosporaceae > Micromonospora > Verrucosispora sp. FIM060022. The sequence continues at coordinate 304,155 of NZ_RQIV01000002.1, forward strand.
ACCACCGAAGAGCAGGTCGTCGACCATGCCCACCTCCTGCGCATCGGCCAGCGAGGCAGACTCCAGATCCAGCCCGGCCCGACCCACCGCGGCGGCGTGGGCCGCGAAGACCTCGCGCAGCGCCTTCTCCCGGGCGGCCTGGTCCATCCAGGCGGAGAGGGAGAGTCCCTCCCGTTTGGCGAACCGTCGGGCGTCCGCGATCGTCTCGTCGGAGAACGACAGAGTCACCTTGGCTGTCATGCCAGACAGACTACCGCTGGTATGACCGCCAGTCATCCGATCCGCACACCGTAGCTACCGGCTGCCGCGTCGAACGCCTCGGTCACATCCATGTCGACCACTCCACCCTTCCCGATATGCGGGAGACTCGTTCCACATTCCAGGCCATGCGATCCGGTGCGCCGCCACCGTGCGGTGTGAGCGGCACTTGACAGGACCGAAACAAACGGGACGCGGGCCGGAAACTGGGCGGCGGCACGCTTTGCCGACATGACAGACGGTGCACGGTCGGCGACTGCATCGGGGCACCCGCCCCGGGAGGTGGCGACGCACTGCCCGTACTGCGCCCTTCAGTGCGGGATGACGCTGCGTGATCAGGACGGCCGGGTGTCCGTACTCCCCCGGCAGTTCCCCACCAACCGCGGCGGCCTGTGCCAGAAGGGCTGGACCTCGGCCGAGCTGCTGACCCACCCGGACCGGCTGACCACCCCGCTGCTGCGCGACCCGGCCAGCGGCGAACTCCGCCCGGCCAGCTGGGAGGCCGCGCTGGACCGCATCGCCACCGGCATCGGCGAGGTGCAGCGACGGCACGGCCGCGACGCGGTCGCCGTCTTCGGTGGCGGCGGGCTCACCAACGAGAAGGCGTACGCGCTGGGCAAGTTCGCCCGCGTCACGCTGGGCACCCGCAACATCGACTACAACGGACGGTTCTGCATGTCGTCGGCCGCGGCCGCCGGGATGCGCGCCTTGGGTGTCGACCGTGGACTGCCGTTCCCGCTGTCCGACCTCGGGCACGCCGACACCCTGCTGCTGGTCGGCGCGAACCCGGCGGAGACCATGCCTCCGCTGGTGCGCTGGCTCACCGAGCTGCGGCAGCGCGGCGGCACGCTGATCGTGGTCGACCCCCGGGTCACCGCCACCGCGCGGCAGGCCGACCTGCACCTGCAACCGCTGCCCGGCACCGACCTGGCGGTGGCCAACGCGCTGCTGCACCTCGCCCTGACCGAGGGCTACGTCGACGACGACTACGTGGCCACCCGTACCACCGGCTTCACCGACGTCCGGCGCACGGTGGCGGGTTGGTGGCCGGCGCGGGCCGAGGCGCTCTCCGGCGTGCCGGTGGCCGACCTGGAGGCGACCGCCCGCGCCCTCGGCACCGCCGAACGGGCGATCATCCTCACCGCGCGGGGCGCGGAACAGCACGCCAAGGGCGTCGACACGGTCACCGCCTTCGTCAACCTCGCCCTGGCGCTCGGCCTGCCCGGCCGCCCCGGCTCCGGGTACGGCTGCCTGACCGGGCAGGGCAACGGGCAGGGTGGCCGCGAGCACGGGCAGAAGGCCGACCAGCTGCCCGGTTACCGCCGGATCGACGACCCGGCGGCCCGCGCCCACGTCGCACAGGTGTGGGGGGTGTCCGCCGACGACCTGCCCGGCCCCGGCGTGCCCGCGTACCAGTTACTGGATTCGCTGGGCACTTCGGACGGTCCCCGCGCGCTGCTGGTCTTCGGCTCCAACCCGGTGGTCTCCGCCCCTCGGGCGGCGAGGATCGAGAGCCGGCTGCGTGAGCTGGACCTGCTCGTCGTCACCGACCTCCTGCTCTCCGAGACGGCGGCGCTTGCCGACGTGGTGCTGCCCACCGCCCAGTGGGCCGAGGAGGACGGCACCATGACCAACCTGGAGGGTCGGGTGCTGCGCCGCCGCGCGCTGCGCCCGCCCCCACCCGGCGTCCGCACCGACCTCGCCATCCTCGCCACCCTCACCACCCGGTTGAAAGGAAGGGCACCTTCTTATCGCCTCGTGCATAGCAAGGGCCCCCTGTTAACAGCCGACAGCGCCGCCGAAGCGGCCGTCGACGGTGAGCGCGAGGCGCTGGCCGCCGACCCGCGTACCGTCTTCGCGGAGTTGCGGCGGGCCTCGGCCGGCGGGATCGCCGACTACGCCGGGATCGACTGGGACCGGATCGACGCCGCCGACGGCGTGTTCTGGCCGTGCCCGAGCGAGGACGGGCCGGACTCGCCGCGCCTGTTCGCCGACGGCTTCCCCACCCCCGACGGGCGGGCCCGGTTCCATCCGGTGGAGCACCGGCCGGCGGCCGAGGAGGTCTGCGCGGAGTACCCGCTGCACTTCACCACCGGCCGGGTGCTCGCCCAGTACCAGTCCGGCACCCAGACCCGTCGGGTGGCCGCGCTACGCCAGGCCGCCCCCGACGCCTTCGTGGAGCTGCATCCCGACCTCGCCGGGCGGCTCGGGGTGGCCGACGGCGAACCGGTCCGAGTGCTGTCTCGGCGGGGCGAGTTCCAGGCACCGGCCCGACTCAGCCCGGCGATCCGGCCGGACACCGTCTTCGCACCGTTCCACTGGGGTGGTGCCGCCCGAGCCAACTCCGTCACCAACGACGCCGTCGACCCGATCTCCGGCATGCCCGAATTCAAGATCTGCGCGGTCCGCGTGGAGAGGGTGGCATCGTGACCGAGCACAGCGCCATGAGCGGCGAGCGGGTGGTGGTGGTCGGCAACGGGATGGCCGGGGCCCGCCTGGCCGCCGAATTACACGCCCGCGGCCAGGACAAGGTCACGGTGGTCGGGGCGGAGCCGCACCGGGCGTACAACCGGATCATGCTGTCCACGCTGCTCGCCGGGAAGATCGGCGAGCCGGACGTGGAGTTGACGGAGGCCACCGGTCGCGGCGTCGACCTGCGCACCGGAGTCGCGGTACGGGCCATCGACCGTGCCGCCCGGGAGGTACGCACCGACGACGGCGACCGGATCGGCTACGACCACCTGGTGCTCGCCACCGGCGCGCGGGCGGTGGTGCCGGCGCTGCCCGGCCTCGACCCGACGTCGCCGCCGGATCGGGTGGTCGCGTTCCGGACCCTGGCCGACTGCCGGCGCATCCTCGCCCTGGCCGGCGGCGCGCGCCGCGCCCTGGTGCTCGGCGGTGGGCTGCTCGGCCTGGAGGCCGCCCGTGGGCTGGCCGCGCGAGGGCTGGACGTCGCGGTGGTGCACCGGGTGCCGTACCTGATGGAACGCCAACTCGACGCCATGGCCGGCGAGATCCTGGCCGGCACCCTCGCCGAACTCGGCGTGACCACTCATCTGGCCGTCACCCCGACCGGCCTGACGGCCGACGCCTGCGGGGTCCGGCTGAGCCTGTCCGACGGCCGTACGCTCGACGCCGACCTGCTGGTCCTCGCCTGCGGGGTACGCCCCGACACCGCGCTCGCCGAGGCGGCCGGCCTGACGGTGGACCGGGGTGTGCTGGTCGACGACCGGCTGCGCACCAGCGACCCACGGATCTCCGCGATCGGCGACTGCGCGCAGCACGGCACGGCCCCGACCGGCCTGGTCGCACCGGCCTGGGCGCAGGCCCGGGTGGTGGCCCAGCTGCTGACCGGGCAGGACCCGCAGGCCCGCTACCATCCCCGGCCGGTGGTCACCCGACTCAAGGCGGCCGGCATCGACCTCGCGGCGATGGGTGACCCGACGAGCGGCCCCGGCGAGGAGTTGACCTTCGCCGATCCGGCCCGCGGCACGTACGCCCGGCTGCGAATCCACGACGAGCGGTTGGCCGCCGCGATCCTGCTCGGCGACAACCCGTCGGTGGGCACGGTCATCCAGTTGTTCGACCGGGGCCAACCGGTACCCGCCGACCGGCGGGCACTGCTGCTCGGCCGGGCCGTGGGCGGGGCCGTCGCGGCACCCGCCGCTTCCCCGGCGTTGATGCCCGACACGGCCACCGTGTGCCAGTGCAACACGGTCAGCAAGGGCGCGCTGGTGACCTGCTGGCGGGGCGGGGCGCGCACGTTCGACGAGGTCGTCGCCGGGACCAGGGCCGGTACCGGCTGCGGCAGCTGCCGGGACGCGGTCGCCGGCATCGTCGACTGGTTGTCCAGAGCGGATCCGGTGGAGGTGGGACGATGACCGGCGGCAACGTGGTCGTGATCGGCAACGGCATGGTCGGGCAGCGGTTCGTGGACGCGCTGCGTTCGCGGGACCCGCAGGGCCGCTGGCGGGTCACCGTGCTCGCCGAGGAGCCCCGACCGGCGTACGACCGGGTGCGGCTCTCGGCGTACTTCGACGGCGTCTCGGCCGACGACCTGAACCTGCACACCGCGTACGACGGGGTGCGGCTGCGCCTCGGTGAGGCGGCCCTCGGGGTGGACCGGGCACGTCGGGTGGTGACCACGGCCGACGGCGAGTACCCGTACGACGTGCTGGTCTTCGCCACCGGTTCGTCGGCGTTCGTGCCCCCGGTCGACGGCGTCGGCCTGCCCGGGGTCTTCGTCTACCGGACGCTTGACGACCTGGCGGCGATCGAGGAGCACGCCCGAGGCCGACGGACCGGCGCGGTGATCGGGGGCGGTCTGCTCGGTCTGGAGGCGGCCAACGCCCTGCGCCTGCTCGGCCTGTCCACGAGCGTGGTGGAGTTCGCGCCCCGGCTGATGCCGGCTCAGATCGACACCGCCGGGGGTGCCCTGCTGCGCCGTTACGTGGAGGAGTTGGGGGTGGGCTGCCACCTCGGGGTGGCCACCACCGCGTTACGGCCCGGCCCGGACGGTACGGTCGCCGCCCTGGAGTTGGCCGACGGCACGCTGCTCGACGCCGACCTGGTGGTGGTGGCCGCCGGCATCCGCCCCCGCGACGAGCTGGCCCGCGCGGCCGGACTCGACATCGGCCCACGCGGCGGGCTGCTGGTGGACGACGCCTGCCGCACCCGCGACGAGCGGATCTACGCGATCGGCGAGTGCGCGGCGGTCGAAGGCACCTGCTACGGGCTGGTCGCGCCCGGGTACGCGATGGCCGAGGTGGTGGCCGACCGGCTGGTCGGCGGTGCTGCCACCTTCCCCGGCGCGGACACCGCCACCAAGCTCAAGCTGCTCGGCGTCGACGTGGCCTCGTTCGGTGACGCGCACGGCACTACGCCGGGCTGCCTGGACGTGACGTACACCGATCCGGCCACCCGGGTCTACGCCAAGCTGGTTCTCTCCGACGACGCGACGACGCTGCTCGGCGGGGTGCTGGTGGGTGACGCCGGCGCGTACCCGACCCTGCGGGCGAGTGTGGGCGGGCCGCTGCCGGCGCCCCCTCTGGCGTTGCTCGCCCCGGCCGGCGCCGAGGGCGCGACGGTGGGGGCGCTGCCGGCGTCCGCGCAGGTCTGTTCCTGCAACGCGGTGACCCGCGCGGACATCGACGCGGCAATCGCGGACGGTTGCGCGGACGTGGCCGCCCTGAAGGCGTGCACCCGGGCCGGCACCAGCTGCGGTTCCTGCGTGCCGATGCTCAAGCAACTGCTCGACGCGGCCGGGGTCACCCAGTCCCGGGCGCTGTGCGAGCACTTCGACCTCACCCGGCAGGAGCTGTTCGACATCGTCCGGGTACGCGGCATCCGGACCTTCTCCCGGTTGATCGCCGAGCACGGGCAGGGCCGGGGTTGCGACATCTGCAAGCCGGTCGTCGCCTCGATCCTCGCCTCGCTCGGCAACGGGCACATCCTCGACGGCGAGCAGGCCGCGTTGCAGGACACCAACGACCACTTCCTGGCGAACCTGCAACGCGACGGCAGCTACTCGGTGGTGCCCCGGATCCCCGGCGGTGAGATCACCCCGGAGAAGCTCATCGTCATCGGCGAGGTGGCCCGGGACTTCCAGCTCTACACGAAGATCACCGGTGGCCAGCGGATCGACCTGTTCGGGGCCCGGGTGGAGCAGTTGCCGCAGATCTGGCGTCGGCTGGTCGACGCCGGGTTCGAGTCCGGTCACGCGTACGGCAAGGCGCTGCGGACGGTGAAGTCCTGTGTCGGCTCGACCTGGTGCCGGTACGGCGTGCAGGACTCGGTCGGCCTCGCCGTCGCGCTCGAACTGCGCTACCGGGGACTGCGCGCCCCACACAAGATCAAGTCGGCGGTCTCCGGTTGTGCCCGGGAGTGCGCCGAGGCGCGCAGCAAGGATTTCGGCATCATCGCCACCGAGACCGGCTGGAACCTCTACCTCGGCGGCAACGGTGGCTTCCGGCCCCGGCACGCCGACCTGTTCGCCACGGATCTGTCCACGGAAGCACTGATCCAGCTCATCGACAGATTCCTGATGTACTACATCCGCACCGCCGACCGGTTGCAACGCACCGCCGCCTGGATCGAAGCCATGGACGGCGGCCTCGAACACCTGCGAGCAGTCATCGTGGACGACTCGCTCGGCCTCTGCGCCGACCTCGACGCCGCGATGGCCCGGCACGTCACGTCCTACTCCGACGAATGGCGTGACGTGCTCGACGACCCGGACCGGTTACGCCGGTTCACCTCCTTCGTCAACGCGCCGGACGTACCCGACCCGTCGATCACCTTCGTCACCGAACGCGGGCAACCCGTACCCGCCGGGGGCAGACCTGCCACATCGGAGGGCCGGCAACCGGTCACCCTCGGGCTGCCGGAGGTGCGGCGATGAACACCGTGACGACCGTGCGCTGGCACACCGTCTGCCCGCTGAGCCGACTGGACCTGGACCGGGGCGTCGCCGCCCTGATCGACGGCGTCCAGGTCGCGCTCTTCCGGACCGCCGACGGGTTGTACGCGATCGAGAACCGGGACCCGGTCACCGGCGCGTACGTGCTGTCCCGGGGCATCGTGGGCAGCCGCCGCGGCGTGCCCACGGTCGCCTCGCCGCTGCACAAGCAGGTGTACGACCTGCGTACGGGGGACTGTCTCGACCTGCCAGGTGTCTGTGTTGCCCGGCACGAGATCCGTTGCCGGGACGGCATGGTCGAGGTGCGGCTGCGACAGGAGGAGTGAATGCGCGAGGAACTGGCCGGCTTCACCATCGGGGTGACCGCCGACCGGCGGCGAGACGAACTCGCCGCGCTGCTCCAGCGGCGCGGCGCGCGGGTGGTGCTCGCGCCCGCGCTGCGGATCGTGCCGCTCGCGGACGACAGCGCGCTGCGCGAGGCCACCCGGGCCTGCCTGGACCGGCCACCGGACGTGCTGATGGCCAACACCGGAATCGGCATGCGCGGGTGGCTGGAGGCCGCCGAAGGCTGGGGGGTCGCCGAGCCGCTGCGCTCGGTGCTCAGCGACGCGTACGTGGTGGCCCGGGGCCCGAAGGCACGTGGCGCGATCCGCGCGGCCGGTCTGTACGACCAGTGGTCTCCGGAATCGGAGAGCTGTGACGAGGTCGTCGAGCACCTGCGCCAGCGGGGGGTGGCCGGGCAGGTGATCGCCATGCAGTTGCACGGCGATCGGCAGCCCGAGTGCACCCGTGCCCTGGAGGAGGCCGGGGCGACCGTCATCGAGATCCCGGTCTACCGCTGGGCGCCACCTACCGATCCGGCGCCCCTGCACCGGCTGGTCGACCTGGTGGCCGGCCGGCTGGTGGACGCGGTCACCTTCACCTCGGCGCCGGCGGCGGAGGCGCTGCTCCGCGCTGCGGGCGACCGGACGGAGGCGGTCCTGGCCGCGTTGCGCAGCGACGTGCTGGCCAGTTGTGTCGGCCCGGTGACCGCCGAGCCGTTGGTCCGCCGGGGCGTGCCGGTGAGCGCGCCGAGCCGGGCCCGGTTGGGTGCGCTGGTGCGCACCATCGTCGACGAACTGCCCCGCCGTACGGTCACCATCAAGGTCGCCGGACATCTGCTCACGCTGCGCGGGCACGCCGCCGTGATCGACGGGGAGCTGCGTCCGTTGGCGCCGGCGCCGATGGCGGTGCTGCGGGCACTGGCCCAGTCTCCGGGTCGGGTGCTGTCGCGTACCGCCCTGCTGCGGACGCTGCCGCGCGGTGCCGACGAGCACGCCGTGGAGATGGCGGTGGCCCGGCTACGCGCCGGTCTGAAGGCTCCCCGGGTGGTGCAGACGGTCGTCAAGCGCGGCTACCGCCTCCGCGTCGACTGACCTGCACAGGGCCCGCAGGGCCCGTACGGACGGACGACGGGCACCCGTCTCGCCGCACCGGGTGGGCCCGGGGCAGCGGGACGAGTGCCCGCACGAGGTCAGCCGACCGGGGTCGGGAAACCCCTGTCGTGTTCAGCTTGCAGCCGCGCCATGGCGTGCTCGACGACTGTCACCATCACCTGCTTGACCGACTCACGCCGCCGGGCGTCGGTCATCACCAGCGGTACGTCCGGCGAGATGGCCAGCGCCTCGCGTACCTCGTCCAGCTCGTACTGCGGCGCGCCGTCGAACCGGTTCAGCGCGACCACGTACGGCAGCCTGCGGTTCTCGAAGTAGTCCAGGGGCGCGAAGGCGTCGGTGATCCGGCGGGTGTCCACCAGCACGGCGGCGCCCACCGCACCACGGATGATCTCGTCCCACATGAACCAGAACCGGGTCTGCCCAGGTGTGCCGAAGAGGTACAGGATCAGATCCTGCGCCATGGTGATCCGGCCGAAGTCCATGGCGACCGTGGTGGTCTCCTTGCCCGGCACCTTTGACGAGTCGTCGATCCCGACGCCCGCCGCGGTCATCACCGCCTCGGTGGTCAGCGGTGTGATCTCCGAGATCGCACCGACCAACGTGGTCTTGCCGACACCGAAGCCACCCGCGACGACGATCTTCGCGGAGATGATTCCCCGGCTCTGGCGGGCCCCGGCGGGGTCATAGCTCGCGAAGTCCACTCAGCACCCTTCCCAGCATTTCCATCCGCTCCTCAAAACCTGTGGCGGGAGCGGCCGTCTGTAGCGTCAACAGGCCGTCGGCCACCATGTCGGCGACCAGCACCCGGGCGACACCCAGCGGTAGCCGGGTGTACGCGGCGATCTCCGCCAGGGACTCGGGGCGGCCCTCGCAGACCATGGCGATGCGATGCTTGTCGTGCCCGGCAAACCGCGACTCGGCGATCTGGGTGGGGCTGGCGATCAGCACCGCCTCCAGGGCGATGTCCTGGAGCGGTTCGGTGCGGCCCCTGGTGACCGCGTACGGTCGCACCAGAGCACCCCGCGGGTCACGTCGCGGATCCATCCGCAATCACCTCCTCTCCCGTCCGCCGTCGCACCGTGCGCGCTATGACCGCACCGCGTCCCGGGGCAACGGCACCAGCGCCGCGCCGACGCGCTCGACCAACAACGCCATCTCGTAACCCACCTGGCCGACGTCGCAGCTGCGTGCCGCGAGCACCGCCATCGACGAGCCGTCGCTGATCGACATCAGGAACAGGTAGCCGCTGTCCATCTCGATGACGGTCTGCAACACCCCGCCGGCGCTGAACATCCGCGCGGCGCCCTCGGTCAGGCTGACCACACCGGAGGTGATGGCGGCGAGCTGATCAGCCCGGTCACCCGGCAGATCGCGGGAGGAGGCGAGCAGCAGCCCGTCCGCGGACACCGCCACCACGTGGGCGATACCCGCCACGCTGTCGGCGAAGTTGGTCAGTAGCCAACCCATGTCCTGCATGGCCGCGGGCCTGTTCATCGGCTCGTCTCCTTGGTCGAGGTGCTGTTCTGAGTCGCGCCGGCCGTTCGGCCGCGCTGGACGCCGCGGTGGTAGGCCGACAGCAGACCGCGTACTTCGTCCGGCGTACGCCGACTGTGTTCCCGTCCGGTCCGGGGCTCGATCCCGCCGGGAACGAGTTGCGCCTGCGGCACCCGCTTCGGCAGGCCGGACCGGGTCGTACCGGCCGGGGTGGGCTCGGCGGCCTGGCTGGCGCGCGTCCAGCCCTCGTCTGCCGCGGTCCGCCAGGCGTCGTCGCCGGCAGCGGCGGACGGGGCGGCAGCCGGCGTCGGTGGCGCGGCCGGCGGGGGCGCCGCAGGCGGGGTACCGGTCGACGCGGCGGACGAGGTCGGGTACGACGGTGGCGACAGGGATGCGTCGCCGGCAGCCGCACCCGGCGTACGGGTGGGCAGCGGCGTACGCCCCTTGGTCGGCTCGACGGCCGGTGCCGACGGGCTGGCGGCCGGCGGGCCGGCGGCCGCGGTCGCGGGTGGCTCGTCGAACTGCGGCCGGCTGAAGATGGCCGTCACGTCGTTGCCGTGCGACCGGAACCAGACCGCCTCCATCTCGCGGAAGATCGGCGCCTCGGCCTGCGGCTCCGGCGGCGCGGTGATCGGTGCGCTGGCGACCGGAGCGGTCGCGGCCAGGCTGGCGCCCAGCCCACCGAACATCGGGGTGTCCTGGCCGCCGCCCGACCCCTGGCCCGCCGCCGGCGCGAACCCGCTCGGCGCCGCCGCCGGCGTGAAGCCGTTCGGAGCCGCAGTCGGCGTGAAGCCGTTCGGGGCGGCAGTCGGCGTGAAGCCGTTCGGGGCGGCGGGCGCGAACCCGTTCGCGGTGCTGACCGGAGCACCGGCGACCGGGCCGGCCGGCAGCACGGGTGCGGCCGGCTGCGGCTCGCCCGGGGCGTTCGCCGTCCGGTAGGACAGCGGGTCGATGGTCGGCGAAGCGACGGTGGGCGTACCGGCGTTGAACCCGCCGGCGTACGCCGGTGGGGACGTGTGCGCCGGTGGTGTGTGCTGCGGTGTCGGGTCGGCGGCGGGCCACGGCGTGGCGGCCGGTGCGCTGCGCCACCTGTCGCTGAGGGTGGCGGTGGTGCTGCGTCCCGCTCCGGCGAGCGGTTCACCGGCACCGGCCGGCGACTGCTCGACCGCGAGCGGCTGGCGCGGGCGGGTGATCGCCTGGTCGCGGCCCCGAAGACTCGGCAGGATCACCGTGGCGGCCGGTAGCGTGATCTGGGCGACGGTGCCACCCTCGACGTTGCGGCGCAGCTCGACCCGGATGCCGTAGCGGGCCGCGAGCCGGCTGACCACGGCCAGACCCATCAGCCGGAACGCCGCGACGTCCACGGTGGAAGGGGCGGCGAGTCGCTTGTTCAGCGAGTCCAGTTGCTCGTCGGTCAGGCCGAGACCACGGTCCTCGATCTGGATGAGCACGTAGTCGCGGATCCGCCGGCCGTCGGCAACCACCGTGGTGTTCGGCGGCGAGAAGCGGGTGGCGTTGTCGAGCAGTTCGGCCACCAACCGGACGACGTCGTTGACCGCGTGTGCGGCCACCGACACGTCGGTGTCGACAGTCCCGAACTCGATCCGGTTGTAGAGCTCCACCTCGGACTGTGCGGCCCGCAGCACGTCGACGAGCAACGCGTCGTCGCGACGCGGCACGGCGGAGTCGGCACCGGCCAGCACCAGCAGGTTCTCGTCGTTACGGCGCATTCGGGTGGCGAGGTGGTCGAGCTCGAAGAGCTGGGCGAGCCGCTTCGGGTCCTCCTCGCCGCGCTCGATCGCGTCGAGTTCGCCGATCATCCGGTCGACAAGCGTCTGACTGCGACGGGCCAGGTTGAGGAACATCGCCGAGACGCTGCTCCGCAGGGCCGCCTGCTCGGCCGCGACCCGGACGGCCTCCCGGTGCACGACGTTGAACGCCGAGGCGACCTGGCCGACCTCGTCACGGTTGTTGAGCTGGATCGGGTCTCGTACCTCGCGGACGATCTCGTCGACGCTGCCGTCGCTGACGTTGCCCATCCCTTGCAGGCGGCGCACCGCCTCGGGCAGGTCGTGGTTGGCCACCGAGAGCGCACCCTCGCGGAGCCGACGCAGCGAGTGGTTGAGCGAGCGGGCCAGCACCACGGCCAGGGTCACCGCGATGACCAGGGTGAGCAACACAAGCGTGGTCTCGACGATCGCCTGCCGGATGACGTCCGACCGGGCCTGCTCGGTCTTGGCGAGGAGCCGGTTCTCCAGCTCGCCCTCGGCCCACCGCATCAGCTCGTGCACCGCGCCGATCGCTGCGGTGGCGTCCTGGGCGGAGACCGGCGAGCCCCGGCCGACCGAGCGGGTGATGTCGGTGGCGATCCGGTCGGCCAGCACCACGGCGTCACCGGAGACGGTGCTCTCGACAAGCGCCCGCTGGGTCGGGTCGGCGGCCAACGAGAAGGACAGCAGCGCTTCCTGCTGGCCGGTCAGGGTGGCCACGAACGCGGAGAACTGCTCGGTGTCGAGTCGTCCGGTGGTCAGCGCGGTGAACGCGACGGCCTCTTCCTCGGCCACGGCCGCCTTGGCGCGGGCGAAGGCGGCGACCGCGCGCCGGTTGTCGGCCAGGCTCTCCTCGCCCGGCAACTGGGCCAGGCCGTCGCTGTAGCCGACCAGGTCGGCCAGGACGACGCCGTAGCGCAACGCGGCCTCGGCGACCTGCATCTGCTGGCGGTCGAGCACTTCCTGTCGGGTGCCGTCGAGGGTGTCCAGGTGCCGGTCGATGGCCGTCAGCCGGTCGCGGACCGCGGTGGGGACGTCGCCGATCCGGGCTCGCTCCGCGCGGTACGCATCGACCCGTTCCTGGGTCCGACGCACCCGCAGGTTGTACGCGTCGACCTGCTGCTGCGTCGAGGCAAGGTAGGCGGCAGCCGCCATCCGCTCGGCGTGCAGGTCGTTGGCCAAGGCGGAGATCTTCGTCGACAGGACGGTGAGCGAGCGAGCCTGGGAAGCCTCGTAGGCGCCTTCACCAACGGCGACCAGACGGACCGTGGCCAACGCGATGACCGCAGCCACCGGAACGACCAGGATCAGCGCCAGCTTGGACCGAATCCGGGCGTCGCGCAGCCGGGGCAGCCTGCGCCGTCCACTGTGCTCGGCATCGCCGCTGGCGGGCAGGGTCGTCGGTCCGGTGCTCACGACATCGCCTCCGTCGTATTCTCCGCGCCTGACCCGTCGACCCGTAGTTGGAACGACGGCCGGCGCCACGCGCGGCACGGCCGCGATTTCATCAGACGAGATCGGGTTTGGGAAGCCGCAGTGAGGCAGGAAACGGTTGGTGGACACGCATCCTGTTGTCCGCTCAACTAATACCTACATTTCCACAGTGCCCTTGATCAGGGCATGTCACTCCAGAGTGGTCATTCATGTCGCCAGCGTGAGCATACGAAAACATCTGGCTACGCCAACATGTGGGATTGACGTCCCGAAACGCTCCCCGGTGGCTCCGCTTGACCCCAGCGCCCGGCATTGGCAAGGTTTTGCAGGCTTCGCGCACACGGTACGGCAGACCTACCCAGAATATCCACTGAGGATCTGGCTGCCGCCGGTGACCGGGCCCCGCCCGCGCCGCATCAGGAGGACCGAGTTGACCCCCTTCCGCTCCGCGACCGCTTTGGCGGCCGCATCAGCCATGCTGGCCACCACCCTCACCGGCTGCCAGTTCGGCGGACAGGAGCAGGACACCTCGCCGATCGTCATCGCCGCCGACCTGGAACTGTCCGGGGCGGCCGCCGGCGTCGGCAAGGCGTACCGGCAGGCACTGGAGTTGAAAGTCCAACAGCTGAATGACTCCGGAGCCCTGAACGGCAGGACTGTCGAACTGTTGTTGAAGGACAACCGCTCCGACGCCAGTGAGTCACTGCGCAACATCGCCGACTTCGGCAACGATAAACGTGTCAGCGCCATCATCATGGGCGGATGCAACGAATGCGCGATCGGCGCGGCACGCACCATCAATGAGAAGCAGATCCCCACCGTCGCACTGGCCTCGGCCGGCGCAGTGGCCAATCCGGTCGCAGATCGACGCTACGTGTTCAAGTTGGCACCGAATGCTGCCGACAACGCCAGCGCTCTCACCGTCGAACTCGTCCGCCGGAGGGTCACCTCCGTCGGCCTGCTGCGCACTGACGACGCCTACGGCCGGGAGGGCGTCCAAGCCCTGCGCGGCGAGTTCCGCAAGGCCGGCATCCAACTGACCGCCGAGGCGTCGCTGCGTACCACCGACACCGAGGTGGACCGGCAGGCCGGCACGCTCGCCGCGGCCGAACCCGAGGCGTTGGTCATCTGGACCCCGCCGGAGCAGGCCATGCTCGCCGCCGGCGCGGTCAAGCAGGCCGGCTTCACCGGTCCGCTGTACTTCGACGCGTCCGCGGCGGGTGACCTCTTCCTCGGTGCGTCGGGCCGGGCCGCCGAGCGGGCGACGCTGGTCTTCACCCAGACGATGGTGATCGACGACGTCATCGCCACCACCCCCGCGAAGGCCGCCCGCCGCCAGTGGTTCCAGGACTACACCGCCCGCTTCGGCGGATACCACGGTTCGTCGTCGTTCGCGGCGGACGCCGTGCAGCTGATCGTCGACGCCGAACTGCGCGCGGGTGGCCCCCCGGCAACTGTCGACCGGGAGGGGCTGCGCGACGTGCTGGAGACCTCGCAGATGGACGGGCTGTCCGGGCCGATCCGGATGACGCCGGACAACCACTCCGGGCTGATGCCGCAGGCGCTGACCACCCTGGTCGCCCGGAACGGCCGCTGGCGGTTGGCCAGCTGAGTCCTCCGTCTTTGTTGTGAACTCGGTGGGGTGTGGCCCCAGCACAACCGGCTTCGGGCGGTCAGGCTTGATCCCTGCGCCGGTTGTGCTGGGGCCACACCTGCGTTCGTCCGGGTCAGCGGCTGGAGGTGGTTTCGCGGAGCCAGGGCAGGCTGAAGCGCTCGATGAGCACCAGCGCGGCGTAGAGCAGAATGCTGACCAGGGCGATCAGGATGATCGCGGCCCACGCCGTGGCGGTGTCGCCGACGCCGGCGTACTGCTGGATCACGTAGCCCAGGCCGCCTTCGCCAGCCTGGAACTCGCCGATCACCGCGCCGATCGCGGCCAGCGGCATGGCCACCTTGAGTCCGACGAAGATCTGCGGCAGGGCGGCCGGGAAGCGGATCTTCCGGAACGACTGCCAGCGGGAAGCGTTGTACGACCGGACCAGCTCGGCCAGTTCGGCCGGCGTGGTGGTCAGACCGGTCGCGGTGGACAGCACGATCGGGAAGAAGCAGAGCAGGAACACCATGGTCAGGATCGGCTTCTGACCCCAACCGAGCGCCACCACCAGCAGCGGGCCCAAGGTGATCTTCGGCACCGCGTTGACGGCCACCAGCAGTGGGGTGAACATCCGCTCGACCGTCCGCGAGGCGGCCAACGCCAGGCCGATCAGCACTCCCGCCGCCGCGGAGAGCGCGAAGCCGACCAGGATCGCGCGGGTGGTGACGGCGGTGTGCTCCAGCAGTCGGTCCGGCCGCTCGAGGAACGCCGACAGCACGCTGCCCGGCGGCGGCAGGGCGGCCGGATGGACCAGCTCCAGCCGGGCGACCAGCCACCAGAGACCGAACGCGACAAGCAGACCAACGGCCGGCAGCAACGCCGCGACGGTGGCGAGCCGCAGGTCACCGGCGCGCACTCGTCGGCCGCGCGGTACGGCATGGAGCGGCTCGGGCACGCTCCCCGCCGTCTGGCGAGGGCGGACGTCGGTCATTGGATCCTCCTACGTTTTGTGGTTCGGTGCCGACGCGGGTACGCCGCACCGGACAACCGGTGCGGCGTACCCGCCGTCGACGTGGTGGGGCTCAGGCCTTGGGGGCGAGGTTGAAGTCGATGACCTGCTCGGGGGTCAGGTCGGACTTCAGCGCACCCGCACCGCGCAGGATCGCGATGCTCTTGGCGACCCGGCCACTGTCCAGCGTGCCCAGAGCGGTGCCGGAGTTGCTGGAGCGGACGTACCCCGCCATCAGCTGAAGCTCGGCGGCGGCCGCAACGGGGTTCACCGCCTCGGCGTTCTTGGCCAGGATGTCGGCCGCCTCCTGCGGGTTCGCCAGGGCGTACTCCAGGCCCTTGAGCAGCGCTGCGGTGAACCGCTTGACCGACTCCGGCTTGTCGGCGGCGTACTGCTTGGAGGTGATCAGCACGTTGCCGTAGAGGTCCTGCATCACGTTGCTGTACGGCAGCAGGACGGCCTTCTTCTTGGTCACCGCCTCGACGGTCGGCTGACCGACGACGAACTGGCCGATGCCGTCGACCGAGCTGGCGGCGAGCATGCCCATCAGGGTCTGCGCCTCACCGTTGACCCAGGTCACCTTCTCGTAGTCGATGCCGGCCATCCGCGCGTACGTCGGGAAGAGGTTGCGCACGACGGAGCCCGGGGTGTCGGCGAGCTTCTTGCCCTCAAGGTCCTTGGGGGTGTTGATCCCCGTGCCCTCGACGGTGGCGATGGCGGCCATGGTGCGCTGCTGGATCGCCGCGACCGCGATGAAGTCCTTGGCCTCGCCGTTGCCGAGCTGGAGCAGGCCACCGGTCAGGTCGATCGGGCCGAACTGCGCCTGGCCGCCGACGATCGTCTGGATCACGGCGTTGGTGCCCTGGCCGGGCTTGATGTCTACCTCGAAGCCGGCTTCCTTGAAGTAGCCCTTCTCCTTCGCCACCCACGCGTAGGAGTCGCGTCCGAAGTTGCCGAACGAGGTGAGGTAGGTCACCTGTTCCAGGGCCGCGCCTCCGCCGCTGTTGGTGTCGTCGGTGTCGTCCGAGCCGCTGCTGCACGCGGCGACGAGGGCGAGCGCGGTGGCCATGGTGGCCGCGGCGACCGTACGGGTCAGCCTTCTCATCAGTGCACCTTGTCCTTTCCAACCGGGGCGTCGGGCCGCCGGGAGGGAGTGTGTCGGGCGGCGCCGGCAGCCGGAAGGGGAGCCGACACCGCGCATCGAGGGGATTCTGCGCGGGCACAGCGTACGAGAGGTCCACCTTTGTGCCGCCAGGCGTATCGGGTTGCGGTACGGAAACAAAGTCATGTCCACCCCGGACGGTGCTTTTCGGGACGAGGCCGGTTAGCCTGTGGCGGATTCCTGATCAATCACTCAGCGGAGGCCCCCGGAGATGATCCGTCTGTCCGAGGTGTCCCGCACCTTCGACGGCCGCACCGGCCGGGTCGAAGCGCTGCGCGGCATCGACCTCGACGTGGGCGAGGGCGAGTTCGTCGCAGTCCTCGGCCGATCCGGGTGCGGCAAGTCCACTCTGCTGCGACTGATCGCCGGGCTGATCCCGGTCAGCTCCGGTGAGATCACTGTGGGCGGTACGCCGATCACCAAGCCGCGCCAGGACATCGCCATGCTGTTCCAGCGCCCGGCCCTGCTGCCGTGGCGGACCGTACTGGACAACGTCCTGCTGCCCGTGGAGATCTTCGGCTGGAAGCGGGCCGACCACCGCGAGCGGGCCCGGGAACTGCTCGACGTCGCCGGCCTGGCCGGCTTCGAGAAGCGGCTGCCGCACGAGCTCTCCGGTGGCATGCAGCAGCGGGTGTCGCTGTGCCGGTCGTTGATCGGCAACCCCCGGGTGATGTTGATGGACGAGCCCTTCTCCGCCCTCGACGCGCTGACCCGGGAGGAGCTGTCCGGGGAACTCCAGCGGGTGCACATGAGCAGCCGGGCCACCGTCGTCTTCGTCACTCACTCCATCGATGAAGCCGTCCTGCTCGCCGACCGGGTGGTGGTGCTCAGCCCGCGCCCGGGCCGGGTCCGCAAGATCGTTGACGTGAACATCCCCCGCCCGCGTACGCTCGGCCGCAACGCCCACCTGGCGGAGGTCGCCCAGGTCAGCGCCGACCTGCACGAGCTGCTGATGGAACGCGACCAGCCGGTGGCCGCCGGCCCCGAAAGGCGCTGAGGATGCGGGTCACCGTCTTCACCGAGCCGCACCGGGGCGCGAGCTACGACGACCAGCTCCGCTTCGCCCGGCTCGCCGAGGAAGGCGGGTTCGAGGGTTTCTTCCGCGCCGACCACTACCAGGCGATGGGCGACGAGCCGGCCCTGCCCGGCCCGACCGACGCCTGGCTGACGCTGGCCGCGCTCGCCCGGGAGACCAGCCGGATCCGGCTCGGCACCCTGGTCACCTCGGCCACCTTCCGGCTGCCCGGGCCGTTGGCCGTGATGGTGTCCCAGGTGGACCAGATGAGCGGCGGCCGGGTCGAGCTGGGCATCGGCGCCGGCTGGTACGCCCGCGAGCACATCTCGTACGGCATTCCGTTCCCCTCGGTCACCGAACGTTTCGACCGGTTCGCCGAGCAGCTGGAAGTGATCAGCGGGCTGTGGGCCACCCCGTCGGGCGAGAGCTTCAGCTACGCCGGGAAGCACTATCAGCTCACCGACGCCCCCGCGCTGCCGAAGCCGGTGCAGACCCCGGGCCCGCCGATCATCGTCGGCGGGCGTGGTCCCCGGCGTACCCCCGAACTGGCCGCCCGGTACGCCGACGAGTTCAACGTTCCGTTCACCAGCCTTGAGTAGACCGCTGACGCGTACGAGCGGGCACGGCAGGCGAGCGAGCGGATCGGCCGCGCCGACAGCGGACGTGCCCCGCTGGTGCTCTCGGCGGGCATCGTGGTGGCGGTCGGGCGTACCGACGCGGAGGCCGCCCGGCGGGCCGCGCCCCTGCACGTCAAGAGCGCCCTGCCGCCCGAGGACGCGGTGATCGGCTCGCCGCAGCAACTGGTCGACCGGATCGGCGAGTTCGCCGCGATCGGCACCGAGCGGGTGCACCTGCGCCTGATCGACCTCACCGACCTCGACCACCTGGAGCTCATCGCCAGCGAGGTGCTCCCCCGACTGGAGGCGACCCGATGACCGGCAACTCCCCCGCCACCCCGGCGACCGACCAGGATCTCGTGCTCGGCCCGGTGGGCCAGGAGATCGTCCTGGAGAACGACCGGGTACGGGTCTGGCACATCCGGCTCGAGCCGGGTGAGCAGCAGCCGCTGCACCGCCACGACCACCCCTACCTGGTGGTGGCCGTGCAGGGTGCGAAGAACGTGATCCAGACTGTCGACGGCGTACGGATCGACGCGGACGAGCCGACCGGTGGGGTGGTCTACCGCGACCCCGGCGCGGTGCACATGCTGACCAATGTCGGCGACACGACATACCTGGCCCGGCTGGTCGAACTCAAGTAGACCTACCGCAAGCAGGTCGGACGGCGTTCACGGCGCGCCGGTGGCGATCGGTGGCAACGGACCGTAACGTGCCGGACATGGCCAATCGGACCTTGAGCCGCCTACTGCTCACGGCGTTCGGCGTCAGCCTGCTGGCCGGGGCCGGTCAGCTTGGCCTCGCCTTCGGCTTCGGCATCGTCCGGCTCACCGGCGCCTTCAGCGGCGCCACCGTCAACCAGTGGCCGGCCCAGCTCGTCTGGGTCGGCTGGTTCGCGGCGAACGCCGCCGTGATCGGCGCCGTACTCACCGAGCGGACGGCCCGGCAGGACCGCCAGCTCACCGGCACCGGCCGGCAACTGGCGGTCGCCGGCAGCGCCGCGCTCGGTGCCACGGTCGTGGCACCGTTGTGCATGCAACCGGCCCGCAACGCGGAGCTCATCTCCGTCGATCCGGTCTGGGCCGTGGCCATCTGCGCCGTCCTCGGTGCGATCGTCGGTGCGGGTGCCGCGCTGGCCGTACTCGTCAGGCCACCGTTCGCCTGGAACATGGCTGCCGTCGCCGGGGCCGTGTGGCTGATTGCGCTGCTGTCGGTCGTACCGTCACTGGGCGCCAGCGGGCCGCTGACCCCGGTCCGCCTCGGTGTGCTGGAGCCGGTGTGGTTCTCCGCCGACACGGCGCAGCAGCTGGCCCTGCTGATCCTGCCGATGATGACCCTGCTGGCCGGCGTCGCCGGCGGGTGGGCGGCTCGGTGGCGCGGGCACCTGCCCCTGGTCAGCGGGCCGAGCGGGGTGGCCGGGCCGGTGCTGGTGGCCTTCGCCTACCTGGCCGCCGGGCCGGGCGACTCGGCCGACCGCTATCAACTCGCCCCGTACTACGGGGCCCTGATCGCGATCGCCGTCGGCGCGCTCGGCTCGACCGCTGCCGCCCTGCTGCCCTGGCCGCTCACCGGCCGCTCGCGTCCCGACACCCAGGCCATCGAGCCGACCGCGATTCTCCAGCCGCTACCCCCGACCCCGGCCCTGCCCACCTCACCGAGCCGTCCGACCGGGCAGCAACCGGCGGACCCGCCACCACACTGGCAGTGGCCGGACCAGCGGACGAGTTCCCTCCCCACGGCCGCCGGGGTGGCACCCACCCGCCCCGACACACCGTCGCTCAGCGCACCGGCCCCCGCCGAGCACACCACCGTCGGCGCGGAGGACACCGGCTCAGCCGCGACCGAGAAGTCCGTCGACGCACCACCGGCAACGGTAGGTGTCGCGACCGGTGCCGGGCTCGACGCGCAGGAGTTGCCGGCAGCTGACGACCGACACCCCGCCCCAGCCACCGGCCGCACGCCGGCGGCGGAGGCACCCGCGCCAGCGGACGCCGCCACGACGACCGTCGAGCCCCTGCGGCCCGACGCCCCCGCGTCAGCGGAGACCCCTGCCACGCCGGATGACGCCGAGTTGGCGGTCGACCCGGCACCGGTGGGAGATGGCAGCGACATCCCCCGCGCCGGGCGGACCGCCAGGTCACCGCGGGCAGCAACCCGGCCTTCGACTCCGGGCCCAGCTTCGCCTTCAGACCCGACCTCGGGCCTGGCTCCGACTCCGGGCCAGGCTCCTGCCCCAGGCCAGGCTTCGCCTTCAGATCCGGCTTCAGAGCCGGCTCCGACCTCGGGCCCGCTCGCGGACCCGGCACCGGCGGGCAAGACGCCCACGCCCCGGCGGACGCGCAAACCCCGGACCAGCACGACCGCTGTGGGCTCGGACCAACCGTCCGAGGACGGGCAAGCTGCCGCGCCGACCCTGCACCAGCCCGCCCACGTCGTTCCTGACGCCAACCTGGCCCCGCCCGCCGACACCCAGTCCGCCACCGCTGAGCCCGCCGCCGATACCCCGCCTGCCGCCACCCCGCCCGTCGCCGCCCCGCCCGTCGCCGACGCTCAGCCCGTCGCCCACACCACTGGCTCGCCCTGGCCGACCGGTGGCACCGGCGGGAGCGCCGCCACCGTGCGACCTGAGCCGACACCGCGCCCCCGGCACCGCCTGTCGTTGCCCGAGCTGAACCCGGCGGCGTCCTGGAACGCCTTCGCGCCGACCCGGCCGGCCGATCCGCAGCCGGGCGACGAGAAGACCGGTGCTGCCCAGGAGGGTCGCGCTGCCGGTGGTCCGGCCGCCGTCGAGCCGCCGACGCCGACCGGTCGCGGCGGAATCGACCCCGCGCCGCCCGCCGGGCCGGCAGCGGCACCCACCGGTCCGGCGGCGACCTCGCCCGCCGGGCTCGATCCCGCTTCGCCTGCGGGGCTCGACCCGGTGACCACCGCACGGGAGGTCTCGGCCGCCTTCGCCGCCGCGCCGAGTCTCTCCAGCGACCCGGCCGCCACCGCCCGCGACCTCTCCGCCGCCTTCACCAGGCCGCCCGCCGTCGCCCCGGAGGACGTCCAGCCGAGCGGCGAACGCGACAAGGGACTCCGCGGCCTGTTCCGGCGCGGCAAGCCCCGCCCGGACAACACCGAGGGTGGCGAGGAGCCGCTGCCGGCCCAGGACGAGGAGTACGTGGACTGGGTGACCGGGCTCGGTCGGCCGGTGGCCGACGACGAACCCGGCCCGAAGAAGTCCCGTCGCTCGCTGCGCTCGACCGGCCGGCACCACCGGGACTGACGGTGCCCTGCCGGCCGAGCGCGCGACAGGTCAGACCAGCGCAGGTCAGGCAAGCGCAGGTCGGGCCAGCGGGAGGTCAGGCCAGCGGCAGGTAGACCCGCCCGCCGGCGGCGAGGAACTCGTCGGACTTGTCCTTCATTCCCCGGGCGGCGTACTCCTTGAGATCCTGGGTGATCTTCATGGAGCAGAACTTCGGCCCGCACATCGAGCAGAAGTGGGCCGTCTTCGCCGGTTCGGCGGGCAGCGTCGCATCGTGGTACGACCGCGCGGTCTCCGGGTCCAGCGACAGGTTGAACTGGTCTTCCCAGCGGAACTCGAACCGCGCCTTGGACAGCGCGTCGTCCCAGGCCTGCGCGCCCGGGTGCCCCTTGGCCAGGTCCGCCGCGTGGGCCGCGATCTTGTACGCGATCACGCCCGCCTTCACGTCGTCGCGGTCCGGCAGTCCCAGGTGCTCCTTCGGGGTCACGTAGCAGAGCATCGCGGTGCCGAACATGCCGATCATCGCCGCGCCGATGGCCGAGGTGATGTGGTCGTACGCGGGCGCGATGTCGGTGGTCAGCGGGCCGAGCGTGTAGAAGGGCGCCT
This sequence comes from Verrucosispora sp. FIM060022, assembly GCF_003977705.1. Taxonomy (NCBI): domain Bacteria; kingdom Bacillati; phylum Actinomycetota; class Actinomycetes; order Micromonosporales; family Micromonosporaceae; genus Micromonospora; species Verrucosispora sp. FIM060022. The sequence goes on from NZ_RQIV01000002.1 coordinate 326,214, forward strand.
CGTGGCACCACTCCTGCTGCAGGTCCACGTTCTCCTTGATCTTGTGCATCGGCACGTGACCCGGACCCTCGATCATCACCTGCACGTCGTACTCCCAGGCGATCTTGGTCAGCTCGCCAAGCGTGCGCAGTTCGGCGAACTGCGCCTCGTCGTTGGCGTCCGCGATCGAGCCGGGCCGCAGCCCGTCGCCGAGGGAGAAGGTGACGTCGTAGCGGGCCAGGATCTCGCAGAGTTCCCGGAAGTGGGTGTAGAGGAAGTTCTCCTCGTGGTGCGCCAGGCACCAGGCCGCCATGATCGACCCGCCGCGCGAGACGATGCCGGTCACCCGGTTCACCGCCAGCGGCACGTACGGCAGCAGCACCCCGGCGTGCACGGTCATGTAGTCCACGCCCTGCTCGGCCTGCTCGATCACGGTGTCCCGGAACACCTCCCAGCTCAGCTTGACCGGGTCACCGCCGACCTTCTCCAGCGCCTGGTAGATCGGCACCGTGCCGATCGGCACCGGCGAGTTGCGCACGATCGCCTCGCGGGTCTCGTGGATGCGCTTGCCGGTGGACAGATCCATCACCGTGTCCGCGCCCCACCGCGTCGCCCAGGTCAGCTTCTCCACCTCCTCGGCCACCGACGAACTCACCGCCGAGGTACCGATGTTGGCGTTCACCTTGACCAGGAACGCCTTGCCGATGATGGCCGGCTCGCACTCCGGGTGGTTGACGTTGAGCGGCAGCACCGCCCGCCCGGCCGCGATCTCGTCCCGAACGAACTCCGGCGACATGCCCTCCCGGATCGCCACGAACTCCATCTCCGGCGTGACCACCCCGGCCCGGGCGTACGCGAGCTGGGTCGGCCGTTTCCCGTCCGCCCCGGCCAACGGTGTGCCCGGTCCGCGTACCGGGGCGACATCTCCCCGCTCGGCGATCCACGGCCCGCGCAGCGCGGGCAGCCCGACCTGCGGATCGGAGCCCGGACCGGAGGTGTCGTAGAGCCGCACCGGCGGGTTGTCCCCGGTCAGCCCCACCTCCGCGAACGGCACCCGGATCTCCGGCCGCGATCCCTCGACGTACACCTTGCGCCGTACCTGCATGACAACCTCCCTGCTCAGGCGGACCAGCCGAAGTGGTCCAACGGGCCGCGTCCCGCGCCCAACTCCCAGGCCCGTGCGCCGGTCAGCGCGCGGGTCACGTACTCCTTGGCGGTGGCGACCGCCACCGGCACCGAATCGCCCATCGCCAGCCGCACCGCGGTCGCCGCCGAGAACGAGCACCCGGTCCCGTGGCTGTGCCGCGTCGGCACCCGAGGGGCCCGCAGCACCGTCGTCCCGTCCGGCCCGTGCAGCACGTCCAGGGCCTCGCCGCCGGTGTCGACGTCACCGCCGGTCACGATCACCCACTCCGGCCCGCCGGACGCCAGGGCCCGGGCGGCCGTCGTCATCTCCGCCAGGTCGGTCACCGCAGCGCCGGTGAGCGCCGCGGCCTCCGCGCTGTTCGGGGTCGCCACCCGGGCGTACGGCAACAGCCGCTCCACCGCCGCCACCACGCCGAGCCGGTGCCCGCTGGTGGCCACCAGCACCGGATCGACGACGAGCTGCGGCAGTCGCCCGGCCGCGGCGGCGTCGGCGATCGCCCCCGCCACCGCCGGCGTGCCGAGCATCCCGGTCTTGACCGCCCGTACCGCGAAGTCGGACAGCACGCTGTCGAGCTGGTCGGTGACGGTCTGCGGGGGCAGTGGCAGGACGGCGTCCACGCCTCGGGTGTTCTGCGCGGTCACCGCGGTGATCACGCTGGTGCCGTAGGCGCCGAGCGCGGCGAAGACCTTCAGGTCGGCCTGGATGCCGGCGCCGCCGCCGGAGTCCGAGCCGGCCACGGTGAGCACGGTCGTCGGGGTCATCTGTCTTCCTCAACGGTTGCGGTTGGGGCTGCCTCGAAGGCGCTGGTCAGTTCGGCGGCGGTCTGCTGTGGATCGGGAGAACGCATGATCGCGCCGAGGACGGCGACACCGACAGCGCCCGCCTGCACGCAGGCGCGGACCTGGGCCGGGATTTCGATGCCGCCGAGGGCCAGTGCCGGTAACGGGCTCAGCCGGATCAGCCTGGCCAGTCCCACGGGTCGCAGGGGTGGGCCGTAGCCGGGCTTGGATCTGGTGGGGAAGACCGGGGAGAGCGTGACGTAGTCCTCCGTGGTCAGTCGGCTCAGTTCCCCCTCGTCGTGGCACGATCGGCCGACCAGGTCGGCCTCCGGCGGCGGGTACGGGTCGGCGGCCGACAGGTGGAGGGCCACCAGCGGTCGGCCCGCAGCCGGTACGGGGATGGCGAGCAGCGGGTCGGGACCAGCCACGATCAGGTTGCCGCCGGCTTCGGCCAGGATCGGCTGCAACTCGTCGGCGAGCGCCCGACGTTCCTCGCGCAGCAGGTCCTTCTCGCGCAGCACCACCCACCGCACTCCCCCGGCCACCGCCCCCGCCACCACGCCGAGCAGATCGCCCCGCGCCGCCCGCCGATCGGTCAACAGCACGACCCCGCCGGGAATCTTGGTGCGCAACGGCCCCTGGAGGGGCACTTCCGTCCCAAGATCGACTGGTGGGGGGGTCATAGATCCGGGCGGCCTTCGTCGGGGGTGGAGGCGAGGGCGTGGAAACGGCGGGGGATGCGGCCGGCACCGGCGGCGAGACGACCGGCGGTGATCGCGTGGCGCATCGCGGTGGCCATCGCCACCGGATCGGCGGCCCGGGTCACCGCGCTGGCCAGCAGCACCGCGTCGCAGCCCAACTCCATGGCCAGCGCCGCGTCGGAGGCGGTACCGATCCCGGCGTCCAGGATCACCGGCACGTCGACGCTCTGCCGGATCAGCCGGATGTGGTGCGGGTTGGACACCCCCAGCCCCGACCCGATCGGCGAGCCGGCCGGCATCACCGCCGCGCAGCCGACGTCGGCGAGCCGGCGGGCCAGGATCGGATCATCCGAGGTGTACGGCAGCACGGTGAACCCGTCGGCGACGAGTTCCTCGGCGGCGCGCAGCAGTTCCACCCCGTCGGGCAGCAGCGTACGCTCGTCGCCGATCACCTCCAGCTTGACCCAGTCGGTGTCGAACGCGTCCCTCGCCAGGTGCGCCACCTTCACCGCTTCCCCGGCGGTGTAGCAGCCGGCCGTGTTCGGCAGCAGCCGTACCCCGCACCGGTCCAGCAGATCCAGCAGACCGCCCGAGCCGCCGGGGACGGTGTCCACCCGGCGCAGGGCGAGGGTGACCAGCTCGGTGCCGGAGGCCCGGATCGCCTGCTCCAGCACGTGCAGGTTCGCCGCCCCACCGGTACCGAGGATCAGCCGCGACCCGAACCGGGTGCCGCCGATCTCGAAGCCGTCGGAGTCCATGGTCACCCGCCCTGCGCGGCGCTGAGCACCTCGACCCGGTCGCCACCGCGCAGCGCCGTCGCCGGCCAGCCGGTACGCGGCACCACCTCACCGTTCACCGCCACCGCCACCCCGCGCTGCTGCGGGGTGACCTGCCGAACCAGGTCGGCGACCGTGGCACCGTCGGGCACGTCCCGCTCGACACCGTTCACCGTCAACTCCACAGGTCCTCCTCCTTGCTGTCCGGGTGGAACCGGTCGGCCCGAAACGGAGTGAGCAGCGGGTCGTCCGTCCCCTCTCCGGTGATCAGGCCGGTGATCAGATCCGCGGTGACCGGGGTGAGCACGATCCCGTGCCGGTGGTGGCCGGTGGCCGCCAGCACGTCCGGTCGGCCCGGGAGCGGCCCGAGGATCGGCGCGTTGTCCGGGGTGCCCGGACGCAGCCCGGCGATCGTTTCCACCAGGTCGTACTCGGCCAACTCGGGCATCAGATCGACGGCGGCCCGCAGCAGCCGCAGCACCGCACCGGCGGAGACCGCCACGTCGGTGCGTTCCTCGACGGTGGCACCGACCACCACCTCGCCGCACTCGCGTGGCACCAGGTAGACGTGCTCGCCGTCGGCGTACCCCCGGATGACGTGCCGGAAGCCCGGCGGACCACCGTCGGGGGTGCGTAGCCGCAGCACCTGGCCCTTCACCGGGCGGACCGGCAGCCCGGTGAGGGCGGCGGCGCCGCAGCCGGCGGCGACCACGGTCACCCCGCCCGACGGCTCGGACAGCTGCCTGACCGGTTCGGTGACCAGCACCGCGCCGGCCCGCGCGGCGGCGAGGCGCAGCGCCGGCACCAGGCGCCGCGGATCGACCTGGTGGTCGGTGGCGGCGAGCGCGCCGCCGCGGACCCTCGGCGCCAGCGCCGGTTCGCGCTCCCGCAGCTGGGAGGGGCGCAGCAAGCTCACCGGCAGGCCCAGCCCCTGCTGGTACGACCACAGTCGACGCGCCTCGGCCAGGTCGTCGGCGGTGAGCCCGACCATCAGGGTGCCCTCGGTCCGGTACCCGATGTCGACCCCGGTCGCCTCGGTCAGCTCGGCGGCGAAGCCCGGCCAGCGTCGGGCGGATTCGGTGAGCAGCCCGGTCAGCTCGTGTTCGCCGAAGTACGCCTCGGCCACCGGCGCCAGCATGCCCGCAGCAACGTGCGAGGCACCCGAGCCCGGCGCCGGATCGTGCACCACGACGCGCAGCCCGCGTGCCGCGCACCGCCACGCGATCGCCAACCCGATCGGCCCCGCCCCCACCACCGTCACCTGCGGTGCAAGGAAGGGCCCCTTGTTAACGCCTCCGGTAGAGGAAGGGCCCCTTGTTAACACGCCAGCGCGTCCACGAACTCGGCTGCGGCGTGGGCGGGGTCGGCGGCCCCGGAAAGCGCGCCGACCACCGCCACCCCGTACACGCCGGCGGACCGCAACACAGGCACGTCCTCCGCCGTCACTCCCCCGATGGCGATCACCGGCACGGTGACCGCCTCGACCACCGCCCGGACGCCCGCCACGCCGATCGCCGGCGGCAGGCCGTCCTTGGTGGTGGTGGCGTGGCAGGGGCCCACGCCCAGATAGCTTGCTCCGGCGGCGACCGCCTCGGCCGCCGACACCGGCTCGCGCGCGGTGGCGCCCAGCACCGCATCCGGGCCGAGTACCCGCCGGGCCGTCGCCACCGGCAGGTCGTCGGCACCGACGTGGCCGCCGGACGCGCCCGCCGCCAACGCCACATGCAACCGGTCGTTGACCAGGCAGGTGACCCCGTACGGGCGGCAGAGCACCAGCACCTGGCGGGTCAGCTCGTACGCCTCGCGGTCGGTGGTGGTGTCCTCGACCCGGACCTGGACGACCAGTTCGGTGTGGGCCACCGGCAGGGCGGCGGCGAGCACGGCGAGCGCATCCCGCCCGGGGCGGGTATCGGTGATCAGATGCAGTCGTCCGAGGGACGGCACGGCAACTCTCCTCCCTGCGCCGGCATTACCCGGATCAGGTTCGACGGTCGGGGGCTGGCAGCCCCCCTCTCAGCCCGGTACACCGGGCTCCCGTGGGTTCGTTGGGTGTCACCGTACGTTGTTTCGGCTGTGCCGCCAACCCCCGTGCTGCCACACGAGCCGGGCCGTGGGCAGCCGCGTCAATCCGACTCGCCGGGACGCGGTGACCGAAAAAAGACCCCGATATGCAGCGACTCATGCCAATTCCCCAGGCCCTCGTTACCAATCTGTTACATCAATGAGTCTTGCTCGAAACCGATCGACGAACACAAATTGAATGATCGGCTCAGTTCCTCGGCAGCCAGACCCTCACCGTCAGGTACGAGCGCTCGGACCGAACCGGAGTAGTCACCGCCGCCCGCTCCGACCCGTCCCATACGGAAAGAGGAGACTTTCGTGCCCCGAACCCGCCGTCGACGAGCAACGCCCGGCCTATTTACTGTCGCGCTACTCGCCCTCGTACTCGTGCTGGCCGGTGCGCCGGCTCCGGTCACCGGCCCCGCAGCCGCCCAGGCCGCGAGCCGTACCGCTGCCGCTGCCGCCGCTGACCCGTACTCCGTCCTGGTGTTCTCCAAGACCGCCGGGTTCCGCCACGACTCGATCCCGGCGGGCATCCGGGCGATCCAACAACTCGGTACCGCGAACAATTTCACAGTCGTCACCACAGAGGACGGCGGTGCCTTCACCGACACCAACCTGGCCCGGTTCAAGGCGGTCATCTGGTTGTCGACCACCGGCGACGTGCTCAACGCCAGCCAGCAGTCGGCCTTCGAGCGCTACATCCGCGCCGGTGGCGGATACGTCGGCGTGCACGCCGCCTCCGACACCGAGTACGACTGGGCCTGGTACGGCCAGCTGGTCGGCGCGTACTTCAACAGCCACCCGGCGAACCAGACCGCAACCGTGAAGGTCGAGGACTACGCGCACGAGTCGACCCGGCACCTGCCGGAGCGGTGGTCCCGGTACGACGAGTGGTACAACTTCCGCACCAACCCCCGCGCCCGTCAGGTGCAGGTGCTGGCCTCGCTCGACGAGCGCAGCTACAGCCCCGGTAGCGGGGCGATGGGGCACGACCACCCGATCGCCTGGTGCCAGGGCTACGACGGCGGCCGGTCCTGGTACACCGGCGGTGGGCACACCCAGGAGTCCTTCTCCGACGCGGCGTTCCTTCAGCACCTGCTCGGCGGCATTCAGACCGCGGCCGGGGTGGTGCACTCCGACTGCGGTGCGGGCCGGGCCGCCAGCTTCGAGAAGGTGACGCTGGACAGCAACACCAGCAACCCGATGGAGCTGGACATCGCGCCCGACGGGCGGGTCTTCTACATCGAGCGCGACGGCCGCGTGCAGATCATCAAGCCGGACACCGGCCAGACCGTCACCGCCCTGCGGTTGAGCGTCTTCGCCGGCAACGAGGACGGCCTGCTCGGCATCCGACTCGACCCCAACTTCGCCAGCAACGGATGGGTCTGGCTCTACTACGCCCCGAGCGCGGGCGGCTCCCGCAACCACCTGTCCCGGTTCACCGTCACCGGTGACACGATCAGCGCGTCGAGCGAACGGGTCGTGCTGGAGGTGCCCACGCAGCGCAACACCTGCTGCCACATGGGTGGGACGATGACCTTCGACTCGGCCGGCAACCTCTACCTGGCCACCGGGGACAACACCAACCCCTTCGAGTCCAGTGGCTACAGCCCGTTGGACGAGCGTTCCGGGCGGGCGGACTACGACGCGCAGCGCACCGCCGGCAACACCAACGACCTGCGTGGCAAGGTGCTCCGGATCCGGCCGCAGGCCGACGGGACGTACACCATCCCGAGCGGGAACCTGTTCGCCCCGGGCACCGCCCGGACCCGTCCGGAGATCTACGCGATGGGCCTGCGCAACCCGTTCCGGATCGGCGTCGACCCGGTCACCAACGTGCTCTACGTCGCCGACTACGGCCCGGACGCCACCACCACCAACGCGAACCGGGGCCCGGAGGGCCTGGTCGAGTGGAACATCGTCGATCGGCCCGGCAACTTCGGCTGGCCGTACTGCCACGGCAACAACCAGGCGTACAACGACTACCAGTTCCCGTCCGGCCCGAGCGGGGCGAAGTTCAACTGCTCCGCGCCGGTGAACAACTCCCCCAACAACACCGGCCTGACCAACCTGCCGGCGGCCATCCCGGCCACTGTCGACTACGGCTACGGCGGCAACAGCCGCTTCCCGGAGATCGGCGGCGGCGGAGCGCCCATGGCCGGCCCCGTCTACCGGTTCGACCCGACCATCTCGTCCCGCCGCCAGTGGCCGGCGTACTTCGACGGCAAGTCGATCTTCGGCGAGTGGAACCAGTCGCGGATGTACACCATGCAGGTCAGCAAGGACGGCAAGACGCTTGTCGACATCAACCGGATCCTCGACCAGATGACCTTCGTCCGGCCGATGGACATGGAGTTCGGCCCCGACGGCGCGTTGTACCTGATCGAGTGGGGCAGCGGCTTCGGCGGCAACAACGGCAACTCCGGGGTCTACCGGATCGACTACACCGCCGGTGCCCGCGCCCCGATCGCGGTCGCCTCGGCGAACCCGACCTCGGGGGCGCCCCCGCTGGCGGTGAGCTTCTCCAGTGCCGGTTCCCGTGACCCGGACGGCGGGGCACTGACCTACGCCTGGACGTTCGGTGACGGTGGCACCTCCACCCAGGCCAACCCGACCCACACGTACACCCGGTCCGGCAGTTACACCGCGCAGCTTCGGGTCACCAACCCGGCGGGGCGGACCGCGGTGGCGAACGTGCCGATCACCGTCGGCAACACGGCACCGACCGTCACCATCGAGTTCCCGCCGGACGGTGGTTTCTTCGCCTGGGGTGACCAGGTCGCCTACACCATCAGCGTCACCGACCCGGAGGACGGCACGATCGACTGCGCCGACGTCGAACTCCAGGTCCTGCTCGGTCACGACGAGCACGCCCACCCGCTGGAGCGGCACACCGGCTGCACCGGCACGGTGCAGACCCAGCTCGCCGACGGCCACGGCGCGGACGCAAACGTCTTCACCGTGCTGGAGGCGACCTACACCGACAAGGGCGGATCCGACGGGGCCGAGCCGCAGACCGGCCGGGCGCTGAAGATCCTCCAGCCCAAGCGCAAGGAGGCCGAGTACTTCTCGGCCACCGGCCGGGTGGCGGGTGCCACCGGCGGCGGCACCGCCGGGGTCGAGAAGGAGACCACCGGTGACACCGCCGGCGGCGGGCAGAACATCGGCTGGATCGAGGACGGCGACTGGTGGTCGGTCAGCCCGGCCAGCCTGACCGGCGTCACGTCGATCCAGTTCCGGGTCGCCTCGGCCACCTCCGGCGGCCGGATCGAGGTACGCGCCGGTGCCGCGGACGGGCCACTGATCACCACCGCCACCGTGGCCGGCACCGGGGGGTGGCAGACGTACACCGACGTCACCGCGCAGATTCCCAACGGCGCTTCCTCGGAGGGCGGGCTGTACTTCGTCGCCCGGGACCCCAACCGTGGCACCGGAACCCTGTTCAACGTCAACTGGATGAACTTCGTCGGCCCCGGGGTGAGCGGCAACGCCCCACCGACGGTCACCGCCACGGGCACCCCGACCAGCGGGACCGCGCCACTGGCCGTGACCTTCACCGGTACGGCGACCGACCCGGACGGGGACACCCCGCTGACGTACGCCTGGGACTTCGGCAACGGTGCAACGGCGACCACGCTCAACGCCACCGCCACGTACACCACGCCGGGCAACTACACCGCCACCCTGACGGTCACCGACAGCCGGGGCGCGCGGGCGCAGGCCACGGTGCCGATCCGGGTCGACGGGACCGGGGGCAACGAGCCCTGCCAGGTGCAGCAGGGGCCACTACGGTCCGACGAGTTCACCGGCACCTCGCTGGATCGTCAGCGGTGGAGCGGTGTGGTGCGGGACAACCAGTCGCTCTCGGTCTCCGGGGGTGCGCTGCGCCTACCCACCGCCGCAGGTGACCTGTACGGCACCCGCAACGACGCGACGAACCTGGTGCTCCAGCCCGCACCCAGCGGGGCCTGGCAGGCGACCACCCGGGTCACCGTCGCGGCCCGGGCCGACTACCAGCAGGCCGGCCTGATCCTCTATAGCAACGACGACAACTACGCCAAGCTGGACCTGGTCTACGGCGGCAACCGCAAGGTGGAGTTCATCCGGGAAACCTCCGGGACGCCGCGCAACGACAGCGCGGACGCCACCGCCGCTCCCACCGGTGACACCATCCATCTGCGACTGACGAGCGACGGGACGAACCTGACCGCGGCCTACTCGACCGACGGGCAGACCTTCACTCCGGTCGGCCGGTCCGCTGCCCTGGCCGGGATCACCAACCCGCGGATCGGCCTGTTCGCCCTCAACGGCGGCACCACCGCGCCGGTGGTGAACGCCGAGTTCGACTGGTTCCGGATCACCCCGGAGGCCACCACCGGCACGAGCACCGCACCCTCGGACGAGTTCACCGGCAGCACCCTGGAGAAGTGCCGGTGGAACGCCATGGTGCGGGAGGACGCGACCCGGTACCGGGTCACCGACGGCGCGCTGCGCATCGACGTGCCGAACGGTGACATCTACGGCACCAGCAACACCGGTCCGACCAACTTCATCCTCCAGAACAGCCCGGCCGGGAACTGGACGATCCAGACCCGGGTCGACGGCAGCCTGTTCAACGAGCAGTACCAGCAGGCCGGTCTGCTGGTGTACGCCGACGACGACAACTACCTGAAGTTCGACTACGTCACGGACAACGCGGCAGGTCAGACGATTTCGCGGCGGATCGAGTTCCGCAGCGAGGTCGGCGGGGCGGTGCAGAGCACCCAACCGCAGGCGACCGGCCTGACGCAGGGGATCTGGCACCTGCGGCTGACCCGCAGCGGCAGCACCTACACCGCCGCGTACTCGGCGGACGGCACGAGTTGGACGACCCTGGGCTCGTTGACGAGCACTGCGGTCGGTACGACTCCGAAGGTGGGCCTGTTCACCCTCGGCGCCAACCAGACCGCCTCGAAGACGGCGGCGTTCGACTACTTCCGGCTCACGCCCGGGTAGCCGACGGCTGGGGGCCGGCCCGTACCTCCACGGAGGTACGGGCCGGCCGCTCTGTGTCGGAGATACGGCGTTTGAAGCGACCTGACCAGGAATGTCACGCGCAGTTACCGAAACGTTATCCATCGAAGTGTTGCCATAAACCGTTTCAGCGGGGCTAATTTGTTCAGCGAATCGACATAATGCTGGAACGGACACCACCGGCGAGGTGTCCGGTCCGGCTCCACCTGGGACGGTCTTCGGCGAACCGGCCCCCGCGACCCCGTCCAGCAAGGACAGAGGAGACCGGAGTGTCCCGACCACCCCGTGCCCGCGTACCCATCACCGCCACACTTCTCACCCTCGGCCTCGCCGCGACCGGCCTCGTCGGCGTCCCCGCCGCACAGGCCGCGCCGAGCACCAAGGCCGTCGCGCAGAGCGCACCCGTCAACCAGGCCGCGCCCGCCGCGAACGCCGCAGCCGAGGACTTCTCGGTCCTGGTCTTCTCCAAGACCGCAGGCTTCCGGCACGACTCGATCCCGACCGGCATCGCCGCGATCCAGCAACTCGGTGCCACCAACGGGTTCACCGTCGACACCACCGAGGACGGTGCCGCGTTCACCGATGAGAACCTGGCCCGCTACGAGGCGGTGATCTGGCTCTCCACCACCGGCGACGTGCTCAACGCCGAGCAGCAGGAGGCGTTCGAACGCTACATCCAGGCCGGCGGTGGCTACGCCGGCATCCACGCCGCCTCCGACACCGAGTACAACTGGCCCTGGTACGGCGAGCTGGTGGGCGCGTACTTCGCCAACCACCCGGCCAACCAGACGGCCACCGTCAAGGTGGAGGACCCGGCCCACGAGTCCACCGCCCACCTGCCGGAGCGCTGGTCCCGCTACGACGAGTGGTACAACTTCCGGACCAACCCGCGCGGCAAGGTGCACGTGCTGGCCACGCTCGACGAGCGCAGCTACTCCCCCGGCGCGGGCGCGATGGGTCACGACCACCCGATCGCCTGGTGCCGGGACTACGACGGCGGCCGGACCTGGTACACCGGCGGCGGCCACACCCGCGAGTCGTACGCCGAGCCGGAGTTCCTCCAGCATCTGCTCGGCGGCATCCGGACCGCGGCCGGGGTCAGCAACGCCGACTGCCGCGCCTCGCTGACGTCGAGCTTCGAGAAGGTCACGCTGGACAGCAACACCAGCAACCCGATGGAGCTGGACATCGCGCCCGACGGCCGGGTCTTCTACATCGAGCGTGACGGCCGGGTCCAGATCATCAAGCCGGACACCGGTAACACCGTCACCGCCATCGACCTCGACGTCTTCACCGGCAACGAGGACGGCCTGATCGGCATCCGGCTCGACCCGAACTTCGCCACCAACAACTGGGTGTATCTCTACTACGCCCCGAACGACGGGATCGCGCGCAACCTGCTGTCCCGGTTCACCGTCACCGGCGACTCGATCGACCCGGCCAGCGAGAAGCAGGTCCTGCGGGTCGACACGCAGCGCAACACCTGCTGCCACGCGGGCGGGACGATGGTCTTCGACTCGGACGGCAACCTCTACCTGGCCACCGGGGACAACACCAACCCGTTCTCGTCCGACGCGTACACGCCGATCGACGAGCGGCCCGGCCGCGCCGACTACGACGCGCAGCGCAGCTCCGGCAACACCAACGACCTGCGCGGCAAGGTGATCCGGATCCACCCGGAGGACGACGGGACGTACACCATCCCGGAGGGCAACCTCTTCCCGCCCGGCACCGAGAAGACCCGTCCCGAGATCTACGCGATGGGCTTCCGTAACCCGTTCCGGATCGGCATCGACCTCGCCACGAACGTGCTCTACGTGGCCGACTACGGGCCGGACGCCAACTCCGCCAACCCGAACCGGGGCCCGGAGGGTCTGGTCGAGTGGAACATCATCGACCGGCCGGGCAACTTCGGCTGGCCGTACTGCCACGGCGCGAACAAGGCGTACAACGACTACCAGTTCCCGTCCGGGCCGAGTGGTGCCAAGTTCGACTGCGCGAACCTGGTAAACGACTCGCCCAACAACACCGGCCTGACCAACCTGCCGCCGGCCGTCTCGGCCACCGTCGACTACGGCTACGCGCCCAACCCGCTGTTCCCCGAGATCGGTGGCGGCGGCGCGCCGATGGGCGGCCCGGTCTACCGGTACGACGCCGACCTGAACTCCGACCGCAAGTGGCCGGCGTACTTCGACGGCAAGGCCATGTTCGGTGAGTGGAACCAGTCGCGGATGTACACCATGCAGGTCACCGCGGACGGCAAGTCCCTGGTGGACATCAACCGCCTGCTGGACGGGATGAGCTTCATCCGTCCGATGGACTTCGAGTTCGGCCCCGACGGCGCGCTCTACATGATCGAGTGGGGCAGCGGCTTCGGCGGCAACAACGACAACTCCGGGGTCTACCGGATCGACTACATCGCCGGTGACCGGGCCCCGGTCGCGGTGGCCAACGCCGACCCGACCTCCGGGCCGGCTCCGCTGACCGTCACCTTCTCCAGCGCCGGCTCGCGTGACCCGGACGGTGGCGCGCTCACCTACGCCTGGACGTTCGGTGACGGCAACAGCTCCGACGAGGCCAACCCCACCCACACGTACGCCTCGGCGGGCAACTACAACGCCCAGCTCACCGTGACCAACCCCAAGGGGCGCACCGCGGTGGCGAACGTGCCGGTCACGGTCGGCAACACCGTACCGACGGTCACCATCGAGTTCCCGCCGGACGGCGGCTTCTTCGACTGGGGTGACCAGGTCAAGTACACCATCAAGGTGACCGACCCGGAGGACGGCGAGATCGACTGCGCCGACGTGGAACTTCAGGTCCTGCTCGGTCACGACGAGCACGCCCACCCGCTGGAGCAGCACACCGGCTGCGAGGGCGTGGTGCAGACCCAGCTCGCCGCCGGACACGGCGCCGAGGCGAACGTCTTCACCGTGCTGGAGGCGACCTACACCGACAAGGGTGGCGCCGGTGGGGCCAGCCCGCTGACCGGCCGGGCGCTGGAGATCCTCCAGCCCAAGCGCAAGCAGGCCGAGTACTACTCCAACACCGGCCGGCTGGCGGGTAGCACCGGCGGCGGCGACCCGGGGGTGGGCAAGGAGGCCACCGGGGACACCGCGGGCGGTGGTGACAACATCGGCTTCATCGAGGACGGCGACTGGTGGTCGGTCGAGCCGGCCAGCCTGACCGGCATCGAGTCGATCCGCTTCCGGGTGGCCTCGGCCACCACCGGCGGCCGGCTTGAGGTCCGCGCCGGTGCGGCCGACGGTCCGCTTGTCACCTCGGTCGTCGTACCGGGGACCGGGGACTGGCAGTCGTACACCGACGTCACGGCCGAGGTGCCCGCCGACGCCGACTCGAACGGCAAGCTGTTCTTCGTCGCCCGCGATCCGGCCGGCGGCTCGGCGAGCCTGTTCAACGTCAACTGGATCGACTTCCTCGGCAAGGGTGTCACCGACAACGCCCCGCCGGTCGTCACCGCCAACGCCACGCCGACCAGCGGCACCGCGCCGCTCACCGTCGCGTTCAGCGGTACGGCCACCGACCCCGAGGGCGACACCCCGCTGACGTACGAGTGGGACTTCGGTGACGGTGGTACGGCCGACACGCTCAACGCCGAGCACACCTACGCCGCGCCCGGCAACTTCACCGCCACCCTGACGGTGACCGACAGCCGGGGTGCCCGGTCGTACGCGACCGTGCCGGTCCGGATCGAATCGCCGAACACCTCCTGCCTCGGGGCGCGTTCGGACGACTTCACCGGCGACACGCTCAACCGCGACCGGTGGACCAGCGTGGTCCGGGAGAACCAGTTGCTGTCCGTCTCCGACGGCGCGCTGCGCCTGCCCACCGGGGTCGGTGACCTCTACGGCAGCCGCAACGACGCCACCAACCTGGTGCTCCAGCCGGCACCGTCGGGTGCCTGGCAGGCGACCACGAAGGTCACTGTCCCGGTGACGGCGACCTACCAGCAGGCCGGTCTGCTCGTCTACGGCGACGACGACAACTACGCCAAGGTCGACCTGCTCTTCAACGGCAGCCGGCGGGTGGAGTTCCTCCGGGAGACTGCCGGCACGCCGCGCAACGACAGTGCCGACAACGTCGCCGCGCCGGACGGTGACACCGTCTACCTGCGGATCAGCAGCGACGGCACCAACCTGACCGCGGAGATGTCGGCCGACGGGCAGACCTTCAGTCCGGTCGGGCGGTCCGCCGCGCTGGCCGGCATCGAGAACCCGCGGATCGGCCTGTTCGCCCTCAACGGTGGCACCGACGCCCCCGTCGTGGAGGCCGTGTTCGACTGGTTCCAGGTGACGCCGGACTCCCCGGCCGGGCCGGTCGACCCGTCCGACGAGTTCGACGGCATCTCGCTGGACAAGTGCCGGTGGAACGCGATCCTGCGGGAGGACCCGAGCGCCTACCGGGTCAGCGGCGGGAAGCTCTACGTCGACGTGCCCAACGGTGACATCTACGGCACCAACAACACCGATCCGACGAACTTCATCATGCAGAACGCCCCGACCGGCGACTGGACGATGGAGACCAGGATCGACGGCAGTCTGCTGGACGAGCAGTACCAGCAGGCGGGTCTGATCGTGTACGGCGACGACGACAACTACCTCAAGTTCGACTTCGTCGTGGACAACCAGGCCGGTCAGCCGGTGACGCGGCGGATCGAGTTCCGCAGCGAGATCGACGGGGTGATCCAGAACCCGCAGCCGGGTGCGGAGAACCTGACCTCGTCCGAGTGGTACCTGCGGGTGTCCCGTGCCGGTGACACCTTCACCGCGTCGTACTCGGCGGACGGGACCACCTGGACGGCGTTGACCGAACTGGTCAACGCGGCCGTGGGGGCGACCCCGAAGGTGGGTGTGTTCACCCTCAGCGGCAACCAGACCGCCTCGAAGGTGGCGTCGTTCGACTACTTCCGGTTCTCCGCGGATGAGGTGCCGAGCGACACCGTGGCTCCGGTGACCACCGCCGAGGTGTCCGGTACGCCGGTCGAGGGCTGGCACACCGGTCCGGTGACCGTCACGCTCTCCGCCACCGATTCCGAGGGCGGCAGCGGGGTGGCCCGCACCGAGTACCAGCTCGGCGAGGCCACCGAGTGGACCGCCTACACCGACCCGGTGCAGGTGACCGGGGACGGCGAGCACGAGCTGCGGTTCCGCTCCGTCGACGAGGCCGGCAACGTGGAGGAGACGAAGACGGTCACCGTCCGGATCGACACCACCGCGCCGGTCAGCACCGCGTCGTTCGCTCCGGCGAACGACGAGGGCTGGCACAACGGCACCATCCCGGTGGTGCTCACCTCGACCGACGCCGGTTCCGGGATGCAGCTGCTGGAGTGGTCGCTCGACGGTGGCGCCTGGACGCCGTACACCGAGCCGGTGGAGATCAGCGGCGACGGCACCCACGAGCTGCTGTACCGGGCCACCGACAAGGTCGGCAACGCCGAGACGTTGAAGTCCGCGGTGGTACGCATCGACGGCACCAAGCCGACCCTGCTGGTCTCCGGCATCGCCGACGGCCAGCTCTACGGTGACAGCCAGGACGTACGCGTGTCCTGGCAGGCGGTCGACCCGACCTCCGGCATCGCCACCGTGGTCGGCACCCTCAACGGCCGGCCGTACGCCAGCGGCACGCTGCAGGCGATGTACGAGCTGCCGTTGGGTCTGCACGAGCTGACCGTGACCGCGACCGACAAGGCGGGTAACGCCACCACCGCGTCGGTCCGGTTCTTCGTCACCACCTCGTTCCGGGACATGCAGAACCTGCTGGACCGGTTCAAGGCGACCGGACGCCTGTCCAACAAGGCGTACGACCAGTTGTCGAAGCAGCTCGAGAAGGTCCGCAAGGAGGAGGCCAAGGGCAAGGACGACAAGGCCATCAAGGAGCTGATCAAGTTCCGTGACCTTGCCGCCGACGCCAAGCTGGTCGCCGAGGCGGAGATCCGGGAGGTGCTGATCCGGGACGCCGACGCGATGATCGTCCGGCTCGGCGGCACGGCCAGCACGGCGGGCGTCAAGGCCAACGACGGCAAGTCCGTCAAGGGCGCTGGACGCCTCGGTGGTGATCCCACCCGGCTCGCACCCGGCCGTCGCCTGTGATCAGTGGGCCCCGCCCGGCGATGTCCGGGCGGGGCCCCGCTCAACGTAGTGAGGAGGCACCGTGACCCGGATCCGGACGGTGGCCACCGCCATGATCGCCGCTCTGCTCCTGGCGGTCATCGCCGCGAACCCGGCGGCGGCGCACAACAACAAGCTCAAGCTGACGGTGGCCGGTGACGGTGCCGACGGGGTGACCATCCAGGCCACCTACGCCGACGGTCACTACCTGGACAAGATGGTCCGGTTGGTGCTCACCGCCACCGGCTCGGAGGGCCGCACGGTCGGCCCGGTGCAGCTGGAACCGGCCGCCGAGGGACAGGGCTTCTACACCACCGGCCCGATCCTCTCCCCCGGCGAGTGGAAGGTGCGGGTGAAGCCGGCCGCGCCCTACTCCGGCACGACATCGGCGACGGTGCAGGCACGGGTGGCGCAGCCGCCGCCGGTGGTGCCCGTCTCCGAGAACCGGGACGCCGACCCGGCGCGGGCCGACCGGGTCGGCGACGGCGCGGCACCCGGCTGGTGGTGGGCGGTCGGGCTCGGTGTCGCCACGCTCATCGTGGTGGCGTTGACCGCACCGCTGCTCGGACGGCGGCGCCGCCGACCGTAACCAGCGTCAACCAGAACGGCCCGGCACGCACCACGCGCGCCGGGCCGTTTCGCATCCCGGGCCGTTCCGCAGGCCGCTAACGGCGGTCGAGCACCTCGCGCAGCGCCTTGAGGTCGGCGTCGGTGGGCTGCCAGGACCCGGCCGCCGCGTTGGCGCGTACCTGCTCGGGCGTGGTCGCTCCGGCGATGACCGAGGCCACCGACGGTTGGGCGGCCAGCCCGCCGATGGCCACATGCAACATGGATACGCCGCGCTCGGCCGCGTACGCCTCGATGGCCTCGATGGTGTCCCAGTCGGCGGCGGCGAGCCGCTGGGCGTACCGGCCGCCGCCGGCCAGCCGGCTACCGGCCGGCGGTGCCTCGCCCCGCTTGTACTTGCCGGTGAGCAGCCCGTTGGCCAGCGGGAAGAACGGCAGCATGCCGAGCCCGAAGCGTTCGCAGGCGGGCAGCACCTCGATCTCGGCGTCCCGGTTGAGCAGGCTGTAGTTGTTCTGGGCGCTGATGAAGCGGGTCAGCCCCCGGGTCTTGGCCGTCCAGTCGGCGTCGGCGATCTGCCAGCCGGCGAAGTTGGAGTTGCCCAGGTAGCGCACCTTGCCGTCGCGGACCAGGTCGTCCAGGGCGGCGAGGGTCTCGTCGATCGGGGTGCCCGGGTCGGGCTCGTGGAACTGGTACAGGTCGATGTGGTCGGTGTCCAGTCGGCGCAACGACGCCTCCACCGCCCGCATCACGTACCGCCGTGAGCCGCGTACGCCGAAGTCCCGCCCGTTGGCACCACTCATCGACATGCCGAACTTGGACGCCAGCACCACGTCGTCGCGGCGGCCCTTGAGGGCGGCACCGAGTTGCGCCTCCGACGCGCCGTGCGGCTCGCCGTAGATGTCGGCGGTGTCGAAGAAGTTGATTCCGACGTCGAGAGCCGCGTCGACCACCGCACGGGTGCCGTCGAGGTCGAGTTTGCGGCCGAAGTTGTTGCAGCCGATCCCCACAGCGGACACCACGAGCCCGGAGTCGCCCAACCGGCGATAGGTCATCTCACTCACGAGATCACCATATGCCGCAGGCTCGGCGGCCGGGCGGCCTCACCGGACGGTGACCCGGGCGGCCACCGTCAACCGACGTCCCACACCGGTTCGTCGGTCTCGACCACCTCGCCGTCGCCCCGGAACAGCAGGAACCTGTCGAAGGTGCGGGTGAACCAGCGGTCGTGGGTCACCGCGAGCACCGTGCCGGCGAAGGCGGCCAGGCCGGCCTCCAGCGCCTCGGCGGAGGCCAGGTCGAGGTTGTCGGTGGGCTCGTCGAGCAGCAGCAGGGTCGCCCCGGACAGCTCCAGCAGCAGCACCAGGAAACGGGCCTGCTGCCCACCGGAGAGGGTGCCGAAGCGCTGGTCGCCCTGACCGGCGAGTTCATACCGGCTGAGCGCCGCCATCGCCGCGTGCCGGTCCATGCCGTCCCGGTGCTCGTCACCCCGCCAGAGGATCTCGACAAGGGTCTTCGCCATCAGCTCGGGTCGGTCGTGGGTCTGCGAGAAGTGCCCGGGACGGACCCGGGCGCCGAGCCGCGCGACACCGCCGTGCGCCACCGGTGCGAGCGCCGCCGCGCCGTCGACCGGCGGGTTGGCCGGATCGGGGTCCGTGCCGCCGCGTGCCAGCAGCCGCAGGAAGTGCGACTTGCCGGTGCCGTTGGCACCGAGCACCGCGACCCGGTCGCCGTACCAGACCTCCAGGTCGAACGGGTAGGTCAGGCCGTCGAGCTCCAACTGCTCGCAGACCAACGCGCGTTTGCCGGTCCGTCCGCCGGTCAGGCGCATCCGGATGTCCTGGTCCTTCGGCGGTACGGGCGGCGGCCCGGCCTCCTCGAACTTGCGCAACCGGGTCTGTGCGGCCTGGTAGCGCGAGGCCAACCCGTCGTTGTACGCGGCCTTCTGCTTGTACATCAGCATCAGCTCACGCAGCTTCTGGTGCTCCTCGTCCCAACGGCGGCGCTGCTCATCGAGGCGGGCGTGCCGGGCCACCCGAGCCTCGTGCCAGCTCGCGAAGCCACCCGGATGCACCCAGGCGCCGCCGCCCTCCACGGCGACCACCCGGTCGGCGGTGTGCGCCAGCAGCTCCCGGTCGTGCGAGACGTAGAGGACCGACTTGCCGGATTCGCGCAGCCGCGCCTCCAGCCACCGTTTGCCGGGCACGTCGAGGAAGTTGTCCGGCTCGTCGAGCAGCAGCACCTCGTCGGTGCCGCGCAGCAGCAACTCCAGCGCGAAGCGCTTCTGCTGACCGCCGGAGAGGGTACGCACGGGTCGCTGCCGGGCGGTGTCCCAGGGCAGGTCGAGCACGATGGTGGCGACAGTGTCGAAGAGGACCTCGGCGTCGTACCCGCCGGTCTCGCCCCAGGCGGCCAGCGCGTCCGCGTACGCCAGTTGGGCCTTGCCGGCGGCGCTGCTGTACTTGCCGCGCAGCTCGGCCGCGCGCATGGCCGCCTCGGTCTCGGCGAGTCGGCGACCGGCTTCGCGCAGCGGTGGCGGGGCGAGCGACAACGCCAGGTCGGCAAGCGTCGACTCGTCCCCGATCATGCCGATGAACTGGCGCATCACGCCCAGCCCACCGGTACGCGCGATGGTGCCGGTACGCACCGGCAGGTCCCCGGCGACCATCCGCAGCAACGTCGTCTTGCCGGCACCGTTCGGCCCGACCAGTGCCACCTTGGCACCCTCACCGACCCGGAACGACACGTCGGCGAAGAGTTCCCGCCCGTCCGGCAGGACGTATCCGACCGCTGCCACGTCCACGTATCCCACGCGGGCATCCTCCCGGAGCCCGACGGAGGAGCCAACCGATTACCGGCGTCGGCGGCTCACCGCGTGACGCGAAGCACCCGGAAGCCCTTCTGGCTGGCGTGCCGCTGCACCTGCCAGCCCTGCTCGACCAGCCAGCGGTGCAGCGAGTCACCGCCGAGGTGGCGACCCACCACCAGCCAGGCCACCCCGTCCGGGGTCAACCGGGGCAGCCAGCGCAACAGCAGCGCGTGCAGCTCGTCCTTGCCGGGCCGGATGGGCGGGTTGGACCAGATCTGGGCGAAGGTCAGGTCGGCGGGCACCTCCTCGGGTGCGGCCACCCGCAGCCGGTCGGCGAGACCGAGGCGGTCGGCGTTGGCGGCGGTGAGTTCCCGGGCCCGCTCGTTGACGTCCACCGCCCACACCGTCACCGTCGGTGCGACGGTCGCGAGCACACAGCTGATCGGACCGAAGCCGCAGCCGAGGTCGAGCAGGGCGCCCTCGGTCGTGGCCGGTGGCAGGTCGGCCTTGCGCAGCAGCACGGCGGTACCCGGATCGAGGCGGGTCGCCGAGAACACCCCGGACGCCGAGGTCAGGGTGAAGTCGCGGCCGGCGACGGCGAACTGCACCTCGCGCGGCTGGGCGGATGCGCTCGGTGCGGTGGTGAAGTAATGGTCCCCGGTCACGCCTGTCATTCTCGCACCGGCCTCGCCCCGCCCGACGGGACGGAGTCCCCTGCCGGCGACACGACCCGCCGTTCGTTTTTCCCAAAAAAACCTACTAAAGGGATAAAAGTCCCTACTCTGGACGGCATGGTATATCGGTACGACTCCGATGAGGACGCCGTCGTCCCGTACCGGGACGACGACTCCGAGGGGCAGCCACCGCCCGCAGCCGGTGCGGTGCCCGCCGGCCCTTCGCCGTCGCGTTTCCCCGCGCCGTCGTTGCCCCGGCCCAACCAGCTGGTGCTGCCCTCGACGGGGACGTCGACGGCAGCCTCGCCACCGGTACAGGACGCGGTGCCGCACTACGAGGCCGCTGCGACGGCGCAGTACGACCTGCCCGCCGCCGTACCCCCGCCGCAGGAGTCCACCACCGCGCCACCGCCACGTCGCGGCGGTGGCCGCACCTGGCAGGTGCTGATCGGTGGCGCCGCCGCGCTGGTGCTGCTCGCCCTCTGCGGCCTGGCCGGTGCCGCGCTGCTCGACGGCCGGCAGCTGATCAACCAGCAGGCGGCCCCGAACACCACACCGGACAACACCCCGGGCACGGATCCGACCCAGGCGAGCGACCTCGACTCCCGCGACACCGACCAGGCACCGCTGACCGCCCGGGAAGTCTTCCCCAGCAGCACCCTGGCGATCGGCGACAGCCAGAACGGGTACGAGGTGCTGCGCACCCAGTCGAGCGCGAGCTGCCCGGTGGCGGCCACCGGCGAGGTCGCGGACCTGCTCGTCCGGCTCGGCTGCAACCAGGTCGTCCGGGCCACCCTGCGCGCCCCCGACCAGGAACACCTGGTCACCACCGGACTGTTCAACCTGACCGACCGGTCCAGCGCCGAACGGGCCCGCGACCGGATCCGCCAGGTGCTCGACGAGCGGGAGGGCCGCTTCCGCGGCATGCCCGCCGGCGACGGCACCGACGCCATCGCCAGCGCCCCCGCCCGCGTCGGCTGGCAGGTACGCGGCCACTACGTCGCGTACGCGGTGGTCTCCCGCGCCGACGGCGCGACCATCCGCTCCGGCGACACGGTCGTCCGCGAGATCCTCTTCGACATGCTCGAACTGCACCTCAACCGGGACGTGCTGGAGCGGCGGGCCAACGGCGGTGTCGCCAACCAGCCCTCGCCCGAGCCCACCGACAGCACCGGGCGTCAGGACGGGTCCGACGAGGACTGAGCCTCAGGCGTCGGCCGGGACCCGCAACCGTCGGGTCGCCTCGGCACGGCGCGCGTACTCGGCCGGATCGTCCGGGTAGCCCACCGCCACCAGGGTCAACCCGTGCGCGGGTGCCACGGTCACCTCGCTGGACCGTTCCCGCCGCGTCAGCAGGCCGGCCGGCCACTCCACCGGTCGGCGGCCGTCCCCGGCGACCAGCATCGCGCCGACCAGGCTGCGCACCATCGCCTGGCAGAACGCGTCGGCCTGCACGGTGGCGACCAGGATCCCGTCCGGGTCACGCCGCCAGTCCAGCCGGGTCACCTCCCGCAACGTGGTGGCGTTCTCCTTGCGCCGGCAGTACGCGGCGAAGTCGTGCTCCCCCACCAGCCCGGCGGAGGCGGCGGCGAGCCGATCGGTGTCAAGCGGGCGCGGCCAGGCCAGCACCTCGTGTCGACGCAGCGGCTCGGCACCCCATGGGGCGTCGGTGACCCGGTACTCGTACCGCCGGAAGGTGGCGGAGAAGCGGGCGTCGAAGGTGGCCGGCACCTCGGTCATCGCCCGTACCCGCACGTCACCCGGCAGCAGCCGGGCAAGCCGACGCAGCAGCCGACCCTCGTGCTCGCGCCAGACCTCGACGGGCAGGTCGAGGTGGCAGACCTGCCCGGAGGCGTGCACCCCCGCGTCGGTACGGCCAGCCACCGTCAACCCGGTCGCGGTCCCGGCGCCGAGCACCAGATCCAGCGTCTGCACCAGGACCCCGGCGACCGTACGCCGATCCGGCTGGGCGGCCCAGCCGGAGAAGTCCGTGCCGTCGTACGCGACATCCAGCCGTAGCCGGACCCGCTCGTCCACGTCGTACCTCCCTCAAGACGACTCGGGCCCGGCACCCCGTGGGGATGCCGGGCCCGACGACGGCCTGGATCAGGCCTTGCCTTCTTCGGTGGCCAGGTCGCTGTCCTCGCGGGCGGCGGCGGTGTCACCGGACGCCGACACCGGCGCCTCGGAGTCCTGGTCGGCCGAACGCGCGGCCGGGGCCTCCTCGGCCGGGGCGAGCGCCTCGACCTTGTCCTGCTGGGCGGCCTTGCGGGCGGCGGTCTTGCGGTTCGCCGTCGGCTCGGTGACCTGCAGCTCCTCGACCAGCTCGATGATCGCCATCGGAGCGGCGTCACCCTTGCGCGGACCGGTCTTCACGATCCGGGTGTAGCCACCGTTGCGGTTGGTGTACCGGGGCGCGATCTGGTCGAACAGGGCGTAGACCACGTCCTTGTCCTTGACGACGCCCAGCACCCGGCGGCGCGAGGCGAGGTCGCCGCGCTTGGCCTTGGTGATGAGCTGCTCGGCCAGCGGACGGAGCCGTCGGGCCTTCGTCTCGGTGGTCTGGATCTTGCCGTGCTGGAACAGCGCGGTGGCCAGGTTGGCCAGCATCAGCCGCTCGTGCGCGGGGCTGCCGCCGAGGCGGGGGCCCTTGGTGGGCGTGGGCATGCTTGGTGCTCCTCAGGTGTGGCGGCAGCGCGGACTAGAGCTGCTCGGTCTCGCGGTAGTCGTCGGTGTCGTAGTCCGCCTCGCCGAAGGCGTCCACGACGTGCGCCGGGTCGAAGTTCGGAGCCGAGTCCTTCAGCCCCAGACCCATCCCGGCGAGCTTCATCTTGACCTCGTCGATCGACTTCTGGCCGAAGTTGCGGATGTCGAGAAGGTCGGCCTCGGTACGCCCGATGAGCTCACCAACGGAGTTGATGCCCTCGCGCTTGAGGCAGTTGTAGGAGCGGACGGTGAGGTCCAGCTCCTCGATCGGCAGGGCCAGGTCCGCCGCCAGCTGCGCGTCCTGCGGCGACGGGCCGATGTCGATGCCCTCCGCCGTCTCGTCCAGCTCCCGGGCCAGCCCGAACAGCTCCACCAGCGTCGAGCCGGCCGAGGCCAGCGCGGTACGCGGGCCCATCGACGGCTTGGTCTCGACGTCGATGATCAGCCGGTCGAAGTCGGTCCGCTGCTCGACACGGGTCGCCTCGACGCGGTACGTCACCTTGAGCACCGGCGAGTAGATCGAGTCGACCGGGATCCGGCCGATCTCCGCGCCCGCCTGCTTGTTCTGCGCCGCCGTGACGTAGCCACGACCCCGCTCGACGGTCAGCTCCATGTCGAGCCGGCCCTTGCCGTTGAGGGTGGCGAGCTTCAGGTCCGGGTTGTGCACCGAGACACCGGCCGGGGGCTGGATGTCACCGGCGGTCACGTCGCCCGGGCCCTGCTTGCGCAGGTACATGCTGACCGGCTCGTCGTGCTCGGAGCTGACGCAGAGCTCCTTGATGTTCATGACGAGCTCGACCACGTCCTCCTTGACCCCGGGGATCGTGGTGAACTCGTGCAGCACACCGTCGATCTTGATCGAGGTGACCGCCGCACCCGGGATGGACGACAGCAGCGTACGCCGCAGCGAGTTGCCCAGGGTGTAGCCGAAGCCCGGCTCCAGCGGCTCGATGGTGAACCGGGACCGGGTCTCGTTGATCGACTCCTCGGAGAGGGTCGGTCGCTGGCTGATGAGCATGTCTTCTCTTCTCTTCCGGGGCGCCCGCCATATGACGCCCACGACACAAACTGTTCCGGTGGCCCGCCCGTCGCCGGGCGGACCACCGCAACGAGCCCTTACTTGGAGTAGAGCTCGACGATCAGCTGCTCCTGGACCTGGGTGTCGATCACCTGGCGGGCCGGGAGCGAGTGCACCAGAACCTTCATCTGGCTCGGGATGGCCTCCAGCCACGCCGGCACGGTCTTCGAACCGGCCTCGGCCTGAGCCACGATGAACGGGGTGAGCTCCTTGCTCTTCGCCCGAACCTCGATGATGTCGTGTGCACTGACGCGGTACGACGGGATGTCGACCTTCTTGCCGTTCACCGTGAAGTGACCGTGCTTGACCAGCTGACGGGCCATGTCCCGGGACTTGGCGTAGCCAGCCCGGTAGACCACGTTGTCCAGCCGCGACTCGAGGATCTGCAGGAGGACCTCACCGGTCTTGGCCTGCTTGGCCACGGCCTCCTCGTAGTAACCGCGGAACTGCTTCTCCAGCACGCCGTAGACCCGGCGAGCCTTCTGCTTCTCACGGAGCTGGAGCAGGTACTCCGTCTCCTTGGTGCGGCCGCGGCCGTGCTGCCCGGGCGGGAACGGCCGGGACTCGAACGGGCACTTCGGACCATCGCACTTGCTGCCCTTGAGGAACAGCTTCATCTTCTCCCGCCGGCAACGGCGGCAGTCAGCACCGGTGTAACGAGCCATCTCTCTCTAACCTCTCAGACCCGACGACGCTTCGGCGGACGGCATCCGTTGTGCGGCTGCGGGGTGACGTCGGAGATCTGACCGACCTCCAGGCCCACCGCCTGCAGCGAACGGATGGCGGTCTCCCGGCCGGAGCCGGGGCCCTTGACGAACACGTCGACCTTGCGCATGCCGTGCTCCATGGCCCGACGCGCAGCGGCCTCGGCGGCCAGCTGGGCGGCGAACGGGGTCGACTTGCGCGAACCCTTGAAGCCGACCTGGCCCGCGGAGGCCCAGGAGATGACGGCACCGGTCGGGTCCGTGATGGACACGATGGTGTTGTTGAAGGTGCTCTTGATATGCGCCTGCCCGTGGGCGACGTTCTTGCGTTCCTTGCGCCGGACCTTCTTTACAGCGGCCCCGGCACGAGCCTTCGGTGGCATAAGTCTGTGCGCTCCTAGTTGACTTCCCGGCACGGGTTGCGGCCTGGCCTACCTGCGCAGACCCGGACCCGCACTCCGGTGAAAGAGAATTACTTCTTGCCGGGCTTCTTCTTGCCGGCGACCGTCCGCTTCGGGCCCTTGCGGGTGCGGGCGTTGGTACGGGTCCGCTGACCACGGACGGGCAGACCCCGGCGGTGCCGGATGCCCTCGTAGCAGCCGATCTCGACCTTGCGGCGGATGTCAGCGGCGACCTCGCGGCGCAGGTCGCCTTCAACCTTGTAGTTGGCCTCGATGTGGTCACGGAGCTGGACCAGCTCCTCGTCCGTGAGGTCCCGGGCACGCTTGTCCGGCGAGATGCCGGTGGCAGCGAGCGTCTCCAGGGCGCGGGTGCGACCCACGCCGAAGATGTAGGTGAGCGCGATCTCCAGCCGCTTCTCGCGGGGGAGGTCGACGCCGACTAGACGTGCCATCTGTGGGCGTACTCCTTGTGTTGTCTCGCGGAGGTGTGGACCCGTCCCACCCCGCTACCGACCGACCTGTCTCCTCCGGCGTGTGATACGCCGGCGACCGGGTTCGGTCGCTGCCCAAGCGGGCCCCGGCCTCCGACCGGGGGTCAACCACGATTGAGTACGCGCTGCGCACCGCTCGCGGCTGGGACGAGCATGTGTGATGTGCTGGCTGGATCTGCGGCCCGGGAGCACGCCCTCGACCGACCGTCAACTGCCGGTCGGTCGTGACGAAATCAGCCCTGGCGCTGCTTGTGGCGCGGGTCGGTGCAGATGACCATGACCCGGCCGTGCCGGCGGATCACCCGGCACTTGTTGCAGATCCTCTTGACGCTCGGCTTGACCTTCACGGTTGCCTTACTTCCCATCTGGCCCGGCACCACGAGGCGCGACGCCGGACGTCGAAGACGGACACGGGACGTTTCCGGCCGTCGTCAGGACTACTTGTAGCGGTAGACGATGCGCCCGCGGGTCAGGTCGTACGGCGAGAGTTCCACGACGACCCGATCCTCCGGCAGGATGCGGATGTAGTGCTGCCGCATCTTGCCGCTGATGTGAGCCAGCACCTTGTGGCCGTTGGCGAGCTCCACCCTGAACATGGCGTTCGGCAGGGGCTCGATGACCCGACCTTCGATCTCGATGGCTCCGTCTTTTTTCGGCATGTCCTCCGCTGTCCTGACGTCGGTTACTCCGGACCGGCTCACAACGCCTTACACGGGTGCTGATCATGATCAGTTGACCCGCGCCAGCCGCGGCTCCGCGTCCCACCGAAGCGCTTGGTGGGCATGGCGGAGTGGACGCTGTGCGCCGATCAGAAAGTGTACGCCCGCATGCACGCCGTCGCCAAACCGACCGGCCAATACGCCGGGACCGACACGAGAAACGTGCCTTTCAGGCATTCCCCTCCGGCTGCTGCGGCACCGAGCCCGGTTCGGTCGCCTGGTGACCCAGGTCACGCTGCGGCCCTGGCGCCTCGGTCAGGGCATCGGTTCCGCCCGCCGATCGCTGACTGCCGTGCAGCTGGTGCCGGACGGCCTTGTGGCCCCGCTTGACCGCCCGCTTCTCGGCCCGCCGCTGCCGACGGCGCTCCCGGTCCGCCGCCCACCGCCGGGGCTCGCCGCCGACCAACCCGGTGACGGTCTGGACCAGCAGGATCGCACCCCACGGCGCGGCCACCCAGGCGGGCCAGAAGTAGAGCAGGTCGCGGGCTGCGAACGAGGTCACCGCCCAGATCGCCACCACGATCCCCACCGTCTTCAGCCACGGTTCCCAGACCTCGACCAGCCAGCGCGCGGTCACCGTCCGGTCGCCGGCGCCGTCCGACACCGGTACCGCACCGGCGGCCGCCCGCTGCGCAGGCACCGCACCCGGCATCGGTGCCACCGCACCCGCCGCCGGCAGATCACGCACCAGGTCGTCCAGGTCGGCGTAGGTGCGAGCGGTGTACGCCCGCTGGAGTCGCTCGTCGTACTCGTGCAGGTTCAGCCGGCCCTCGTCGAGCGCGACCCGCAGCCTCCCCGCGATGGCCTGACGGTCGGCGTCCGCCGCTCGCATCCCGTCACGCCCATCCATGCCGGCAAGCATGCCACCGGCCCGCCAGTCCGCCTACCCGGCACCACCCGACCCTCGATCGGATGGGTCGGTCGATGCCCGATCGGGCGCGGGTCAGGCGGACGGCGCGTTGCTCGGCTGGCGGGCGGTGACCAGGTCACCGAGGCGGCCACGACCACCATCGGGGGCGGTCAGCACCCAGACACCGTCGGGCAGCAGCGCCATGGTGTGTTCGACGTGTGCGGCCCACGAGCCGTCCCGGGTGACGACCGTCCATCCGTCAGCCAACTCGACGGTACGCGGGGAACCCATGGTGATCATCGGCTCGATGGCCAGCGCCATGCCCGGCACCAGTCGGGGCCCCTTGCCCGGCCGGCCGTGGTTGAGCACGTGCGGGTCCTGGTGCATCTCGGTGCCGATACCGTGCCCGCCGTAACCGTCGACGATGCCGTACCGGCCCCCCTTGCGTACCGCGTTCTCCACGGCGTGCGAGATGTCGGTCAGCCGGCCCTTGCCGCTGGCGGCACCACGGGCGGCGGCGGCGATGCCGGCCCACATGGCGTCCTCGGCAACCGTCGCCATCCGCAGCAGCGCCGGATCGACCTCGCCCACGCCGACGGTGATCGCCGCGTCGCCGTGCCAGCCGTCGAGCACCGCACCGCAGTCGATCGAGATCAGGTCTCCCTCGGCCAACGCCTGCTCCGGCGACGGGATGGCGTGCACGATCTGCTCGTTCACCGACGAGCAGATCGACGCCGGAAACCCGTGGTAGCCCTTGAAGGACGGAACGGCGCCCGCCTCGCGGATCGTCGACTCGGCGATCGCGTCCAGATCGGCCGTGGTCACCCCGGGCGCGACCGCCTCCCGCATCCTGCGAAGCGCCTCCGCGACCACCAGGCCGGCGGCTCGCATCTTCTCGATCTGCTCGGGGGTTTTCAGCTGGATGTCCAGCTGGGGACGACGCATGGAGGCGCTACCTTTCGTTGCCACGAACAGCGGGGCACGCCGAGCGTACCCCGCTGTTCGCACTCTATCCGGGCGTCGGTCAGCCGACGGCGGTCAGCTCCCGTAGGAGCGCAGGGCGTCGATCGCGCGGACCGTGACGTCCTCCACCGGGCCCGTGGCGTCTATGCCGACCAGCTTGCCCTGAGCGCCGTAGTAGTCCACCAACGGCGCGGTCTTGTCCGCGTACTCCCGCAGCCGTGCCGCGATGGTCTCCGGCTTGTCGTCGTCACGCTGGAACAGCTCGGCACCGCACCTGTCGCAGATGCCTTCCCGGCTGGTCGCGTCGAACTCGACGTGCCAGATCTTGCCGCAACCCCGGCAGGTGCGCCGGCCGGACAGCCGCCGGATCACCTCGTCGTCGTCGACCACCAGCTCCAGCACGATGTCCAGGGCGGTGCCCAGGTCGGCCAGGAGCTTGTCCAGGGCCGCGGCCTGCGGGGTGGTCCGCGGGAAGCCGTCGAGCAGGAAGCCCTCGGCGGTGTCCGGCTCGGCGAGCCGGTCCCGGACCATGTTGATGGTGACCTCGTCCGGGACCAGCTTGCCGGCGTCCATGTACCGCTTGGCCTCGACGCCCAACGGCGTGCCCTGCGAAACGTTGGCCCGGAAGATGTCCCCGGTCGAGATCTTCGGAACGGACAGGTGCGCGGCGATGAACTCTGCCTGTGTGCCCTTGCCCGCACCCGGCGGGCCAACCAGAACCAGTCTCATCTACCGCAGGAACCCTTCGTAGTTCCGCTGCATCAGTTGGCTCTCGATCTGCTTGCTGGTCTCGAGAGCAACACCAACCATGATCAGCACAGCGGTACCACCGAACGGGAAGTTGAGGTACTGCTGCCGGTCCAGCCAGATGAAGAAGAAGTTCGGCAGGATCGAGATGATCGCGAGGTACAGCGCCCCCGGCAGGGTGATGCGGCTGAGGATGAAGTCCAGGTAGTCGGCGGTGGGCTTGCCGGGGCGGATGCCCGGCACGAAGCCGCCGTACTTCTTCATGTTGTCCGCGACCTCGGTCGGGTTGAACGTGATCGAGACGTAGAAGTAGGTGAAGAAGATGATCAGCAGGAAGTAGACCGAGATGTAGATCGGGCTGGTCGGGTCGACCAGGTTGTTCTGGATCCACGCCTGGGTCTTGCCCGGGTCGTTCTGGTCGAAGAACTGGAGCGCCAGCTGCGGCAGGTAGAGCAGCGACGAACCGAAGATGACCGGGATGACACCCGCCTGGTTGACCTTCAGCGGGATGTAGGTCGAGGTGCCGCCGTACATCCGCCGGCCGATCATGCGCTTGGCGTACTGCACCGGGATGCGGCGCTGGGCCTGCTCGATGAAGGTGACCGCGGTGATGACCACCAGCACCAGAGCGATGACGAGGAAGAACTTGAACCAGCCCTGGCTCTCCTTGATCCGCCAGCCCTCGCTGGGGAGCCGGGCGGCGATCGAGGTGAAGATCAGGACGGACATGCCGTTGCCGACGCCGCGATCGGTGATCAGCTCACCGAGCCACATGACCACGCCGGTACCCGCGGTCATCGTCATCACCAGGATGGACAGCGTCAGCCAGTCCGGGATGCCGGTGCCCTGCGGGATGATCGGGAACTCGTCGCACTGGTTGTTGAACAGCTGGCCGGAGCGGGCCAGCGCCACGAACGCCG
This sequence comes from Verrucosispora sp. FIM060022, assembly GCF_003977705.1. Classification (NCBI taxonomy): domain Bacteria; kingdom Bacillati; phylum Actinomycetota; class Actinomycetes; order Micromonosporales; family Micromonosporaceae; genus Micromonospora; species Verrucosispora sp. FIM060022. The sequence goes on from NZ_RQIV01000002.1 coordinate 356,427, forward strand.
AGGCCTGGAGGACACCGAGGCCGAGGGTCAGGTAGCGGGTGTACTGGGTGATCTTCGCCTGGCCGGCCTGGCCCTCCTTGCGGAGCTGCTCCAGCCGGGGGATCACCACCGTCAGCAGCTGAAGGATGATCGACGCGGTGATGTAGGGCATGATGCCCAGCGCGAAGACCGACAGCTGAAGCAGTGCGCCGCCCGAGAAGAGGTCGAGCAGGTTCAGCACACCGGTGGAGCCCTCGATCGTGTCGAGGCACTTCTGCACGTTGCCGTACGAGACACCTGGGCTGGGCAGAGTGGCGCCAAGCCGGTAGATCGCGATGATGCCTACTGTGAACAGCAGCTTCTTGCGCAGGTCAGGCGTACGGAACGCACTGAGAAAGGCGGACAGCAACTTCTTCCTCCTGCGCGAGGCGGGCCGCCGGGCATCCCAGGCGGATCGGGGTGGTGGTGGTGTCGGGCAGGGTGCCCGATTCTCCATGCTGGGAAGGGACTCTAACAGCCCGATCCCGGTCCGGGCAGATGTGCCCGGCTACATAAACCGAATCCGATGTTACCGGGCGCACACGCCCGAGTTGAGAGCATGGCGCCCGCCAGCTGGAATCAACTGGCGGGCGCCAAGCGTTTGTGCAGCTTACAGCTCTGTGACCGAGCCACCGGCGGCGGCGATCTTCTCCTTGGCCGACGCACTGAAGGCGTGCGCCGAGATTTGGAGCGAGACACCGCCCAGATCCCCGGAACCGAGAACCTTGATCGGCTGGCCCTTGCGGACCGCGCCGGCCTCGACCAGCTCGGCCGGGCCGACCTGACCGCCGTTCGGGAACAGCTCAGCCAGGCGGTCCAGGTTTACCACCTGGAAGACCACCTTGAACTTGTTCTTGAAGCCCTTCAGCTTCGGCAGTCGCATGTGGATGGGCATCTGCCCACCCTCGAACGCCGCCGAGATGTTCTTGCGGGCCTTGGAACCCTTGGTACCGCGACCGGCGGTCTTGCCCTTGGAGCCTTCACCACGACCCACACGGGTCTTCGCGGTCTTGGCCCCCGGCGCCGGGCGCAGGTGGTGGACCTTGATCGTCATTACTCGACCTCCTCGACCTTCACGAGGTGGCTCACCGTGAAGATCATGCCGCGAATCTCGGGCCGGTCCTCCTTGACCACCACGTCGTTGATCCGCTTGAGACCGAGCGAACGCAGCGACTCACGCTGGTTGTGCTTGGTCCCGATCCCGGACCGGACCTGGGTGACCTTGAGACGTGCCATCAGGAAGCCACCCCCGCCCGGGACGCCAGCATGGCGGCCGGCGCAACATCCTCCACCGGCAGGCCACGACGCGCGGCAACCGCCTCCGGGGACTCGAGCCCCTTCAGCGCAGCCACGGTGGCGTGCACGATGTTGATCGGGTTCGACGACCCGAGGCTCTTGGAGAGCACGTCGTGGATGCCCGCGCACTCCAGCACGGCACGCACCGGGCCACCGGCGATGACACCCGTACCGGCCGAGGCCGGCTTGAGCAGCACCACACCGGCAGCGGCCTCGCCCTGCACCGGGTGCGGGATCGAGGAGCCGATCCGCGGCACCTTGAAGAAGTGCTTCTTGGCCTCCTCGACACCCTTGGCGATCGCCGCGGGCACCTCCTTGGCCTTTCCGTAGCCCACGCCCACGGTGCCGTCGCCGTCGCCCACGATCACCAGGGCGGTGAAGCTGAAGCGACGACCACCCTTCACGACCTTGGCGACACGGTTGATCGCGACGACCCGCTCAAGGTGCGGGGTCTTCTCGGCGGGCGCGTTTCCGCGGCCGCCCTCACGGCGGTTGTCGCGGCGACCACCCTCGTTGCCACCGGACCCGCCGCCACGGCGCTGTTGACCTGGCATCAGCAGCCTTCCTTTTCTCTCGTGACGGGGATTGTCAGAACTCGAGCCCGGCTTCGCGGGCGGCGTCGGCAAGCGCGGCTACCCGCCCCGCGTACCGGTTGCCACCGCGGTCGAAGACGACCTTGGAGATGCCAGCGGCCTTGGCCCGCTCGGCGAGCAGGGTGCCGACCTTGCCGGCCAGGGCGCTCTTGTCGCCCTCCGTGCCGCGCACCGAGGCGTCCAGGGTCGAGGCCGACGCCAGGGTGTGCCCCTTGGTGTCGTCCACGATCTGGGCGACGATGTGCCGCAGCGAACGGGTGACGACCAGGCGCGGACGCTCGGGCGTGCCGTTGACGCTCTTGCGGACCCGGAAGTGCCGACGCGCACGCCCGACGGCACGCTTGGCGGCGACGCCGCGGCGGCGCTTGAGCAGCGTGGCGCTCACTTCTTACCTGCCTTTCCGGCCTTACGTCGGATGACCTCGCCCTGGTACTTGACACCCTTGCCCTTGTAGGGCTCCGGCGGGCGAATCTTCCGGATGTTGGCGGCGACCTCACCGACCTGCTGCTTGTCGATGCCGGCCACGTGGAACAGCGTCGGCTTCTCCACCGTGAAGGTGATGCCGTCCGGCGCGGGGACCGTCACCGGGTGCGAGAACCCGAGCGCGAACTCGAGGTCCTTGCCCTTGGCGGTGACCCGGTAACCGGTGCCGGAGATCTCCAGGCTCTTGCGGTAGCCCTCGGTGACTCCGACGATCATGTTGGCGACCAGGGTACGGCTCAGGCCGTGCAGTTCCTTGGCCTTGCGCTCGTCGTTCGGGCGGTTGACGCTCAGCTGCCCGTCCTCGGCCCGCTCGATGGAGATCGGCTCGGCCAGAGTGTGCGACAGCTCGCCCTTGGGGCCCTTGACCTTGACGGTCCGGCCGTCGATCGTCACGTCGACGCCGGACGGTACCGGGATCGACTTACGTCCAATACGCGACATTTCTACCTGTCTCCCGTTACCAGACGAAGGCGAGGACTTCCCCGCCAACGCTCCGCTTGCGGGCCTGCCGGTCGGTGAGCAGCCCCTGGGACGTCGAAATGATCGCCACGCCCAGCCCGCCGAGCACCCGCGGGAGCCCGTCCGACTTGGCGTACACCCGCAGACCGGGCTTGGAGACGCGCTTGATGCCGGCCAGGCTCCGCTCCCGGTTCTGGCCGTACTTCAGCTCGACGACCAGTCGCTTGCCGACGGCACCCTCTTCGGGCTCCTCGACCGACCAGGTGGCGATGTAACCCTCGGTCTTGAGGACCTCGGCGATGTTCGCCTTGATCTTCGAGTAGGGCATCGTCACCCGGTCGTGATACGCCTGGTTGGCGTTACGCAGACGCGTGAGCATGTCTGCGATCGGGTCGGTCATCGTCATGAAACTCGTCAACCTTTCTCGCCGGGGTTCCCGCGGCTTTGTCAGCGCAGGCCTACGGCGAAGAGACAGTCCAGCTAACGCGCGGGGCGCGCCGGGCTATTACCAGGAAGCCTTGGACACGCCGGGCAGCTCACCGCGGTGGGCCATCTCCCGGATGCACACCCGGCAGAGCCCGAACTTGCGGTAGACCGCCTTGGGACGCCCGCACCGCTGGCAGCGGGTGTACGCGCGAACCGAGAACTTCGGCTTCGCGGCCGCCTTGAGGATCAGCGCCTTCTTGGCCATCTCAGTTCTCCTTGAACGGGAAGCCCAGGAGCTTGAGCAGCGCCCGGCCCTCGTCGTCGGTCGTGGCGGTCGTGACCACCGTGATGTCCATGCCCCGCTGGCGATCGATCTTGTCCTGGTCGATCTCGTGGAACACCGACTGCTCGGTCAGACCGAACGTGTAGTTGCCGTGCCCGTCGAGCTTGCGCCCGTCGAGGCCGCGGAAGTCACGGATACGCGGCAGCGCGATGGACAGCAGCCGGTCCAGGAACTCCCACATCCGGTCGCCGCGCAGGGTGACCTTCGCGCCGATCGGCATTCCCTCCCGCAGCTTGAACTGCGCGATGGACTTCTTCGCCCGCCGGACCAGCGGCTTCTGGCCGGTGATCGTGGCCAGGTCGCGGACCGCGCCGTCGATGAGCTTGGCGTCGCGAGCAGCCTCGCCGACACCCATGTTCACGACGATCTTCACCAGCCGCGGGACCTGCATCGGGTTGCCGTAGTCGTACTGCTCGCGCAGCTTGGCCACGATCTCGTTGCGGTACCGCTCCTTGAGGCGCGGCGTGGTCTTGGTTTCGGTAGCCGTGGTCATCACAGGTCCTTACCGGTGCTACGCGCGATGCGGACCTTCTGGCCATTCTCGTCGATGCGGTAACCGACGCGGGTCGGCTTACCGTCGGAGTCCAGGACCATCACGTTCGACACGTGGATCGGGGCCTCCTGGGTGACGATGCCACCGGTCTTGGCGCCACGCTGAGTGGTGCTGATGCGGGTGTGCTTCTTGATCCGGTTCACGCCCTCGACCAGGACCTTGTCCTGCCGCGGGTAGGCCGCGATGACCTTACCCTTGGCACCCTTGTCCTTGCCGGCGATGACGACGACCGTGTCGCCCTTCTTGACCTTCACGGTCACAACACCTCCGGCGCGAGAGAGATGATCTTCATGAACCGCTTGTCCCGCAGCTCACGACCGACCGGGCCGAAAATGCGGGTGCCCCGCGGGTCCCCACCGTCCTTGATGATGACGGCGGCGTTCTCGTCGAAGCGGATGTACGAACCGTCCGGCCGACGCTTCTCCTTGGCCGTACGCACGACGACCGCCTTGACGACGTCGCCCTTCTTCACACCAGCACCGGGGATCGCGTCCTTGACGGTGGCGACGATGACGTCGCCGATGCTCGCGTAGCGCCGACCGGAGCCACCGAGAACTCGGATGCACAGGATCTCCCGGGCACCCGTGTTGTCGGCGACGCGCAGTCGCGACTCCTGCTGAATCACGTCTATCTCCTATGTCTGCCGGTTCTCCGGCCGCCGGAGCGGCCGGAGCCTGGCGGAACCTGCGCCCGACCGATCCGGCCGAGCTCGAGCCTTCGCTACTTGGCCTTCTCGAGGATCTCCACGAGCCGCCACCGCTTGGTGGCGGACAGCGGACGGGTCTCCATGATCAGGACCCGGTCGCCGATGCCCGCGGAGTTCTGCTCGTCGTGGACCTTGAGCTTGCTGGTCCGGCGCATGATCTTGCCGTACAGCGCGTGCTTGACACGGTCCTCGACCTCGACCACGACGGTCTTGTCCATCTTGTCGCTGACCACCAGGCCCTCGCGGACCTTACGGCGTCCCCGCACGAGCTCCGCGCCCGCGGTCGTCGTGTTCTCGCTCATGAAGCCACCTCAGTCGGCGCGGCCGAGAGCCCCAGCTCACGCTCACGCATGATCGTGTAGATCCGGGCGATCTCCCGACGGATGACCTGCAGCCGCCGGTTGTTGTCCAGCTGCCCGGTTGCGGCCTGCACGCGGAGGTTGAACAGCTCCGCCTTGGCCTCACGCAGCTTCGTGACCAGCTCCTCCTCGGAGAGCTCACGCAGCTCGGAGGGCTTGACGCCCGCTGCCATCAGGATTCACCCACTTCGCGCGTCACAATCCGGCACTTCATCGGGAGCTTGTGGATCGCGCGACGCATCGCCTCTCGCGCAATCTGCTCGTTCGGGAAGGACATCTCGAAGAGAACCCGTCCCGGCTTGACATTGGCGACCCACCACTCCGGCGAGCCCTTACCGGAACCCATCCGGGTTTCGGCCGGCTTCTTGGTGAGGGACTGGTCCGGGAAAATGGTGATCCAGACCTTGCCGCCACGCTTGATGTGGCGGGTCATCGCGATACGCGCCGACTCGATCTGCCGGTTGGTCACGTACGCCGGCTCGAGAGCCTGGATCCCGAACTCGCCGAACACCACCCGGTTGCCGCCCTTGGACGCGCCGCTACGGTCCGGGTGGTGCGGCTTGCGGAAGCCCTTCGGGGGCTTGCGCGGCATCAGCATCTGTCAGCCCTCCTGCTGCGTTTCTGCCGCGGCGGCGACGGCGGACGCGTCCACCGGCTCGCCACTCGGCGTCTCGGCCTGCTGCGCGACGGTCGTCGCGGCAGCCCGGCCGGCCTCGGTGCCACCGGAGGTCGTACCGGACGAGCCGGAGCGACCACGACGCGGCCGCTCGGGGCGGTCACCGCGATCCCGGCGCGGGCGCGACGGCGCCTCGGCCGGAGTCTCCCGACCCGGCACCGCGTCACCCTTGTAGATCCAGACCTTCACGCCGATGCGGCCGAAGGTGGTACGGGCCTCGAAGAAGCCGTACTCGATGTTGGCCCGCAGCGTGTGCAGCGGAACCCGACCCTCGCGGTAGAACTCCGTGCGGCTCATCTCGGCGCCGCCGAGGCGACCCGAGACCTGCACCCGGATGCCCTTGCACATCGGGTTCTTCATCGCCGACTGCATCGCCTTGCGCATCGCCCGACGGAAGCTGACCCGGCTCGAGAGCTGCTCGGCAACGCCCTGGGCAACCAGCTGCGCGTCCGACTCGGGGTTCTTCACCTCGATGATGTTCAGCTGCACCTGCTTGCCGGTGAGCTTCTCCAGCTCGCCGCGGATCCGGTCGGCCTCCGCACCCTTACGGCCGATGACGATGCCCGGCCGGGCGGTGTGGATGTCGACGCGGACCCGGTCGCGGGTGCGCTCGATGTCGACCTTGGAAATGCCGGCGCGCTCCAGGCCCTTGGACATCATCCGGCGGATCTTGACATCCTCGCCGATGTAGTCCTTGTAGAGCTTGTCCGCGAACCAGCGGGACTTCCAGTCGGTCGAGATGCCGAGGCGGAACCCGTGCGGGTGAACCTTCTGACCCATTACTCGGCGCCCTCCGTGTTGCTCTGCGTCTCGGCCGGTGCGCTCTGCGCCGCCGGTGCCGCCTTCTTCGCCGACTTCTTCGGCGCGGCCGGCGCCACCGCCTCGACCGCCACCGTGATGTGGCAGGTGCGCTTACGGATCCGGTAAGCCCGGCCCTGCGCCCGCGGCTGGAACCGCTTCATGGTCGGGCCCTCGTCCACGAACGCCTCGCTGACGAGCAACGCGTCGGGGTCCAGCCGCTCGTTGTTCTCCGCGTTGGCGATCGCACTCGCGAGCACCTTGTACACCTGCTCGCTCGCAGCCTGCGGCGCGAACTGCAGCACCGTGAGAGCCTCCTTCGCGGGCAGGCCGCGGACGAGGTTGACCACCCGGCGCGCCTTCATCGGCGAGATGCGCACGTATCGCGCAACCGCCCGCGCGCCCGGAAGCACCGGAGCGTCGCCCTTTCCTGGCATCGCTGTAACCCCTTGATCCTCTATCCGTATGCCCGCGGCGTCAGCGCCGGCGGCTCTTCCGGTCGTCCTTCTCGTGACCCTTGAACGTGCGGGTCAGCGCGAACTCGCCGAGCTTGTGCCCGACCATCGCCTCGGTCACGAACACCGGGACGTGCTTACGTCCGTCGTGCACCGCGATCGTGTGCCCGAGCATCTCCGGGATGATCGTCGAGCGCCGCGACCAGGTCTTGATGACGTTCTTCGAGCCCTTTTCGTTCTGCGTCTCCACCTTCTTGAGCAGGTGGTCGTCGATGAACGGGCCCTTCTTCAGGCTGCGAGGCATGTCTTATCTCCCTCAGCCGCGCTTACGCGTGGCGTAGCGACGGCGGACGATCAGCCGGTCACTCGGCTGGCCCTTACGACGGGTGCGGCCCTCGGGCTTACCCTGCGGGTTGACCGGGTGGCGACCACCGGAGGTCTTGCCCTCGCCACCACCGTGCGGGTGGTCGACCGGGTTCATGGCCACACCACGGACGGTCGGGCGCTTGCCCTTCCACCGCATCCGGCCGGCCTTACCCCAGTTGATGTTCGACTGGTCGGCGTTGCCGATCTCGCCGATGCTGGCCCGGCACCGCACGTCCACGCGCCGGATCTCACCCGACGGCATACGCAGGGTGGCGTACACGCCCTCCCGGCCGAGCAGCTGGATGCCGACGCCGGCCGAGCGGGCCAGCTTGGCCCCGCCACCCGGACGCAGCTCCACGTTGTGGATGGTGGTACCGACCGGGATGTTGCGCAGCGGCAGGTTGTTGCCCGGCTTGATGTCGGCGCCCGGACCGGACTCGACCCGGTCGCCCTGCTTCAGGTCCTTCGGCGCGATGATGTATCGCTTCTCGCCGTCGGCGTAGTGCAGCAGCGCGATGCGCGCGGTGCGGTTCGGGTCGTACTCGATGTGCGCGACCTTGGCCGGCACGCCGTCCTTGTCGACCCGCTTGAAGTCGATGATCCGGTACTGCCGCTTGTGGCCGCCGCCCTGGTGCCGGGCGGTGATCCGCCCGTGGGCGTTACGCCCACCCTTCTTCGGCAGCGGTGCCAGCAGCGACTTCTCAGGCGTCGACCGGGTGATCTCGGCGAAGTCGGCGACGCTGGAGCCACGCCGGCCCGGCGTCGTCGGCTTGTACTTACGGATAGCCATTGTCTACACCCCTCAGCTGACCGGGCCGCCGAAGGCCTCGATACGGTCGCCCTCAGCCAGCTTCACCATCGCGCGCTTGGTGTTCTTGCGCTTGCCGAACCCGGTGCGGGTCCGCTTGCGCTTGCCCTCGCGGTTGAGCGTGTTGACCGTCAGGACACGGACGTTGAAGATCTGCTCGATAGCGATCTTGATCGCGGTCTTGTTCGCGTCCGGGTGCACCAGGAAGGTGTACCAGTTGCGGTTCAGCTCGCTGTAGCTCTTCTCCGAGACGACCGGCGCGACGATGATGTCGCGCGGGTCGGCGATCGTGCTCACTTGCCACCCTCCTCGGTGGTCTCGGCGGGAACGCCCAGGAACTCGTCCAGGGCCTCCTTGGTGAAGACCACGTCGTCGGCCACCAACACGTCGTACGTGTTGAGCTGACCGGCTTCGATCAGGTGCACCCGCGGCTCGTTGCGCAGCGACACCCAGTTCAGCTCGTCGACACTGCTCAGCACGACCAGCACCCGACGGGCCTCGGTCACCTTCGTGAGCGCGGCCAGAGCGGCCTTGGTCGACGGCTTCTCGCCCGAGACGAACGCCTCGACGACGTGCACCTGCCCGGCGCGGGCCCGGTCCGAGAGGGCGCCACGCAGCGCGGCAGCCTTCATCTTCTTCGGGGTCCGCTGGCTGTAGTCGCGCGGCACCGGACCGTGCACGACGCCACCGCCGGCGAACTGCGGCGCGCGGATCGAGCCCTGCCGGGCCCGACCGGTGCCCTTCTGCTTGTAGGGCTTCTTGCCGCCGCCGGAGACTTCGCCCCGGGTCTTGGTCTTGTGCGTGCCCTGCCGAGCCGCGGCCAGCTGTGCCACCACGACCTGGTGCATCAGCGGCACGTTGGCCTGCACGTCGAAGATGTCCCCGGGCAGCTCGACCGAGCCGGTCTTGGTGCCTTCGGAGTTCAAGACGTCAACGGTGGTCACTTGGCCGCACCGCCCTTCTTCGCCTTCGTCTTGGCCGCGGTGCGGACCAGGACCAGCGCGCCCTTGGGGCCGGGAATGGCGCCGCGGACGAGCAGGAGGTTGTTCTCGGTGTCGACCGCCTGGACGGTCAGGTTCTGCACGGTGTAGCGCACGCCGCCCATGCGACCCGCCATCCGGGTGCCCTTGAAGACCCGGCCCGGGGTGGCGCAGGCGCCGATGGAGCCCGGCGAGCGGTGCTTGCGCTCGACACCGTGGCTGGCGCGCAGACCGTGGAAGCCGTGCCGCTTCATCGGGCCGGCGTAGCCCTTGCCCTTGGTCTTGCCGGTGACGTCGATCGAGATGCCGGCCGGGAACTCCTCGACCGTGATCTCCTGACCGAGCGAGTAGTCGGCGGCGTCGGAGGTGCGCAGCTCGACGATGTGCCGGCGCGGCGCCACGTCAGCCTTCGCGTAGTGCCCACGCAGCGGCTTCTTGGCCTTGCGCGGGTCAATCGTGCCGTACGCCAGCTGGACCGCGGAGTAACCGTCCTTGTCGGCGTCACGAACCTGGCTGATGACGCACGGGCCGGCCTGAACCACGGTCACCGGAACAACCTTGTTGTTGTCCCAGACCTGGGTCATGCCGAGCTTCGCGCCCAGGATCCCCTTAACTTGCCTGTCCATGTGTCCGGTCCCTACAGCTTGATCTCGATGTCGACGCCAGCCGGCAGGTCGAGGCGCATGAGCGAGTCGACCGTCTTCGGGGTCGGGTCGATGATGTCGATCAGCCGCTTGTGCGTACGCATCTCGAAGTGCTCGCGCGAGTCCTTGTACTTGTGCGGCGAGCGGATGACGCAGAAACGGTTGATCTCCGTGGGCAGCGGCACCGGGCCCGCGACCTGCGCCCCGGTACGCGTCACCGTCTCGACGATCTTCCGCGCCGAGGAGTCGACGACCTCGTGGTCATAGGCCTTGAGCCGGATGCGGATCTTCTGTCCCGCCATGGTGGCTTCTGTTCCTTCTCTCGATGCCGCTGTGTTGCGGGTGTCCTGTACCGGCTGGTACAGACCCTCTTCGCCCACCCCCGCGGTCGGGCGTGTCGCGTTCTGTGGCCCAGCTCCGCCCCGACCTTCCGGAGCGATCCTGACCGCGGTGGGTCGAGGCGCCGATCGCACTACCGCGACCTGAACGCCGCGCGAGGGTGGTTGACGGGTGAACCGCCAACCACCCCACGCCCGACTGTCCTGCCTACCCGGAGGTTCGACGTGAGTCGAACGCGGGCAGCGAACTGTCGTTACGCAACCTGACTAGTATGCCGCACGACCGGCGGCGGGTCTAATCGGGGTTACCCAGCTCACTTGATGATCTTGGTGACGCGACCAGCGCCGACCGTACGGCCACCCTCCCGGATCGCGAACTTGAGGTTTTCCTCCATCGCGATGGGCTGGATCAGCTTCACGGTCATCGTGGTGTTGTCGCCAGGCATGACCATCTCGGTGCCCTCGGGGAGGGTGACGACACCGGTGACGTCCGTGGTCCGGAAGTAGAACTGCGGACGGTAGTTCTGGAAGAACGGGGTGTGCCGGCCACCCTCCTCCTTGGAGAGGATGTAGACGGTCGCCTCGAACTCGGTGTGCGGGGTCGTGGTGCCCGGCTTGATGACCACCATGCCGCGCTCGACGTCCTCGCGCTTGATGCCACGCAGCAGCAGACCGACGTTCTCACCCGCGCGGGCCTCGTCGAGCAGCTTGCGGAACATCTCGATGCCGGTGCAGACCGTCTTCTGCGACTTCTCGCGGATGCCGACGATCTCCACCTCCTCGTTCGGCTTGAGGATGCCGCGCTCCGCGCGACCGGTGACGACGGTGCCACGACCGGTGATCGTGAAGACGTCCTCGATCGGCATCAGGAACGGCTTCTCGGTCTCGCGCTCCGGCTGCGGGATCGCGGTGTCGACAGCGTTCATCAGCTCCAGCAGGCGACCGGTCCACTCCGGGTCACCCTCGAGGGCCTTGAGCGCCGAGACACGCACGACCGGCAGGTCGTCGCCCGGGTACTCCTGCGACGAGAGCAGCTCGCGAACCTCGAGCTCGACGAGCTCCAGCAGCTCCTCGTCGTCGACCATGTCGCTCTTGTTCAGCGCCACGACGATGTACGGCACGCCGACCTGGCGGGCCAGCAGCACGTGCTCGCGGGTCTGCGGCATCGGGCCGTCGGTCGCGGCGACCACCAGGATCGCGCCGTCCATCTGGGCGGCACCGGTGATCATGTTCTTGATGTAGTCGGCGTGACCGGGGCAGTCGACGTGCGCGTAGTGCCGCGCCTCGGTCTGGTACTCGACGTGCGCGATCGAGATCGTGATGCCGCGGGCCTTCTCCTCCGGCGCCTTGTCGATCTCGTCGAACGGGGTGTACGGGTTCAGGTCCGGGTACTGGTCGTGCAGGACCTTCGTGATGGCCGCCGTCAGCGTCGTCTTACCGTGGTCGATGTGACCAATGGTGCCGATGTTGACGTGCGGCTTAGTCCGCTCGAACTTCGCCTTCGCCACTGGTGTCCTCCTGTGGACTTCTTGGTTCGTTCGCCCCGGTACGCCACGAGTGGCGCTTAGGACTCTGTCGACAGCCTTTCCGGCCTGACGGCCGGGAAGCTTTTGTGGGTTCTGCGGCGATGAAGCCTACAGGCCCGGAATTCACCCAATCCGACCGAGGTGGTCGCGGTCGGGGAAACCTCCCGCGACCACCGTCGGATCAGCTCAGGCGGACGTCACTCACCCGTCGCCTTGGCGATGATCTCCTTGGCCACCGAGGCCGGAACCTCGGCGTAGGAGTCGAACTGCATGCTGTAGCTAGCCCGGCCCTGGGTCTTCGACCGCAGGTCGCCGACGTAGCCGAACATCTCCGACAGCGGCACCAGAGCCCGGACGACGCGGGCGCCGCTGCGCTCCTCCATCGCCTGGATGATGCCACGGCGGGAGTTCAGGTCACCGATGACGTCACCCATGTTCTCCTCAGGAGTGGTGACCTCAACGGCCATCATCGGCTCGAGCAGCGCGGGATCGGCCTTGCGGGCCGCGTCCTTCATCACCATCGAGCCGGCGATCTTGAACGCCATTTCCGACGAGTCGACCTCGTGGTACTGGCCGTCCAGCAGCGTCAGCTTGACGCCCACCAGCGGGAAGCCGGCGAGGATGCCGTACTGCATGGCGTCCTGCGCACCCGCGTCCACCGAGGGGATGAACTCCCGGGGGATACGGCCACCGGTGACCGCGTTGGCGAACTCGTAGGTCGGCGCGTCGTTGCCCAGCGGCAGCGGCTCCAGGCTGACGATCACCCGGGCGTACTGGCCGGAACCACCGGTCTGCTTCTTGTGGGTGTACTCGACCTTCTCCACCTTGCGGCGGATGGTCTCGCGGTACGCCACCTGCGGCTTACCGATGTTCGCCTCGACGTTGAACTCGCGGCGCATCCGGTCGACCAGGATGTCCAGGTGCAGCTCGCCCATGCCGGAGATGACCGTCTGACCGGTCTGGTCGTCCAGCTTGACGCGGAAGGTCGGGTCCTCCTCGGCCAGCCGCTGGATGGCGGTGCTGAGCTTCTCCTGGTCGGCCTTGGTCTTCGGCTCGATGGCCACCTCGATGACCGGCTCCGGGAAGGTCATCGACTCCAGGATGACCGGGTTCGCCGGGTCGGCCAGGGTGTCACCGGTGGTGGTCTGCTTCAGACCCTGCACCGCGATGATGTCGCCGGCCTTCGCGGTGCTGCGCTCTTCCCGCTTGTTGGCGTGCATCTGGTAGATCTTGCCGATCCGCTCCTTGCGGTCCTTGGTGGAGTTGACCACCTGGGAGCCGGACTCGAGCGTGCCGGAGTAGATCCGCACGTAGGTGAGCTTGCCGAGGTGCTTGTCCGTCTGGATCTTGAAGGCCAGGCCGGAAAACGGCTCGGACACCGACGGCTTGCGCTGCATCGGGGTCTCGCCGTCGGTGGCCGTACCCTCGATCGCCGGGATGTCCAGCGGCGACGGCAGGTACGCGACGACCGCGTCCAGCATCGGCTGGATGCCCTTGTTCTTGAAGGCGGTACCGGTGAGGACCGGGTTGGCCTTGCCGGCGATGGTGGCCCGACGGATGGCGGCCTTGATCTCCTCGACGGAGATCTCCTCGCCCTCCAGGTACTTCTCCATCACCGCGTCGTCGACGTCGGCCAGGGTCTCCATCAGCTTCTCGCGCCACTCGGCTGCGGAGTCGGCCAGCTCGGCCGGGATCTCCTCGACCGCGTAGTCCTCACCCTTCTGGGTCTCGCCACGCCAGGTGAGGGCGCGCATCTCGACCAGGTCGACCACGCCGATGAAGTCGCTCTCGGCGCCGATCGGGATCTGAAGCACCAGCGGAGTGGCGTTCAGCCGGTCGATCATCATCTGCACGCAGCGGAAGAAGTCCGCGCCGGTGCGGTCGAGCTTGTTGACGAAACACATCCGGGGGACGTTGTACTTGTCCGCCTGACGCCAGACGTTCTCCGTCTGCGGCTCCACGCCGGCCACACCGTCGTAGACCGCGACCGCACCATCCAGCACCCGAAGCGACCGCTCCACCTCGACGGTGAAGTCGACGTGGCCGGGCGTGTCGATGATCTGGATCGTGTGGCCCTTCCACTCGCACTTCGTGGCGGCGGAAGTGATGGTGATACCGCGCTCCTGCTCCTGCTCCATCCAGTCCATGACGGCGCCGCCCTCATGAACCTCACCGATCTTGTACGTGATACCGGTGTAGAACAGGATTCGCTCGGTGGTAGTGGTCTTACCGGCATCGATGTGCGCCATGATGCCGATGTTGCGTACGTTGGCGAGCGCGTCTGCGGCGGCCACTTCAATCCCTACTTATCGTCGTCTCGACACAACTGGTGGCGGCCCCGGCGCCGATCGGGCGCCGGGACCTCAGGTGTTACCAGCGGTAGTGCGCGAAGGCCTTGTTGGACTCCGCCATCTTGTGGGTGTCCTCACGCCGCTTGACGGCGGCACCGAGGCCGTTGCTCGCGTCCAGCAGCTCGTTCATCAGCCGCTCGACCATGGTCTTCTCGCGACGGGCGCGGGAGTAGGTGACCAGCCAGCGCAGGCCCAGGGTGGTCGCCCGGGCCGGACGGACCTCGACCGGAACCTGGTAGGTCGCGCCACCGACACGGCGGCTGCGGACCTCGAGGGTCGGCTTGACGTTGTCCATCGCACGCTTGAGCGTGACGACCGGGTCGGTGCCGCTCTTCTCGCGGCAGCCCTCCAGGGCGGCGTAGACGATGCGCTCGGCGAGCTGACGCTTGCCGCGAAGCAGGATCTTGTTTACCAGCTGGGTGACCAGCGGCGAGTTGTACACCGGGTCAGCGACCAGCGGCTTACGCGGGGCAGGTCCCTTACGCGGCATGTCAGCTCTTCTCCTTCTTCGCGCCGTAACGGCTGCGCGCCTGCTTGCGGTTGCGGACACCCTGGGTGTCCAGCGAGCCGCGGACGATCTTGTAACGCACGCCGGGGAGGTCCTTCACACGACCACCGCGGACGAGCACGATCGAGTGCTCCTGCAGGTTGTGCCCGACGCCCGGGATGTAGGCGGTCACCTCGACCTGGCTGCTGAGCTTGACACGAGCAACCTTGCGCAGCGCCGAGTTCGGCTTCTTCGGGGTGGTGGTGTACACGCGGGTGCACACGCCGCGCCGCTGAGGGGAACCCTTCAGCGCCGGGGTCTTGGTCTTGGTGGTCTTCGCCTGGCGGCCCTTTCGGACCAGCTGTTGGATCGTGGGCACCGGGTTTCTCCGCTCCCTTCGGCCGCTGTCGCGACCGCGCCGTCTGCTGTAGCCGACCTGATGACCGGCTCTCCTACATTCCGACCAGGGCCACCTCACGGAGGTCCCGGCACCCGCGGTCGGGCGTGTCGCCCGCCCACGGTCCCGGTTCCGCACGCTTGTGAGCGCAGCCCCGGGGGTCTGTCACCGGCACACGAGACCGTGCGCCGGATCTTTGGCTCATTCGTGGCGCCTTCCGGAAACCGGAGGCCGGATCCAGCGCACGCACGATTTGCCCGGGCTGGCCCGGGCACAAGGGGAAAGAGTACCTACCACAGCCGCGCAGGTCAAAACGGGAGACCTGCCGAACTTCTCACCGCTCGGCAACCGGCTCCGTCGCTCCACCCGCCCGTGATGGGCACCTACGGATACAAGTGTACCGGCTCCACCGGAAACCACCCGCCGAGCCCCCGAGCCGACGCCAGCAGTCTGACGCGCAGCATCAGCCGCTGTGATCAGGCATCTTGCTCAGGCCAGCGTCAGCAGGAGGGCCAGACCCACGCCGAGCAGGCTCAACAGCAACCCGACGCCGCCGCAGCTGATCCCGGCGATGGCGAGACCACGGCCGGTGAACCGCACCGCCGGCGCCGGTGCCGGCCGCCGGATCTGCCGGACGCCCAGCAGGCCGGCCACCAGGGCGCCGGCCCCGGTGAGGCCGCCGAGGGTGGCGAAGGAACCGGCCGCCCAGACACCGTTCAGCCCGCCGCCCACCGAACCCACGCAGATGACCAGGAACGACACCAGGATGGAGATGACGCCCGCGACCAGGGAGCCGACCGCCAGGCCCGAGGTGACCGGCGGCACATCCAGGTGCACCATCGCGAACGGAGTGCCCGGTACGGGCTCCACCCGACTCGGCGGTCGGGGCCGCTCCTGCGGCGGCGGGACCGGGCCACCACCGCCGTGCCCCGGGCCGGGACCCCACCCGCCGGGTGCGCCCACACCCGGCCCACCCGGCCCGGACGGCACAACCCCGAACGACGGCCCGGACGGACCGGATCCGAACGACGGCGCGGAGGGGGCAGGCCCGAACGACGGCCCAGAGGGTGCGGACCCGAACGGCGCTGCGGAGGGTGCGGACCCGAACGGCGGCGCGGACGGTACGGGTCCGTACGGGGCAGGTGGGGACGGCGGGTACCCGGCGGAGAAGTCTGCCCCGATCGGTCCCGGTGGTGCCCACCTGTCCGGTTCCGGTGCACCGGCCTCCGAGTGCCCGGCGGTGGGCTGAGCGGGTTCGCCGCTCTCGGGACGCGCCGGTTCCGTCACGGGAATCCTCCTCATCGGCCGCGTCCACCGCCGCGCGGCGGACACCGTCAGGCTACCGTCGCCGGTCAGCCCACCGGCCTGCGGCGCGAGAGCGAGCTCAGTCCACGTTCGGCGCGAAGTCGTGCCCGTAGGGTGCCTCGGCGAGCCGGATCACGCCGATCACCAACGCGACGACCACGCTGACCGCGACCAACCCCAGGCCCGTCCAGGCCAGGGTCTCTCCGCGCCGCAGCCAGGCCGCGCCGGTCAGAAAACCCCCTGAGGCGTACGCCTCGCGGCGCGCCTGCCGGGCCAACTGGAGCGCCACGGTAGCGGGTACCACTCCCCCGATGAACAGTCCGGTCAGCGCACCCATCAGCCCGAGCGCGAAGACGGCCCGCGCCTTCGTGGCCCGGACCGGGTCCGGGTCGAGCGGGTGCCGGGGCGGCCCGGGCGGTGAAGCGACCGGCATCGGTCCGGCGGCGGTCGTCATGCCTCCATCATGCCCCGCCCATGGCGGATCGGTAGGAGCATGACCGCCGCCACCGACGACGAGGCCCCCGGCGGGTTGCCGGGGGCCTCGTCGTCAGAGCGAACAACTCAGCGGTACGACCCGAAGTCGAAGTCGTCAAGCGGAACCGCCTGGCCGCTGGCCGGCCCGAAGCCGTAGTCGGTCTCCGGGTAGCCGGTCATCGAGTAGACCTTGGCCTTCGCCTCCTCGGTCGGCTCGACCCGGACGTTGCGGTACTTGCTGATGCCGGTACCGGCCGGGATGAGCTTACCGATGATCACGTTCTCCTTGAGACCGATCAGCGAGTCGCTGCGGGCGTGGATCGCCGCGTCGGTCAGCACCCGGGTGGTCTCCTGGAAGGAGGCCGCCGAGAGCCAGGAGTCGGTGGCCAGCGAGGCCTTGGTGATACCCATCAGCACCGGACGGCCTGCCGCGGGCTCGCCGCCCTCGCCGACGAGTCGGCGGTTCTCCGACTCGAACAGCGCCCGGTCGACGAGCACACCCGGCAGGAACTCGGTCGAGCCGGAGTCGATGACCGTCACCCGCTTGAGCATCTGGCGGATGATGATCTCGATGTGCTTGTCGTGGATGAGCACACCCTGCGAGCGGTAGACCTCCTGGACCTCCTGGGTCAGGTGGACCTGGACCGCCCGCGGGCCGAGGATGCGCAGCAGCTCGTGCGGGTCGATGGTGCCCTCGGTGAGCTTCTCGCCGACCTCGACGTGGTCGCCGTCGTGCGCCCGCAGCCGGACCCGCTTCGAGATCTTGTCGTACACGATCTCGTCGCTGCCGTCGTCCGGGATGACGACGATCTTGCGCGACCGCTCGCCGTCCTCGATCCGGATCCGGCCCGGGGTGTCGGCGATCGGCGCCTTGCCCTTCGGGATCCGGGCCTCGAAGATCTCCTGGACACGGGGCAGACCCTGGGTGATGTCCTCACCCGCGACACCACCGGTGTGGAAGGTACGCATCGTCAGCTGCGTACCCGGCTCACCGATCGACTGGGCGGCGATGATGCCGACCGCCTCGCCGACGTCCACGATCTTGCCGGTCGGCAGCGAACGGCCGTAGCACGCACCGCAGACGCCCAGCTTCGACTCGCAGGTGAGCACGCTGCGCACCCGGACGGTCTCCACCCCGGCGGCGACGATCTTGTCGACCAGGATCGAGTTGATGTCCGAGCCCCGCTCGGCGACGACGGTGCCGTCCGGCCCCTTGATGTCGTCGGCCAGGGTACGGGCGTGCACGCTGGTCTCCGCGTGCTCGTGCACCACGAGCCGGCCGTCGAGCTGCTGACCGATCTGCATCGGGATGGCCCGGTCGGTGCCGCAGTCCTCCTCGCGGATGATGACGTCCTGCGAGACGTCCACCAGACGACGGGTCAGGTAGCCCGAGTCGGCGGTACGCAGGGCGGTGTCCGCGAGGCCCTTACGGGCACCGTGCGTGGAGATGAAGTACTCCAGCACGGACAGACCTTCCCGGTAGCTGGCCTTGATCGGCCGCGGGATGATCTCACCCTTCGGGTTGGCCACCAGACCACGGATCGCCGCGATCTGCCGGAGCTGGAGCAGGTTACCGCGAGCACCCGAGTTGATCATCTTCCACAGCGGGTTCTCCTGCGGCAGCGCGGTGTCCATCTCCTTGGCGACCTCGTTGGTCGCCTTGGTCCAGATCTCGATGAGTTCGCCGCGACGCTCCTCGGCGGTCATCAGACCACGCTGGTACTGCTTGTCGATCCGGTCGGCTTCCTTCTCGTACTTCTCCAGGATCTCCCGCTTGCGCGGCGGAGCGATGACGTCCTCCATGCCGATGGTCACGCCGGACCAGGTGGCCCAGTGGAAACCGGCCTCCTTGAGCCCGTCGAGGGTGGCCGCCAGGGCCACCTTCGGGAACCGCTCGGCGAGGTCGTTGACGATCGCGGAGAGCTGACCCTTGCGGATCTCGTAGTTCACGTACCGGTAGCCCTGCGGCAGGGTCTCGTTGAACAGCACCCGGCCGAGCGTGGTCTCCACGGTCAGCGGCTCACCCTGGGTCCAGCCCTCGGGCGCGGTCCACGGCTGCGCGCCGGCACCGTTGTCGACCTCGACCACACCCTGCAGCCGGATCTTGACCGGCGCCTGCAGGTGCAGCTCGCCGTTGTCGTACGCCATCCGCGCCTCGGCGTCCGAGCTGAACGCCCGACCCTCGCCACGCTCACCGGTGGTGAGGTGGGTCAGGTGGTACAGGCCGATGACCATGTCCTGGGTGGGCATGGTGACCGGCTTGCCGTCGGCCGGCTTGAGGATGTTGTTCGACGACAGCATCAGGATCCGCGCCTCGGCCTGGGCCTCGGCGGACAGCGGCACGTGCACCGCCATCTGGTCACCGTCGAAGTCGGCGTTGAACGCGGTGCAGACCAGCGGGTGGATCTGGATGGCCTTGCCCTCGACCAGCTGCGGCTCGAAGGCCTGGATGCCCAGGCGGTGCAGGGTCGGCGCCCGGTTGAGCAGCACCGGGTGCTCGCCGATGACCTCTTCCAGCACGTCCCACACGACCGGCCGCTGCCGTTCGACCATCCGCTTGGCGGACTTGATGTTCTGCGCGTGGTTGAGGTCGACCAGCCGCTTCATCACGAACGGCTTGAACAGCTCCAGCGCCATCTGCTTGGGCAGGCCGCACTGGTGCAGCTTGAGCTTCGGGCCGACCACGATGACCGAACGGCCGGAGTAGTCGACGCGCTTGCCCAGCAGGTTCTGGCGGAACCGGCCCTGCTTGCCCTTGAGCATGTCGGACAGCGACTTCAGCGGACGGTTACCCGGACCGGTGACCGGCCGGCCCCGACGGCCGTTGTCGAACAGCGCGTCGACGGCCTCCTGGAGCATCCGCTTCTCGTTGTTGACGATGATCTCGGGCGCACCGAGGTCGATCAGCCGCTTGAGCCGGTTGTTCCGGTTGATCACCCGGCGGTAGAGGTCGTTCAGGTCGCTGGTCGCGAACCGGCCACCGTCGAGCTGCACCATCGGACGCAGGTCCGGCGGGATCACCGGTACGCAGTCCAGCACCATGCCGAGCGGCGAGTTGCGGGTGTTCTGGAACGCCGCCACGACCTTCAGCCGCTTGAGCGCCCGGATCTTCCGCTGGCCCTTGCCGGTACGGATGGTCTCGCGCAGGCTCTCCGCCTCGGCGTCGAGGTCCATGTTCTGCACCAGGGCCTTGATCGCCTCGGCGCCCATGCCACCGGTGAAGTACTCGCCGAACCGGTCGCGCAGCTCGCGGTAGAGCAGCTCGTCGGTGACCAGCTGCTTCGGCTCCAGCTTGCGGAAGGTGTCCAGCACCTCGTCCAGGCGGTCGATCTCGCGCTGGGCCCGGTCGCGGATCTGGCGCATCTCGCGCTCTCCGCCCTCCTTGACCTTGCGCCGGACGTCCGCCTTCGCGCCCTCGGCCTCCAGCTCGGCCAGGTCGGCCTCGAGCTTGGCGGCCCGCTTCTCGATCTCCGAGTCGCGGCTGTTCTCCGACTGCCGCTTCTCGGCCAGGATCTCGTTCTCGATGGTCGAGAGGTCACGGTGACGCGACTCGGCGTCCACGCTCGTCACGACGTACGAGGCGAAGTAAATGATCTTTTCGAGGTCCTTCGGGGCGAGGTCCAGCAGGTAGCCCAGCCGGCTCGGCACGCCCTTGAAGTACCAGATGTGGGTCACCGGGGCGGCCAGCTCGATGTGGCCCATCCGCTCCCGGCGGACCTTCGAGCGGGTCACCTCGACGCCGCAGCGCTCACAGATGATGCCCTTGAAGCGGACCCGCTTGTACTTACCGCAGTAGCACTCCCAGTCCCGCTGCGGACCGAAGATCTTCTCGCAGAAGAGACCGTCCTTCTCCGGCTTGAGGGTACGGTAGTTGATCGTCTCGGGCTTCTTGACCTCGCCGTGCGACCACTGACGGATGTCGTCCGCGGTCGCCAGCCCAATTCGCAACTCGTCGAAAAAGTTGACGTCGAGCACGTTCAATTCCCTCACACGTCGCTTGTTGCGTCAGCAGCTCACCGGGTTCGGCTTCGGGGCGGGGCGACCCTCGCAGGGATCAACCTGACCGCCTGGAGTGGGTTGCCCCGCCCCGAAGCCCCAACGTCACACTTCCTCGACCGAGCTCGGCTCACGCCGGGAAAGGTCGATGCCCAGTTCCTCCGCAGCCCGGAACACCTCGTCGTCGGTCTCGCGCATCTCCAGGGCCACGCCGTCGCTGGAGAGCACCTCAACGTTGAGGCACAGCGACTGCAGCTCCTTGAGCAGCACCTTGAACGACTCCGGAATGCCCGGCTCGGGGATGTTCTCGCCCTTGACGATGGCCTCGTAGACCTTCACCCGGCCGAGGACGTCGTCGGACTTGATCGTCAGCAGCTCCTGCAGGGCGTACGCGGCTCCGTACGCCTGCATGGCCCAGCACTCCATCTCACCGAAACGCTGGCCACCGAACTGCGCCTTACCACCCAGCGGCTGCTGCGTGATCATCGAGTACGGGCCGGTCGACCGAGCGTGGATCTTGTCGTCGACCAGGTGGTTGAGCTTCAGGATGTAGATGTAACCGACGGCGATCGGGTCGGGCAACGGCTCGCCGGAGCGGCCGTCGAACAGCTGCGCCTTTCCGGTGGCACCGATCAGCTGCTTGCCGTCCCGGTTGGGCAGGGTCGACGCGAGCAGACCGGAGATCTCCTCCTCGCGGGCACCGTCGAAGACCGGAGTGGCCACGTTGGTGTCCGGCTCCGAGGAGTCCGCGCCGATGCTCTGCAGCTGGCGCTTCCACTCGGCGTCGTCGCCCTCGACCTTCCAACCGGTCTTGGCCACCCAGCCCAGGTGGGTCTCCAGCACCTGGCCGATGTTCATTCGGCTCGGCACACCCAGCGGGTTGAGCACGATGTCGACCGGGGTGCCGTCCTCCAGGAACGGCATGTCCTCGACCGGCAGGATCTTGGAGATGACGCCCTTGTTGCCGTGGCGGCCGGCGAGCTTGTCACCGTCCTGGATCTTCCGCTTCTGGGCGACGTAGACCCGGACCAGCTCGTTGACGCCCGGCGGCAGCTCGTCGCCGTCCTCGCGGGAGAAGGTACGCACACCGATGACCGTGCCGGTCTCGCCGTGCGGGACCTTCAGCGAGGTGTCCCGGACCTCACGCGCCTTCTCACCGAAGATCGCGCGGAGCAGCCGCTCCTCCGGGGTCAGCTCGGTCTCACCCTTCGGGGTGACCTTGCCGACCAGGATGTCGCCGGGGACGACCTCGGCACCGATCCGGATGATCCCGCGCTCGTCGAGGTCGGCGAGCATCTCCTCGCTGACGTTCGGGATGTCGCGGGTGATCTCCTCCGGGCCGAGCTTGGTGTCCCGGGCGTCGACCTCGTGCTCCTCGATGTGGATCGAGGTGAGCACGTCCTGCTGCACGAGGCGCTGCGACAGGATGATCGCGTCCTCGTAGTTGTGGCCCTCCCAGCACATGAAAGCCACGAGCAGGTTGCGCCCGAGCGCCATCTCGCCTTCGTCGGTGCACGGACCGTCGGCGATGACCTGGCCGGCTTCGACCCGGTCGCCCTCGAAGACCACCGGCTTCTGGTTGACGCAGGAGCCGGCGTTGGAGCGGCGGAACTTGTGCAGCAGGTACGTCCGGCGGTGGCCGTCGTCCTGGTGGACGGTGATGTAGTCGGCGCAGAGGTCCTCGACCACGCCACCGACCTCGGCCACGACCACGTCACCGGCGTCGACGGCGGCACGGTACTCCATGCCAGTGCCGACGAGCGGGGACTCGGCCTTGACCAGCGGCACCGCCTGGCGCTGCATGTTCGCGCCCATCAGGGCACGGTTGGCGTCGTCGTGCTCGAGGAACGGGATCATCGCGGTGGCGACCGAGGTCATCTGCCGCGGCGACACGTCCATGTAGTCCACGGCCGCCGGCGGGACGTCCTCGGTCTCGCCGCCCTTACGACGGACCAGGACGCGGTCCTCGGCGAACGTGCCGTCGGCCCGCAGCGGGGCGTTGGCCTGCGCCTTGACGAACCGGTCCTCCTCGTCCGCGGTCAGGTAGTCGATCTGGTCGGTGACCCGACCGTCGATGACCTTCCGGTACGGCGTCTCGATGAAGCCGAACGGGTTGACCCGGGCGAAGGTGGACAGGGCGCCGATCAGGCCGATGTTCGGGCCTTCCGGCGTCTCGATCGGGCACATCCGGCCGTAGTGGGACGGGTGCACGTCGCGGACCTCGAAGCCGGCCCGCTCCCGGGACAGACCACCCGGGCCGAGCGCGCTCAGCCGGCGCCGGTGGGTCAGGCCCGCCAGCGGGTTGGTCTGGTCCATGAACTGGGACAGCTGCGAGGTACCGAAGAACTCCCGGATCGCGGCCACCACCGGGCGGATGTTGATCAGGGTCTGCGGCGTGATCGCCTCGACGTCCTGAGTCGTCATCCGCTCGCGGACGACCCGCTCCATCCGGGACAGGCCGACCCGAACCTGGTTCTGGATCAGCTCGCCCACGGTACGCAGCCGCCGGTTGCCGAAGTGGTCGATGTCGTCGGCCTCGTAGCCCTCCTCACCGGCGTGCAGCCGGCAGAGGTACTCCACGGTGGCGACGATGTCGTCCTCGGTAAGCGTGCCGGTGGTGATCGGCACGTCCAGCTCGAGCTTCTTGTTGAACTTGTACCGACCGACCTTGGCGACGTCGTACCGCTTCGGGTTGAAGAAGAGGTTGTCGAGCAGGGTCTGGGCGTTCTCGCGGGTCGGCGGCTCGCCAGGGCGCAGCTTCCGGTAGATGTCGAGTAGCGCCTCGTCCTGGCCGGCGATGTGGTCCTTCTCGAGCGTGGTCATCATCAGCTCGGACCAGCCGAACTTCTCACGGATCCGCTCGGCGGACCACCCGATGGCCTTCAGCAGCACCGTGACGGCCTGCCGACGCTTGCGGTCGATGCGGACACCGACCGTGTCGCGCTTGTCGATGTCGAACTCCAGCCAGGCACCCCGACTCGGGATGACCTTCACGCTGGAGAGGTCGCGGTCGGAGGTCTTGTCCGGCTGCTTGTCGAAGTAGACGCCCGGCGACCGGACGAGCTGGCTGACCACCACACGCTCGGTGCCGTTGATGATGAAGGTGCCCTTCGGCGTCATCATCGGGAAGTCACCCATGAACACCGTCTGGCTCTTGATCTCGCCGGTGGTGTTGTTGGTGAACTCCGCGGTCACGAACAGTGGCGCGCAGTAGGTGAGGTCCTTCTCCTTGCACTCCTCGATCGAGGCCTTGACCTCGTCGAAGCGCGGAGCCGAGAAGGAAAGCGACATGGTGCCGGAAAAGTCCTCAATGGGACTGATCTCGTCGAGGATTTCCGCGAGACCCGAGCGTGCGTGCGGGTCGTCCGCCGACCGGCCCTGCCAAGCCTCGTTGCCGACGAGCCAGTCGAAGGACTCGTTCTGAATGGCGAGGAGGTTGGGGACCTCGAGGTGTTCGGTGATCCGGCCGAAGGAAACTCGGCGGGGAGCGAATGCGCTCGACGTACGACTGGTCTTCGCAGGGCGGGAAGCTGCCAAGATGCGTCCTTCCGAGGACCGGTGCTGCAGAACGGCTGGTACGCGTGCACTCCAATGACCCCACCAGAAAATATCCATAACCGGACATTTCCGAGCAGGGGTCAAGTCGGAAGGCAGCGCAAACTAGCAGTGTAGCCGAGAGGCTAACCGCTGTCCAGCCCATCCCGCAGGACGTTGCGGATCTGGCCACGGGACCCCGTAACCGGGTCGTACCGGGCCGCTCGGAACGCAACGTTCCTGCCGGGCCGCTCGGGTGTCGGCGGCAGTGGCGCTGCCGTGATCTACCCACGCGGTGGCCGTCGCAAGCGCGGAAGGTCTTGCTATGTCAGCGTGCCTGTCAGCCCATGGTTGCGTCAAGGGCCGAGATTGCCATCCGCTGCTCTTTCCCTACCGGCGGGACGGCCGTCCGACGCGTCCACAGCTCCCCACGCCGGTCCCACGCCTGCTCATGCCCGCTGCGCCCGCGTCCACCTGCACTGCGGGCGGCGATCCGTCAGATCGGATCGCCGCCCGCCGCGACATGGTGTGCCCCGGCTCACGTGAGCCGGGGCGGCCAGGTGGTGCTCAGGTCACTTGAGGGTGACCTTGGCGCCCTCACCCTCCAGCTTGGCCTTGGCCTTGTCCGCGGTCTCCTTGTTGACCTTCTCCAGGACGGCCTTGGGGGCCGACTCGACCAGGTCCTTGGCCTCCTTGAGGCCCAGGCCGGTCAGCTCACGCACGACCTTGATGACCTGGATCTTCTTGCCACCGTCGGCGTCGAGGACGACGTCGAACTCGTCCTTCTCCGGCTCGGCCTCGGCAGCAGCGCCACCGGCGGCCGGACCCGCCATCATCATCGCGGCCGGGGCGGCGGCGGTGACCTCGAAGGTCTCCTCGAACTGCTTCACGAACTCGGAGAGCTCGATCAGCGTCATCTCCTTGAACGCGTCGAGCAGCTCTTCGGTGCTGAGCTTCGCCATGTCTGGCGTCCTTTCCTAAAAGGTTTAACTAAGAACGTGGGTGCGCCGTACGGCCTCAGGCCGCCTCGGCGCCTTCCTTCTCGCGCTTGTCCTGCAGGGCGGCCGCCAGACGGGCGGTCTTCGACAGCGGGGCCTGGAACAGGGCCGCAGCCTTGCTCAGGTTGCCCTTCATCGCGCCGGCCAGCTTGGCCAGCAGCACCTCGCGGGACTCCAGGTCGGCGAGCTTCGTGACCTCGGCCGCAGAAATGGCCTTGCCCTCGAAGACACCGCCCTTGATGACGAGCTTCGGGTTGGCCTTCGCGAAGTCGCGAAGCCCCTTCGCCGCCTCGACGACGTCGCCCGAAACGAAAGTCAGCGCGGTAGGACCGGTGAACAGCTCGTCGAGGCCGGAGATACCCGCGTCCGCCGCAGCACGCTTGGCCAGCGTGTTCTTGGCAACCGTGTAGCTGGTCTCCTTACCGAGCGAGCGCCGCAGCTGGGTGAGCTGGGAAACCGTCAGGCCGCGGTACTCGGTCAGCACGGTGGCACCCGCGCTGCGGAAGCTTTCGGTCAGCTCAGCAACAGCCGTGGCCTTGTCGGCCCGGATCGGCTTGTCCGCCATGTCCCTCCTCTCTCGTTGCTCGAGGCTGGTCGCCAGCACAGGCGGGTGCCTGCGACTGGAGCGAGGGCATCGCGAGAACAGAAAAGCCCCGGCGCAGGGCGCACGGGGCGAGATGGGCAACGCTCACCGCAGTCGGCGGACCACGGGATGCTGCCGATTTTCGCTTACCGCCCTGCGCGGGTCGCCCGTCTTCGCGGAACCTTCGACCGTGCCGGAGCACGGTGACCAGCGGTCTTTGGGTGGAACTTCACGCACGACGAAGTCGCGCGACGTCAACAGGCTACGCGACCCCGCCCTCACTCGCCAAATCGCCCACCCCACCGCTCGCCGTATCGGCGAAACGGCGGAGTAAACCGCCACGGGACACCGCCGTTTCGGCGCAACGGTGTTGATCACAGAACGGAGTCGATCACCGTGCTGACCGCTACCGCCCTGCGCCTACGTGAGCGCCGGAGCGGGCGAGCCCCGGCACGTACCCTGCGACGGCGGAAGGGCCCCGCCACGTACGCGTGGCAGGGCCCTTCCGGTGCGTCGTGCTCAGCTGTCGGCCGAGCCTTCCTGAAGGTTCTTCACCAGGTTCGGGTCGACCGGGACACCCGGGCCCATGGTGGTGGTCAGGGTGACCTTCTTGAGGTACTTGCCCTTCGCCGCGGACGGCTTGGCCCGCAGCACCTCGTCCAGCACGGCCGCGTAGTTGTCGACCAGCTGGGCCTCGCTGAAGGAGGCCTTGCCGATGATCAGGTGGAGGTTCGAGTGCTTGTCCACCCGGAAGGTGATCTTGCCGCCCTTGATGTCGGTCACCGCCTTGGTGACGTCCATGGTCACCGTGCCGGTCTTCGGGTTCGGCATCAGGCCGCGCGGGCCCAGGATCCGCGCGATCCGGCCGATCTTGGCCATCTGGTCCGGCGTGGCGATGGCCGCGTCGAAGTCCAGCCAACCACCCTGAATCCGAGCGACCAGCTCGTCGGTGCCCACCTCGTCGGCACCGGCGGCGACGGCCTCCTCGGCCTTCGCGCCGGCGGCGAACACGATCACGCGGGCGGTCTTACCGGTGCCGTGCGGCAGGTTGACCGTGCCGCGGACCATCTGGTCCGCCTTGCGGGGGTCGACGCCGAGGCGCATGGCGACCTCGACCGTGGCGTCGAACTTGACGTTGGTGGTCTCCTTGGCCAGCTTCACGGCCTCGGCGGGGGTGTAGAGCTTCGACCGGTCGATGACCTCGGCGGCCTTGCGGTAGCTCTTGCTGCGCTGCATTTCTGTCTACTCCTGTGGTTTCTGGCGGGCCGCGATGCTCGCGCGCCCTCCCACGATCCGTACGGGTCGGTGGTGGCCGAGGTCAGTCGGTGACGTTGAGGCCCATCGACCGGGCGGTGCCGGCGATGATCTTCTCAGCCTGGTCGAGGTCGTTGGCGTTGAGGTCAGCCATCTTCTTCTCGGCAATCTCCCGCACCTGGGCGCGGGACACCGAGCCGACCTTCTCCTTGTGCGGGACGCCCGAGCCCTTCTGCACACCGGCGGCCTTGATCAGCAGCCGGGCGGCGGGCGGGGTCTTCAGCACGAAGGTGAAGGATCGGTCCTCGTACACGCTGATCTCGGCGGGGACGATGTCGCCCCGCTGCGACTCGGTCTGCGCGTTGTACGACTTGCAGAACTCCATGATGTTCACGCCGTGCTGACCGAGCGCGGGACCGACCGGCGGCGCCGGAGTGGCCTGGCCCGCCGGCAGCTGAAGCGTGAACGTCTTGACGAGCTTCTTCTTCGGAGGCATGTCTCTTCCTGGGGCTTGGAACTGGGAATGGTTCGCACCGACACCACCACCGGGGCGCGCACGGTCAGCGCGGGACGGTAGCAGCGACGTTCTAGGGTAGCGCAGGCCGAGACCGGCGCACCCACGGAGGTTGACCGGCGGGGCGAAGCGGACAGAAAACGACCGCTGGCAACAGCCCGAAAGCCGTCACCAGCGGTCGTTGAATCAGATCTTGGCGACCTGGTTGAAGTTCAGCTCCACCGGCGTCTCGCGGCCGAAGATCGACACCAGCACCTTGAGCTTCTGCTGGTCGGCGTTGATCTCGCTGATCGTGGCCGGCAGCGAGGCGAAGGCACCGTCGGTGACGGTGACCGAGTCGCCGACCTCGAAGTCGAGGACCTTGATCTCCGGCTTGGCCTTCTTCTGCTCGGTCTCCACCGCCGGCGCCAGCCACTTGAGCACCTCGTCGAGGCTCAGCGGCGCCGGGCGGTCGGCCCGGTCCGTGGCCCCGACGAAGCCGGTGACACCCGGCGTGTTGCGTACGCAGGAGTACGACTCGGCGGTCAACTCCATCCGGACCAGGATGTAGCCGGGGAAGACCTTGGCCTGCACCTGGGACCGCTTGCCGTTCTTGACCTCGACCTCTTCCCGGGTCGGCACCTCGACCTGGTAGATGTAGTCCTCCATGTCGAGGGACGTAATCCGGGTTTCGAGGTTGGTCTTGACCTTGTTCTCGTAACCGGCGTACGAGTGCACCACGTACCAGTCGCCGGGCGCGTAGCGCAGCTTCTGGCGCAGCTCGGCGACCGGGTCGTAGTCCTCGTCGGGCGCGGGCTCGGTCATCGCGAACTCCGGCTCGCTGGCGGCCTCGACCGACTCGTCGCCAGCCGCCGTCGCCACCGTGGACTGCTCGTCCGGGGTCTCGGCGGTCTCGTCGTACTCAGGCACGCTCGCTCACTTCCGTCACTATCGGCACAGTCAGCCGGTCAGCTGGGGTTGCCGAAGACCCACAGCACGCCCTTCGCGAAAGCGAAGTCAAGGAGGGCGACGATCGCCAGCATCATCGACACGAACGCGATCACCACGCCCGTGTAGGTCAGCAACTCCTTGCGGGTCGGCCAGATGACCTTACGCAGTTCCGCCACGACCTCGCGGATGAAACGCGCGATGCGGCCGAACAGGCCCACCTTCTCGCCATCGGCACGCGTCTTCGACCGGCTGTCAGCGGATTCCGCCTTCGCTCGCTCCCGGGTGGCGGTGCCGCCCCGGGTTACCGGCTCGTCCGCGTCGGTGGCGTCGTCGTCGGCGCCGTCACTGACGACCTCGTCGTTCAGGCGCTCGTCGTCGGCGTCCTCGCCGCGCCGCTTGTTGTCGGCCACTTCGCCCTCCGTCGCGGGATATCGGGGTCGCACGCGGTTCGCGTGCGCGGCGTTTGGTCACGCCAGCCGGACCCAACCGTCCCGGGACGGGCCGCGGCCGGCGGATCAGCCGGAAGGCCCGATGCCTCGGAACCTCCCCGCCGATGCCACCACCACGGGCCGGACGCCACCTTTCGGCGGCGCGACCCACGGAACGGTCAGGCCTGAGGCGCAGGGGTGACAGGACTTGAACCTGCAGCCTGCGGTTTTGGAGACCGCTGCTCTGCCAATTGAGCTACACCCCTATGCGGCAACGCTCATCCCTCCCGGTCACACGACCAGGCAGGAGTCACTTGCCCCACGGCGGACCAGTGTACGGGTACGGACCCGAGTTTCCCAACCGGTCTGGCCATCGCGCCCTTCGGTGCAGGTCAGCCCGCTGTTCGTACGGTGGCACGCGCCATCGACAGCACCTTGTCCCCCTGACAGGTGGCGGTGATGTCGAGCCTGGTCAGACCGTCCTCGGTCACCTCGCGGACCACCGCGGTCACCACGATCTCGGTGCCGAAATCGTCGTCGGGAACCACCACAGGCCGGGTGAACCGGACCCCGTAGTCGACGACCGCGTCGGGCGCGCCGGCCCAGGTGGTGACCGCGCGACCGACCAGCGCCATGGTGAACATGCCGTGGGCGATCACCCCGGGCAGGCCGACCTTGGTGGCCAACCGGTCGCTCCAGTGGATCGTGTTGAAGTCGCCCGAGGCGCCCGCGTAGCGGATCAGGTCCGCCCGGGTCACCCGGAACGTCTGGGTGGGCAGTTCCATCTCAGGCCTCCCCGCGTACGACGAGCTTCATCCAGGCGGTGACCACCGGCTCGCCGGCGGTCGTGGTGACCTCGGTCCGGCTGGTCACGAAGACGTGCCCTGCGCGGCCGGTGATCTCCTCGATGGCGTTGACACAGACCAGCTCGTCGCCGGCCACCACCGGACGGGTGTACGCGAACCGCTGGTCGCCGTGGACGACCCGGGTGTAGTCGATGGCGAGGTCCGGGTCTTCGATCATCTGCTGGTTGGCAGCCATGGTGAGCACGATCGGGAAGGTCGGTGGCGCGACCACGTCCGGGTGGCCCAGCGCACGGGCGGCTTCCGGGTCGTGGTAGGCGGAATCGGTGGCCCCGATCGCGCGCGCGAACTCACGAATCTTTTCGCGGCCCACCTGATAGGGGGCGGTCGGCGGATAGGTCCGGCCGACGAAGGACTGGTCCAGGGACATGCCGCCGAACCTACACGCAGAGCAAGATCGCCGATCCACGCGGTCTGGGGCGGCGGAAAGCCGCGCCCGCCGCGTGAACCGGCGATCGTGATGGTTCAACAAGGTGCCGGGCGAGGCCCGGCGACGCTCAGCGCGTCTCGCGGTGAACGGTGTGCCGACCGTCCCGGGGGCAGAACTTCTTCAGCTCGATGCGGTCCGGGTCGTTACGGCGGTTCTTGCGCGTGATGTAGTTGCGCTCCTTGCACTCCACACACGCCAAAGTGATCTTCGGCCGGACATCGGTCGCCTTCGCCACGGCGGAGTGCCTTCCTCGCTAACGGATACAACTACGGCGTCAAAGCCTACGTGCCGCCGGGGCGGACACGCAAAGCGGGCGCCTGTGGCGCCCGTCCCACTGACCACCGGGTTCACCCCGGCGGCGGAGAGTAGCGGTGGCCGGACTTGAACCGGCGACACAGCGATTATGAGCCGCTTGCTCTGCCATCTGAGCTACACCGCCGTGGTGGGCCCAGCCGGACCCTCTGAGCCCCCTTACGGAATCGAACCGTAGACCTTCTCCTTACCATGGAGACGCTCTGCCGACTGAGCTAAGGGGGCCTGCGCGATCACTCGGTGGCCGCGCAGAGGTAAGAGTACACGGCTCTCCCCTGCTGGTGAAATCGGATCCCCGGTGCCGGCGTACGCCCAGCTCAGGGCACTGCACGTAGGCGCGGAAGCTCGCGGCTGGAGATCGACTCGGAGTCGACCTGGGCACCGAACCAGGCCTCCAGCCGCTCGTACGGCAGCGGCCGGCTGAACAGGAATCCCTGCCCGATCTCACAGCCGATGTCCTGGAGCAGCTCCAGGGTCAGCTCGCTCTCCACCCCTTCGGCAACCACGGTCAGCCCGAACTGCTGGGAGAGGGTGACCACGGCGTTGACGATGGCCAGATCCCCCGGGTCGGTCGCCATGCCCTGCACGAAGGAGCGGTCCACCTTCACCTCGTGCACGGGCAGCCGGCGCAGGTGGGCCAGCGACGAGCTGCCGGTGCCGAAGTCGTCCACCGACAGCCGTACGCCGAGATCACGCAGTCGACGCAGGCTCGGGATCGGCCGGTCGGTGCCGTCGAGGACCCCGGCCTCCTCGATCTCCAGCGTCAGCAACTGCGGCGGGACGTCGTACTCCGCCAGGAGTTCGCGGACCTGCTCGGGGAAGTGTTCGTCGTTGAGCGTACGCGCGGACAGATTGACCGCGACGGCGAGCGACTGGCCACCGTGCGCCCAGTCGCGGCTGTGCCGCAGCCCCTCCCGGAGCACGAACTCGGTGAGCCGACCGAGCTGGCCGGTGTGCTCGGCGACCGCGACGAAGTCCGCCGGGGCGACCGTGCCGTGCGTCGGATGCTCCCAGCGGGCCAGGCACTCGACCCCGACGAGTCGGCGGTCCCGCAGCGTCACCTTGGGCTGGTAGTAGATCTCCAGCTCGCCGTTGTCGAGGGCGCTGCGCAGGTCACCGGCGAGCCCGAGGCGGCGCAGCGAACGCGACTCCAGCGCCGGGTTGTACAGCTGCACACTGCCCGGCACCGACTTCGCGGCGGTCGCCGCCACGTCGACCCGTTGCAGCAGGGTCGCCGGGTCACTGCCATGATCCGGGTGTACGACGACCCCGACGGCGGTGTCCACGTCGAGGGTGAGCGCGTCGAAGACCATCTCGTCGCGAATCTGCTCGCGAAGCTGGCCGGCCAACTCCACCGCCGCTTCGGCGCTCTCCAGTCGCAGGGTCACCAGGAACTCGTCGCCACCGGCACGACCGACCAGGGCGGCCGACGGCACGCAGCCGCGCAGCCGGTTGGCGACCTCGGTCAGCACCTTGTCGCCGGCGGCATGCCCCAGCGACTCGTTGACCTGACGCAGCCGATCCACGTCGAAGAGCAGCAGCGCGACCACCTCGCCGGGGGCCCGGATCCGGACCGCCTCGGCGAGCGCGCCGAGGATCCGACGCCGGTTGGGCAGCTTGGTGAGCCCGTCGTGGTACGCGTCGTGACGCAACCGGTCGACCAGCCGGGAGTTCTCCAGTGCGACCGCGGCGTGGGCGCTCACCGTCTGCAGGACCGGCACGTCCGCCGGGCGGAAGGAGTTGACGTCGCCGAGGCGGTTCGCCACCTCCAGGGTGCCGATGACCGCCTTGCCCGACCGCAGCGGCACCACGATCACGTCCTTGGCCACCCGCCCCAACGACTCCCGCAACTCCGGGTCGGCGCCGAACCGGCTGCCGACCGCCACCGTCGACTGGCGGGTCACTGCCGCGTCCCGCAGCGCCTGCGGGGTGAGCGCCGAGTCGAGCAGACCGGGCTTGCCCTCCTGGGCGGTGAGCAGCACCTCCGGGTGCCGCCCCTGGGCGGGCAGCCACAGCGTCGCGTACTCGGCCTGCATGAGACTGCGGATGCGGACCAGCAGGGCGTCGATGAGGTTGCCGTCCGACCCGCTCTCGGTGATCGCCTTGGTCAGCTCGTACATCTCCGTCAGCGTGCGGTGCTGCCGGATGACCTGCGTGTACGTGTCGTAGACGAGCGCGAACGCCACGGCGAGACCGGCGAAGAGGAAAACCGCCCACGGCGTGCTCTCCAGGCCGATGATGATCAGGATGCCGACGGAGAGATTGATCGCCACGGTGAGCGACATCGGTGGAACCGCCCGGATCAACTCCCGGCCGGACTGCCAGCCCTGCACGACAGAGATCACCGCGACCACCGCGATGAACCCGACGAGGGCGTGCGTACCGATCGCCGCGAGCAGCAACCCCCAGGTGGCGGGCCCGGCACCCGCCGGCGTCGGCAGGACCGTGTAGACCATCGTCGCCAGGGCGGTCGCCGCCGCCGCGAGGGCCACGTTGAACCAGAGCTTGGGCGGCAGCAGCTTGCGGCGCACCTGCACCACGAGCGTGGCCACGGTGTACGCCAGCACCACCGACAGCGGTGGCAGCACAAAGAGCGCGACGACGAGCGGAATCTCGGTGAACGTGGTGCCGAGCGCCTGCCGACGCACCACCACGTTGATGGTGGGGATGGCGGCAATGATCATCGCCACCGTGAGCAGCAGCGTGAGCAGCCAGTCACCCAGGGCGGGCCGAACGGTCAGGCCCAGCAGGAGTGAGAAGAGGACCGCACAGAGCGCGAGCGGAGCCGTGATCAACCAGGCCCGTTCGGTACGTCCGCGAGAAGAGCCAGACCTCGGCGGCGTCATGGCTCTCCTCGCGACGTGGGGTGCTGGAGGTGTAGAGCCCGAGTCAGGACGGGACGCGCGTCAGCGCACCTGCGTGCCCAACAGCGGCATCATCCATTCGATGCCGTGGGTCCGGACCTCGAACTCGCTGGCGACGCCGACCGCGACCACCAGGCCGGAGACGAGCAGAAGGGAGCCGAGTAGCCGGCCCAGACGGTGAGCAGACATGAGCGCTCCTGGCGGGGTGACGAATGTGCGTAACGGGGCTCTCCGATGGTGCCACAGCCAGCGGGGCGGTGGAAAGCTCGCAAACCCGATGTTGGTCGGGTTGCCGCTTGACATCAGCTGCACGTGCACCGCCGCACCACATCCGACCAGGTCAAGGCCACCCGGACGACAGCTAGCCGGAAGAACACGCTATCCGCGCATACACCACTTAGGTGGCTTAGCGGGTCTAGCGGACCAACCGCGCCACCCCTGCCGTCACTGGCCGGCAGCGTCCTATAACACCGCCGAAAGCACCCAGTCAACGCCCCCCCGACGGCCGCCTCCCCGACCGCCGCCCGCACCACGACCAGAGTAGGCGCGACATACCAATTCAGTCACCCCCATGAATGGATGATTCAGCCAATCAGTCCGCACCGACGCCGCCGAGACGGCCGCGAACAGCTGCCGATGCCCAGCAAGGACCCCTCGCCCGCCACTCGGAGCCCGCCGCCACAGTGAAGTGTCGGATCACGCACGCCACAAATCGTGGCCGCCGACACCAGACCGATGGCCAGCATCGACAGCCCGACCTGCGGCTGCCCGACCTGAGGGGCAGTGCGACCGCGAGCAGCAAACGGGTCAGGCACGATTCACCAGTGACCGCCACGATCACCAGCTACCGGGACCTGTTCGCCAACGTCCGCAAACGCCCGAGGATGTGGCTCATCCGCGAAGACTTCGCCTGCGTCGTGGCCTTCATCGAAGGGTGCAACCAGGCGAACGCAGGAACCTTGCTGAGCGGCTTCCAACCGTGGTTGGTGACTCAAGCCAGCGGCCTCGACAACCACGTCTGGTGGAGCATCGTCGCCCACCTGGCCCATCCCACCGGGCCCAAGGCCCTCGACAACATGGACGGCGACCTCGACGCGGACGTCATCGCCGAAGCCCGCCGCCTCATCAACGACACCACAGCGCTGAGCTACTGAACGACGCTTCCGACTACCGCGTCAGCCCAAGAGGTGATCAACGAAAACGGCCCCCGATCAGCATCTCTGCCGGTCAGGGGCCGCATCTGCACCTGGTGGCGGGTAGAGGATTCGAACCTCTGTAGCTTTCGCGACGGATTTACAGGGCGTTAGCGATCATGCACCGATCAGCGCCTCTGGCCTGCCGTTTCAAAGCAGTTGGGTCACGGGCAGAGCCGTGCTGCCCATCATCTGCCCACAGCCCGAAACCTTTAGGCAGTCCGCCTGGAAGACGAGCCGTTCACCCTCACTCGATTCGCATCCTCGTGCATCGCGGTGGACAGGTCTCCCAAGGTCCGGTGGACGCCCCAGACGTCTACCGTGCCCGACACGTAACCACTGATCGCCGACATCGCTGCCGACGCGTCCGTTCCAACCTCATGCCCTCCGACGATGACCACCTCGTCATAGCACTTGTTGAGCTCAGCCATCGCCAGGGCGAACGGCGTTCCGGCCTCGTAGCGGCCGGTGTATTCGAGCTTCGAGCCGGGCGGCAGAGGTGGCAGCGAAGCTTCGTCCATGGGCAACGCGGTCCCGTCAAAAACCAGGACGCTCGCTTCCTCGAACGCAGCACGGGCGAGTTGGAGAAATCTGGCGTAGACCATCCGCTTCTCCGCCGCCAGGGCTACAGCGACACCGATCGTTCCCTGCGCTTTCATCGCCTCAAGCTGATGCCGGCGACCCGCGTGAGCGGTCCAGACAGTTCCCGCCACGCCCGCCACGCCAACCACGGCCGTCGTTACCGGCCCAAGCCACTCCCACGCCACCCATCCATTGTGGTAACCAGCCGCAATACGTCGAGTCATCGCAGCGCGTCGCCGATCTTGTCATTCATGGTGTCGTCGCCGCCGTCGATGCAGTTGGCGTAGACGCGGAGCAGAACGGCAACGCTATGGCCCAGGCGCCGGGCGACCTCGGTCGGCGGGACGCCGGCATTCAACCAAAGGGAGGCCGCCGCGTGCCGCAGGTCGTAGGGCCGGCGGACGAGCGGCGAGACAACCTGCGATGCAGTCAGCGCCTTCTCGCGAGCGAGCTTCCACCACCGGTCGTAGACCGACTCGGACAGCGGCCCACCGTGCAGGCCCCGGAAGAACCGACCGTCCGGGCCAACCCCGTGATTCTCGACGTGCGCGCACAACAGCTCGACGAGCCGGGGCGGGATCGGGACCGTACGAGTCTCAGCCCTCCCCCGGTGTTTGAGTCCGCGCCGCTCGTGGGAGCCACCGTCATCGGTCCAGTGCGACCCGGCGCGCGGCGAGGTGCCCGCGAGCACCAGACGGCCCCAGCGATATTCGATCTTTTCGTGGTCGCAGGGCCGGGAAGGCTTGACTGCCGCCAGGTCGTCGAAGTCGGTTCCGCAGTCGGCGCACCGGCCGGCAAGGTCGCAGTCTTCCCGCCGTAGATCTGCGGCTTCCGAGGGACGCAGCCCCGCGTAGTAGAGGCAGCCGAAGAAGGCGGTGACCTTGTCGGCGCGTTTGCCGAGAGATTTCACCGCCTCCAGCAGCGCGGCGACCTGGGCCGGGCTCGCCACCACCCGGCGGTCGATGGACTGGGCGACCTCGGGGGCAGTCCACTGGACGCGGTCGACCGGGTTGGAGTCGATCAGCTCCAGCTCGACGGCGTACCCGAGGGCGTTGTAGAAGGTGGCGCGCTTGCGCTGGACGGTGGAGGCAGCCGCGGGCTTGCCGTCGAGGCGTACGCAGAGGCTGTCGAGGACGCGGCGGACCATGGCGGGTGAGTCCAGCTCGACGACGGGGAGGGACGCGGTTTCCAGCCAGGCGAGCGCCGCCGCATGTTCGGCCGGGATCTCGTCGGACCAGCGGCGCGGGTTGAGGCCGTAGAGGTACAGCGCTTCGCGGAGTAGGGCGTCATCGGGTCGGCCCCGCTTGGCCGGTCGGGTCAGGATGACCGTGATCGAGGTCAGCGCCTCGACGATCGACCGCCGGGTCTTGGCCGCCGCCCGGGGCCACTTCATCTCGACGTACGCGCGGCTGTGTGCGTACCAGGTGGTGGGGTTCTTGGTTCTGGCCTCGGAGACCGGGCGGCCGGTGGCCGGGTCGAAGGGCTCCCCCGCGTTGGCCGCCTGGACCAGCTCTGCGCGGAACGAGTGCGCCAGGGCCTTGGTACGGAACATCTCCTCGTGACGCTGGCCGCCCACTGCCCAACGGACTCGCCACGGTCGCGCCTTGCGGTCGGCGCGTTTGGTGATCTCCCAGATCTGGACCTCGTAACTCTTCATGCGGCGTCCTGCTCCAGGTCGCCAAGCCACCGACCGAGCGCCGACCGGCGGACCCGCAGCTGACCGTTCGGGAGCTTGATCACCCGTGGTCCCTTGCCGGTCTGCCGCCAGTAGAACCAGGTCGAGCGCGATACGCGCAGTTCGGCGAGCACTTCCGGCACGGTCAACAGTTCCTCGTTCATTGCGACTCCTCCCCCATGTGCTGCGCGTCCTGCTGAGTTGCCGAAAGCTCTGGCGGCCCCTGGGCGGCGCGGTCCTTGGCGGCGAGGAGTTCGGAGCGCCAGCGGGCGCGTTCGCCGATTGCCCGCAGTAGTCGGTGGGCCATGGGGCCGACGTCGGGGTCGTCGGGTCGGGCGAGTTCCCAGGCGTGGCGGACGGGTTCGGCGGTGTCGCCCTGGGCGTCGACGCCCTCCAGACCGACGGTGACGCCGAGCAGGGCGCGCACCCAGGCACGTACGTCGTGTTTGTGGTCGGAGAGGGTCTTGCCGGACCAGTCGCGGGAGATGAGGATGCGCCGGCCGCCGATGCCGAGGGTGTCCCGCTGGTGGACTTTGCCCTTGCAGCGGCCCGGCTTGAGTTTGGCGTGTGCCTTTTTCGGTTGGATGCCGTAGAGCAGCCAGTTCGCGCAGCGGTCGGTGCACGGGGTGAGTTGGAGTTCCTGCCAGAGCCGGTCGAAGTGCGCCCGTTGCCGGTCGGTGGTCGCCTTGTGGACGTCTCCGGTGTGTTTGGTGATGTACTTCGTGACGTAGCGGATGGTCCGTTCGGCGTCTTCGGTGCCGGGCATGACGCCGCGTGCGTCGACCTGGGAGCCGAAGCGCACGACGTGCACCGGTTCGGCGTCGGGGTCGTCGTCGATGGCGTCGAGGGCTTCCGTCCAGGTGGTCAGCGGCGCGCGGGTGTCCGGGTCGACCCACGCGGAAGCCTGCTCGTCCCAGACGGGTAGCCGGTCGAGGGTGTACTGCTGGATATCGACGCTGGGCCACCACACCTGGTGGTAGGTGGCCGCCGCCACGGTGCGGAGAACGTCGCGGGGGATGGTGCCCCGGATGGCGAAGTGTGCGTGTGGGGCGAGTCGGCGTTGGGGCTCGACGCAGCCAGCGTACTGGACGTTCCATCCTTCGCAGCGGCGCAGGTTCTGCCAGAACCGGTCGAGCAGTCGAGGGAAGTGCACCGCGTCCCAGGCGGCGCGGCGGTAGTCGTACCGGTCGGGGTTGAGCGGGGTGCCGTCGGGGCGTACCGGGCCGTAGGAGTCGAGGGTGAGTGTGAGCCACATCGACGGGCGGTAGGTGGTGCCGTCGGGGGCGGTGTAGGTCTTGCCGACGGTTCGGCGTTCGACTTTGCGCCGAGGTAGGTCGGGGGCGTCCTGGCGGCGGCGGGTGGAGCGCTTGCGGCGTGGGCCGTTGTCGTCGTCGGCCTGGTCGTCGTCGCCGGTTGAGTGTGGCGGGGCGACGCGGCCCCGGAGTCCTTCGGCCGCGATGGCTTCTTCTACTTCGCGGATTGCCTCGTCGAGGTCTTCGACCTGGTCCCACTGGCTTGCGCGGGATGCCTCGTCACGGGAGAACTCCAGGTGCCCGCGCAGCAGGATCAGCGCCTTCTGTTCCTCAGTCGCTGGCTCAGGTGGCGGTAGCGGTTCGTCGTCGCGGTGCCAGCCTTCCCGGATCTGTGCCTGTCGCAGCCGGCGGTTTTTCTTGGCGCACGGCGCGCACTTGTTTTCGCGGGTCGCGCCGCAGGGCAGGTCGATGATCTCGGTCAGGCCGGTGTTCAGGTCGGTGCGGCGCATGGCAAGCGGGCGGACGCAGACGCCGTACTCAGCGGCGATCTCTTTGAGGACGTCAACCGAGCGGGGTAGCGCCATGCGGGCCGCCCGCGACCCCGGCCGAGGTGGTGCAGCCGGGGTCGGGGCGGGTTCGAGGCCGGGCAGGGTGGCAGCGGTCATCGGATGATCCCGACGACGTGCGGCCGGTTGGGCTGAACGACGCGCGGAGGCAGCGCCGCCGGGATGACGGCCGCCGGTTCAGCCGGGCGGACCGGTTCGACGGCGGTGGCCGGCTCAGGTTCCTCGGTTCGGTACGCGGTCGGCTGGTCCGGCTCGACGGCCGGTGGGGTGACCGGGGCGTTGGAGAGGACGACCTTGACCAGGGCGAGGAACGCCAGCGATGGCACGGCCGCGACGATCCAGCCCCACACGGACGGTTCGGCTTCGGCGACCTGGGCGGCGAGGGACAGCAGCGCGAACGCCACCAGGAGCAAGGCGACCAGGCCGACGGGGCGGCCGGCGCGACGGCGGGCGCGTAGTTCCAGGCCGAGGTAGATGGCCATCAGCTCGACCGCTACGGCGTTGGCCCAGCCGATCCAGTGCGGTTGGCCGTGGGCAACGGACAGGTCGTGAACATGGGTGAAGGCAGCGGCGCCGGCCATAGTGCCGATGGCGAGCAGGATCACCAGGCGTACCGCGGATTCGGTGCGTGCGGTCATCGCCACTCCTGCAACGGCTTCTCGCGGATGGTCAGGTCGATGCGGATGCGCCGGCCGTTCAGGTCGTGGCGGCGGTTGACCATGTGCGCCAGGCCGTGCAGTGCGGCGGCGGTCTGGTGGGAGGGGCCGACGAGCCGGATGCGCAGCGGACGCCGGAGCCGGTTGATGATGCGGGTGAGAGGGTTCACGGCGGTTACCTCCGGGCCGGTCGGATGTCGGTGCGGATGTAGTCGGGTGGAGTGCCGAGGGAAGCGACCGCTTCGGAGAGGCAGCGCCACAGCGCCCACGCCTCGTCCGGGGTCAGGGACATCCGCCGCCGTCCCGCACCCACGGCGAGATAGACCGGGTACGGGTCGGGCCGGTCCGGGTCGACGCGGACGGACACGGCGGTGACCGGTTCGGGGGTACGCAGCCGGTAGAAGCGGCGGCCGGTCGCGGTCATCGGCCCTCACCCCCGGTGTCGCGGTCGAGCAGGTTGCGCAGCAGCGATTCGGGCAGCAGCGGCCCGGACGGCGTGCGCGGCAGCGGAGGCCGGGCCGGTTCGGGGGCGGTTTCCCGGCCGACCTGGGCGAGGATGTCCGCCGCGTGAGCGGGTGCCGGGTACTGCCGGGCCATGTCGCGGATGTCGTCGTCGCAGACGTACGAGAACCGGACCCGCATCGGGTCGGGGGTGCCGTCGAGAATCACGTACCCGACGCCTTTGGCCCACCGGGGCATCTGGTCAGCCAGCGCTCCTCGGTTGCGGGCACCGTCACCAAGGACCATGTCGACCTGGGACGCTTCGGTGAGGCCGAGCGCGATGCGGGTCGGGAACAGGTCCCGGAACGGCAGCACGTCCTTACGCGGGTCCTGCAACGCGGCCACCACGAGGACGCCGACCCCGGCACCCTGGGACAGCAGCAGTCCCAGCGACGACGCGATGCGCTTGCGCAGCTCGACATCTTGCAGGTACGCGGTCAGGGCGGCCATCTCGTCGACGACGACCACGACCAGGGGGTCAGCCTCGGTCGGCGTGTGCACTCGGACCGTGCCGGCAAGCCGGGTCTGCCGTTCGCGTAGCACGGTGACGGCCTCGTCGAGGAGATCGGCCATGGCCTCGAACGACTTGCAGGCGAACCGGGCGAACATCGGACGGCCGAGCGCGAACTCCATCCCGCCCTTGGGGTCGATCACCCAGAGCCGG
Source organism: Verrucosispora sp. FIM060022 (assembly GCF_003977705.1). NCBI lineage: Bacteria > Bacillati > Actinomycetota > Actinomycetes > Micromonosporales > Micromonosporaceae > Micromonospora > Verrucosispora sp. FIM060022. The sequence goes on from NZ_RQIV01000002.1 coordinate 397,064, forward strand.
ACGAGGCCGGAGGCGATTCCGCCGCCGAGGACCCGCACCAGCGACCACAACACCGACCCCTTGCCCGACCGGGTCGCCCCACCGACGAGAACATGCGTGGCAAGCAGGTGCAGCGACCAGGGGCGCAGGTCTTCCCGCCGGGCCAGGGGCAGCGCGGTGAAGTCCGGCACCGCCGGCACGTCGAAGGGCGCAACCACAGTGCGCAAAGCGTCGGTACGCACCACCGCCAGGTAGACCAGCGTCGGCCGATCCCGGTACCGCACCCGGTCGACCAGCCGCAGCAGCCAGGTCCCGTGTCCGGTGCGGGTCGGTGGGTCGCCGGGGCGTTCCGAGTAGACCCGGACGTGTCGGCGGCCGAAGGCGTACGCCAGGTTGGCGCTGACCGCCTGGAACTGTTCCGGTGTCTGGCCCCGGACCATGCGGACGGTCAGCACGTCGAGCGCCTGATCCGAGCGCACCCGCAGCAGTTGCGGCAGGACAGGCCGATGGTCGTAGATGTCGGCGAGCCGGCACAGCGTCATGGCCTCACGCCACGCGCGCTGGTAGACGAACACCCGTCGGAATGCGCCGAGCAGCGGACCGGCCAGCCAGGTCCACCAGGACGACTCGTCTCGCCACCGCCACACCGCCGAGGCCGCCGACGCGAGCACCAGCGGCACCACCAGCCCGGACCAGCCGAACTCGACGTACAGCCACAGCGCCAGCAGCGTCGAGCCGGTGGCGACCGGATGCCGCAGGCACCACCAGACAGCCCGGCCGGACCAGCGCAGCACCAGGCCGAGCAGCACCGCCCAGACGGGCAGCTCGAAGCGCTTCGGCCGGATCACCATCAGATCCCCGGCCGAGGTCATTACCACTTCACCGCGAGGCCGCCCGATCACTTGGCACTCCGCAGCGACACGAACCGGCCCGCAGCGTCACGGAGCGGGGGGAACGGAAGAACGAGCTGCCCGGCGCAGCAACCACAGCGACCGTCGACACCGGTGGCCGGATCGAACCGGACCTGACACGCGGCACACCTGGGCCAGCCACGGCCAGCCCGACGCCTACCCTTGGACACAGTCACGACCTCTCTCGACAGAGCAGGGGAAGAGACACCAGGGGGCGGGGCTGCCGTCCGCCAAGACCAGACAGCCCCGCCCCCGACCTGATGCGGCTACGCCGCCGCCTTCTTGCCGCCGACCACCGGAGCGCGTAGCCCGGTCGCCCGCAGCGAATACGCCATCCGACCGTTGTTCGCCACGTACGGCGTGACGGTCATGCCGTCGAACTCCACCGCCTCGAACGGCGCACCCGACGGCGGCACCGGCTGGTAGTCAGCCGAGATCTTCACCGTGGTTTCCCGCGACCGCTTCCCCAGCTCAGGGTCAAGGTCCATCACCCGGACCTGCCACACCCGCTGACCGGTCACCTTGTCTTTCGCCGGGCTACGCCGGCCGGTCTTCTCGTCGTAGTCCTCGACCTCACCCAGCGACTCGGGCACCAACGCGCACCCCGCCGGGAACACGTCCTCGAACCGCACGGCGAACCGCGTGCCGCCTCGCAGAGCCATCGCTCAACCTCCTACTTGTTAACTTGTCTGCCAAGTTGCGGTCCAAGGTAGACGGCACTTGGCAGACAAGTCAACAACGCATCTCGGGTGAGCCGACGGAGGCTTGGTGATGATTTGTCTAGATAACTGTCAGTGCGCCAGGCTTCCTTAATACGACGGAAAATAAATGCGCAACACCGTGTAGCGCATTTACCGAGAGCGGAGTAGTATTTGGGGGTTTGCATTTCATGGCGCGCCTGGGGTACCTTTTCGACAAGCTGCGCAGCGGACGAATCCCTGCTCTTTTGGAGAAAACCCATGCTTTCTTTGAACGTGTCACTAAAAGTCTCGCGTGCCTTTGTTACCTGCATTGCAATGGCCTTGCTGGTTGCGCTGCAGCTGATTCCCGTGGCTCGCTAGGCCATGCAAAGGTCCCACCAGGGGAAGTTGGTAGGTCTACGGCTCGTTGGGTAAGAGCCCAACATGACGAACGGTGCGAGGGTTGATGAGAGACATGCCCGTCCGCGTGGGCTCGACGACAAGACCGTTGAGGCCTTGGGCGAGCTGAGTAAAGCGCTAGAGACGATCCACCGGGTACGTGGCCACCTGTACTCGGCGCATCAGCTCGTGGGCGGCGCTGATCTCACCCTCGACCGGGTGGTGAAGTTGCTCCGGGAGGTCGGGCACGACGAGACGGCCGACCGAGTGGAACACGAACTGTTGGGACGCAATCTGCTACCCGGTCGTTGGACCTTTCAGATCATGGAGGAGTTCGACGACGGCTACTACGCCGCGTTCCAGGAGATCGAGCGGGACGCGCGGGAGAAGCTAGCCGGCGGTCGACGGCACATCTACGAGGCGGAGATGAAGGAGCGGCGGCGTACCCACGGCATGCCGGGGCACGAGGCTAAGCCAGAGGAGTGAGCTGTAGACCGTTCGGCAGCATCGAGGCCAGGGCGTTTGCTCTGGCCTCGATGATCCTCATTCGCGCCTGAAACTCAGCCGGCTCCCGGTGCGCGGCCTGGCTGGTGACCTGGCCGGGCCACTTGCGGTAGAGCAGTCCGTACTCCCGAGTGAAGTAGCCGGCGCTGACGGCGTTGGCGGCGAGCAGCAGGCCCGTGTCCTCCGAGGCGGGAAGGGCCATCCAGCCGCCCAGGGCGAAGACGAGATCCCGCCGCAGGCACATCGTCGCTGGGTGCACCGATGCTCGGTAGTCGTTGGCCTGCCAGAACGACAGAACCGCGCCGCGGTCGACGACGCCGGCGGCTGGATCCTTGTCCCATCCCGCGGTCGACCCGTCGGGCAGCAGATCGAGTACCCGCGAGGTGGTCCAGCCGATCTGTGGGTGCGCGTCGAACGCGGCGATGTCTCGGGCGAGCGCGCCGGGGGTCAACTGGTCGTCAGCGTCCAGGACCTTGATGAGATCACCGGAAACCCGGGAAAGGGCGAGGGTACGAGCGACGCCAGGCCCACCGGGGCGGCCGGCGCCGAGGCTGATGCGCGGATCCTCGGGGAGCACGTCGACCAGGGCGCCGGTCTGCCCGTCCTCCTGGACGAGCCATTGCCAGTCCCAGCCCGGGGGCATGTCCTGCTTGGCCAATGACTCGTAGGCGCCAGCGACGTGCTCAATGCTGGGCGCATGGACGGGCGTGACGACCGAGACGATCTGCGTCAAGTTTTCCACCGTTGGAGTTTGTGGGAGTAGACAAGCTCGGTCCGGTCACCCGGCATGACCACGTCGGCGACTTCGACGACACGGCCGGTGGTGTCGATCGAGGTCTTGCGCACGGTGAGCACGGAGACGCCCGGGTCGATGTCCAGTAGCTCGGCCTCGTCGGGGGACGGTGGACGGGCGCGGATCTCGTCGTCGATCCGGTCCACCTCGATGCCGAGCGTGTGGAGCTGGTGCTGCGTGCCGCCCGGCCAAGGCTCTTTGCCCGCGTCGAGCAGATCCGGGTTCGCCGTCACCAGGTCGTAAGGCAGGAAGGAGTACGACATGGTCAGCGGTGCGTTCTCGTGCCGGGAGGACGTCCAGTAGACGCGGCGCAGCAGCGGAGTACCCGGCTCGACCCGTAGGGCCGCGGCCATGTCCTCGTCCGCCTCGACGCGTGCATACTCAGCATGGAACTTGAGGTCGTCGACGGTTAGGCCGGTGTCGTGCTCGATGGCTCCGGTCTTCACCCGCTCCGCTTCGTCGAGCAGGGCCCGGTCCTTCTCCCACTGGTACCGCTCGGCGTTACGTCGGCGCACGCGCTGGCGGGGAGCCCGAACGTAGGTGCCGCGCCCCTGCTCGGCCCGGACCAAGCCCCATTCGCGAAGCTGGCGGATGGCGTTGCGCACGCTGGTGCGGGACAGGCCCGACGTGTCGGCTAACTCCGTCTCGCTCGGCATCAGCGTGCCGGGGGCCAGCTCTCCGCGCGTGATCTTTGCCCGCAACTCTTCCGCGAGTTGCAGGTAGCGAGGGCGCCAGTCCCGGCCATGCACACCGGTCACCGTACCCCCTAGTCGTTCCAACGTCTGCCAGGTGGTCCCGCCGGCGGGCCGCTCGGGCAGCGCGGCGACAGGAGCCGGTACCCGCCGAGGCTGCTGCTTGCCTACCGCGGCTGCCCGCGCCGTGAGCCGTCGGTCAGTGGTCCCCATCGCGCTCCTCCAGAGACTGGCCCTTGGTCATCATTACCAGCCGGGCGTAGGTCAGTTCGTAGATGAGCCGGTCCAATTGGATCCGGTCGAGCAGAATCGGCTGAGTAGCGCCGTCGCGGGTCGCGTCGAGCTTCACCGCCAACTCGCGACGCGCGAAGTGGTCGAGGAGCAGTTGAACGCTGACCCAGCCGGTCCGCTCCCGGCCGATGGTGGCTAGGAGCCCGCGGTGCATCGGATCGTTCGGCCCGCAGCCCTGGCACCACGTCGGGCATCCAGCAGGAGCGGGCTGCGTCTCGCGGAGCTCGTCGGTCTGGACCTCGCGTTCAGTCATGGTCGCTCCCAGTTGGTCCAGCGGCCTGGTCCAGCATGCTCCGAAGCCGCTCGATCAACTCGGCTGTCTGCTCCAAGGACAGTTCCGCCCAAGCGTTACCGGCGCGGTGTGTCGCGTGGACCGCGATGAGGGGCGTCCGGGCGTCGACGCCGATCAGGTACGTGACGACCGCGCCACCAGTCCGCACCTCACCGATTCGATAGAGCGGGCCGCGATGGCGGCGGGCCATGTGTGTCATCAGTGGCGGAACCAGGTGACCGCAACGGTCCGGGGCACACCAGTCCGGGTGACTCATCTCGACAGCCGACTTGTCCACACTTGTCACTGCGACCACCGCCCGCCGTTGCCCCGGTAGGTCTGCGCCAGTGTCATCAGCGGCGCATACCGCATCACGGGCACTTCCCTCGTCGGACCGACCGACCAGCAGGGCGAAGCTGCCGCGGGAGGCGGCGGTGCAGCGGTTTGGATCTTGCCGTAGGCGTTCCGGTTCAGCGGGCGTTTCTTTCGGGACCACCAGGACGACAGCCAGTGGCGCCGGCGGTGAGAGCCAGGCACTACACCTCCACGGGTAGACGGGGACCGGTGACCGACCACGGGGGAATGCAGCCGGCCACCGGCCCGGATGAAGGCACGGCGCACCGTCCGACGCAGACGGGTCGGGTATCGCCGAGCCAACTTGTCGCGCGGCTACCGCAACCGGTCCGACAGGACGCCGCGCCTCATGTGCGGCCAGGGCCGGCGCGGCACCACCCCTGATACGAACCGTCACCCCGGCCGCACACCACGAAAGGTATCTACAAGTGAATGAGTTGTCTAGACGTCGAAACGGGTCACTTGGTTGGCACTTGGTAAGACAAGTGCCAGGTACGGTGGGCGGGTGCCCACCCCGCACTACGGACAGCCCCGCTACCGCGTCATCGCTGACGACCTAAGAAGGCGCATCGAGAACGGAGCCATCCCTCCCGGCGCCCTCTTGCCAACCGAGAGTGTCCTCACTGCCGAGTTCCGGGCGAGCCGCGGCACAATCCGCCAGGCCATAGCGGCCTTGCGGGAAGCCGGCTTGGTCGTCACCGAGCATGGTCGCGGCACCTACGCACGCCCCCGCCCGCCAGGAAGCAGAGAAACGACGGCTCCTCTACTTACGACAGGACAGCGAGAAGTCGCCGCAGACCCAGAGCTTGCAGCCCTTTTCGCTGTCGAGGTGGGTACAGCCCTAGTCGAACTACAGAGCATCGAACAATCACGCGGAGCCGTTGAAGCAGTCGTCAGGATTTACAGATTGCGCTCACCGAGCCAGTAGCCCAGGCCCGCAGCTTCGATCCTTCTTGCAGGGCCGCCCCTTGCCGGGCGGCAGCTCGCCAACAGCGATCAGGGCCTAATGACGCTGGGGGCGGCAGCCGGCCGGGCTCGCCCAGTAGGACACTGCCCGCCAGTCGTGACCGGCAGGGCCCGCTGTGACGCCCGCTCGTGGCACGCTGGCGCAAGAAGCCCGCGGGGGCCCCCCTCCAATGCCAAGGGCGCTAATGCGCGGCTGCGCAACGGCCCTGAGCGCCGCTCTTGACCTGAGAGCCTCTGCGACTCCTCTGCCGGCCGTCACTGGACAGGCCCCGGTCCGCCGAGGAGGACACGCGCCCGCCACCACCACCTCATCGCGCCGCATGTTCCCACTACGACCTTTGCCCACTTGTCGTGCTGTAATGACCAACAGGCCAGCTGGATCACGGGAGCTCGCACCAGATCGTGCCGGGTGATCAGTACCTCCGCTGCCGGTCGGTGCTGTGGCGGCCCCCAGCCTCGAACTCGCGCCAGCCTGGAACCATAGCGGTCATCATGGCTTTAAAGCGCTGGCCGTGGTCGCTGTAGCGGAGGTGCAACAGTTCATGAACGATGACGTAGTCCTGAAAGCCAGGCTCCATCTCCGCCAAATCTTCGGCAAATTTGACTGTGCCATCCGGGGAGCACGACCCCCACTTCTTGGGCATTTCTTCGATAACGACCCGTTCAGGGTTGACCTTTAGCTTTAGTGCCCACGCCATCGTTCGGCGCCGAAGTTGCTGTTCTGGGTAGAAAAAGGTCATCGGACTAGGCCGTCCTCTCCAAAACCTGCATCACGTGCTCGATAACTCGCGCGCGCTCTTCCTTCCCTATGGCTAGCAACGGCTTATAGAGGTTGCGCCGCAGTTGGCGTTTCTCGTCCACGTTCTCGCGCCAGCTCGGGAATCTGGTAAGAACAGATTCAATCTCACGAGCGGCAGTCATCGGATCGACGCCGGCATCGATCACCTTATCGTCCTGTTCGAGTACCCAGTAGAGAGCAAAGCCGACTCTAGAGAGACCACTTCTCTCAGCTCTCCTTCGGGCTTCGCCCTTCTCGACCGCCAAAGCGGCAAGGTCATCCAAAGCTGCTAGCCCGGTGGTCTTGCGCTCCTCGAGGTTCTTGATGATCCGCTCGGCACGCTCCATGAGCCCTTGCAGAACCACTGCGGCGGCCGGATCGCCGCCCATCTCCCTGCGCAGCCCGCGCAGCAGGTTGTAGACCTTACCCTCCTCTGGGCCCTCGTCGCTCTTGAGAGACTCAAGGGTCTCGACATCGAAAGTGACGACCTTCGAGAAGCGGCCGAGACCGTCTTGGCCAGCTGTCTCTTCAACCAAACGACGTGTCTTGTGCTCAAGATCGGCGAGGAAACTTGTTGCCTGCGAGTAAGCATTCCGGACTGCTGCGTACAACTGGCTAAGCTGTTTGTAGGTCTTGATATGGTCGCGTAGTTCGGCGGAAGGCGAGAGAATCTCCCACAGACTCTCAATGTTCTTATAATCATCGAAAAGCTTTTTACGGGCTTCCGGGGTACCAAACCGCTTCCAGACGAGTTCGTCGAGTTGGGCATCGGGCGACACTTTGGCGTCTACCTCGAGGTACTCCGCGGCCGACGCAGCAAGCTTATCTTGGAGGTCCATCATGAGGACATCGAGGTCCTCAAGGGCACCCTCGACCGCGTCCGAGTCGAACTGCAGGGCCTTGTTGAGCTGCTTAAGAATGCCGACGAAATCGACGACGAGACCAACGCGCTTCCGGACGTTCTCGTCATCAATGTAGGGACGGTTAACGCGCGAGATGGCTTGCAGCAAGACATGGTCGCGCATCGGCTTATCGAGATACATGGCATAAAGGACCGGAGCGTCGTATCCGGTAAGGAGCTTGTCGGTCACGATTAGGATCTTCGGTGCTTGACCAGGCTTCTTGAACTGCCGGCGCACCTCCCTTTCCCGCTCGTCCGACAGTTGCATTGCAGCCACGGCGGGGCGGTCAACAACGTCATTAGGGTTCTTGCTATAGACGACCTCTGACCACTCAGGCGGGAGATGCCGATCGAGAGCCTTCTTGTACTTGGCGCATGCCTCGCGGTCAACAGCGACCAGGAACGCCTTATACCCGAGCGGCAGGACGTTTTCCTCGAAATGCTTCGCAACGAACTCGGCAACGTTCTTGACTCGATCGTCCGCGCTGAGGAATGCGCGAAGCCCGACAGCCCGGTCCAAGACCCTGTTGAGCTCCTCGACGTCGGTGATTTCCTCTTGCTCGGCTAGCGCGAAGAATTGTTCGTCAAGATCCTCAGTCCTCATACGCATCGAGGACGGAGCAAGCATGTACTTGATCGGAAGTGTCGTCTCGTCGGTGATCGAGTCAACAATCGAGTATTTGTCAAGGTAGCCACCCTCGTCATCGACACCAAATATCTGGAAGGAACCCGAGCCATCCTTAGCGCTGCCGACCGGCGTTCCAGTGAAGCCGATGATGGTGGCGTTGGGAACGGCAGCCATCAGGTACGAGCCGAGATCAGCGGCGACCGAGCGGTGCGCCTCATCGATAAATACGAATATATTGTCCCGGGCGGAGCTGTTTTTCTTGATTTCCTCGAACTTGTGGATCATCGAGACGACTAAACCGCGGAAGTCGGAATCAAAAATGTCCTGCAGGTCCTGCCTGCTATTCGCGCGACGCACGGCAATGTCGTTCTCCTGCATCTCCCCGAGGAGACGCTCAACCCAGTCCTTTAGCTGGCCTTCTAGCTCGCTCCGGTCGACTACTAGCAGCACGGTGGCGTTACTGAATCGAGCCTTGTCCTCAAGGATCTGCTGGGCGGCGGTGAGTAGTGTGAAAGTTTTGCCGGAGCCCTGCGTGTGCCAAATAAGACCGCGATTCTTCTCCGTGTCGGCGCAGCGCCACACGATCTTGTCGACCGCCTTGCGCTGGTGCTCGCGGAGCACCGACTTCCTGGTCTCACCGTCCTCAACGTAGAACAGAATCCAGTGCTTGAGGGTGCGTAGGAAGTCGGTGGGTTCAAAGAATGCTTGCACTGCAGTGCGGTAATTCTCGTCCTCCGTGTGCTTCCATTTGGCAATGTTCCGGCGAGTGGCGTTCCAAGTGACGCCGTACCAATATCCGAGGAGGTGCGTAACGTTGTATACCTGGGGCTGCGCTAGAAGCTCGGGTGTCTCGATCTCATAGCGGCGCAGCTGCTTGATGCCACGCTCCAGGGCGTCGCTGTCTTTCGGGTTCTTGTGCTCTACGATGGTTACCGGGATGCCATTGAGGACGAATACGACGTCCGCTCGATTGCCCTTACGGGCGAGCGGCTGGATCCGCCATTCCCAGGTTACGTGCATGACGTTGGCGTTGGGGTCGCCGAATTCCACAACCTGCACCGGCCGGTGGCGCTTCTCGTTTTCGTCCGGCCACTGCCGTTCACCTCGCAGCCAGCGCAGTACCTCCCTGTTGCCCTCAATCGTGGGCGGCAGTGCCTCAATGCTCTCCACCACGGCGCGCGCCTGGTCCTCGGTGAGCCACGGGTTGAACTCCTGGAGCTTGCCCTCCAGAACCTTGGTGAACAGCGTGTTGGCGGTCCCACGGCGCATGGCTTCCGCCTCCTCCGGCCGTAGGACGGTCCACCCGATTTCATTGGCGTGTTTGACCATGGGGAATTGCACGGTCCACGCCTCGCCAATTTTGAGGGTCGTCATCTGCGGCCTCCTACCGCGAGCAGCCGCTCAGGAGCAATCCAGGTTCCGAGGCTGGCCGGCTCGATTTCGCCAGTAAGTAGGCCATGGAGCAGAGAGACGAAGAGGCCGCGCAGGGTGCGTTGCTTCTGTGCATGAAGCTCTGCAAGTTCGCCGATTGCATCTAACCCAGCGACAATCCGGCGCTGCTCCTCGAGGTCAGCCGGATAGGCAATGGGCAGCCCTCGAACCAAGTCAAGGTTGAGATTCTGCTGCTGGCCACCGTGCGCCCGGCTCCTAATGAAATCGTAATGCGCCATGAGGTAGTGGAACAAGAACTTGGGGAGAACCACCTCAGCATCAGGCTGAATCGCAGCACACGCCTGGTTGCTCGTCGCCTCCACCCCGAGCATCGCAACGCGCCCCCGCGTTACTCCCTGTCCGTACATCGCGAGGAGCAGGGTGCTCGGCGGAAGCATCTTGGCGGCCGAGCATTCGAGCCCCTCTTCAGTGATGTGCTCCTCGGTTCTGGTTATGACCCCATAGTTGACCTCGGCGGTCTTGACCCATGGAATGGTCCCGCCGACCCAGTAGGCGTCCACGCCTCGGGCCGGCGTCCCGCCCGAAGATACCGTGCACCGTTGACCGAGGTCCTCTCGCACCCATCCCTTACGGAGAGTGCTGTCCGCGGCGTCGCCGAACAACTCGTGATGGAGTGCGCGCCGTAGCGCTAATGCCGCCCGCTCCGCCTCCGTCTCTGCGTCGATTGATTCGTAGATGCCGACAAGCACGTCAGAAATCCGGCGCTGTTCCTCGGCGTCGAAGATGGGATACGGAAGATCGAGTAGAGTTTGTTCCGAGATCCGCTGTCGACCGGTCGTGCCCTCCATCCTGTTGGCTGCGAACCGGCGCACCTCGGGGTGAAGGAGAAAGAAGAAGAGCAATCGTCGGTCCGTGCTGCCCGGCGAAATCGGCTTGAGCGGGATCACTTCTGTAGTAGCAAACCCAAACGGCGTATGGAGCTCGTTGGTCGTCGCCTGCTTGCCATTCTCAAACGATGGTGTGATCTTGGCGACGAGCAGGTCTCCGCGCTCGAAGTACGTTCCGCCCCCCCGGCCATCCCAGGGACGAGTCTCGTAGGCGGGGTCGCGGTAGTGGTTCTGCGGCACAGTCTCCATCGGTGCGAACGGGATAACGTCCTCTTGGAAGTCAAGCGCCCGGGGCTTGCGGGTCACCTCAAAGAAGTCGCGGACCCTCCCCCAAGCGCGGATGCTCTCGGCCTCTAGATCAAGCAGAGACACGGCGCACCCCCTGAAGGGTGCGTCCAAGCGACGCCGTCAGCTCCTGCGCCCGCGCGTCGAGTTCGAGCAGCTCGCTGAGCAGAGTGTCAACGCTGCCGATCTCGTCTTTCTCACTGCGCCTGGTCACCCACCGTGTAGGACTAAGGTTGTAGTCAGCGCCGCGAGCGTCGTCCGTGGTGATGACGGTCAACTCGCCCTTAGATTCCTCTCCCGCTACGAAGAGCCGCGCAATCTCAACGATGTCCTCGGACGAGATGTGATTCTTGGGCTTGCCCTTTACGAACCGGCTGCTGGCGTTGAGCATGACAATCTTGCCTTTGCGGGCAGTGCTCTTGCGCCTCGCGAGGACAACGATCACGCCCGCAGCAGTCGTGTTGTAAAAGAGGTTTTCTGGCAGCAGGATGACCCCGTCGATCAGATCACGCTCGACAAACCACTTCCGAATGTTTCGCTCCTTGTCCTCGTTCTTCGAGCCGGAGCCGCGCGTCATTGCACCGCTGTCGAGGACAACTGCAGCCCTGCCACCGTCATACATGGTCGCCAAGGTGTGCTGCAGCCAGGCCCAGTCACCCTTACCTGAGGTGACGCCGCCGGCCTCGTTGAAGCGATCAAATGGATCTTCCTCAAAAATGTCCGGCGAGAACGGTTGGTTCCACATCGGATTGGCAACGACGATGTCGTATCGCTTGAGTGATCCTGCTGCATCGCGGAACTTAGGATTGATCATAGTGTCGCCCCTACGCAGGTCGACCTCCATGTCGTGAATGATCGAGTTCATTTCCGCGACCGCATAGCTCTCAGCTTGGAGCTCTTGGCCGTACATCTTCAGTGGCACCTTGCTGGTGGGGTCGAGCTCTCGAGCGACGAGCTGCAGCTTGATCAGAAGCCCACCCGAGCCGCAGGCGTAGTCATGGCAGGTTTCCCCCGGCTTGGGGCGTAGAATGCGCGCCATCAGGAAACCGACTTCCGTCGGCGTGAAGAACTCACCGGCGCTTTGGCCCGATCCCTCAGCGAACTTCCGAAGCAGGTACTCGTACGCTCGGCCGAGGAAGTCAGGCTGTACGTCTGCCAGACCGAGCCGATAGCGTGGGTCCGAGAACTTCTCGACTACCGTGCGGAGCTTTGCAGGATTGATGTCACGCTCACCGTTGCGCTCGGCAGCGAAGTCGACGACATCGATGACGCCAGCCAGACCGGGATTGTGACGTACAACCGCGCGCACCGCCTTGGTCAGGTGTTCGCCGATGTCCTTTGGCGCGGTTGAACGGCCACGCTCGTCGAGCGGCCAGTCAAAGGGAAGACGCCCTGCAATAACACCCCAGCGAGCCTCGGGCGGCAGGTAGAAGCGCACCAGCTCGTGGTCGGACTCGGCGATCTCCAGCGCTACGTCATGGTCGCCGTAGTCTTCGGCCAAGCGGCTGATCTCATCATCGAATACGTCTGACAGCCGCTTCAGGAACAACAGCGGTAGGAGGTAGTCCTTAAATCGCGGAGCGTCCTTCTCGCCGCGGATCGAGCAGGCGGCGTCCCACAGCATCTGCTCCATGGGCTTAGTAGTCGGCGTTGTAGTGCTCGGCCGGCGCCCGCGCTTGCGGTTCACCGCCACAACGGCGCCAGCAGCAGGGAGGTCGGCAGTGTCGACACCGGCCTCCTCTGCGAGCGCCACGATCTTACCTATGGCCGCCTTCTGGGGCTTGTTGCCCCCACCCTCCCAGCGGTTGACAGTCGCGAAGGACACGCCGAGGCGCTCGGCCAGGTCAACCTGGGTGAGGTTTAGGTTTGCCCGGATAGCTCGAAGCGTCGCCGGCACGGACTCGATACGTGTCATGTTTGCCATGATTGCTATATCGCAAGCCGATGGCAAGGTGGCACGCCAGGGCAACATGAGCGTGCACCTACGACTGCTGGCCAGCCGACCGGCCTGGCCTAACAGACCGTACGCGGGACGTCGTTCCAGCTAGCGCGTCGACATCGCGCGGACCAGCAGAGACGCAAGGGCGCCCGTACAGAGGCGGCGGCCAAGGAGCCGCTTATCGCGTCATTGGTCACGTGCTCGTAGAGTCTCCAGGGTGAGTGGTTCAGGTGCATACCTGGTCGTGCTGGGCGAACGTGAGGCCATCTGGTGGGTTCTTCACGAACAGAGGATGGCGTTCCCGGCTACCCCGCGAGCCGAGGTAGCACGACTCGCGCCCGGTGATCGGCTGTTCCTGTACGCAACCCGGGGTGCATGGCACAACCCCAAGCGCGACCAGGGCCGCCTCATCGGCACCGCGACTCCTGTGACGGCCGTTCACCGTCTGGATGAGCCGATAGAGATCGCGGGCCGCCCGTTCCCCTCTGTCTGCAGGCTCCAGATCCAAGGTGTGGTGCCCTACCCCGGCGGGCTGGAGTTGCGGCCGCTGGTGGAGCGGCTCGACGCCTTTCCCAAGCCACACGTATGGAACACATACCTCCGGCGGCCCCTGGTTCAGTTGTCCGACAGTGATTGCGCCATCCTCGACGAAGGTCTTCGCTCGATGGTCGTGCCACGCGATCAGGCTCTGTTGACCTACCCGTCAACGACGGCTAATCGCAGCTGCTAGGAGGAGCTACCCGGCTCTCGACAGGCTCCGCCTATGACCCCCTGTGGTGCTCAGCGAAGCAGCGTCGGAGTCCGGGCGCCGCGCCGGCGTTGGCTGGTGACGTGTATCAGGTCTGGGACCGTGCGAGGGCGGCCACCTCAAGCTCGTCCTTGGATTCCGACCGCCAGCGGGACGAACCCCCGGCCAACTAGCCCCAGCAACTCGCCAGGGAACTAGGTTTGTTGCCGATTTCCTCTGTTCTGGATCAAGGTGCCGCGCTCCGCGCGTCGCGGGGCGGTAAGCCGGCCGGCGGCAAGCCGCCCCGGCCGCCTCCGGCGCCGGGACGGAGAGCCACCGACTGCCGCCGGACCGCCGCCCCGGGTCTGCTGATCCGGCCGGCAGCACGATCACGGCCAAGCGGTACGGAAGCCGAACCGGACGGCCTTGTCGACGATCTGGGCTTCCGACTGCCGCACCAGTCCAACCCCGGGACTGGCTTGCCACCGATCCTCTCCCTCAGCCGACGACACATCACCGCGGACCCCTCAGCCGATCGTTACACGCACGGACTCCGCCAGACCGGAACCCAGGCACCAACTCCAGCGATCGCAGCCTCAGAAGAGCCCTCAGCGGGCAAGATCGACCTGCCCACCATCTGCCCACAACCAGTCGTAGACGCCTGGACCCAGCCGGACTCGACCAGACCAACGACAACGGCCCCCGATCAGCATCTCTGCTGGTCAGGGGCCGTGTCTGCACCTGGTGGCGGGTAGAGGATTCGAACCTCTGTAGCTTTCGCGACGGATTTACAGTCCGCTCCCATTGGCCGCTCGGGCAACCCGCCAGGGCACACCTCCGCACCGAGGTGCGGCGGCGGAAGCAAGGATAGCGGCTCCTCCCGGCCTGGGCGCAACCGGGTACCGTCAGGGGGTCGCACCCCTGGTCATCCAGGGGCAAACGATCACAAACAGCAGGAGTATGAGCATGGCAGCGAACCCGTCGTTCGACATCGTCAGCAAGGTTGACCGCCAGGAGGTCGACAACGCCCTTCGCCAGGCGGAGAAGGAGCTTGCGACGCGGTTCGACTTCCGGGGTACGGGTGCGGAGATCTCCTGGTCGGGCGAGGAGGCGATCAGCCTCCAGGCGGAGACCGAGGAGCGGGTGCAGGCCGCGCTGGAGGTCTTCAAGGAGAAGCTGATCAAGCGGAACATCTCGCTGAAGTCGCTGGACGCCGGGGATCCTCGTTCGTCGGGCAAGATCTTCAAGATCGATGCCAAGGTGGTGCAGGGCATCGACCAGGAGAAGGCCAAGGCGATCAGCAAGAAGATCCGCGACGAGGGCCCCAAGGGCGTGCAGGCGCAGATTCAGGGCGACCAGCTGCGCGTCACAGGCAAGAAGAAGGACGACCTGCAGGCCGTCATCACGCTGCTCAAGGCGGAGGACTTCGGCGTCGCCCTCCAGTTCACCAACTACCGCTAGGCACGGATGCCAGCCGCCCTCCGCTGCCCCTGACGGCTGGCGTTCGGCTTACGGCTGAGCTGGTCAGGGGCAGAGCAGGCCGAGGGTGAGGGCGAGTTGGGTGATCGTGGTGGGGGCTTCCGGGTCACGGGCGACCTGGGCGACGGTGTCGCGGCCCGCTGGGCGGTGGCGTACCTCGGCCGGTGCGATGTGGTCGGCTTGCAGCAGGACGCGGGCCGCCGCGCTGGGGGCGTCTGCGTGCAGGTAGGCGCGTGCCGCGTCGATCAGGTGCGCGGCTCGGCGTTCGACAGGTAGGCAGCGCCAGCCGTCGTACCCGATGATTTTCTGGTGTCGGGTGACGGCTTGCCGGGTGTCGCCGGCCTCGATGGCGGCGGCTGTCCGGGCCAGTTCGACGGTGGTCGGTCCGAAAGCGGTGTGGTGATGGTCCTGCCCGTCGCCCACTCGGGCGGCCATGTCCGCCGCCTCGTCCAGCAACCCGGCCGTCGCCCGCTCGTCGCCTGATCTGGCCGCCATCATCGCCGCCTCCAACAGCAGGGTGCCGCACAGCGACAGCTCCTGGGGCGTACCGGCGTCGAGGTCGGGTGGTGCGGCCTGGTAGGCGGCGGCGAGCATCACCGACCTGGCCCGCGACGAGGCCGGCAGCGCCTGACCGAGCTGCACCGCCGCGCACGCCACCAGCAGCTGGTCGCCGGTCGCGGCGGACATCGCCCGGTCCGCGGCCAGCCAGGCAAGGCTCCGCTCGCCCAGCTTGACCAGCAGAGCCGCCGTGATCCGGTACGCCTCCACCAGCGCAGCCCGGCACGCCTGCGGTGTCTGCGCGTGAGCGCGGTGGACCTCGGTCAGCAGTGTCGGCAGCAGCTCGATCAGGTGTGGGTACCGGGCGTGCTGGTAGGTGCTCCAGGCGTGCGCAAGCTCCTGGTCCAGTCGTTGCGGCGACATCGGCGGCCGGCGACCGGGGGGACGGCCCGGTGATATCTCGTACGCGGACAGCGCCGTCCTGATCCGGGCGACGCCCTCGTTGCGGTCGACCAGTTCGGCGGGCTGCTCGTCGTGTCCAAGCAGAGTGGCGGCGTCGACGCGCAGGACGGCGGCGATATCGCGGATGGTCGACACCCGTTCCAGCGAGCGGACGCCACGCTCGACCTTGTCCACCCAGCTTTTCGACTTGCCCAGCCTGTCCGCGAACGTCTGCTGCGACAGCCTCCGCCGAACCCGCAGGTACGCCACCCGCCGACCGATCGGCACCGGGTCACCTCTGGTCACCGCGCCTCCCAACGACACATGCCAGGGAAGCCGTGGGCACTCGCTCCAGAACGGAGTACCCACGGCAGGGACCACCCGGCCGCCAAGCTGGATAGCCCTACGAGCAACTTAAGACGCAATGTACGCAGGGTCAAGAACTGACAGCACATAGCGTTGCAAGTTGGGGCTACCGCGTGGTCTGCTTGCACCAGCCGCCAAGCTGGGAGCACGACCAATGTCAGAAGCTGCGTACCTACAGGTCGCCCGGGACATCCGCGAGCAGGTCAGCTCCGGCCAACTGAAGCCGGGTGACAAGTTGCCGTCGTTCGCCTCCCTGTGCGACCAGTACAAGGTCAGCAACACGGTGATCCGCGCGGCAATGCTCATCCTTAAAGCCGAAGGGCTCATCGACGGCAGACAGGGCAAGGGCGTCTACATCGCAAACCCTCTCCCCTGACCGGCCGGCCACAGTCCAGGGCGTGCGACCGTCACGCGTCTTCTATCTCGACAGCCTGGCGGGCTCAGTGCCCTCCGTGTGCCCCGAGGTCGGCGCGCGTGAGCAGGGCGCGAAGGGTGATGCCCTCGGCCGCCAGTGCCTCGCTTCCGCCCTCCTGACGGTCGATCACACAGACGGCGGCGTCGACCCGGGCTCCCAGGCTCCTCAGATCCCTGGTCGACAGCACCACCTGCCCACCGGAGGTCACCACGTCCTCGACGACGAGCACCTGCCGATCCGCCACCTCTGCTCCCTCAGCCAGCCGAGCTGTCCCGTACGGCTTTGCGGTCTTCCGCACGAACGCGCAGGGCAGGCCGGTGTGTCGACCGAGTGCCGTCACGACGGCGATGCCTCCCATCTCCAGACCGGCCAGCACCTCGGTGCCGGCGGGCACCAGGGCGACCATCTGCTCCGCGAGCGCATCCAGCAGGACCGGGTCCGCCTCGAACTGGTACTTGTCGAAGTACTCGTTCGCCGTCCGCCCGGAGCGCAGGACGAATTCTCCGGTGAGGCGAGCCCTGGCATTGACCTGACGCGCGAGATCCTCAAGCTTCACGTGAGGAATCCTGGCACGCGACCCGTCAGCGGTTGAAGATCAACAGAAGCACGATGGTGCCGATGGCGCTGACCAGGAGCGAGCCGAGGCAGCCGAGGCGGTTCGAAAAGAAGGCGAACATGCCTCGGTGATACCCACCAGCGGCCCGGTCAGACCGGGGCGGGGGTTTCGACGCGTACGGTGGCGGCTTCTGCGCGGGCGATGGGGCCGGCGGGCAGGGCGGCGATGGCGGCCCCGGCGGCGACCGCCGCACCGGCGAACAGGAACGCCCAGGGCACCCCACCTGCATGGTCGACGATCAGGCCGGCCACCGCGCCACCGGCGGCGCTCGCCCCGACGGACATGGTGACCACCCAGGTGTACGCCTCGTTCAGCATGCCGGTCGGCGAGATCCGCCCGACCAGGGTGTTCTCCAGGGTCAGGGCCGGCGCGATGGTGGCCCCACCGACCACCAGGGCGGTGCCGAGCGCCAAGGGGGTGGGCATCACGGCGAAGACGGCGAAGCTGCCCGCCACGGCGGCGAGCAGCCAGGCGAACTGTCGGGTCATGTTGCGAGCCGGGCGGCGGATCCCGAACCAGAAGCCGCCGACGGCGCTGCCGACGCCCCAGACGGCCAGGAGTACGCCGGCCAGGCTGTCCGGGTCGTCGGGGGTGTAGCGGGTGGCGAAGGCGGGCACCGTCACGCCGGCCGCGCCGAAGGCGATGCCGAGGCTGGCCACGCAGAGCAGCAGGGCCGGGAATCCGGGGACCCGCAGCGGGCCGAGGCCCCGCGTGTGGTGCTCCCCTGCGTGCCGCTGCCAGCCGCGCATGGTCTGGCCGAGCGCCACGGCCACGGTGCCGACCAAGGTCACCACCGCCGAGCCGATCAGGGCGGCCCCGGCGTCGGCGAACACGACAAAGCCGGCGACCAGCAGTGGGCCGAGCACGAAGACGACTTCGAAGAGGGTGGTCTCGGCGGCCAGGGCGGTGTTGCGCAGGTGGTACCGGCCGGAGGCGACGCTTGTCAGGTCGTTCCACGCGCCGCGGATCGCGGCGGTCAGCGGCGGGTAGGAGGCGCCGGCCAGGGCGGCGGCCACCAGGACCAGGGCGAAGGGTGTCTGCTCGGAGCGGGCCGCCCAGAGCAGGCCGATCAGGGCCAGTGGGTGGGCGACCGCGGTGCCGATCAGGACCGGGGTGGGGCCGATGCGGTCGGCGATCCGCCCGGCCACCGGGCTGAGCGCGGCACCGGCGAGGGCGTAGCAGCCGCCGGCGAGGGCGGCAAGTGAGTAACGGCCGGTGACCTGCTCGATGACGAGCAGCAGCGCCAGCGGGGTCATGCCGATCCCGAGCCGCCCGATGATGCCGGTGATCAGCAGCGTCGGTGCCCCCGGAAGCTGCCAGACACCCAGGTAACGGCGCAGACCAGCCACCGACGAACCTCCACGTGTGTAATGAGCGATAGCGGCTTAGACCCTAACGCTGCCCGGGTGACCCGCAACCGAACAGGGTGCCGCCCGCACCGGGTGGACCCGGCGCGGGCGGCGAAGGATAGGTGCTGGTCAGCGCTGGTAGCGGACCGGTCCCGTGTTGCGGGCCATCTGCTCCAGCCGAGCGACGCGCTGTTCCATCGGCGGGTGGGTGGCGAACAGCGCCGCGACTCCACCCCCCTTGAACGGGTTGGCGATCATCAGGTGCGCGGTGCTGGTGAGCTGCCCCTCGGCCGGCAGCGGCCGACGCTGGGCACCCATGTGAATCTTCCGCAGCGCGCTGGCCAGGGCCAGCGGGTCACGGGTGAGTTCGGCGCCGGAGGCGTCCGCCTGGAACTCCCGGCTGCGGCTGATCGCCAGCTGGATGATGCTGGCCGCGATCGGGCCCAGGATGATGGTGAGCAGCAGCACGATCGGGTTAGGGCCGTCCTCGTCGTTGCCGCCGAGCGGGATGAACAGGGCGAGGTTGGCCACCATGGTGATGATGCCGGCAAGGCCGGCCGCCACGCTGGAGATCAGGATGTCCCGGTTGTAGACGTGGGACAGCTCGTGCCCGATGACGCCCCGCAACTCCCGGTAGTCGAGCAGTTCGACGATCCCCTGGGTCACGCAGACCGCCGCGTTCTGCGGGTTACGACCCGTGGCGAACGCGTTGGGCTGGGCGGTCGGGCTGATGTAGAGGCGGGGCATGGGCTGCCGTGCCTCGGCCGCCAACTCCCGCACCATGTGGTACAGCTCGGGGAACTGTGCCTCGCTGACCGGTTGTGCCCGCATCGAGCGAAGCGCCAGCTTGTCGGAGTAGAAGTAGGTGACGCCGTTCATCACCAGCGAGATGACGACGGCGATGACCAGGCCGCCACTGCCGCCGAACCAGTAGCCCACCGCCAGGATCAGCGAGGTGAGCAGGCCGAGCAGCGCGGCGGTCTTCAGACGGTTGTGGTGCACGAATCACTCCTTCGGTGCACGGATGCGTGGATCCGTCGACCGGTACAACAACCCGGTACCCGTCAACCATCCGTCTCATGACTGAGAGTTACCTGAGTGACAGTCATGTTGGGGAATGAACCGGCAGGTCAGGCCGGATTCAGCTCCCGGCGAGGTCGAGCACCAGTTGCGGTGCGAAGCCGACGATCACGGCGATCGCGGTCGCCACGGCCAGCGCGGCCACCACCACCCGGGCCGGTCGGATCGCCCCGACATGCGCGTCACCGGCCGGGGCACTGCCTGCCGGGGCGCTGCCGGTCGGGGTGTAGAGCAGCGCGGCGAAGCGCAGGTAGTAGGCCAGGCCGATGACCGCGTTCAGCGCCACCAGCAGGGCGAGCCAGGCCGCGTCGCCGCCGAGCAGCGACCGCACCACCGTCACCTTGGCGAACAGCCCGGCCAACCCCGGTGGCAGACCGGCCAGCCCGATCAGCGCGAACGCCAGGCCCGCGCCGACCCAGGGGTGTCGCCGGGCCGCGCCGCGCAGGTCGTCGAGGTGCCCGCCGTCCGCGCCGGCCGGGCGCAGGGCCACCACCCCGGCGAAGGCGGCCAGTTCCAACAGCACGAAGAAGACGGCGTACGCCAGGGCGGCGGCGTACGCGGTGGAACGGGCGTCGACGTCGGCCAGAGCGAGGGCGCCGAGGGGGGCCAGGATGTAGCCCGCCTGGGCCACCGAGGACCAGGCCAGCAGCCGCACCGTACGCCGCTGACGCAGGGCCACCAGGTTGCCCACGGTCATGGTCAGCGCGGCGACCAGGGCCAGCACCGGCCCCGCGACGCTCAGCGGCAGCGCGTGCTGCACCACGGCCAGCAGGGCGACCACCCCGCCGAGCTTCGACGCCGTCGACAGGTACGCGGCCACCGGCAGCGGTGCCCCGTCGTAGGTGGCCGGGGCCCAGGCGTGGAACGGCACCGCCGCCACCTTGAACGCCAGCCCGGCCAGCACCAACGTCACCGCGACCGTGGTCAGCGGCAGGTCCAGCAGGTCCGAGCGGTCGGCCAGGATCGCGCCCAGCCGTTCCAGGTGCAGGCTGCCGGTGACCGCGTAGAGCAGCGCCGCACCGAGCAGGGTGAGCGTGGTGGCCACCACGCTGACCACGAAGAAGGTGACCGCCGCCTCGGCGCTGGCCAGGCTCCCTCGGCGTAGCCCGACCAGGATGTACAGCGGCAGGGTCAGGGCCTCCACCGCCACGATCAGGGTGATCAGGTCGCCGGCCGCGCCGAGCACCACGCCACCGGTCATCGAGCAGGCGAGCAGGAAGCAGAACTCCCCCACCGGGGTCACGCCGTCGCGCAGCAGCGGCCCGGACAACGCCAACACCCCGAGCGCCAGCAGCGCCACCAGCCCGGCCACCAGCGCGGCCCGCCCACCGAAGACGTACGAGCAGTCGGCCCCGACGCAGAAGGTACGGCGTTCGGCTCCGGCACCGACCGCCACGGCCGCGACGAGGGTGGCGAGTGCACCGGTGGCCGCCGCGACGATCGTCGCCGTCCTGCGGGCCAGCACCAGGTCGACCAGGAGCGCCAGCACGGCCGTCCCGGCGGCCAGGTACGCCGGCAGCAGCGCCACACTGTCGACGCTCTGCACCCTGCTCACGGCTGCCTCCCGTCGGCGCGGTCGCGGGTCGTCGTCATCGCAGGACCTCCACCAGGGCCGTCACCGGTGCCTCGGCGACGCCCAGCACCAGGGTCGGTGCCAGCCCGACGGCCAGCGCGAGCAGCACCAGCGGCGCCCAGGCGGCCACCTCGGCCCCGGCCAGCCCTGGTTTCAGCCCGGCCACCGCAGGCGTCGCACGGCCGTGGGTGACCTGCCGCAACAGCCGCAGCAGATATGCCGCCGTCAACGCACCACCGAACGCGGCAAGCACCGCCAGGGTGATCCACAGCGCGCCGCCCACCTCGACGGCGGCCACCACGGCGAACGCCTCACCCCAGAACCCGGCCAGGCCGGGCAGCCCCAGCGAGGCGACCGCCGCGAAGGCGAGCAGCCCGGACAGCCGGGGGGCGGTCTCCCGCAACCCGGACAGTTCGCGCAGCGCCCCGGTGTGGGTCCGGTCCTTGATCGCTCCGGCGAGGAAGAACAGCAGGCCGGTGATGATGCCGTGCGCGACGTTGCCGATCAGCGCCGCCTGGATGCCGGTGGCGGTCAGCGTGGCGATCCCGAGCAGCACGAAGCCCATGTGCCCCACGCTGGAGTACGCGATGAGCCGTTTCAGCTCGGTCTGCGCCAGACACACGAGTGATCCGATCAGGATCGCCGCGACGGCGAGGACGCCCAGCACCGGTGCCGCCCAGCGGGCCCCTTCCGGGGCCACCCCGACGGCCACCCGGATCAGGCCGTACGTGCCCATCTTGAGCAGCACCCCGGCGAGCAGCACGCTGCCGACGGTGGGGGCCTGGGTGTGCGCGTCGGGCAGCCAGGAGTGCAGCGGCCAGAGCGGACTCTTCACCGCGAAGGCCACCGCGAGCAGCGTGAACGCGGCCAGTTGGGTGCCCCGGGCCAGTCCGTTGCCGCCGGTCAGCGCGACGATGTCGGCGGTACCGGCGGCGGCCACCACCACGTAGACCCCGACCAGCAGCAGCACCGACCCGAACAGGGTGTACAGGGCGAACTTGCGGGCCGCCCGACGCCGTGCCGCCACCGCCGCCGGGTCGGTGCCGTCGCCGCCCCAGCCGACGATGATCGCGTACATCGGCAGCAGGACGATCTCGAAGAAGAGGAAGAACAGCACCAGGTCCAGGGCGAGGAAGGTGCCCAGGATGCCCACCTCGACCACCAGCAGCAGCGCCACCAGAGCCCGCCCGCTGCCACCGGCCGGCACCCGCCAGCAGGTGTACCCGCAGCAGAGCAGGGTGAGCAGGGCGGTCAGCACCACAAGTGGCCAGGAGATGCCGTCCACCCCGAGGTGGAAACGCAGGTCCAGGCCGGGCACCCAGGGCAGGTCGAGGGCGTGCCAGGGGCGTACCGCCGGCGTGGTCGCCGCGTAGGCGGTCCAGCTGCCGGCCCGGTCGACGGCCAGCGCCAGCGCCGCGACCAGGGTCAGCGCGGCGGCCACCGTACCGGCCACGCGGGCGGGCAGGTCGCGGGGGATCGCCGCCACCGCCAGGGCACCGAGCGCCGGCAGCGCGAGGACCGCGACCAGCAGGAACTCACCGAAGCTCATCGGGCAGCTCCGATCCGCGATGTGACCCGCGATGCGCTGCGGCTCATCACATTGCTCCGATCAGGGTGGCGGCCAGGGCGATCAGCAACGCACCGGCGAGCACCGCGACGACGGCTCGGGGCAGCGCGGAGCGGTGCAGGGCGGCGAGGCCGCCGCCGAGGGCACCCGCACCCCGGCCGGTGCCGGTGACCGCGCCGTCGACGACCCGCTCGTCGGCCACCCGGGCCGCCCGGGCCAGCGCGGTCGTGGGGCGTACCACAAGGGTGTGCTGGACGTCGTCGAGGCGGAACGCGCGGGCGAAGACCGGCCGCAGCGGACCCAGCGCCGCCGCCGGATCGGCGGCGGTGTCCCGCCGCCAACCGGCCCCGGCCAGGCCCGCCCCGAGCAGCAGCAACGCCAGGGGCAGCAGGACGGTCGGGGTGAGGTGGATCAGCCCGTCCGGCGGCATCAGATCCGACACCCCCTCGGCGTCGGACGGCGTCGTGCGTAGCAACTGGGTGGCGAACCAGCCGGGGAAGCCGGCCAGGCCGAGCAGGGCCGCCGGCACCGCCAACGCCAGCACCGGCCAGCGCAGCAGCGCAGGCGGGTCGTGCGGGTGGGTCAGCGGGGTACGGGTCGTGCCGAAGAAGGTACGCAGCAGCAGCCGGGTGGCGTACCAGGCGGTGACGGCGACACCGACCAGCCCGGCCAGCCAGACCAGCCAGCCCACCCAGGCCGGGGCCGCGCCGTCGCCGTGCAGGGCGGCACCCTCGGCGGCGGCGAGCACGCCCTCCTTGCTCCAGAAGCCGGAGAGCGGGGGTACGCCGGCCAGCGCGCCCAGCCCGATCAGCGTGCACCAGAAGGTGACAGGCATGCTGTGCCGCAGCCCGCCCATCCGGGACATCGCCGCGGTGCCGACAGCATGGATCACCACACCGGCGGCGAGGAACAGCAGCGCCTTGAACGCGGCGTGGGTGAGCAGGTGGAACAGCGCGGCGGGCGGCGAGCCGACGGCCAGCGCACCGGTCATGTAGCCGAGTTGGGAGACCGTCGACCAGGCGAGCACCCGTTTGATGTCGTCCTGCGCGGTGGCGGCGAACGCGCCGAGCAGCAGCGTCACCGACGCCATCACCCCGAGCACCGCCAGCACGGTGGGGGTGGCCTCGAACAGCGGCCACAGCCGGGTCAGCGCGTACACCCCGGCGGCCACCATGG
This sequence comes from Verrucosispora sp. FIM060022, assembly GCF_003977705.1. Lineage (NCBI taxonomy): Bacteria > Bacillati > Actinomycetota > Actinomycetes > Micromonosporales > Micromonosporaceae > Micromonospora > Verrucosispora sp. FIM060022. Next base: position 421,001 of record NZ_RQIV01000002.1, read on the forward strand.
TGGCGGCGTGGATCAGCGCGGAGATCGGGGTGGGGCCGGCCATCGCGTCCGGCAGCCAGGTGTGCAGCGGGAACTGGGCGCTCTTGCCGGCCACCCCGGCGAGCAGCAGCAGACCGGCGGCGGTCAGCGTGCCGGTGCCGTGGTCGTGGGCGAGCAGGTCGGCGATGCGGAAGCTGCCCGCCGAAACCCCGAGCAGCGCGATGCCGAGCAGGAACCCGACGTCGCCGACCCGGGTCACCAGGAACGCCTTCTGCGCGGCGGCCGGTGCCTGCGGCAGCCACCGGTCATGGGCGATCAGCAGGTACGAGCAGATGCCCATCACCTCCCAGCCGACCAGCAGCATGATCAGGTCCCCGGAGACCACCACCAGCAGCATGGCCGCGGTGAAGAGGCTGATCTGTGCCGCGTACGGCGGGTAGCGGTGGTCGACGTCCGTGTCGTCGTGCGGCCCCCGCGTGAGGTAGCCGACCGAGTAGACCTGCACGGCCAGGGCCACGGCGGCGACCGCCACGGCGACCAGGGCGGCGGCGCCGTCGAGGCGTACCCCGAGGGTGACGGTGAGCTCGCCGAAGCGGATCCAGGTGGTCGAGGACTCCGTCGGGGCGTCCAGAGTGACGAGCAGCGCCACCGCCAGCACCAGCGCACCCGCCGCGCCGGCCACACCGAGGGCGATCGCCGCGCGCCGGGAGGTGTCCCGGTCGGTGGTCGCGCCCCGTGCGGCCGGTGGCAGCAGCAGACCGACCAGACCGGCGACCAGCGGTACGACCGGCAGCAGCGCGCCCAGCAGCGTCGTGGTGCTCACCGCTGACCCTCCAACGGCACCTTGTCCATCGGCACCTCGTCCGTTGGCACCGTGTCCAGCGGCACCTCGTCGACGGCGACGCTGGCCCGCATCCGGTAGAGCTGGAGCACGATCGCCAGCCCCACCCCGATCTCGGCCGCGGCCAGCACGATCACGAAGAGCGCGAAGACCTGGCCGCTGTGCGGCAGCAGCGCCCGGGTCGTGGTGTCGGCGGTGATCAGGATCAGGTTCACCGCGTTGAGCATCAACTCGACACCCATCAGCACCAGCACGGCGTTGCGTCGCCGCAGTACGCCGTACACACCGAGGCCGAACAGCAGCGCGGCGGTGACGTACGGGATGACCGGTCTCACCGGGCCCCTCCCTCGCCACCCGAGCCGGCCCGCTCGGCCGGCTCGTCCCCGGATGTGCGGTCTTCCGGTGTGCGGTCTCCCGGTGTGCGGTCCCGCGCAGCGCGGTCCCCCGGTGTGCGGCCGATGTCGGGGCGGGACAGCACGATCGCGCCGACCAGCGCCGACAGCAGCAGGATCGACAGCACCTCGAAGGGCAGCACCCAACTGGCGAAGACCTGCTCGCCGATGCGCTCGGCGGTGCCCGCCTCGGGCAGCTCCACAGTTGTCCAGCGGAACGCGTCGATCAGCAGGGCGGCCAGCCCCAACCCGACCCCGCCGCCGATCAGCGCGGCCGGCCACCCCGGACGGTCCAGATCGTCCGAGGCACCGATCGGCGCCCGGGTGAGCATCACCGCGAACAGCAGCAGCACCACCACCGCGCCCACGTAGATCAGCACCTGCACCCAGGCCACCAGCTCGGCGGTGAGCACCAGATACATGCCCGCCACGGCACCGAGACAGACCACCAGGTAGAGCCCGGCGCGGACCAGGTGCCGGGTCGACACCACCAACACCCCGGACCCGACGGCCACCGCGCCCAGGGCGAGCAGCAGCACGTCCACGCCGGTCACTCGGAAGCACCTTCCCCGTCGCCGGGCGCAGCCGTACCGCCGGATGCCGGCTCGGGGCGTACCGGCGGGGCGGTCGGCCGGGCGGCGGGCGCGGCGGGGATCGCGGCCTTGCGCGCGGCGGCGGTCTCCTCCTTGGCCGGCTCACCGTTCGGATCATGTGCCGGTGGCGGCGGTACGGTCGCCATCCACTCGCCGAGATGATCCTTGTCGTGCAGCAGGTCCTTGATGTCGTACTCGGCGTACTCGAACTCGGGCGACCAGTAGAGCGCGTCGAACGGGCAGACCTCGATGCAGATGCCGCAGTACATGCAGAGCGAGAAGTCGATGTCGAACCGGTCGAGCACGTTGCGCTGGCGAGGGCGGGCGGCGCCGGGCACCGCCACCTCCTCCTTGTGCGAGTCGATGTAGATGCACCAGTCCGGACACTCGCGGGAGCAGAGCATGCAGACCGTGCAGTTCTCCTCCAGCAGGGCGATCACCCCACGTGAGCGGGGCGGCAGCTCGGGGGCGACGTCCGGGTACTGCTGGGTGGTGGAGCGCTTCGTCATCGTCTTGAGCGTGACCGCCAGCCCCTTGACCAGCCCGCTGCCCGGCACACCCGCCGGCTCGCTTCGCTCGCTCATGCCGACACTCCGCTGCGCTCCGTGTCGTCACGAGGCACCAATGCGCCGAGCCGATGATTCGCTCGCTGACGCTCGCTCATGTCGACCATCCTGCCCTGTGGGCACGGCGCGCGCGACCACCACCCGGGCTCTGCCGGTTGTACCGTGACCACGGGGAGAACGACACATCGGAAAGGACCCGTCAGATGACCGCCGCGCTGCACGACGACCAACCGCCGTCGGGCGAGTGGACGACGGACGACCTCGACGCCCTGCCCGACGACGGCCGCCGCCGCGAACTGCTCGATGGAGTGCTGCTCGTGTCCCCCTCCCCCACCGCCGCCCACCAGACCATCGCCATGCGACTCGGCGTCGCGCTCGAAGCGGAGTGCCCCGACGAGTACGAGGTCACCCAGGGTGTCGAGGTGCGGATCGATCGCACCCGTTCCTTCGTCCCGGACGTCCTGGTCATCACCGCACCGGCGGCACAACGCCGACCCGCACGGTACGAGCCGCACGAGGTGGTGCTCGCCGTCGAGATCGTCTCGCCGAGCACCCGCTCGATCGACCGGGTGCTCAAGCCGGCGCTGTACGCCCAGGCCGGCATCCCCTACTACTGGCGGATCGAGACCGATCCGGCCGGTCTCGTGGTGCACACCCACCGGATCGATCCGGTGCACGAGGTCTACACCGAGACCGGACGGTGGACCAAGTTCGTCGACACCGGCGAGCCATTTCCGGTGAACCTGTCCGTGGCCCAGTTGACACCCCGATACCTCTGATCGGCCCGACGGGTATCGCACGGTGGTTCCCGCGCTTCCGCTCGATCACCGCCCCTTCTGCCGGGCCAGCGGTCGCAGTGTCAGCCATGATGGGACCGGCATGGCAGGCGGCGTGGGCGAGGAGCAGGGCGATGACGGCAGACAACGGCGTGGGCCAGAGACAGACCGGCGGGAAGTACGTGGAGCCGGGCGGGGAGTTCAACCGGGACCAGAACTACATCACCACCCGGATCACCGCGGACGGGCGGGACGGCTATCCGGTCGAGCCCGGACGCTATCGGCTGGTGGTGAGTCGCGCCTGCCCGTGGGCGAACCGGCTGATCATCGTACGGCGGTTGCTGGGTCTTGAGGACGTCCTGTCGATGGGCGTCACCGGACCGACCCACGACGCACGGAGCTGGACCTTCGACCTGGACCCGGGCGGCCGGGACCCGGTGCTCGGCATCGAACGCATCCAGGAGGCGTACTTCGCCCGCTACCCCGACTATCCGCGCGGCATCACCGTGCCGGCGATCGTCGACGTGCCGACCGGGCAGGTGGTCACCAACGACTACGCCCAGATGAGCCTGGACCTGTCCACCGAGTGGACCGCCTACCAGCGACCCGGTGCCCCGGACCTGTATCCCGAGCACCTGCGGGCCGAGATCGACGAGGTCAACGCGGTGGTCTTCCGAGACGTCAACAACGGCGTGTACAAGTGCGGCTTCGCCGGCAGCCAGGAGGCGTACGACAAGGCGTACCACCGGCTGTTCGACCGGCTGGACTGGCTCAGCGACCGGCTCGCCGGGCAGCGTTACCTGGTCGGCGACACCATCACCGAGGCGGACGTGCGGCTGTTCACCACGCTTGTGCGCTTCGATCCGGTGTACCACGGCCACTTCAAGTGCAACCGGCAGAAGCTCAGCGAGATGCCGGTGCTGTGGGCGTACGCCCGGGACCTGTTCACCACCCCCGGCTTCGGCGACACTGTCGACTTCGACCACATCAAGCGGCACTACTACGAGGTGCACCGGGACATCAACCCGACCGGGGTGGTGCCGCTGGGCCCCGACCTGTCGAACTGGCTCACCCCGCACGACCGCGAAGCTCTCGGCGGCCGGCCCTTCGGCAACGGCACACCCCCACCACCCCCCTCCCCCACCGAACAGGTCAACCCCGCCCACACCCCCCTGCACTAACCCCGACCCCGCGCACAGCCCACGCTCGGCGCTCGGGCCCACACTCCACACCCCATGCTCGCGCCACCCCAGGCACGCGCCGCCTCGGTCCCGCGCCGCCCCCGGTCCCGCGCCGCCCCCGGTCCCGCGCTGCCCCCGGTCCCGCGATCTTGCACTTTTTGTCGCCGCGAAAGGCGCATAAGCCGCATAGCAGCGACCAAGAGTGCAAGATCGCGTGGTCGTGGGCGCCTCGACTCCGCGATCTTGCACTTCTCGTCGCCGCGAAAGGCGCATAGGCCGCAAAGCAGCGACCAAAAGTGCAAGATCGCGGGACCGGGGGCGGCCCGAGGCCGGGGGCGGCCCGAGGCCGGGGGCAGGGCGGGGCGGGGCGTGAGAGTTCGCGGGGTGTGCGGGGACGCCCTGGGGTGGGGGTGGTGGGTTTAGAGGGCTAGGCGGACGGCGGCGGTGAGGACCAGTTGGGCCAGGGCGGTGGGGACGAGGATCAGCCAGCAGAGGCGTTGGAGTTGGTCCTCGCGGAGGCGGGGATAGGAGACCCGCAGCCAGATGATCACGAAGCTGACGGCGGCGATCTTGAGTAGCGTCCAGAGCCAGCCGAGCTGGGCGTCGGCGAACGGGCCCTGCCAGCCACCGAGGAACAGCACGGTGGTCAGCGCGGCGATCACCACGATGCCGACGTACTCGGCGAGCAGCAGGAATGCGAAGCGCAGGCCGGTGTACTCGGTCATGTAGCCGAAGACCAGTTCCGAGTCGGCCACCGGCATGTCGAACGGCGGCCGGCGGATCTCGGCCAGCCCGGCAAGGAAGAAGACCACCATCGCGGGCGCCTGCCAGATCAGCCACCACGGCTGCCAGGCCTCGACGATGCCGGAGAGGCTCAGCGTCCCGGCTGCCATTGCCACCGAGGCGGCGGCCAGCACCAGCGGCAGTTCGTAGCCGAGCAGTTGGGCGGCGCCGCGTACCCCGCCGAGCAGGCTGTACTTGTTGGCCGACGCCCATGCGGACATCAGCACGGCGAGCACGCCCACGCCGACCACCGCGAGCACGAAGAACAGACCGACGTCGAGCGGCTGCCCCACCAGATCGTTCGGGCCGAGCGGGATGACCAGCAGGGCCAGCAGGTACGGCACCAGGGCCACCGCCGGCGCCAGCCGGAACACCGGCCGGTCCGCGGCACGCGGGGTGACGTCCTCCTTCTGTACGAACTTCACCCCGTCCGCGACGAGCTGCGCCCAGCCGTGGAACCCGCCCGCGTACATCGGGCCGAGCCGGCCCTGCATGTGCGCCATCACCTTGTGTTCGGCCTGTCCGACCAGCAGCGGCAGCACGAGGAAGGCGACGAGCACGCCGCCGATCCGGATCACCAGTTCCAGCCACAGTGGCATCAGGGCGTACCCCCCTCGTCTGGTTGCCCGCCCTCGACGTGGGTCGCCGGGCCGTCGCCCGCCGGAGCGGGGGTCGCGCCAGCCTCGGGGGAGGCCGGGGCACCGGAGGTGGGAGGGGTACGGGGGGTGCGTGCGCCCGGGGCCGGACGGGCCGGTCGTTCCCGGACGGGTCGAGCCGGGGTGCCGCCGCGCGGTCCCTCTCCGGCACCACCGGCACCGGCCGGGGTCGGGGTGGTGCCCCACTCCCCCGGGGCGGGTACGCCGGGTGGCCGGATAGGTCGACGGCCACCTCCCGCCTCGGACTCGCCCGGTTCCTTCGCGCCGGGCCAGGGCTTGGCGACCCGGGAGGCGAGCACGAACTCCTTGCGCAGCGGATGGCCCTCGAACTCCGGTGGCAGCAGCAGCGGGCGCAGGTCGTCGTGCCCGGCGAAGTCGATGCCGAACATCTCGTGGGTTTCCCGCTCGTGCCAGGCCGCGCCGGGATAGACCGACACCACCGAGTCGATCGTCGGTGTCGCCCGGGGCACCCGCGCCCGCAGCAGCAGGCCGTGCCGGTGCGTGGTCGACCAGAGGTGGGCCACCACGTCGAAGCCTTCGGCCAACTCGTCGACGGCGGAGAGCCAGTCGAAGAAGTCGCAGGCCAGCTCGGCGTCGTCGCGCGCGGCCAGCAGCGCCGCCCGCCACCGGAAAGCAGGTACGTCGACGGTGGCCCGCGCATGCGCCTGACCTCCGGAGACCATCGCGGTGGCCTCGACGGGTGCAAGCAGCGCGACGAGCCGCTGGCCGGCCTCTTCCGGTGTCATGCAGCTGATCCTATGGCCGCACCCGGCGTGCCGCGCTGCCCCGGTGCGACACCACCACCAACCGCGGTGCGACGCCACCGCCAAACCCCGGTGCGACGTGGACGACAAGGCAGGGCACGCGGCCGGGTGGCAATCCCGGCTTTTCCGGCGGGGTGCGGCGGCTGCCGACCAGGATGGGGGCGTGCGCGCTGTGACTGTCATTCCAGGGGTACCCGGCTCGCTGCGGTTGCTCGACGACTACCCGGAGCCGACCACGGAGGAGGGGTCGATCCTGGTGGAGGCGGTCGCAGTGGGGGTCTGCGGCACCGACCTCGAAATCATCGAGGGCAAGTACGGTGAGGCCCCACCCGGCACGGATCATCTGGTGCTCGGACACGAGTCGCTGGGCCGGGTGATCGAGGACCCGACCGGCACCCTGCAAGCCGGCGACCTGGTGGCCGGGATCGTCAGGCATCCCGACCCGGTGCCCTGCCCGAACTGCGCGGTCGACGAGTGGGACATGTGCCGCAACGACATGTTCACCGAGCACGGCATCAAGGCGTTGCCCGGCTTCGCCCGGCAACGCTGGCGGGTCCAGCCCCGGTTCGCTGTCGGGCTGGACCCCGCCTTGGGCGAGGTGGGCGTGCTGCTCGAACCGACGAGCGTGGTGGTCAAGGCGTGGGACCACATCTTCCGCATCGGGCAGCGGGCGGAGTGGCAGCCACGTACGGCGTTGATCACCGGGGCCGGCCCGATCGGCCTGCTGGCCGCCCTGCTGGCCAGTCAGCGCGGCCTCTCCGTACACGTGCTCGACCTGGCCACCGACGGGCCGAAGCCGGCGTTGGCGGGTGCGCTCGGCGCCACCTACCACGCGGGCTCGATCGACAAGCTCGACTTCGAACCGGACGTCATCGTCGAGTGCACCGGCGCACCGGCGGTCGTCCTCGAAGCGATGTACAAGGTCGCGCCCACCGGGATCGTCTGCCTGGCCGGGGTCTCCAGCGGCGGCCGGACCGTCGACCTCGACGCCGGTTCGCTCAACCGCACCCTGGTCCTGGAGAACAACGTGGTGTTCGGCTCGGTCAACGCCAACCGGCGGCACTGGGACGAGGCCGCCAAGGCGCTGTCCCGCGCCGACCGGTCGTGGCTGGCCTCGCTGATCACCCGGCGGGTGCCGCTGTCCGAGTACGCCGCCGCGTACTCCCCCGGCCCGCAGGACATCAAGGTGGTCCTCGACTTCACCGCCTGACCCGCCGACCGGGGGAGGACACCTGCGTCAGATGCCGGGCAGCCGACCGTTGCGGAACAGGTCGACGAAGAGCTGGTGATCCTGGCGAGCCCGGACCCCGTACGCGTGGGCGAAGTCGACCAGGTGCGCGACGAAGCCGGCCGGGTCGGCGGCCACCACCGCGACGATCGCCTCCTCGGTCGAGTAGTCGACCAGGTCGTGGCTGGACTCGTCGTCGGCGACCGAGTGCATCCGGGCGACCGCCCGACCCAGGTCGGCCAGCACCCCGGCCAGTTCCTCGGGCTCGTTGACGTCGGCCCAGTCCAGGTCGGCGGCGTACGGGGAGACCTCGGCCACGAGCTGCCCCACCCCGTCCAGCTCGGTGAAGCCCACCCACGGGTCGGCGTGCGCCTGCAGGGCCCGCTGCGACTCGGCGGTGCGGTGGCCCTGGTGCCGGAAGTAGCCGCGGACCCCCTCGTCGTCGACGTGCCGGGCGACCGCCGGCACCTGGGCCTGCTTCATGTAGATGATGACGTCGTTCTCCAGCGCCTGCGTGTGCCCCTCCAACAGGAGGTTGTACGAGGGCAGCCCGGCCGAACCGATGCCCACGCCCTTGCGCAGCACCACGTCCTTGATCTGCGCCGCCAGGGGCCGATTCTGCGCGGTCGCCGCCGGCAGGGTGTCCAGGTACGCCTCGAACGCCGCACAGACCTTGGCCCGTACGTCGCCGTCGACCTCGTACACCCCGTCGCGCAGGGAGAACCGCCGCTCGTACGCGTCGATGGTGGTCTGTTCCCGCAGCAGGTCGACCCGGGTGTTGAGCCGGGCCTGCTGGAGCACCCGGCGCAGCACACCGTCGGCGTTGTCCAGGGTGATCGACCCGATGGCGTCGTCACCGCCCTCGGCGATGGCCCGCAGCTCGGTCAGGTAGCTCTCGGCGAAGCCTGCCACCAGCTCGCTGATCACCCGGTCGGAGAGCGCCTTGGTGTAGCCGATCAGCGCCACGCTGGCGACGAAGCGTCGCAGGTCCCAGGTGAACGGTCCGACGTACGCCTCGTCGAAGTCGTTGACGTTGAACACGAGCTGGCCGGAGCCGTTCATGTACGTGCCGAAGTTCTCCGCGTGCAGGTCACCGTGGATCCACACTCGACTGGTCTGGTCGTCGAGGAAGCGGTCGTCGGCGAAGTCGCCACGCTGGTCGGCGTAGAAGAGGCTGGCGCTGCCCCGGTAGAAGGCGAACGGGGAGGCAGCCATTTTGCGGAATTTACGGCGGAAGGCGGCCGGGTCGAGCGCCATCAGCGCGCCGAACTCCTGGGCCAGCACCTCGACGATGAAGGCGGAACGTTTCTCCGCGAGGTCGGTCATGATCCGTACGCTAGCTCCCGGCCGCCACCTCGACGGCGGATCAGGCGTTCGGCGGGCGGACCGGCGGGGCGGTCAGCGAGGCGGTGGAGCGCGGCATCACGCCGCCGCCGGGCGAAAGGTCGCCGGGCGCGGTGTCGGTGGGCGGGGCGAGCGGGTCGGGGCGCGACACCCCGCCGATGCCGGACTGCTCGGCGGCGATCTTCTCCTGGAGCCGGAGGATGCCGTGCAGCAGCGCCTCGGGCCGGGGCGGGCAGCCCGGCACGTAGACGTCGACCGGGATGAGCTGGTCGACACCCTTGGTCACCGAGTACGAGTCCCAGTAGGGGCCGCCGCAGTTGGAGCAGGCGCCGAAGGAGATGACGTACTTGGGCTCGGGCATCTGGTCGTAGAGCCGCTTGATCGCCGGGGCCATCTTGTCGGTGACGGTGCCGGAGACCACCATCAGGTCGGCCTGACGGGGGCCATGCGCGAACGGGATGACGCCGAGACGCATGAAGTCGTGCCGGGACATGCTCGTCGCGATGAACTCGATGGCGCAACAGGCCAGCCCGAAGTTGAAGACCCAGAGCGAGTAGCGCCGACCCCAGTTGAGCACGAACCGGATCGGCTCGCCGAGCACCGCCGGCAGCTGCACGACCGCCCCCTTCCGTTTCCCCGACAGTCAACCACAGCCCTTTCGGTAAGGAAGGGCACCCTGTTAACGCCTGGCGTTGTACAGGGGCCCCTTCCTAACACCGGCCGGTCAGTAGGACGGGCGTTGCAGCAGGCTGACGAACTCGACGAGCAGCCGCTCGCGCAGCGCCGGTGGCGCGGCGTCGAGCAGAGTGTTCACCGGCGCCATCCGCTCCGGCAGCCCACCGCCTGCGCCGGAGTCCGGCCCGCCGACCACGCCGAGGCCCAGCCCGGCTGCCAGGCCCGCGACCAGGTCACCGGTGAGCGCCTCCGGGGAGAGCGCACCGGCCAGCGCGAGTAGTTCCGGTGGCAGGGTGACCGGCCCGGCGACTGCGGCCGCGGCGACCGCCTCGGCCAGGTCGGCGGCGAACTCCGCCGCGCGGGGGGCCACCGCCGCGGTCACCGTCAGGTGCACGCTGCGCGGCAGTCCGGCGTACGTGAGCTGGGGTTGGGTGTGCCAGCCCCGGGCCGCCAACTCGTCGACCAGGACGAACAGGTCGGGCCCGGAGTCGGTGCTGGTGAAGCAGACGACAGTCGACTCCGGTTCGGTGATCAGCCGCAACCCGTCGACCCCGCGTACGGCGTCGGCCAGCACCCGTACGGCGTCGCGGGTCCGTCGGGTCAGCTCCAGGTAGCCGTCGTCGCCGAGGTGTCGCAGGGTGGCGTACGCGGCGGCGATCGGCCCACCCGAACGGGTCGAGGAGATCACCGGGTTGATCATCGTGTAGCCGGGCCAGTCGGCGTACGCGAAGTACTGCGGTGCCCGCAGCGCCGGATCGCGATGCAGCAGCACCGAGACGCCCTTCGGGGCGTACGCGTACTTGTGCAGGTCCACCGAGATCGAGGTGACGCCGGGTACGGCGAAGTCGAACTCGGGCACCGGCTCGCCGAGGCGGCGCAGGTACGGCAGGGTCCAGCCGCCGAAGCAGGCGTCGACGTGGCAGCGCACCCCGGCTGCGGCGGCCACCTCGGCGATCTGCGCGACCGGGTCGATGACACCGTGCGCGTACGACGGGGCGGAGCAGACCACCAGGACCGTCTCGGGACCGATCGCGGCGGCCACGTCGGCGACCGCCGGCCGGAGCGTCTCCGGGTCGATCGGCACCGAATCGATCTCCACCCGCAGGTAGTGCGCCGCCTTGGCGAACGCCGCGTGCGCGCTCGCCGGCACCACGATCCGGGGCGCGTCGATCTCCGGCCGGGCGTCCCGGGCCGTCTTCACGGCGAGGATCAGTGACTCGGTACCACCGCTGGTCACGCTGCCGACCACCTCCGGCGCACTCGTGCCCGGCCCACCGCCGAGCACCCGGGCCGCCGCCCCCACCAGCGCGTTCTCCATCGCCAACAGCGACGGAAAAGCAGTCGGATCGAGCCCGTTGACATGTGCACTCTCGGCGTAAGCGGCGGCAGCCAACTCATCCAGCCCCGCCACCCCCGGGTCGTACACATAGGCGAACAACCGCCCCCCGTGCGTAGGCCGATCCAGCCCCCGCAGCTCCCGTACCTCCCCCAACACCCGCTCCGCCGCCACACCGCGCGCGGGCAGCGCCCCCATACTCTCGTCGATCATGGACTTGTCGTCCCCTCTTCATGGTGGTTAGCGGCTTTTGTCCCGACCACAACTCCATGATCGGCGGACAAAGGGGTGGGGGTGGGGAGGGTGGTGAGGAGGGCTTCGGTGAGGTTGTAGGGACGGAGGAGGAGGGTGGCCAGGGCGATGAGGAGGGCGGGGAGGATGGTGAAGCCCAGGAGGACGCCGAGGCGGGCGGTGTCGGACTGGGCGGCGGCGGTGCCGGTGGTGGAGGAGACGTAGCCGGTCAGGGCGAGCACCAGGCCGTAGATGCCGGGGCCCAGTGCCAGGCCGAAGGTCTCCCCCGCGGTCCACAGGCCGGTGAAGACGCCGGCCTGACGGCGGCCGGTGCGGGCGGTGTCGTACGCGATGCAGTCCGGGAGCATGGCCAACGCGAACACCTGCTGCCCGGCGTACCCGACCCCGATCAACGCGACCAGCAGGTAGATCACGGCGGCGGGCAGCAGCGGTGCGGCGACCAGCGCCAGCCCACCGCCGGCCAGGATCAGCGACGCGATCACCAGCCCGGCGAGCTTGCCCAGCCGGGCACCCACCCGCGACCACAGTGGCATCACCACAAGCGCGGGCCCGACGAAACAGAGGAACAGCAGGGTCGGGCCGGTCTTCGGGTCGCGCAGGATCTGGTCGGCGAAGTACTGCACCCCGGCGAGGATCGTCGCCACCCCGGCGGACTGCACCACGAAGCAGAGCAGCAGCGCCCGGAACGGCCGGTTGCGGCCGGCCACCGCGAGTTGGGCCCGCAGGCTGGGCTCACTCTCGGTGACCACCTGCTGGGGCGCGGACCGGGTGCCCAGGAACGCGCCGACCGCACCGAGCGCGATCAGCGCGGCGACGAAGAGCCCCATCCAGCGGTGTCCGGACAGGCCACCGCCGGCCGCGTCACGGACCAGCGGGGCCACCGCACCGGAGACCAGGATGGCAAGCGCCAGCACCGCGATCCGCCAGGTCATCATCCGGGTACGTTCGGCGTAGTCGCTCGTCAACTCGGCCGGCATGGCCACGTACGGCACCTGGAAGAAGGCGAACGCGGTCGCCGTGGCCAGGAAGGCGACGGCGACGTACGCCCCGGCCGCCGACCCGGCACCGAACGGCGCCGCGAAGATCGACCCGAAGAGTACGGCCAGCGCCAGCCCACCGACGAGCAGGTACGGCCGCCGGGCACCCCAGCGGGAGCGGGTCCGATCGGAGATCCGCCCGGCGACCGGGTTGACCAGCACGTCCCACGCCTTCGGCAGGAGCACCAGCAACGCCGCGACGCCCGCGGCCACGCCGAGCGTGTCGGTCAGGTACGGCAGCAGCAACAGCCCCGGCACGGTGCCGAACGCCCCGGTGGCCAGCGAGCCGAGCGCATAGCCGGCGTGCACCTTGCGGGGCAGGGCCGGTGCGCCGGATCCACTCGGCGGTGCGGTCATGGCGCCGAATGTTACTCACGTCATGGCTCTCGTCACACCCCCTCACCGGGCCGCCAACCGGCGGCTCTCATGTCCACCCGGTCCTGGCGCAGCGGCGTACCCTCAGCCAGCCAGCGCGCCCGCGCCTCGGCAGCGATCCGGGCCGGCATCGCACCGCTGGCGTTGACCACCCGGTGCCATCCGACGGCAGCACCGTGCCGCGCCATGATCGAGCCGACCAGCCGGGCGGACGCCCGACCCGAGCGCTCGGCGAGCGCGTCGGCGACCGCCCCGTACGACATCACCCGACCGGGCGGGATCCGGTCGACCAGTTCCAGCACCGCCTCGACGTACTCGTCTGGTGTCACGACCAGCCAGAGTATGGGAACGCCGACGGGTGGCTCACCGACGACAGCGCAGAATAGGCGGGTGCGCGACGCAGTCACCACGGCCCGACGGGTCGTCGTCAAGATCGGTTCCTCCTCGTTGACCACCGCCACCGGCGGGTTGGACGACGAGCGTCTCGACGCGCTTGTCGACGCGCTCGACACGCGTACCGCCGACGGCCGCGAGGTGGTGCTCGTCTCCTCCGGCGCGATCGCCGCCGGTCTCGCGCCGCTCGGGTTGGCCCGGCGTCCGCGCGACCTGGCCACCCAGCAGGCCGCCGCGAGCGTCGGCCAGGGCCTGCTGATCGGCCGGTACGCCGCCGCGTTCGCGCGGCACGGTCGCACCGTCGGCCAGGTGCTGCTGACCGTCGACGACGTGACCCGACGGGCGCACTACCGCAACGCGTACCGCACCCTGCGCAAGCTGCTCGACCTGCGGGCCGTACCGATCGTCAACGAGAACGACACGGTCGCCACCGAAGAGATCCGATTCGGCGACAACGACCGGCTGGCCGCTCTGGTGGCCGCGCTCGTCGACGCCGACCTGCTGGTGCTGCTCTCCGACGTCGACGCCCTCTGGACCGGCAACCCGTCGCGCCCCGGCGCACGCCGCATCGCCGAGGTACGCGACGAGTCGGACCTGGCCGGCGTCGACATCGGCGGCACCGGCCGCTCCGGCGTCGGCACCGGCGGCATGGTGACCAAGGTCGAGGCGGCCCGGATCGCCACCGGATTCGGCATCCCGGTGGTGCTCACCTCCGCCACGCAGGCCGTTGCGGCGCTGGCCGGTGAACCGGTCGGCACCTTCTTCCACCCCAGCTCCAAACGGCCGGCGGCCCGGCTGTTCTGGCTCGCCCACGCGACCTCGCCCCGGGGCCGGCTGCACCTCGACCCGGGTGCGGTCGCCGCCGTCGTCGGCCGACGCAAGTCGCTGCTGCCGGCCGGGATCACCGCCGTGGACGGGGCGTTCACCGCCGGGGATCCCGTCGACCTCGTCGACACCGCCGGCGCCCCGGTCGCCCGAGGACTCGTCAACTACGACGCGGTCGAGCTGCCCGGCCTGCTCGGACGCTCCACCTCCGACCTTGCTGCGGCGCTCGGCCCGGCGTACGAACGTGAGGTCGTCCACCGCGACGACCTCGTACTGCTGTAGATGCTGGTAAGGAAGGGCCCCTTATTAACGCCTGGCGTATTACAAGGGCCCCTTCCTAACACTGTGAGGAGCATGGGATGAGCGTGAGCGAGCAGGCACGTCGGGCACGGACCGCAGCGGAGACGCTGGCGGTAACGACGCGTACCGCCAAGGACGCCGCGCTGAACGCGATGGCCGACGCGCTGGTGGCACGTACCCCGGAGATCCTGGCCGCGAACGCCGCGGACCTGGCGGCCGGACGCGAAGCCGGACTGAGCGCGGCCGTGCTGGACCGGCTCGCCCTCGACGAGGGCCGGATGGCCGGCATCGCCGACGCGCTGCGCCAGATGGCCGCGCTGCCCGACCCGGTGGGTGAGGTGGTACGCGGCTCGACCCTGCCCAACGGGCTGGAGCTGCGGCAGATCCGGGTGCCGTTCGGCGTGGTCGGCATCGTCTACGAGGGGCGGCCGAACGTCACCGTGGATGCTGCCGGCATCTGCCTGAAGTCCGGTAACGCGGCGCTGCTGCGCGGCTCCTCGTCGGCTGCCCACTCCAACGCCGCGCTGGTGGCGGTGCTGCGCGACGCGATCGTCAGTGCCGGCCTGCCCGCGGACGCGGTGCAACTGCTCGACTCCAGCACCCGCGACTCGGTCAAGGAACTGATGCGCGCCCGGGGCCTGGTGGACGTGCTGATCCCGCGCGGCGGGGCGTCGCTGATCCGGACCGTGGTCGAGGAGTCCACCGTGCCGGTGATCGAGACCGGGGTGGGCAACTGCCACGTCTACGTCGACGCCGCCGCCGACCTGCCGATGGCCGTGTCGATCACTCTGAACGCCAAGACGCAGCGGCTGTCCACCTGCAACACCGCCGAGTCGCTGCTGGTGCACGCGGCCGTCGCCGACGACTTCCTGCCGCCGATGCTGGCCGCCTTCGCCGAGGCCGGCGTGACCGTACACGGCACCGCCGAGGTGGCCCGGTTCTCCGACGCGGTGGTCCCCGCCACCGACGAAGACTTCGCCACCGAATACCTCAGCGCCGACATCTCGGTCACCGTCGTCGACTCCCTCGACGCGGCGGTTGCGCACATCCGCCGGTACGGCAGCGGCCACACCGAGGCCATCGTCACCGACTCGCAGTCCGCCGCCCGGGAGTTCGTGGCCCGCGTCGACTCGGCCGCAGTCATGGTGAACGCCTCGACCAGGTTCACCGACGGCGGCGAATTCGGTTTCGGCGCCGAGATCGGCATCTCCACCCAGAAGCTGCACGCCCGCGGCCCCATGGGCCTCCCCGAACTGACCAGCACCAAGTACGTAGTAACCGGCACCGGCCACCTCCGCTAACCCACCCCCTCGCGGCCCCGGCCCCCGGCCCCCGGCCCCCGCGATCTTGCACTTTTGGTCGCCATTTCGCCCCCTTTTAGGGCTTTTGTCGCGACAGAAACTGCAAGATCGACGGGCGTGGGCGGGGTGCGCGGAGGCGGTGGGGATCACGCGAGGGTGGGCGGGGACGACGAGGGTGAGGGGTGGGGTCAGCGGAAGGCGCGGATTACGGCGAGGGTGGTGTGTACGTCGAACTGGTGGCCGTCGTCGCTGGTCCAGCCGCCGTCGGAGCGTTGGGTCTCGGTCAGTCGGCGGCGGGCCGCGACCATGGTCCACTCCTGCTCGTCGACGCCGACGCGGCGTAGCGTCGAGGCGAGCCAGGCGGCGTCGGCGGGCGTGGACTGCGGGAGGCGCTCGGCGAGCACCGCCTTGATCCGCGCGGACTCGTAGAACAGTTGCTGGCGGTGCAGTACTGCGGCGGTGAGCCAGCCAGTGGCCAGGAACGACGGCCAACTGCCGTCGGGGTTGAGGTGCGCGGCGAGCGCCTGGCCGGCGGCGTGCACCACGCCGGCGTACGCCCCGCCGACCCGGTGGTCCAGCGGCCCGGCGGCGCGGGCGTCCAGCCCGGCCACGGTGAGCCAGAAGGCCGCGTTGGCGGTGAGGTAGAGCCGTGCCTCGGGATCACCTGGTCGGGCCCACTCGGGGGCGACGTCGGCGAGCGCCTCGTCCTCCTCCCAGCAGCCGTCCCGCCGCTGGGCGGCGGCCAGCCAGTCCAGGGCTCGGCGGGCGGCCGGACGGCTCAGCGCGCCGAGGTCGTCCAGTTCGGCGAGGCGGAAGCAGGTGGCATCGACCGAGGCGACCTCGTCACCCCAGGAGGCCGGCCAGCCGCCGCCGAGGGTCTGCCCGACCTCGGCGCTGTCGAGCGTCTCGGGGGGTGGCGGCGCGCCTGTGCGCAACCAGGAGAGGCGGGCACGTTCCACCGCATCTCCGTGTGCCACCACGAATCCGATCGCGGCGTCGATGTCGACCACGGCGGTCAGGCTACCGGCGCGTACCTGATCTCGCCTCGGTGAATCGGGCAGCCGACACCGACCCGACGGCAGGTGTGAGCAGGGCGTTGCGGCTGATGTTAAGAAGGGGCCCCTCCTCTACCGGAGGCGTTAAGAAGGGGCCCTTCCTTACACCTCAGTAAGCCGGGAGGGAGGGGTCGATCTGCTTGATCCAGGAGAGCACGCCGCCCTGCACGTGTACGGCGTCGCGGAAGCCGGCCGCCTTCAGCGCGGCCAGCGCCTCGGCGGAGCGGACGCCGGACTTGCAGTGCAGCACGACCTGCTTGTCCTGCGGCAGCTTGGCCAGCGCCTCACCGGAGAGGATCTCGCCCTTGGGGATGAGCGTGGCGCCGGGGATGCGGACGATCTCGTACTCGGCCGGCTCCCGCACGTCGACCAGGAAGATGTCCTTGCCGGCGTCCTGCCACTCCTTGAGCTCGGCGGCGGTGATGGTGGAGTCGACCACCGCCTCCTGGGCCTCGACCGACACCGCGCCGCAGAAGTCCTCGTAGTCCTCCATCAGGTCGGTCAGGGTCGCATTCTCGCCGCAGAGCACGCAGTTCGGGTCCTTGCGGACCTTGATCTTACGGTAGCTCATCTCCAGGGCGTCGTAGACCATCAGCCGGCCGACCAGCGGCTCACCGACACCGGCGAGCAGCTTGATCGCCTCGTTGACCTGGATCGAGCCGATCGAGGCGCAGAGCACACCGAGCACGCCGCCCTCGGCGCAGGAGGGCACCATGCCGGGCGGCGGGGGCTCCGGGTAGAGGCAGCGGTAGCAGGGACCGTGCTCGGCCCAGAACACCGACGCCTGGCCGTCGAACCGGTAGATCGACCCCCAGACGTACGGCTTGCCGAGCAGCACCGCCGCGTCGTTGACCATGTAGCGGGTGGCGAAGTTGTCCGTACCGTCGACGATCAGGTCGTACTGGGCGAAGATCTCGCGGACGTTGTCCCGGTCCAGCGCAGTGTTGTGGATCTCCACGTTGACCAGCGGGTTGATCTCGCGGATGCTCGCCGCGGCCGACTCGGCCTTGGAGCGGCCGATGTCGGAGACGCCGTGGATGATCTGCCGCTGGAGGTTCGACTCGTCGACGGTGTCGAAGTCGATGATGCCGAGGGTGCCGACCCCGGCGGCGGCGAGGTACATCAGGGCGGGGGAACCGAGGCCACCTGCGCCGACACAGAGCACCCGGGCGTTCTTCAGCCGCTTCTGGCCGGTCACCCCGACGTCGGGGATGATCAGGTGACGGGAGTAGCGGCGGATCTCGTCAACGGTCAGCTCGGCGGCGGGTTCGACGAGCGGGGGCAACGACACGGTGAACTCCCCGGAATCGATGGTGGGCAACCGGGCCATTGTTGCTCGCCGACATGGCCGTCGGCCATGAGCGGGGACACGTCGCCCGGCATACGGGAGCGGGAATAACGAACCGTCGGGCGGGTCACGGGACCAGGTCGCCGGCGTACCGCTGGCCGTCGAGGTAGGGCCAGGCGTTGGCCAGGCACCCCACCAGACCGTACGTCTGCTGTTGCATGACCGGCGCCGGGTGACCCGGGCCCGGGCACTGCTCGTGCCACTGACCGAACTCGTGCCCGACCTCGTGGTTGATCACGTAGGCCTGGTAGACCTCCAGCGGCGCCCCGTAGTCCGGCACCGCCTCCAGCCAGCGCGCCAGGTTGATGATCACCTTGCCGGGCAGCCGGCACGAGGTATAGCCCTCGGTGCTCAGGCCACCCTCGGCGCACATCACCTCCGAGGTCACCGGGGTGGCCAGGTAGACGGTGAAGTCGGCCCGGTCGAGTTCGGCGACCCGCTGCACCCGCAGATCACCCGACCCGATCCAGCTGCGCGGGTCGGAGAGCACCGCGTCGACGTCGGCCGCGAATCCGGCCGGATCCTGCCCGGTCTCCTGCTCGACGGCCACCCGGTAGCGGGCGACCGGCCCGTCCACCCCGTGCACCGGTGAGTCTTCGCCGGCCACCAGGAACTGTCCGGCACCGGCAGCCGGGTACGCGCTCGGCGGCGGGTCCTGCTCCAGCACACCCTGCACGGCTCGACCGCGGCCCTCCGAATCCCGCGCCGCCCGGTCACCGGCCTGCGCCAGCCCCACCGTGACGGCGACCGCGAGCAGCATCAGGCCGAGGGGCAGGGCGAGGTCACGAGGCCGAACGGGCAAGCGGTCCGACGGTCGAGGCGAGCCCGCCGGACGCCCATCAAGGGGTGAAGAGGGCATGACCTCATCGTCGCACCCATATCGGGCTTAACCCCGCATAATCGACAGCTGTCAGCTCCGCCGCCCGGTCACAGCGGCGGCCCGGCGTAACGCCGGCCGTCGAGGTACGGCCAGGGATTGGCGACACACCCCTTGAGGAAGAGGGTCTGCTGCATCATCACCGGCGCGGGCTTGCCCGCGCCCGGGCAGCGCTCGTGCCGGTTGCCCAACTGGTGCCCGACCTCGTGGTTGATCACGTACGTGCGGTAGACCGACAGCGGCACCTTCGCCTCGACGAAGTGCGGCACGGACCGCCGCCACCGCTCCAGGTTGATGATCACCTTTCCGGGTGCCCGGCAGGAGGTGTAGGGCCGCCCGCCGACCCGGATGTCGACCCCGCCGGCCGCGCACATCCGGCCCGCCGTCGCCGCCGTGGCCAGGTAGACGGTGAAGTCGTACCGGGACGACGTCTCCACCTGGCGCAGCCGCAGCCGCCCACTGTCGACCCAACTGCCCGGCCCGGTCAGCGCCACCTGCACCGCCAGCCCGAACTCGGCCGGGTCGACGCCCGCGCCGGCCTCCACCGCCACCCGGTACCGCTGAAGCCCACCGGCCTTGCCCAGCACCGGACCGGTCCGCTCGTCGTGGTCGAAGCGGCCCCGCCCGCCCGACGGCACCCGGCCGGGCTGCTGCAACACCGGTGCCGTGGGCGACGGCGTGACCACCGGCGGCGCGGACGACGACGGCCCGGACAACTGCGGTTCCGCGGGCGGTACGACCGCTGCCACCGGCGGCGGGACCGCCTGCACCTCGTCGGCATCGGCCGCACCCGGCAGCCAACCCGTACCCCCGGCCACCAGCATCACCCCGGCGCTGACCGCCACCAGCACGGACAGCCGGGCAGCGAGCTTGGGTCGATGGCCGGCACCCTGCCCCGACCGACTCGCGCGACGGGCGTGTCGGCCCGGCTGCCGACGGTGGCTACGAGGGATGACCATCCCGGTCATCCTGCCAGGTCGGCCCGGCTCCTCGCGTCCCCCGTCTCGGTGAGCAGCCCGACCACTGCCCGCGCCACCAGGCGCGGCACCTCCAGCTGTGCCACATGGCCGACACCGTCGAGCATCAACAGTCGACTGTCCGGGATCATCCGCGCGGTCTGCGGCGCCACCCGGACGTCGACCAACCGGTCCCGGCGGCCACCGACGACAAGGGTCGGCGCCTGTACCGACCGGGCCAGCCGCCACAACGAGTCCGACCCCGGCAGGTACGACCGCAGGAAGCTGTAGACCAACCCACGGAACGTACGCACGTAGGCCGCCGCATGGTGCTCCGCCTGATAGCGCACCCGGATCTCCTCCAGCGCCTCCAGCCGGCGCTGATCACTGATCCGGCTGAGGTCGGCCACGCACGCCTCCATCACCTGCCGCGCCATCACCTCCGGCGCCATCTGGCCCAGCCGCCAGGCGACCAGCCGCTCGCCCCGGGGGACGGCCAGCACGGGGAGCATCCGGCCCTGCAACGACCGGCGGAAGTCGAGGAACGGCAGGGCGGGCGAGACCAGGGTCAATGTCCGGACCAGATCCGGTCGCAGCGCGGCCACCCGCACCGAGATCGCCCCACCCAGCGAGTTGCCGAACAGGTGCACCGGCCCTCGGTCGGAGTGCTCGATCCAGCGGATCACCCGCTGCGCGAAGACCGGCACGGTGTACCGCCGGCCCGGCTCGCTGCGACCGAAGCCGGGCAGGTCGATCGCCTGGCCGTCGAGTCGGTCGGCGAGCAGGCCGGCCAGGTCGGTCCAGTTCTGCGAGGAGCCACCCAGCCCGTGCACGTACAACGCCGGTTCCGCGTCCGGCCGGGTGGCCGGGGTGTCGCGCACGTAGGTGACGGTGCCGTCGAGCCGTACCTGCCGGCCGGGCCAGGGTGGCGGAACCGAGTGGGCGGGCAGCAGCCGGTCGGGCGAGAGGATGGCGGGCTTCACCGTTCTAGTCTGCCCGCGTACCGCTCATGCCAGCAGGGCCTCCAGCCGACGATTGACCGCAGCCAGTGTGGCGCGTACCACGGCCTGCCGGGGGTCACCGGCGACCAGTGCCGAACCGGCGAGCTGCTCGACCCACCCGTCACAGACCAGCAGCACCACGACGGTGGCCACCTCACAGTTGCCGAACGGCACCACGGCGGCGTGCTCGACGAAGCACCGTCCCCGCTCGGCGGTGCCGCCGGCACCACGCAGCAACTCGTCGATCGACGCCGCGGCGGCGACTGCGCAGAGCCGCAGCACGTAACCGTCCACGGCGGGGCCGGTGGCGTACCCGGCGGCGCTCTGTTCCCCGGCGATCAACCGGACCTCGACGGTGGCGTCGAGCCCGAAGGTGCTCACCTGCACGTGGTCGAGCACGACCCGGGGGCCGGGTCGGCCGCCGGTGTCCAACGGCCGTGACGGCGCAGACTCGGTGGTGGTCAGTTGCCCCCCGGAGTACGACGAACCGAGCGTCGCCGGGCTCCCCGTCGGGCCGGTCTCCTCCACGGTGGCCCGGCCACGTTGCGGTGCGGGTGCCGGACGGCGACGCCGGAACTGCTCCGTCGCCGGTTCGGTCCGGGCCGCCACGGTCTCCGCACGGGCACCCGCCGGCCGGTTGGTCGGACGCCGAGGCTCGCCGGTCGACCGGCCCTCGCCGTCACCACCCCGGTTGTCGGCGGAACGACGCCGCACCGGCGCAGCCGGCACCCCCGGCACGCCCTGCGGCGCGGCAGCCAGCCCCATCCGCTCCTGGAGCAGACGGGCGACCTGCCGACTCACCTCGGCCGGGTCGGCACCGTCGGCGAGGTCGAGGCGCAGGCTGTGGGCACCCGCCGGCGTACGGCGCAACAACGCACCGCGTACGCCGTCGACCCCCCGGACAGCATCGATGATTGCGTCGACGTCGAACCCCTCCGGCCGCTCACGCAGCGGTGCTGGCTCGTCGTCGCGACGCAGGTGGGTGGCGATCCGGGCGAGTTCCGGCGTTTCGGCAGGCGGCTCCACAGCAGGCGGCTCCGGCACGACGGGCACATCCGGCTCGGCGGGGACGCGCTGCGGCAACACCGCCGAGGTGCGGTCCGGCGACCGGCCGTTGCCCGGTTCCGCCGGCGGTACGGGTTCAGGCGCGGACCGACGTGCCGCGTAGGGCGCCGCGGTCGGCACACCGCTCGCGGCACGCGTCTGCTCGTGGCGTCCGATCCCGCCCGCGCCAGCACTGGCCAGCGAATCGGCCGCGCCCGCTGCCATCGTCGGGTCGACGGGTGCCGGACGATTCGGCGTCCGCTCACTGGACACCGGACCGAGCCGGAACGGTCGATGGGCGGACAGGTCGCTCGCCCGCTGCGCATCCGAGCCAGCATCGGGATCAGAGGCGTGCCTGGCGTCGACCGGCCTGGTCTCTCCAGTCGGTCTGGGCTCCGTGGCCTGCCTGGGCTCGGCGGACGGCCCGACGTCGGCGAGCCGCCTGGCATCGGCGGACGGTCTGACATCGACGGGCCGCCTTCCGTCGACGGGCGGCCTACCATCGGTGGCCGACCTGACGTCGGCGGGCGACCTGACGTCCGCGGCCGAGGTGACATCGGCGGGTGGCCTGGCATCGGCGGGTGGCCGGGGATCAGCGGGCGTCCGGGCGTCGGCCACCGGCCAGGGCTCGGGGGCGGGCGGCCAAGGTTCTGCGGCGGGCCAGGACTCCGCAGCGGGCCACGGTTCCCCGGCGGGTCTGGGTTCCGGGGCGGGTCTGGGTTCCGGGGCGGAGGCGGCCGAGTGGGGCTCGGGTGCGCCCTCCCAGGAGGGCGACGCACCGGCCGGCGGGGCGCTGGCCGGGCCGAGGGCCCAGGGCAGCCGCTCATCCGTCGGCGGTGGGGCGACCCGGGAACCCCAGGGCAGACCCTCGTCGGCCGGCGCAGCGCTGACCGGACGGGGAGCCCACGTCGGTCGTCCCAGTGCCGGTGGGGTGCTGGTCGGCGCCAGCGCCGTATCCGGCCGGTCCGACCCACCCTGCTCGGCCCAACCTGGCGGGCCCTGCTCGGCCCAGCTGGGCTGGCTCTGCTCGGCCCAGGCGGGGCCCTGTTCAGGTCGATCGGGCGGAGACTGCTGCGCGCCCGCTTCCGGCCGCTGACCGGAAGCGAACCCGGCCACCTCTCCCGGCCGTTGACCGGAAGCGAACCCGGCCACCTCGTACGGTCGGGGCTGCTCCACGCGTACTGCCTCGTAGGGGCGGGTCTGGTCGGCGCGCACCGGCTCGTACGGCCGATTCGGCTCGTGGGCCCAGGTCGGGCCGGATGCCTCACGCGAACGTCGACCGGACGGGTCGCCCTCGCCGCGCGCCCAGGCCGGCGCCCAGTCGCTGGCCGGACCTCGGCGCGCCCAGTCGGGCTGCGCGGCCTCGGCCGGTGACGGCTCCGTCGGCCAGGACCCGCCGGTTTCGCTTGGTGACTGGTCGGTGGTGCCCGGGGCGACGGGGTCGGCGGACGCCCACTGCGGATCGGCACTCGACGCGGACCCGAGGTGCTCGTCCCAGCCGCGCGAGGGACGGCTCGGTTCGTCCGCACCGCGCTCGGCGGTCGGCGCGTGCAGACCGGGCGGCATCTCGAAGCCCGACGCGGCGGTACCGACCGGCGGCACCTGTGCGGCTGGCGGCGCAGAAGTCGGCAGGCCGCCGGTCGGCGGCGCAGAGATCGGCACGCCGCTTATCGGCGGCGCGGAAGCAGGCACGACTCCAGCCGGCGGCGCGGAGGTCGGCAGGCCGCTGGTCGGCGGCGCCGAAGTCGGCAGGCTGCCGGCCGGCGGCACGGGGCGCTCACTGGCCGGTACGGGACGCGGTGCCGGCAGGACGAGGCGTTCGTGAGCGGGATCGTGTCCGGAATCACGTGACCCGGGCGGGGCGCTCACTGGAGCGTGCCAGTCGGCCGAAGGATCATCTGAACCGTGGTGCACACCGTTGACCTGCTGACCGTTGACCCGCTCCGAGTGCTGCGGCTGCGTCGGCTCGCCTGCGGGGGCGGGAAGGTCGGCATAGCGTGACGACGCGGTGGACCACCCGGTCGGCGGCGGAATCACCCGCCAACGTTCCCCGGTCTCCTGGGAGGCCTCCGCGTTCCAGGACCAGTCACCGGTCGGTGGAGCCCACCCGTTGCCGGAACGGACCAGGTCATCCCGCTGACCCATACCGTCGCCGTGTTCTCCCGGGGTGGCGGCACCGGGCTGTCCTGCTTCACTCACCGCGCGCTCCTTGGTCGCCCCCGCTGAGGCTACCGTGTGGCGACAGTGGCGATAAGTTACAGCGGCGGGCCAATTCCGCAAGGGGCCACCCAGGCCCCGGCCGGTTTGGGGGATATGCCGGCCCGTACAACATTCTCGGAGGTTCCCATGACCGCTGTGGGGAACGGCGCCCAGACCGCCGGCCGACCCACGCGCCTACCTCGTTCGGCGCGCCGCAAGCAGCTGCTCGCCGCAGCTCAGGAGGTGTTCGTCGCGCAGGGCTACCACGCCGCTGCGATGGACGACATCGCCGAGCGGGCGGGAGTCTCCAAGCCGGTGCTGTACCAGCACTTCCCGGGAAAGATGGAGCTGTACCTGGCCCTGCTCGACACGCACTGTGACGCCATCGTCGCCAAGGTGCATGACGCGATGGCCAGCACCACCGACAACAAGGAGCGGGTCGGCGCGTCGGTGCGGGCCTACTTCGACTTCGTCGACCACGAGAGCGAAGCCTTCCGGCTGGTCTTCGAATCCGACCTACGCAACGACCCGGCCGTACGGCAGCGGGTCGAACGGGTCGAGCAGGGCTGCATCGCGGCGATCACCGACACCATCATCTCCGACACCGGGGTCAGCCGCGCCCACGCCGAACTGCTCGCCTCCGGCCTGGTCGGTGCCGCCGAGACGGCGGCGCAGTTCTGGCTGGCCGGGGGCCGCCAGGTGCCCAAGGCCGAGGCCGAGGCACTGGTGGCCGCGCTCTCCTGGCGGGGCATCGCCAGCTTCCCGTTGCAAGGTGAGTCAGCCTGAACTACCGCCTTGTGATCGGATAGCCTTCGCAGGGCGGCCATTTCGCCCGACGGAGGAGGCACAGTGGAGGTCAAGATCGGCGTGCAGTACGCGCCGCGCGAGCTGGTCCTGGAGAGCGCGCAGTCGCCGGCCGAGATCGAGCGGATCGTGACCGACGCCGTCGCCAGGGGCGAGGGCACTCTGTCCCTGACCGACGAGAAGGGCCGGCGGATCATCGTGCCGGTCAGCAAGGTCGCCTACGTGGAGATCGCCGAGGCGTCTCCCCGAGCAGTGGGTTTCACCGTCCGCTGACGGTCAGTTGTTGAGTCCGGCGGCGGCCATCCGCGCGGTGTGCGAGTCGGTCAGCCGCCGGATCAATTACGCCTTCGTGACCGCTTCGGCCCAGTCGTGCGGCACGGTCAATTCGTGGTACGCCTGCCGCGGTTCCACGTACGGTGCCATCGCGTCGTCGGGTCGTACGCCCAGCGCAGTGAGGCGGTCCGCGGGACGCCGGTAGTTCCCGACCTCGGCGGCCATTTCGCCCAACGCGGCCCGACGCGGCAGATCCGGCGCAAGATGCGCGTCGCCGCCATTCGTTCGAAGGCGAGCAGTTCACCGAGGGCCACCAGGCCGAGAAGATCGACCACTGCGGAATTGGGCGCGTCGGGGCGACACCCGCGCAGGTTACCGCCCACGGGGAGCGCAACGAGACGCCCGACCCAGCGTCGAACTGGTCGACAGACCCCACTACCTGGTGATACACATCACATACAACCCCGCCCGGTGACGCTTGCCGGTTCGGAATCAGGACGGCGTAAGGCCCGTTCAGGTAGCATGGAGGAGTTGCCGTAGGCGCCGATCCGGCCGGAGTCGCAGTCGATCGAGGATGGCTTCCATCCCGAGTGACGGTCGATTCCGAGTCGAAGTCCGACCCACGGCGCGCGTGCGGCCCGGTCCGCTCGGCTTTCTGCCGCCGACCGTGTGGCCCGCGCCAAACCGAACGCGCCCTGAGGACATGACGGGGCGCACCCACGAGAGGGCACCCCCAAATCCATATGAGTGAGCTGACTCAAGACCTCACCGAAGGCCAGGAACTGGCCCCGACCGCCCCGGTCCGACCGGAGGCACCGACCTTCGCCGAGCTCGGCGCCCGCGCCGAGACCGTCGAGGCGCTGGCCGCGGCCGGCATCACCCGCGCCTTCGCCATTCAGGAGTACGCGCTGCCGATCGCACTGCGCGGCGCCGACCTGATCGGGCAGGCACCGACGGGCACCGGCAAGACCCTCGGCTTCGGCGTACCGCTGCTGGAGCGGGTCTTCGCGCCCGGCGAGGGCAGCGGCGACGGCCTGCCCCAGGCGCTGGTCGTGGTACCCACCCGCGAACTGGGCATCCAGGTCGCCAAGGACATCGCGGCCGCCGGCCGCACCCGGGGCGTACGCGTGCTGCCGATCTACGGCGGCGTGGCGTACGAGCCGCAGGTCGAGGCGCTGCGCAAGGGCGTGGAGATCCTCGTCGGCACGCCGGGCCGGCTGCTCGACCTCGCCAAGCAGAAGCACCTGCGCCTGAACGGCATCCGTGCGCTGGTGTTGGACGAGGCCGACCGGATGCTCGACCTGGGCTTCCTCGACGACGTCGAGCGGATCCTGGCGATGCTGCCCGAGGACCGGCAGACCATGCTGTTCTCGGCCACCATGCCCGACCCGATCGTGACGCTGTCCCGGCGATTCCTGCGCCACCCGATCACGATCCACGCCGGGCACACCGCGGAGACCGGCCCGTCCCCGCAGACCGAGCAGCTGGTCTACCGCACCCACTCGATGAACAAGGTCGAGATCGTCGCCCGGATCCTCCAGGCGGAGAGCCGCGGCCTGACGATGATCTTCACGCGGACCAAGCGCGCCGCCGACCGGGTCGCCGAGGATCTCGACTTCCGCGGCTTCGCCGTCGCCGCCGTACACGGTGACCTCGGCCAGGGTGCCCGCGAGCGGGCCCTGCGGGCCTTCCGGGCCGGAAAGATCGACACCCTGGTCGCCACCGACGTCGCGGCCCGGGGCATCGACGTCACCGGCGTCACCCACGTGATCAACTACGACTGCCCGGAGGACCAGGACACCTACACCCACCGCATCGGCCGCACCGGCCGGGCGGGCGCGAGCGGTGTCGCGGTGACCTTCGTCGACTGGGACGACATGCCGCGCTGGCGGATCATCGACAAGACCCTCGGGCTGGACATGCCCGAGCCGCAGGAGACGTACCACACCTCCCCGCACCTCTACACCGACCTGCACATCCCGACCGACGTGACCGGCACCCTGCCGACCGCCGAGCGCACCCGCGCCGGGCTCTCCGCCGAGGTCGAGGAAGACCTGGGCGGCGGCCGCTCACGCCGAGGCGAACCGCGCGGCGGACGCCGCCGGGAGCGTGGACGCGGTGAAGGTCGCGAACGCGGTGAAGGTCGCGACCGTGGCGCAGGCCGCACGCGTCAGGACGGCGACGCCGACCCGGTGACCACCGAGTCCGCCGACCCGACCGGCGAGGGCAGCAGCCGTACCCCCCGCCGTCGCCGTCGCCGCCGCGCCGGCGAGGTCGTCACCGGCACCGACGCCGCCACCTCGGCCGCCGACACGACCACCGAGACCAGCGCCGGCACCGAGAGCGCCACCGGCGAGGCCCCGCGCCCCCGTCGCCGCCGGCGCCGCCGTGGCGTCGCATCCACCGCCGGTACGGCAGCCGAAGCAACCGACTGACCGACCCGTACCCGTCGCCGCACCGCCCCTGCCGGGCGGTGCGGCCTTTTGTCTCTGCCCTCCTGCGACTTGTTCTCAGCACTTCTCCCGCCGAGCCCTTTCTGTCGCGACCGCTTCTGAAGGGTTGACGCCTCAGCCGATCGTCGGAGGTCGCGCACCGCCGCTCCCGGCCATCGTGCGCCCACTCCGACTGGCACCTCATCCTCTTCCTGCGGCCAGCGTCTCTGTCCCGGTGCCACTCGCGCGCACGCAGCGCCACCGTCCCAGACCACCGCGATGATCGTGCTCGATCAGTGGTCGAGTGGTGTCGCTCGCTCTGCCAGGCCACTCGATCCCTGATCGAGCGCGATCTTGAGGTGGCTAGGGCGACCAGGCACGTAGGCCCGAGGCGGGGACGCGCAGGCCCGAGGCGGGGGGAGGTGGGTCGACAGGGAAGATGGGGTTATGCCCGAACCGTTGGACGCTGCTTTGGCCGAGGTCCGCTCGATGCTGCTCGGTGCCGGGTTGACCCGAGCCGTAGCCGCCGGTCGACGGCGTGGTCAACGTCCTTCGGTGGTCCGGGCGGAGCTGCGGCCGGTCGCGCTCAAGGCCGGCTCTCGGTTGCAGATCGTCACTTCCGATGGAGCGCGACCGTACACCCGCAATGTGGCGCCGGGCCCGGAGTCGGACGTGGCGGTCGAGGCGCTGCTGGCCGAGCCTTTCGGCAACTGGCACGTCGAGACTACGGACCTCACGCTGCAACTGCGGGTCACCAAGTCGGGCGAGGCGCAGGTGCACCGCAGGCGGACGGCACCGCCGGTCCAGGCCAACGGCGACCAGCCTGGCGCACAACAGCAGGTCGGCACGACGCAGGGCCGACAACTGGCCGACACGGCCGAGCGGCAGCAGCAGGCAGCCGGCGTGACGGAGCGCTGGCAGCAGGAACCGGCGTCCCAGCAGTCGGCTGTTGCGGTGCCGGGTGGGCATGACCGGGCCAAGGCGTACCTGCTCGATCCGGGGGATCCGATCTTCGCGGAGATCGGCGGTTCGGCGGCCAAGCGGCGGCAGGTGGACGCCTTCCTGCGGGCGCTGGCTGCCACGTTGCCCGGTGAGCTGACCGGGCCGCTGCGAGTGGTCGATCTCGGCTGCGGCAACGCCTACCTGACCTTCGCCGCGTACCGGTATCTCTCCCAGCGTGGTCTGGACGTGGAACTGGTCGGTGTGGACGTACGCGAGGATCAGCGTCGCCGTAACACCGAGTTGGCCGAGCGGCTGGGCTGGGCTGATCGGGTGCGTTTCGTGGCCGGCAGCATCGCCGACGCCGTGGTCGAGCCGGCGCCTGATCTCGTACTCGCACTGCATGCTTGTGACACCGCCACCGACGAGGCGCTGGCGCGGGCGGTGCGGTGGGGGGCGCGATGGGTGCTGGCCGCACCGTGTTGCCATCACGACGTGGCGGCGCAGCTTCGTGCCGGTGGGACGCCGGCGCCGTACGGGCTGCTGACCCGGCAGGGCATCCTGCGGGAGCGCTTCGCGGACGTCCTCACCGACGCGCTGCGTGCCGCGCTGCTGCGGCTGCACGGCTACCGGGCCGAGGTGGTCGAGTTCGTCGAGTCCGCGCATACGCCACGCAACCTGCTCATCCGGGCCAGGCGTACGGGTGCCGCCCCGACCCGCGATCAACAGGCGGAATACCGACAGTTGGTCGAGCAGTGGCGTGTCGCACCCCGGCTGGAAACCCTGCTCAGTCAGAAGCCTGCGGATCGTTAGGCGGGTACGGGTCCCGCCCCCGAGACCACTTGGTCGGCCAGTCAATTGTTTCCTGCTTCTCCCGTACTACTCTCGAAGAACGCACCGTCAGGTGCCGGTCGGGAGGGAAGACCCACCGGATGGGTTCGGCAGAAATATCGCCACAGATGGCGTTTGCGCGCTTCGTGCGACGGGCTATCGACGACGCTCGCGAGGAACGTGGGTGGACCGTCACCGACCTGGCCGCGCACACCGGAGTCGGTCGTTCCACCGTCTTTCGCTGGCTGGCCGGCGACTGGCAGGACTACCCGGAGCTGGCCAAGGTACGCGGCTTCTGCGCCGCCCTGGACCTGCCGGTCGCGGCAGCATTCCGCGCGCTCGGCCTGCCCGACACCGGCTCGGGACCGGTGCGACTGGGCAGCGAGGGCCCGGTCGAGGCGGACGTCCGGGTGATCCTGCAGCGGCTGGCGGATCCGACCGTGCCGGCCGAGGAGAAGCACCACATCCGTGACCTGCTGCGCTACCTCGCCCGCCGCCCGATCCGCCGCGCCGGCTGACGTAGCGAGCCCGGGCAGGAGCCCCGGTCACCCCGTCCCGCGGGTCAGCGCACGAGCACGGTGAACTCGGCGGTGCGCACCACACCGCCGGTGGCGAAGTCCAGGTAGAGGCGGTAACGCCCCGGCCCGGGCGTGGTCAGCCAGAACTGGATCGCACCGTCCACAAGCTCCGGTTCCGGGTGGACGTGCAGGTAGCCGAGGTCACCCTCGCGCAGCGCGACCAGGTGGCCGAACGTCCCGAGGTAATGCTCCAGGGTCGGGCTGCTGCCGTCCGCGTCGGTGACCCGGAAGCTCACCGGCACGGTGAGGCCGGGCTCCGGGCTGCCCTGGTATCCCACGGTCAACTCGTCGACGGTGGTGCTGGGCGCGGGGTCGGGAAGGGCGCGTGGCGCGTACGCCCCGGGTGCGACCAGGTCCACGCCGAGGGTCGTCGCGGTCTGCCGGCCGTCGTCGGCGAGGGCCGTGAAATCGGCGTACGCCCGCCAGATGCCCGGCTGCGGCAGGGTCAGCGGCACCGACCAGGTGCCGTCGGCCGCCATGGTCGGATGCAGGTGCTGATAGCCGCTCAGGTCACGGCGTACCACGATCACGTGCATCGGCTTGTCGTGCACCACCGCGAACCGGGTCACCGGTCGACGTTGCCCGTCCTGGATGCGGAACCGCAGCTCACCTGCCTGCCCAGCGGTGAATTCAGCGGACAGCGGTACGAGGGTGTAGCCGGCACGGCTGACTGCCAGGCCACCGGCCTCGGTCGCCTCCGCCTGCCCCGCCTCGTGCGAGTGGGCACCGGTTCCCGGCGCGTGGGTGTGGCCGGTCAGCGCGCTGTCCAGCGGCCCGCTCGCCGCCACCGCTCCGCCGCTGTTGATCCGACCGAGCCCGAACCCGAGCAGTACGGCCAGCACCAGACCACCGACCACCAGCGCCAGCCGGACGGTCCCCCCATCGGGTGCCGCCGCAGCCAGGTCACCGTCACCGACCGCCACCGCAGCCTCCGGCAGATCCCCCTGCTCAGCCTGCTTCTCGTCCCCCCGCACCGACCCGAGCACGCACTTCTCCCTCCCGCTCCCCACCCACCGTAACCACCACCCCCGCCCCCTCCCCCACTCGCCCTCCCTCCCACCCCCACCCCACCCCACCCACTCGCGGGGGATCTTGCACTTTTGGTCGCCAAGACACCACCTATGCCCGATATACCCCGACCAAAAGTGCAAGATCGCGGGGGCGAGGGTGGGAGGGGGTGGGGCTGGGGCTGGGGGTGGGGGTGGGGGTGGGGGTGGGGGTGGGGGTGGGGGTGGGGAGGGAGAGAGGGTGGGTGGGTGGGTGGGGTTAGGCGGTGAGGGCTAGGGCTAGGGGGAGGATGGCGGGGGCGGCGGCTCGGCGGAGTTCGCGGGTGGCCAGGGTGAGGGTCCAGCCGGTTTCGACCAGGTCGTCGACGAGCAGGACCGGGCCGGTCAGGGCGGCCAGGGCGGCGGCGAGCGGGTCGGGCACGGTGAGGGTGCCGTGCAGGGCGCGTACCCGCTGGGCGCTGTTTCCGCGTGGGGCGCCGGACGGGCCGGTGAGGACCACTCGACCCAGCAGCGGGATGCGTCCGACGGCGGCGATTCGCTGCGCCAGCGAGTCGATCAGGATGGGGTGGCTCGTCGAGTCGACGGTGACCACCCCGGCCGGGCGGCTGGGCCACGGGTCGTCGCCGTGCGCCCACGCCTTGAGCACCTCGATGACGGCCGCGGCCACGTCGTCGGGCACCGGCCCGTCCGGGGTGCCGGGCCCGACCAGGCCGCGCAGCCGGTCACCCCACCCGAGGTCGGAGAGCCGGCCCACGGCCCGGCCGGGCAGCGCCTGCTCCGCCGGGGCGATCCGCCCCTTGAGGGGTACGCCGACCGCCTCAAGCCCGGTCGGCCAGAGCTTCTTCGGCGCGATCGGCACACCGGGTCGGCCGAGGAAGGTCTGTGCGGCAGTCAACGCCGCCGGTGACACCTCGGGCGTGAACAGGGGTTTGGCGCACCGGTCGCACCGGCCGCAGTCGGTGGCCCCGGCGTCGTCGAGGCACTCGCGCAGGTAACGCATCCGGCAACCGGTCGTCGAGGCGTACTCCAGCATGGCCTGTTGCTCGGCGGCGCGGGCGGTGGCGACGCGGCGCAACCGGTCGGCGTCGTAGGTCCAGGGCTCGCCGGTGGCGAGCCAGCCGCCGCGGACCCGACGGACGGCGCCGTCGACGTCGAGCACCTTGAGCATCATCTCCAGGCGGGCCCGCCGCAGGTCGACAAGTGGTTCGAGGGCCTGGGTGGAGAGCGGCCGGTCGGTGTGCAGGGCGGCGAGGACCGCGCGGACCTGCTCCTCGGGCGGGAAGGCGAGCGAGGCGAAGTACCGCCAGATGGCCACGTCCTCGACGCCGGGCAGCAGCAGCACCTCGGCGTGTTCGACGGCCCGACCGGCCCGGCCGACCTGCTGGTAGTAGGCGATCGGTGAGGGCGGGGCACCCAGGTGCACCACGAAACCGAGGTCCGGCTTGTCGAAGCCCATGCCGAGGGCGCTTGTCGCCACCAGCGCCTTGATCTTGTTGTCGAGCAGGTCCTGTTCGGCGGCGCGGCGGTCGGTGTCCTCCGCCTGCCCGGTGTACGCCGCCACCGACCAGCCCCGGGTCCGCAGGAACTCGGCGGTCTCCGTCGCCGAGGCCACGGTCAACGTGTAGATGATGCCAGAGCCCGGCAGTCGGTCCAGGTGGTCGGCGAGCCAGCCGAGCCGGTGCGCCGGGGTGGGCAGGTCGAGTACGCCCAGCCGCAACGACTCGCGGTCCAGGCTGCCCCGCAGCACCAGCACCTCGGGCCCGGGGACAGCTACCTCAGTGCCGAGTTGCTCGGCCACGTCCCGGGTCACCCGGGCGTTGGCGGTGGCCGTGGTGGCCAGCACCGGCGTGTGTGCCGGCAGGTTGCCCAGAAAGGTACGCAGCCGGCGGTAGTCCGGCCGGAAGTCGTGCCCCCAGTCGGAGACGCAGTGCGCCTCGTCGACCACCAGCAGGCCGGTGGTGGCGGCGAGTTTCGGCAGCACACCGTCGCGGAAGTCCGGATTGTTCAGCCGTTCCGGGCTGATCAGCAGCACGTCCACCGCTCCGGCGTGGATCTCCGCGGTGATCGCGTCCCACTCGTCGAGGTTCGCGGAGTTGATGGTGCGAGCCCGGATGCCGGCGCGGGCGGCGGCCTCGACCTGGTTACGCATAAGCGCCAGCAGCGGCGAGACGATCACCGTCGGCCCGGCGGGGCGGGGCTGGTCGCGCAGCAACGCGGTGGCCACGAAGTAGACGGCCGACTTGCCCCAGCCCGTACGTTGCACGCAGAGCACCCGCCGCCGGTCGACCACCAGCGCCTCGATCGCCCTCCACTGGTCCTCGCGGAGCCGGGCGTGACTGCCGGCCAACCGCCGCAGCACCTCCTCGGCGCGTTCCCGGACCATGCTGCGTTCCTGGCTCATCCGGCCTTTCTACCAGCGCCCGAAGGGTCACCGACAGCGCGGCCGCAACCGCTGGCATACGATGCCGTTCGATCAGTGAGAGAGGACGAGATGACACAGCGAACCGGCATCACCGTCACGGGCCGGCGGATCGCGGTCACCGCGGTGGCCCTGCTCACCGTCGCTCTGGTGGCCGGCTGCGACGACGAGACGCCGCAGGCGGCGCCGCCGCCACCGGACCCGAAGCAGGAGTTGCTGGCGGCGGTGCCGACCGACGAGGACCCGGCCTTCCGCTTCACCACCAGCGACACCTCCGGCGACGTGTCCGGCGTGATCGACCCGGCGAACCAGGGTATGGACATCGACACCGTCACCAAGGACAAGGACTTCACCCTGGAGATGTCCTTCCGGATGGTCGACTCGCGGACCTGGATGAAGGTCAACTTCAAGGGTTCGAAGGACATCCAGAAGCTGATGAAGCTGCCCACCAAATGGATGGAGATGGACCCGGCGAAGCTCGACGGTCCGGACACGCTGCCCACGTACCAGGGCACCGACCCCGGCAACGCCGAGGTGATCATTCGCGCCGCCAGCGACGTGCAGGCCGGCGAGGCCGGGTCGTACACCGGAGTGATCGACCCGACCGACCAGCCGGACCTGGCGGACGCCCTGGAGGGAATCGCCACGCTCGGCGACGCCGCCGAGCCGATCCCGTTCACCGCCGTCGTCGGCGCGGACGGCAACCTCACCACGCTCACCCTGAAGATCCCCGCCGCCGGCAAGAAGAAGGCGAGCGAGTACGTGGTGGAGTACTACGACTTCGGCACCACTCCCCCCATCACCGCCCTCACCCCCGACAAGGCCCAGAAGGCCCCCACCTCCGCCTACGACCTCCTCAACGGCTGACCGCAGCGCGAGGTTGATCAAGAGGTTTGCGTCTGCAGGCACCCCGATCCAGACGCAAACCTCTTGATCAACGCGGGCTGAGGGGGAGGCGCGCGGGGGTCAGCGGCCCAGGACTGAGCCGCCGTTGACGCCGAGGATCTGGGCGGTGACGAAGCTGGCGGCGGGGCTGGCGAGGTAGCGGACGGATTCGGCGATGTCGTCGGGGGTGCCGGCTCGGCCGACGAGGGTCGCGGCGACCCGCTTGGCGTGGCCCTCGGGGGTCATCCGGCCGACGAAGAACTCGGTCTCCGCGACGTAGCCGGGGCTGACCACGTTGACCGTGATCTGCTCGGGCCCGAGTTCGGCCGCGAGACTGTACGCCCAGCCGTGCAGTGCCGCCTTCGCCGCCGAGTACGCGTCACCTCCGCCCCGCTGGGCGGCGATCGAACTGATCAGGATCACCCGCCCGCCGGGACGACGCAGCGCCGGTCGCAGCGCCGCGGTGAGCAGCACGGCGGTGAGCACGTTGGTGTCCAGGGTCGCCCGCCAGTTCGCGGCGATCCCGGCCAGCGTGTCGTCCTGCGCGCTGTGGAAGCCGCCTGCGTTGTTGACAAGCACGTCGACCGGCCGCCCGTCGACCGCCTCGACCACCCGGCCGATCTGCTCGGGGTCGGTGAGGTCGACACTTACCGCGCGTACCGCCTCCGGTCGGCCGGTCTCCGCCCCGATCCGTTCGGCGGTCGTCGCGAGCACCTCCGCCCGCCGGCCGAGGACCAGCACCGAGCACCCGTCGGCGACGAGCGTCCGCGCCACGGCCGCCCCGATTCCCGTACCACCGCCGCTGACCACTGCCAACCGCTCGTCCACGCCACGCTCCCCCGCGTCCCGGTGCTCCCTGGATCACGAGGCTAGCGGGCGGCGCGGTGTGCCGCCCGCCAGCCCGTGGTCAGCTCTCCCGACGCGGGCCGAGGCGCAGAGCGTTGCGCAGCAGGGCGAGCCGGGGGGCGAGACTGGCCAGGCCACCGGGGAAGAAGTAGACGGCCAGGATGAAGACGGTGCCGAGGACGAAGAGTGGCTGCGACAGCGGCCGGCTGAGGAAGGCCGGCAGCGCGTCGATCGCACCGGAACTGCCCACCGAGATCAGGCGGTGGTCCAGGTACATGTAGAGGATGCCGCCCAGTACCGGGCCCCAGCGGGTGCCAGGGCCACCGAGCACCACCATCACCAGCAGCGACAGGGTCAGCTCACTGCTGGTGATGTGCGGGGAGGCACCGCCGACGATCAGGCAGTAGACCACCCCGCCCGCCGCCGCGAGACCACCGGCCAGGGTGAAGGCGACAAGCTTGAAACGGTACGGATCGAGCCCGAGCACGCCGATGCGCCGCTCGTCGTCGCGTACCCCGGCCAGCACCCGCCCGGTCGGCGAGTTGCTGACCCGGTGCACCACGAAGACCACCACGACCAGGTACGCCAACGCCAGCCAGTACAGGTTTACCGTGTTGGCCACCCCGACCAGCCCGGACGGCACCCCGGTCACGTCCAGCGGCAGCCCCTCCTCACCACCGGTGAGCCCACCGAAGTCGCGGGCCACCAGGATCGCCCCGACCTGGGCGAAGGCCAGCGTCACCATGGCGAAGGCGATGCCGACCGTACGCAGGGCCACCGCGCCGACCAGACCGGCGAGGATGATCCCGCCGACGATCGCCAGCGGCGCGGCCTGCCAGAGCGGCAACCCGACCCGGGTGATCAGGATGTCGGTGCCGTACACCCCGGCGGCGAAGTAGAGGGCGTGCCCGAAGGAGAGCATCCCGGTCCGCCCGAACAGCAGGTCGTAGCCGGCCGCCAGGCCGCCGAAGACCAGGCAGACGGCGAGCAGTTGCAGGGTGCCGGGCGAGTTCAGCGCGCCCTCGAAGACGCCCGGCAGGTGCAGCGTCGAGTACGGCAGGATCAGCGCCACGGCCAGCACGACCAGGGGCAGGAACGGGCGCAGCCGGGACCAGCCGGTCGACTCCGACGGCACCGCCGCCGCAGGTGCCGTGACCTCGGGACTCTTGACCTCGGTCATGCCGTAGCCACCTTTCCGGCGATGCCCTGCGGGCGCAGCAGCAGCACCACGGCCAGCAGCGCGACCACGCAGATGTCGCCCAGCCCGGAGGTGCCGTAGTAGTTGACGAACTGTTGCAGCAGCCCGACCGCAACCGCCGCGTACGCGGACCCGACGACCGAACCCATGCCGCCGATGACCACCACGATGAACGCGAAGATCAGCAGCGAGCCGCCCTGCTGGGGTGAGACGGTGCCGAAGTAGACGCTGCCCAGCGCGCCGGCCAGCGCCGCCGCCGCGCCACCGATGGCGAAGACCAGGGTGAACGCCTTGCGGACGTCGATGCCCAGCGCGGTCACCATCTCCCGGTTCTCCACCCCGGCCCGGATGATCAGGCCGTAGCGGGTCCACTGGAGGAAGGCCAGGATCGCGGCGAGCACCAGCACCGCGGCGACGATCAGCAGCAACCCCCCGTTGGGTACCTGTGCACCGAGGATCGTCGTCACCTGCCGGGTCCACTCCGGACGTGGGAACGGTCGGGCGTCGGCACCCCAGGTGGCCTGCAACAACGCCACTCCGGCCAGGGAGAGGCCGACGGTGACCAGCACCTGCTCGATGGTGCGGGAGTAGAGCGGCCGGATCAGCACCAGCTCGACCAGCACCGCCATCAGCGTGCCGGCGGCCACCCCGAAGGCGACCGCGACCACGAAGCCGAAGCCGTCCGGCCCCGCGCCGGGCAGGTTCCCCGCCGCCCACCAGGTCGCGTACGCCCCGACGCCGAGGAACAGCCCGTGCGCGAAGTTGAGCACGTCGGCCAGGCCGAAGACCAGTGACAGGCCGGAGGCCACCAGGAAGTAGAGCGCCGCCAGACCGAGCCCGGTCAGCGTCAACAGGATGACCGCGTCCATCAGTGCCCGTCCTTCCGTCCGGCGCCGGGCGCGGCGTGATGGCTGCCGGGCGCGGCGTGGTGCCCCTCGGCCGAGCCGACGCCGAGCAGCGACCGGGTCAGCTCGGTCTCCGCCAGCAGCCGCTGGGCGTCGCCGGTCCAGGCCACCTGGCCGGCGGCCAGCACCACCGCGTCCCGGGCCAGCCGCCGGACCACGGCCAGGTTCTGCTCCACAAGCAGCACCGGCACGGATTCGGCGACCCGCGCCAAAACCTCGGCCACCTCGGTCACCACCTTCGGTGCCAACCCCTTGGTCGGCTCGTCGACCAGCAGCAGCCGGTTGTCGTTGATCAGCACCCGGCCGATGGCGAGCATCTGCTGCTGCCCACCGGAGAGCGAACCGGCCCGCTGCCGGGACCGTCGCTGCAACTCGGGAAAGAGCGCGAAGACCCGGTCGTACGCCGGGGTGCTGCCGCGCCGTTCGGCGAGCCGCAGGTTCTCCGCGACGGTGAGTCCGGCGAAGACGCACCGGTCCTCCGGCACGTAGCCGAGCCCGCCGCGCACCAGCCGGTGTGTCGGTTGGCCGAGCAGCGTCGCCGACTGCATCCGGACGGTGCCGCGTACCTCGCCGTCGCGGGGGGTCAGCCCGACCAGGGCGCGCAGCGTGGTGGTCTTGCCGACGCCGTTGCGGCCGAGCAGCACGGTGACCCCGGTCGGCGCGACCGTGAACGACACCCCTTGCAGGATGTGCAGTCCGGCGATCCGTACCGACAGGTCCTGCACTGCCAAGATCGGCTCCATCAGAGCT
Organism: Verrucosispora sp. FIM060022; assembly: GCF_003977705.1. NCBI lineage: Bacteria > Bacillati > Actinomycetota > Actinomycetes > Micromonosporales > Micromonosporaceae > Micromonospora > Verrucosispora sp. FIM060022. The sequence goes on from NZ_RQIV01000002.1 coordinate 458,945, forward strand.
CCTCCCCCAGGTAGGCCTCTTGCACCGTCGGGTTGGCCATCACCGTCTCCGGGGTGTCGCAGGCCAGCAGGGCACCGTGGTGCATCACGGCGATCCGGTCGGCCAGTTCGAGGATCACGTCCATGTGGTGCTCGACCATCAGCACCGACCGACCGCTGTCGCCGGTCAACGAGCGGATGACCTGGACCAGTTCCGGCACGTCCTCGGCGCTGACCCCGGCCATCGGTTCGTCGAGCAGCATCACCCGTGGTTCGCCGGCCAGCAGCAGCGCGATCTCCAGCTTGCGCTTCTCGCCGTGCGCGAGGGTGCCGGCCAACGCCGTACCTCGGTGGGTGAGGCCGACCCGGTCCAGCGCCGCGTCGGCGGCGGCGGCCACCTCCCGGTCGGCCGCCGCCCGCCGCCACAGCTTCATCGAGCCCCCGCGGTGTGCCTGCACAGCGAGCCGGACGTTCTCCCGCACGCTCAGCGAGCCGAAGACCGAGGACGCCTGGAAGGTACGCCCCAGGCCGAGCCGGGCCCGCCGGTGCGGCGGCAGGGTGGAGATGTCCTGCCCGTCCAGGGTGACCTGGCCCTCGGTGGGCCGACGCAGGCCGGTGATCAGGTTGAACAGTGAGGTCTTGCCGGCGCCGTTGGGCCCGATCACGCCGAGGAACTCCCCGGGTGCCAGGTCGATGTCGACGGCGTCGACGATGGCGACCTCACCGATCCGCCAGGTCAGACCGCGGGTGGCGAGCATGGCGTACCTCAGCCCTTCATCGCCTGGACCGGCGGCGCGGCCTCGTCACCGGTGAGTGCCTTCTGGGCGGTGGCGGTGAAGGTGTCGCCGCTGCCGGTCAGGCTCGCCTGGTACATCGGCTGGAGCAGGGCGTGGTCCTCGGCGCGGATGGTCATGGTGCCCTTCACGCCCTCGAAGCTCCAGCCCTCCAGCGCGGTGATCATCTTCTCGACGTCGTCGCCGCCCTCCTGCACGGCCCGCACCACCATCTGGGCGGCGGCGAAGCCGTCCGGGTGGAACAGGTCGAGGGTGCCACCGGGGATCTTCGCCTTTGCGGCCTTGGCCGCCTCGGTGTCGCTGGCCCCGTCGAAGTAGTGCGACAGGAAGGAGATCTTGGTGCCGGCCGCGCCGAAGGTGGGCCAGGAGGCGCGGATGTCCAGGCCGGTGACGACCGTGGTGGAGCTGAGTACGCCCTGCTGGTCCAGCGTCTGCCACATCGCCGGGGCGGTGGTGCCGGCCCAGGCGACGAAGAGCAGGTCCGGCTTGGCGGACTTGATCTGGCTGGCGAACGGGGTGAACTCGGTGGCGCTGGCCGGTGCCCGGACCGCGCTGACGGTCGCCCCGGCACCCCCGATGATCTCCTTCACCGCCGCCTCGTTGGCGTCACCGAACGCGCCGTCCTGGGCGAACACCACGACCTTCTTGCCGGTCGGGTCACCGATGAACGACCTGGCGGTCACCACGTCCTGGTACGACTGACGGCCGGAGCGGAAGGTGTACTTGTTCACGCCGGTAACCGCGTCGGTGGCGGCCGGGCCGGAGATGAACAGCACCTTGTTCTGGGCGGCGATCGGGGCGACCTGAAGCGCCACACCGGACGCTGTCGAGCCAGCGATGATCTTGTTGCCCTTGCCGATCAGATCCTTCGCCGCGGAGACCGCCTTCGCCGGGTCACCGGCGTCGTCGACCTCGGTGATCTCGATCGCCCGGTCGCCGACCTTGTTGGTGCCGCCGGTGGCGAAGTCCAGACCGGCCCGGAACCCTTCGATGTACTGCTTTCCGTAACTGGCCAGCGCACCCGACTGGGAGTAGACCAGGCCAACCTTCACCGGCGCGGCGCTGTCGCCACCGCCGTTGGCGGTGTCCTGCGGGCTGCCACAGGCCGTGGCGACCATCGTCGCGGCCATCATCGTTGCGGCGGACAGGAACACCCGCCGTGTCGTCCGGACCGTCATTGCGACTCCACGTGAGGACTCAGAGGGAGGGAAACCTTATGTGTCGGCTCACGCTAGAAGTGACGTCACCCACGGGCTATGTGGCGGAAGCACACAAGTCGCCAGAGGTGGGTGGCTTCCGGTTACAGCGATAACGATGAGGTAGTGACCCGTCGGCGAAACCATGGCCCAACCTCCCACGGCCAAGCCCCACCCTGTGTCGCCCTCCCCCACCACCCGGCCCGTCGGGTCATCGTGCATGCAGAGCGCCGGACTCAGGAGCGCTGGCAGGGGTCCGCCGTGTTCGGCGGTGCGCACGCTTCGGCCGCCGCCGTCGAATGGCTGGTCACAGAACACCCACTGACGTACGGCTGGCGCATCCTCTGCGGAGACTGTCGTACCGGCCGTCTTACGTCGCTGAGCATCTCGCGCGACAATCCCAAGGCGACATCCCTCGCCCCTGCGAGCACTGGCCGTCCGACAATGCGGGGACACGACAACTACCCTGTGGAGTGGAGTCGACCTTGGCCGACAACAACCTGGTCAAAGGCGGTGCGTTCCTGGTCGCGGCGTGCGGGCTGGCGCTGGTCGGCCTCGCGCTAACGTTCGGCATCATCACGGCGGCAATGGTCCTGACCGGCATCGGCGTGCTCCTAGGAATCACGTTCATCAACGCCGGCCTCAGATCAGGATCGGACGATCGATCGTCGCCGCGCTGAGGGCCGCGCCACCCGATCGAGTTCGCGCAACGAGCACGAGCCCACTCGAACAGGAACATGATCGCGCTCGATCCGGGATCGAGTGGCATCGCTGCGATGACGAAGCCACTCGTTCCTAGATCGAGCGTGATCAAGGGCTAGTTCAGCGGCGAAACTCAGCGGTGGGGAAAGCCGGCGCGGGCGGCGACTGCGGTGTACGGGTGGTCGGTGAAGACGCCCGGCTCAGCAGAACCGTCCGGTCCGTCGGGTCAGTTGGTCCGCACCTGACCGTCCGGCGAATCCTCGGGATTTCGATTTCCGCAGTTCGGGATCGGTTGAAATCAGAGGATTGTCTGGTGCGCCGGTTCCTTCGTCACCCCGTACGGCTGGTGCCGCTCGCTTTCCTCCTGGCGATCGGAATCGGCACCGGTCTGCTGATGCTGCCGTCGATGACGGTCCGCCACGAGGCAGCGCCGACGCTCACCGCACTGTTCACCGCCACCTCGGCGATCTCGGTCACCGGGCTGGCCGTCGTGGACACACCGGGATTCTGGTCCACCCCCGGCCTGATCGTGATCACGGTGCTCACGCAGATCGGCGGGTTGGGCATCCTCACCGGCGCCGCGTTGGTGATCCTGACGGTGTCCCGGCGGCTCGGTCTGCACAACCGGATGCTGGTGCAGGCAGAAACGCTGGAGTACGGGATCGGCAACCTCCGTCGCCTGCTGCTGCACATCGGGGGGACGGTGCTGGTCTGCGAGACGGTGATGACGGCCATCGTCACCGCGCGGCTCTGGCTGGGCTACGACTACCCGCTGGGGCGTGCCCTGTGGTCGGGCGGCTTCCACGCCATCCAGGCGTTCAACAACTCCGGCTTCTCGCTCTACCCGCACGGCCTGCTGTCCTTCTCCCGCGACCCGTGGGTGAGCCTGCCGTTGGCGCTCGGCAGCATCATCGGCGGCCTCGGATTTCCAGCCCTGTTCGAGGCGGCCCGCGAGTGGCGCCGACCGACCCGGTGGGCGGTCGCCACCAAGTTGACCATCTGGGGCAGCGCCGCTCTGGTCGGCCTCGGTTTCCTGACGTTCCTGCTGATCGAGTGGGGCAACGCCCGGACCATCGGCCAGTACGCCGTCACCGACAAGCTGCTCGCCGCGTTCACCCAGATCGCGCTGTCGCGTACCGGCGGGATCGAGGTGGTGTCCACCACCGGCCTGCGGGAGGAGAGTTATCCGCTGCTGACCGGATTGATGTTCATCGGTGGTGGCAGCGCGAGTACCGCCGGAGGCATCAAGGTCACCACCTTCTTCCTGCTCGCCTTCGTCATCTGGGCGGAGATCCGGGGCGAGCCGGACGTCACGGTCGGGCACCGGCGGGTGGCCACCGCCAGCCAGCGGCAGGCGGTCACGGTCAGCCTGCTCAGCGTCGCGATCGTGGCCGTCGGCACCTCCCTGCTGATCGCCGTGACCAACAAGGTGCCGTTCCACTCGGCGCTGTTCGAGATCACCTCGGCGTTCAGCACCACCGGTCTGTCGGCCGGCGTGACGTCGGCCCTGCCTGACAGCGGCCTTCTCCTGCTGACCGTGCTGATGTACATCGGCCGGGTCGGTCCGCTCACGCTCGGCTCGGCGATCGCCCTGAACACCCGTCACCGGCTCTACCGCTATCCAGAGGAGCAACCCATTGTCGGCTAGCAAACCGGACACGGATGGCATCGCCGTGATCGGCCTCGGCCGGTTCGGCTCCCGGCTGGCCGAATCGCTGAGCGCTCTCGGTCACGAAGTGCTCGCCATCGATCGTGATTCCCGGCGGGTGCAGAAATGGTCGGCCCTGCTCGACCAGGTGGCGCAGGCCGATTCCACCGACGGCCAGGCGTTACGCCAACTCGGGGTGGCCGACCTGAACCGGGTCGTCGTGGCCATCGGCGCTTCCCTGGAGTCCAGCGTGCTCACCGTGCTCGCGCTTGTCGAGTTGGGCGTGCCGCAGATCTGGGCGCGGGCCACCTCGACGCAGCATTCGAAGATCCTGTCAGCGGTCGGCGCGCAACACGTGATCTTTCCCGAGAAGGAGACCGGCGAGCGAATGGCCCATCTGATCGCCAGCCGGATGCTCGACTTCATGGAGTTCGGTGACGCCTTCGCCATCGCGAAGATGCACGTGCCCGCCCCGATGGCTGGGCATCGTGTCAGCGAACAGCAACTGCTCGACCGCTACGGGATACGGATCATCGGGGTCAAGCGGCCAGCCGAGCAGCGCTATCGCTACGTCTCCGACAGCCTGCTGCTCGGCCCCGACGACATCGTCATCGTCGAGGGAACCATCGATCAGGTTCAGGCTTTCGCTTCGCTGACCTGACCCCGATCGCTCAGGCTTTCCTGCCGGGTGGCGTCTTCGGCTTGCCCCGCTTGGCCGCCTTTGTCTTCTCCGGCTTCCCCTTCGCCGGAGTCCCCTTGGCCTGCTGCTCCTTCTTGTCGGGGCCCTTCTTCTTGGCAGGGGTGTCCTTCTTGCCCGGCTCGGCCTTCTTGCCCGGCTTGGCCTTCTCCGGCTTGGTCTTCGCCTTGTCCGAGCCACCGGAACCGGCCTTGCCGCCGGCCGCCTTCACCGGCTTCGGGGTCGGTGCGCTGCCGGCGATGCCGGACACCTGCACCCCGCACTGCTCGTCACCCAGGCGGAACTCCACCGGCAGCGGATTCGTCCCGGTGTACGTCCCGGTCAGGCGCAACTTCTCGGTCGCGCCGGGTTTCAGGGCGGGATGCTCCGGGGCGGCCTGGACCGCGACCGCGTGTCCCTGTTGGCGGGCCGGCACGGGGCTCGCCCCGGTCACCTGCTGCCCACCGGGGAAGGCGAACCGGACCGTCCAGTCCCGCAGTTCGCGGTCGCCGGTGTTGGTCAGGCTCAACTCGGCGGTGAAGTCCTTGCCGGAGTCCTTGCGCAGCGCGTACGACACCTGGCACGGAATCCGGTCCTCGCCGCCCATCCGAGCCTGGGTGGGCTGGTCGATGCCGCCGCTGGCCGGGCTGCGCGAGGTGACTCCCCACACCGCCGCCGTGACGGCCATCAGCGCGACGGCGGCCACCCCCGCCTCGACCCGACGTCGACGGTCCCGCCGCCGAGCGGTGCGCAGACCCGTCAGCGGCAGCGCATCCGTCGCCACCGACCAGGGCAGGATGGTGGTACCGGCGCTGGCCAGCAGCATCGGATCGGTTCGCTGGTCGGCCAGCGACACCGGCACGGCCGGGATCTTGCCGACCGCTTCGGCGAGGGTAAGGGCCAGCTCGGCCGTACCGGGCCGGTCCACCGGGCGCTTGGCCAGGCAGCGGTGCACCAGCTCGGCGACCCCGGCGGGCAACTCCGGCACCGCCGGCATGGGTTCCGGTTCGCGGTACATGTGCGCCCGCAACATCTGGGTGGTCGTTTCGGCCTGCCAGGGCAGCCGGCCGGTCAGCATCCGGTAGAGCAGCAGGCCCACCGCGTACACGTCGGTGGCGGGGCTGACCTGACCGTTGTCGAGGCGTTCCGGGGCGAGGTAGGCGGGCGTGCCGAGCAGTGTGCCGTCCGCGCTCTTCTCGCTCTCCCCCACCAACGCCGAGATGCCGAAGTCGACCACCTTCACGCCGGTCGCGGTGAGCATCACGTTGCCGGGGGTCACGTCGCGGTGCACCACGCCACGGGCGTGCGCAGTGGCCAGCGCGGAGGCGACCTCGGCCGCGATCGTCACCGCCTCCCGCCAGGGCAGGACGCCCACGCCGGAGAGCCGGGCGGTCAGCGGCGCGCCGTCGATCAACTCCATCACCACGTACGGCACGGTCAGGCCGACCTGCTGGGACTCGCCGTAGTCGTACACGTTTGTGATGTTGGGGTGGCAGAGCCGGGCGGCGGCCTGGGCCTCGCTGCGGATCCGATGGCGGAACGCCCGGTCGCTGGCCAGCCGGGACGCCAGGACCTTGACCGCGACCTGCCGGCCCAGCACCTCGTCGTAGCCACGCCAGACGACGGACATGCCGCCCGTGCCCAGTTGCTCGATCAACCGGTACCGCTCACCAAGCAGCTGCGCGCCCCTGCGTACCTCTGCACCCATGGTCGGCCTTGTTGCCCGAAGCGAACCCCGCTACACCTTTCTGAGCGGATTCGGTCACCGATGTCACCCGATCAGGCGGTGGCGAGCAGTTGGTCCACCGGTGCGTAGTCGTCGGTGAGCACCAGCGCGTCACCGACGAAGTCGGTCAGGTCCCCGCCGCTGAGCAGGCTGACCGGCTCGTTGTCGGCGTCCAGTCGGGCGCGGAGCGCGGCCAGCGGCAACGGCGCGTCGGAGGCGACGATGAGGAAGTTCGCGCCCCGCTCGCCGGCCAGCGCCTCCGGCGGGGCGACCAGCGCGACATGCCGGAACTCGGCGGCGACGGTGGCCACCTCGCTGCGGATGAACCGCAGCGGCGGATAGTCGATCACGTTCTGCACGTACACCCCGCCGGGGCGGACGACCCGCCTGATGTCGGCGGCCATCTCCCGGGTGGCCAGGTGCCAGGGCACCACCAGATGCCCGAACGCGTCACCGACCACGAAATCCCGGCTGTCCGTCGCCTGCCGGGCCGTCCACAGCCGGGCGTCGCCCACCATCACCTCGAGATCCGGCCCCTGGCGTACGCCGAGGTGCTGCTCGCCCAAGGCGACCAGCCCGCCGTCGAGCTCGAAGACCAGGTTGTCGGTGCCGGGCCGGGTGGCGGTCAGGTAGCGCGGCACAGTGAACCCGCCCCCGCCCAGGTGCAGTGCGTCGAGCCGCTGCCCCTCGGGGGCCATCACGTCGGCCACCGCCCCGATCCACCGGGTGTACGCGTACTCCAGGTGGGTCGGGTCGGCGAGATCCACGTACGAGTGCTGGGCCGAGTTGAGCAGCAGCGTCCGCCCGCTCTCGCGGCCGGGATCGGTTTCGACCCTTGCGCAGTGGTACGCGGTCTCCACGTCGCACGGGTTCGGCGCGACCATGGTCAGCCCCGCGCCGACCAGGCCGAGCACCGCCAACGCGGCCTTGACCCGGGCCGGGCCGGGCAGCGTCGCCCGGTCCTGGCGGTGCAGGTACACGCCGAGGGCGATGCCGGTGATGCCGAGCGAGGCGGCGAGCCCGAACAGGATGACCGTGCTGGGCAGCGCGGCGACCAGCACGAACCCGGTGACCAGGGTCGCCGTGACCGCACCCAGCGTGCCGATACCGGAGAGCCGACCGACCACCTGGCCGGTGCGGCGCAGGTCGGCGAGTTGCAGCTTGACCACCAGCGGGGTGACCGCGGACAGCAGCATCGCGGGGGCGAACACGGCCACCGCGACCAGCAGCAGGATCGCGCTCGCGGTGTCACCCTTGAGCACCTCGCCCGCATAGCGCACCGCCGGCAGGGTGATCGCGGTGGCGATGCCGGAGAGCACCAGGGCCGGGGCCAGCAGCGTACGCGGATTGCGCTTGTCGGCCAGCCAGCCACCCGCCCAGGCCCCGTACGCGATGGCGGCCAACGCGATGCCGATGACCGAGCTGGTCACCTGCAGCGTCACCCCGACGTACGGCCCGACCAGGCGCAGCGCGGCGGTCTCCAGGACCAGGACGGCACCGCTGGAGTAGAAGACCAGAAACGCGGCGAGCCCGCTGGGCAGCGCCCGTGGGATCGCCGGTTCGGCCGACGCGGTGGGTGCCGCGACGTCAGGTGATGGAGAGTTCATCGTGGCGATGGTACGCAGCCCGTAGACGGCCGCGGGTCAGTACATCGAGAGATGAACATGGTTCGTGTGGTCTGCGGCGGGACTGCCGCTGCCGCCGTACGCTCGCCAGCCGGTGCCCGGATGCCAGATCTGCCGGTACCAGATGACGTACAGCACACCGAGCCGGTCGGCGTTGCGTACGTGCCAGGCGGCCAGGCTGTCCCCGTACGCCTTGTCCCCGCCGGTGGCCGTGCGGTTCTCGAAGCCGTTGGTGGCGGCGGAGAAGTCACAGGCCCGACCCTTGGGATGCTCGCCGGAACCACCGCTGCGGTAGCAGGAGACGTACCGCTTGTATCCGGCGGCCTTGGTCTGCTGAAGCGCGTGCAGGGTGCGTGGCGTGATGCAGCCGGAGGTGGTCGGGTCGTTCACCGAGCAGGACTCGGACGGCCAGGAGCCGTTGGCGTTGCGCGGCGCCGGCTTGGCCGACGTGGCGCTGCCGCCGCTGAAGCCGCCGCTGGTACCCGAGCTGACCGCGGCCAGCGCCGCCTCGGTCTCCTTCTTCTTCTTCGCGATCACGGCGAGCTGCTTGGTCTGCTCCCGCACCTCGGCGTTGATCGCGAGCTTGGCCTGCCGGGCCTGCTCGCGGGCCTCGGTCAGCTCGCGCACCCGACGGCCGTCCCGCTGGGCCATCATGTCGAGGCTGGCGGCCCGCTGCACGAACGCCTCCGGGGTGCCGCTGTCCAGCAGCGCGGCGGCGGCACTGAGCCGACCGATCCGGTACGACTGTGCGGCCACCTCACCGACCATCACGCTCAGCTCGGACAGTCGCCCCTCCAGCTCGGACAGCTCCTTGGCCATCTTCTTCTGACGCTTCTTGGAGCTGTCGAGCTTGCGCTTGGCCTCGATGTGCGCCTTGGCGGTGGCCTCCAAGGTGTCCCGCAGCTTCTTGCTGCCCCCCTCGTTGGGCTCGGCGTACGCCGGGACGGCACCGACGCCGAGCAGCAACGCCACGGCGGCGAGCAGGGTGATCAGCGGCCGATGTAAGCGCCGCCGCACGGGCATGGACCTGCGCACGAAAGCATCCTTTCGTCGTCCGCCGGCCCCCCGGTGAGATCACTGCGCGGCGGCGGCCCCCGCCGGCGCCGATCGGCGGCCTGCTGGCGGTAGACCGCCGGTCAGAATACCGGAACCGCCCTCCCCGACCAGTCCCCCGACCCCCACACCCGTCAATAACCCACCCACCGCAACCCTCACCTAACCCTCCGCCCACCACCCCCGCGCCAACCCGCCGGCCCGACCCGCAGCCCGACCTGCCGCGTGATCAAAAGATTTGGTCGAGCTCCGGGCTGAGGGCGACCAAAACTGGCGGAGGACGCGGGGCGCAGGGTGGGGTGGGTCAGGTGCGAGTGGGCAGGAGGGTGGTTTGGACCTGGTGCCAGATCTTTTCGTTTGTGGCTACCAGCAGGCCTTCGGTGGTGTCGGCGGGGTGGTAGTCCGTGCCGTCGAAGCGGCGGGCCACCCCGCCGGCGGCCCGTACCAGCAGGGTGCCCGGGCCGTGGTCCCAGGGCAGGGTGCGCCAGAAGACCACGAACTGCTGGTCACCGGTGAGCAGGTCGAGGTATTCCCGGCCGGCGCAGTGTTGGCCGGGCAGCAGTTCGCCGACCTGCGCACCGCCCGCCTCGACGGTTCGCCGCGACGAGGGCGGCAGGAACCTGGTCATCGCCGCGCCCCGTAGCTCGCCGATCGGCGGTGCGTCGGTCGGCAGGCGCAGCGGATTCCCGTCGAGGTAGGCGCCGGTCTCCAGCCAGCCCGTCGCCAGGGTGTCCGCCAGCGGATCGAAGATCCAGCCGGCCACCGGCTCACCGGCGGTGAGCAGGGCGATCATCAGGGCGAACGGGCGGCGTCCGGCCGCGAAGTTGGCGGTGCCGTCGATCGGGTCGACCAGCCACACGTCTCCGGCGGAGCGCAGGTGGCGCAGCAGGCTCGGGTCCGCCGCCACGCCCTCCTCGCCCACCACCAGCGAGTTCGGTCGCAGTCGACGCAACCCGGCGGCAATCGCCTCCTCAGCCCGCTGGTCGGCGACCGTGACCAGTTCGCCCGGGGCCTTCTCGGTCACGTCGGCGTCGTCGAGGTGGCGGAACAACGGAAGTACGATCCGGTCGGCGGTCTCCCGCAGCAGTCCGGCGACGTCGTCGAGCAGTGTGTCAGCCACGCGGCGGCAGCTTCACCACGCTGACGAAGAACTCGTCGATCTGCCGGACCACCGAGATGAACCGCTCGAAGTCCACCGGCTTGGTGACGTACGCGTTCGCGTGCAGCTGGTAGCTGCGCAGGATGTCCTCGTCGGCCTGGGAGGTGGTCAGCACCACCACCGGGATCCGGCGGAACTGCTCGTCGTTCTTGATCTCCTCCAGCACCTCCCGGCCGTCCCTGCGCGGCAGGTTCAGGTCGAGCAGGATCAGATCCGGCAGCACTGCGTCGGCGTACTGGCCCTCGCGGCGCAGGTAGGCCAGCGCCTCGGCACCATCGGAGACGACGTTGAGCCGATTACGCAGCTTGTGCTCCTCGAAAGCCTCCCGGGTCATCAGCACGTCACCCGGGTCGTCCTCGACGAGCAGCACCTCGATCGGGCTGTTGCCGTCCGCTGGCGCGGTCATCCCACCGCCTCCTTCATCCCACCTGTGTCACCGCTGCCCGACCGCCCACCCCTACCGGGCGCCTCGCCGGTGGCTGCGTCCGCGCCGCCCTGGCGAGCCACGTCGGCCGGCCGCGCCCCGGCGGTGTCCGCTGCCGCGTCGTCGGCCGATCGGGCAGCCGAAGCCGTGTCGGCGTCCACGCTGACCGTACCGTCACCGCCGGCCTGCTCGCCGACGGCCGGTGCGGCGTCACGGTCGGCCGGGTCCGAATCCGACTCCGCCGCGCCCGTCGGCGGGCCGCTCTGCCGGGCCGCCTCGACGTCGCCCGGCATGGCCGGCAGGGTGAACCGGATGGCCGTGCCCTCGGGTACGTCGGTGTCCACCCAGACCCGACCGCCGTGGTACTCCACGATCTTCTTGACGATGGCCAGCCCGATGCCGGTCCCCGGATAGGCGTCCTTGGCGTGCAGCCGCTGGAAGATCACGAAGATCTTGTCGGCGAACTCCGGCTCGATCCCGATGCCGTTGTCCTGGCAGCTGATCTCCCATTCCTCGCCGACCAGCCGGGCCGAGACATGCACCTTCGGCGGTACGTCGGGGCGGCGGAACTTGACCGAGTTGCTGACCAGGTTGACCAGCAGGTTGGTCAGCAGTGGTTCCTCGCCCCGGATGACCGGCAGGTTGCCCCAGGTCAGCTCGGCGTCGGCGTACTGCCGGGCCGGTTCGGTCTGTGCGGCGACGTCGGCCATCAGGCTGTTCAGGTCGACCTCGGTGAAGCCGGCGGTGAGCCGACCGATCCGGGAGAACGCCAGCAGGTCGTTGATCAGCCGCTGCATCCGCTGGGCGCCGTCCACCGCGAAGGCGATGTACTGGTCGGCCCGCTCGTCGAGGCGGCCCGCGTACCGGCGTTGCAGCAGCTGGCAGAAGCTCGCCACCTTGCGCAGCGGCTCCTGGAGGTCGTGCGAGGCGACGTAGGCGAACTGCTCCAGGTCACGGTTGGATCGGGTCAACTCCTCGGCCTGCTTCTGCAACTGGGCGTTGACCCACTCGATGCGCTCCCGTGCCTCGCGTACCTCGGCGAGGTCGGCCGCGATCCGCTGCCGCATGGCGTCCACGTCCGTGCCGAGGGTCTGGAACTCCGGCGGCCCGGTGCCGACGATCCGGTGCGCGTAGTCACCCGTGACGACCTCTCTGACCTGCCCGGCCAGGCCGGTCAGCGGGCGCAGCACCATCCGATCCAGCGCCAGCAGCAGGGCGATGCCGGCCGTGCCCACCACGAGTGCGGCGACGATGAGCAGGATGACCAGGAGGTTGCCGGTCCGCTCCACGTTGTCGGCGGTGGCCTCCCGAGCGGTGAGGATCTCGTCCTGGAGCGCGGAGACCGCACCACGCACCTCGTCGAACCGCTGTCGCGCCTCGTCGGTCAGCAGCGCCTGGCCGGCTTCGGTGCCCTCGGTCCGAGTCGTCTCGATCACCGGCTGGGCCACGCCGCGCCGCCACTCGTCCGCCTGCTGCTCCACCGCCTCAAGGTCCGCCACGATCGCGGGGTACTTGGCGGACAACTTCCGGATCTCCTGCGCGGTCGCCCGCTCCTGAGCCAGACCCTGCTCGTACGGGGCGAGGTCCTCCGGATCGGCGGTCACCGCATAGCCGCGTACGGCGGTCTCCTGGTCGAGCAGGGCGTTGAGCATCTCCTGGCCCTGCACCCGCAGCGGGCCGACCTCCACCAGCAGCACGTCGGTGTACTCGCGGTTCTTGGTGGCGACGACCGCCTCGGCCACCGCGACGCTGAGCAGCAGTGCGCCGACCACCCCGAGCAACGCCAGCACCCGGCGGCGCAGCGTCCACCAGCTGACGTCGACGCTCATCGGCCACCGCCCCGGGTGACCAGCAGCATCGCCACGTCGTCGGCGAACGGGCCGCCGTTGAGCTGCTCCGCGCGCCCGACCAGCCAGGCCGGCAGCGCGGGCAGCGCGACGTGGCGGCTGTCCGGTTCCTGCAACAGTCGGGTCAGCCCGGGCACGTCAAGGCGCTCGTCGCCCTCGCCCACCCGGCCCTCGATCAGACCATCGGTGTACATCAGCAGTGACCAGTCCTCGGTGTCGAACTCCAGATCGAAGGCGACCGGACGCCGGGGTCGTACGCCGAGCAGCAGTCCGCCCGGCGCGGGCACCGGCGCCACCTTGCCCCCGGCGAGCAGGACCGGCGGAGGGTGGCCGGCCAGCCGTACGGTCCCCCGGTTGGCGTCGAGGTCGAGGCGCACCGTCGCGACCGTGGCAAAGATCTCCTGGAGCCGGCGTTCGCTCATCAGCACCTGCTCCAGCGCGGGCAGCACCTCGTCGTCCGGCACCCCGGCCAGGATCAGCGCCCGCCAGGCCACCCGAAGCTCGACCCCGAGCGCCGCCTCGTCCACCCCGTGTCCGCACACGTCGCCGACGATCAGGTCGACCTGATCGGGACGGGTCTGCACAACGTCGAAGAAATCGCCCCCGATCAGGGCGGCATGCCGACCGGGTCGATAGAAGGTGTGCACGGCGATCTTGTCGGTCGACATCAGTGGCTGGGGCAGCAGGCCTCGCTCCAACCGAGCCGACTCGGCCTGCCGCAGTTCCACCTCGCGCAGCCGGCGGGCATTCTCGTCGGCGCGTTTGCGCTCCACCGCGTAGCGCAGCGCCCGGGTCAGCAGCACCCCGTCGACCTGGCCTTTGACCAGGTAGTCCTGCGCGCCCTCGGCGACCGCGACGATGCCCAGGTGCTCGTCGCTGCGGCCGGTCAGCACGCAGACGGCGGCGCTGCCGGACATCTCCAACACCTGCCGCAGACCGTCCAGCCCCTGCGCATCGGGCAGGCCCAGGTCCAGCAGGACGCAGTCCACCCCCGCCATCCGTCGACGGGCCTCGCTGAGACTTGTGGCGACCAGCAGGTCGATCCCGGAATTCGTCTCGGCCAGCAGCTCGCCGACGAGGAAGGCGTCGCCCTCGTCGTCCTCGACCAGCAGCACCCGCAGCCGTTCCCCGGGCGGCAGGTTCGGATTGCCGCCCAGGCCACCTTGCGGATATGGCCATGACACGACTGAGGGACCGGTCTTGGCGGTCCCTCGGTGCGGCCGGCCCACCGCCGCGACGGGCGGGAGATCGCTGGTGATGTCGGGCTCCTTCCGAGTGCCCTGCTGATCCTGTATTAGACAACGTTCGCACACAACACGACGGAGCGCCCTGGGGCGGCATAGAGGATGATGTGCACCCACCCCACCCCCGAGGAGCCTGTCGTGGGCGCACCCCCCGCCGCCGATCGTGCCCTGTCCCGACCGCGTCACCGCCTGGTCGCCGCGCTCGCCGCCCTGGTCGCCCTCGCCGCCGTCGGCACACTCGCGCTGCTCGCCATTCGTCCCCCGACACCCCGGCCGGCCGACGCACCGCGCGACGAGTTCAGCGCCGATCGGGCGTACGAGCACGTGTCGGTCGTCGCGCGCCAGCGACACCCCGCCGGCAGCGCCGCCAACGACGAGGTCCGGGCCCATCTGGAGGCCCGGCTACGCGCGCTGGGGATGACCCCCGAGGTTCAGGACACCGTCGCCGAAGAGGCCGGTCAGCTCAGCGGGGCCGCGGGTGGCGCCACGCTGGCCCGCGTACGCAACGTGGTGGCCCGGTTGGCCGGCACCGACCCGACCGGCACGGTGTTCCTGGTGGCCCACTACGACGCGGTGCAGACCGGGCCGGGCGGCAACGACAACGCGGCGGGCGTCGCCGCCATCCTGGAGGTGGCCCGGGCGCTGACCAGCGGCCCGCGACCCCGAAACGATCTCGTCTTCGTCTTCACCGACGCCGAGGAGGCCTGCCTGTGCGGAGCGTCGGCGTTCGCCGCCGACCACCCGCTGGCCGCCGGCAAGGGTGTGGTGCTCAATCTGGAGGCCCGCGGCAGCACCGGGCCGGTGATCATGTTCGAGACCTCACCGGAGAACGCCGCGCTTGTCGACGTCTTCGGCCGGGCCGCACCGCATCCCGTCGGCACCTCGTTCGCCGTGGAGGTCTACCGCGCGCTGCCCAACGACACCGACTTCACCGCCTTCCTCGACCATGGATTCGTCGGGCTGAACTCGGCCTACCTCGACGGCGGCGCGATCTACCACACCCCGCTGGACACCCCCGAGTCGATGGACCGGGCCAGCCTCCAGCACCACGGCGCCAACGCGCTCGGCCTGGCCCGCGAATTCGGCCGGATCGACCTGGCCGACCTGGCCGCCGACCACGACGCCACCTACTTCCCGGTGCCCGGTGGCCTGGCCCGCTACCCCGGAACGCTGGTGCTGCCGTTGGCGCTGCTCACGCTCGCCGGGGTGATCGTCCTCGGCTGGTGGGCGCGGCGTCGAGGTCGGGTCACCGGTGGTCGGCTGGCCGCCGGGTTCGGGCTGGCCCTGGTACCGATCGTGGTCGCCCCGTTGGGCGCTCAACTGCTCTGGGCCGCGATCAGCGTCATCCGGCCCGGCAACGCCATGCTGCTCGACCCGTACCGGCCGATCTGGTATCGGCTGGCCGTGCTGGCGCTCGCCGCCGCCGTGCTGTTCGCCTGGTACGCGCTGACCCGCCGTCGGGTCGGTCCCGCCGCGCTGGCCATCGGCGGACTGGGCTGGCTGGCGCTGCTCGGCGTACTGCTCGCGGTGCTGGTGCCCGGTGGGGCGTACCTGGCGACTCTGCCTGCCCTGGCCGGTGTGCTCGCCGGGCTGGTCGCGCTGGCCGCCCGCATCGACGGCCCGGTGCCGGTGATCGCGGTGACCCTGACCGGCGCGGTGGCGGTGGTCATCCTGCTGCCCGTGGTGGTGCTGCTCTTCCCGGCCCTGGGCATGGCGATGGGCGGTGTCGCGGCGTTGTTCGCGGTACTGCTCGGCCTGGCCGCGCTGCCGGTGGTGGACCTGCTGCATCCGGAAGCCGGTGGTCAGCGGGGCATGGACGCGTTGCGGGCCCGCCGCCGCGGTGCGCTGCCCGCCGGTGCCGCCGCACTGACGGCGGCGGTGCTCGCCGGGGTGGGAATCGCCGCCGACCGTTTCGACGCCGCGCATCCCGCACCCACCCACCTGATGTACGCCCTGGACGCCGGCACCGGTCAGGCCCGCTGGCTCAGCCTCGAATCCGACCCACAACCCTGGACCGCGGAGTACGTCGACTCGACGGTCTCCATCGCCGACGACTTTCCCGGCCTCGGTCGCGACGAGTTGCTCGGCGGCCCGGCGCAGGCCGCCGACCTGCCCGCGCCCCGGCTGGAGGTGCTGTCCGACACCGGCACGGCCGGGGAGCGCACCCTGCGGTTGCGGTTCACCCCCCAACGGCAGGTACGCCTGGCCACCCTGCACGTGGACACCTCGACGGCGGTGGTCCGCAGCGCTCAGGTGGCCGGTCGCCCGGTGCCGGTCGAGCAGCGCGAGGGCCGGTGGGGCTTCGGCGTGGTCTTCCACGCCCCACCGACGGAGGGATTCGAGGTCGTCCTGACCGTCGTACCGTCGGCAACGCCTGTCGCGCTGCGAGCGACGGACGTCAGCGACGGCCTCGACGCGCTGCCGGGTTTCCGTCCTCGCCCTACGGGCGTCGGCGTGGTCGGCTCGCACAGCTCCGAGATGCTCGCCGTGGCCCGCACCTATGCCCTGTGACCCACCGCCCGGCGGTCCTGCCCAGAGGTATCCCGCCCTTAGCCGGGTAACATGTGTAGCCGCAGCTTGGAAGATCAAAGATCAAATGGTCTGGAACCGCGACCCGGAGAATTTGGGGTGATGATGGCCAGCTTGGAGTATGTCGCCAAGAGTCTTTCGGAGACTCATGCCTTGGCGGCTGCCCTCGCACCATGCCTCTCCGCCGGGGACGCGGTGCTGCTCCGAGGGGATCTCGGTGCGGGAAAGACCGCCTTCGTGCAGGCCCTTGCCGATTCACTCGGCTGCACCGACGAGGTCACCAGCCCGACCTTCACGCTCGCGAACTTCTACCGAGGCACCGAGACAACGGTCCTCCACGTCGACACCTACCGGCTCTCCAGCGTCGCCGAATACCGCGATCTGGGGTTGGCCGATTATGCCGACGAGTGCGTCACGCTTGTCGAGTGGGGCGACCTGGTCTCCGGGGAGTTCCCGTGTCATCTGCGGGTGGAAATCGCCTCCCAGCCCGGTTCTGAGGTTCGGACTTTCACCCTGTCGTCGGAATGCCAGCGCTGGCAGCCGGTCCTGCAAGAGCTAGAGCGTCGAATCACCCAGGCGGTAAAGTGAAAGCCATTCTTGCGATCGAGACGTCCACCAAGGATTACTCCGTCGCCATCGGCACCGAGAGTGCGGCCAGCGTCAGGCTGACGACCACCCGCTTCGAGCCGGATTTCGACGGCATCGCCGGACTCGTGGACAAGGCTCTCGCCGAGGCCGGCATCCGCAGCAGCGACCTCGCCGCGGTCGCCGTGGACATCGGCCCGGGAAACCTCACGTCGGTGCGTGCGGGTGTCGCGTACGCCAACGGTCTGGCGTACGCGTTGGATCTGCCGATCTTCGCCACCGATTCGCTGAGCGTGATGGCCCATTCCGTACCGGCGGATGCGCCCGTCCTGGCGCTGCGCCCGGCCCGCGGTGTCGCCAGCAGCGAGGTCTACGCCGGCATCTACGTCCCCGGCCGACCGGCCTCGCTCAGCCGAGGCGACTACTGGGTAATCATCGACGAGCTGGCCACCTCCCTGGCCGAGCAGGGCTTCGATGCGTTGACCGTGGTCGGTGCGTACCGGCCCGAGATGACGGACGTTTCGACAAGCCTGAAGGTGCAGGACGGAGGTCCGGCCGCACCTGACGCCAGCACGCTCCTTGCGATGGCACAGGCGGGCGAGGAGCGCATGTCACCCGGCCCCGTGGGTCCGCTGACCGAGGAATCGGAAACGTTCCTATGAGTGGTCCCGACCACGTTTTCAGGGCCGGTGACCTGACCCCCGGCGGTTCGCTCACCACCCGCGCTCTGAGCCTGATCGTCACCCGGCTCAACCAGGGAGGATTCGTCCTTCTGCCGAGCGACACCTGTTACTCGATCGCACTCGTCCCCCATAACGAGGATTCCTGGAAGTTCATCAACAGCCTGCTGCGGCGTCCCGCCGACCGTCCCGTCTCGGTCGCATTCTCCGGCCTCGACCAGGTGCGCGGCTACCTGGAACTCAACGCCACGGCGCTGCACCTGGTGGAGCGCTTCACCCCGGGCCCGATCACGCTGGTCTGCCCCGCCAACCAGCGCGCTCACAAGTTCGCCGCCAAGTCCACCGCGTCGCCCGACCGTACCCTCGGCTTCCGGATCCCCGATTCGAAGATCGAGAGGGACGTCGCGAGTCATGCGCGGTGGCCGATAACCACGACCGCGGTACGGGACAAGCGGGACGAGCCCGTCCAGTCGTTCGACGAGGCCCTGAAGATCGTTACTGCTGCCGCAGCGGCGGTAGGGTCCCCCCGCTGGCACGCGGTCGAAGGACGTGATTCCTTCTACTCGAAGCACTCGACGGTGGTCCGGGTCGACCAGTCCGGGGAGGTCGGCCTCATTCGCGAGGGAGACATACCGTTCGAGACCATACGGCAGTCGACGCACTGGCTCCCCGCTTCCGACCTGGACAGGTGGTGAGGATTTCCGATGGAGGAAGACCTTCAACGCCTGATCGCGCAGGCCCGCAAGAGCGCGTTGGTCGATGACTCCGATGTCGACCAGGTCCTGGCGCGTTATCAGAAGGACGAACTGACCGAGCGAGAGGCTGCACGGCTGCTGAAGGGCCTCTACCAGGGGGTGCCGCTCAAACTCGCGGAACTGCCCGGCCGGCAGGTCGGGACGGAATGGATCTCGCTCCTCGCCGGGATGCAGGAGGAGTCGACGCAGTGGCAGAACATCGCCCGGTCGCAGTACCGGCAGGGCTTCTTTCTGCTGCCCGCATCCGTCGTGGCCGTCCTCGCGGCGACGTTCGCCGGTCATTACTGGTTGAAGTTCCCCGAGAAGGAGCTGACGGCGCTGGCCGCCGCCGCGCTGGCCGCCCTGGCAACGCATTCGTTCTTCGTCTTCCGGGTACACCAGCAGGCACGTATCGCGGCGGAACGGCTGAGTGAGAAGCGGGCGGCAATCCTGTTCGTCCAGGCCGCGTTGGCCCGTGCGACCCCTGACCAGGCGCCGAACATCCTGGCCGCAGCGGGCGCGATGTTCCTGGGTCATCATGCGCCAGAGACCATTCCTCTCCAATCCACCGACCGAGGGGCCGCGTGAGGAGCATGTCCATTTCTGGGTCTTCGGACGAGTTGACTCGGGTGGCGGAGATCATCCTGGCGGAAGGGGTCGCCCTGCTGCCGACGGACACCGTCTACGGGCTCGCGGTACGCCCGGACAGCCCGACGGCGATCGACCGACTGTTCGCCATGAAGGGCCGGCCCCGGGAGAAGAACCTTCCCGTCATGGTCGGCTCCGGCGAGCAGTTGAGCGAGCTGGGAGTCGACATCAACGAGGCGTGCTCGCGCTGCCTCGCGTCGCCGTACATGCCCGGCCCGCTCACGCTGGCGGTCGGCTTCGTCGAGGACGGCCGGCGTCCGGCCTGGCTGGCAGGGCGGGACGAGGTGGCGGTTCGCATCCCGGCGCATCCGGCGATGCTCGCCATCCTGGCGCAGACCGGGCCGCTCCTGGTCACCAGCGCCAACATCAGCGGTGGCCCGACCCACGAAAACGTGCCATCCATCCTGTCCTCGCTGCTGTTCGAACCCGATGTGACAGTTGACCGAGGGCCGCTGTCCAAAGTGCCTTCCACACTGGTGAACTGCCGAAAAGATCCACCCGTCGTGGAACGGGTCGGGGTGGTGTCCGAAACCGAGATCCTGAGGATGCTGAATGTCGACCGGTGAGTTGATTCTGGGAATTGAATCCTCGTGCGACGACACGGCGGCTGCCGTGGTCGCGGAGGACGGCACGGTCTTGTCGTCGGTCATCGTTTCGCAGGCCAGCCTCCACGATCGTTACGGCGGGGTCTATCCGGAAGTGGCGAGCCGCGCCCACGTCGACAAGGCGATCCCCGCAGTACGGATGGCGATCGAGGACGCAGGCATCCGACCGAAGGATCTGCGGGCCATCGGGGTCACCCGCGGCCCCGGGCTCATCGGCTCGCTGATGGTGGGCGTGGACACCGCGCGCGGGCTCGGACAGGGCTGGGGACTTCCGGTCCTGGGCATCAACCACCTGCGTGGCCACCTGCGCAGCGCCGACCTGAACGAGCGCCGGGTCTCCTACCCGGCGCTGATCCTGCTCGTCTCCGGCGGCCACACGCTGCTGGCCCACATGCGCGATCAGGACACGATCTCCCTGGTCGGCTCCACCCGCGACGACTCCGTCGGCGAGGCGTACGACAAGGTGGCGCGGATGCTCGGCCTGGGCTATCCGGGCGGCCCGGTGATCGACCGCCTGGCGCTGCAGGGCCAGGACCGTTTCGGGCTGCCCCGTCCCATGCTCGGCGACGGCCTCAACTTCTCGTTCTCCGGGCTCAAGACGGCCGTACGTCGCCTGCTCGAAAGCGATCCGAACCTCGAAGCCGCGGATGTCGCGGCCTCCTTCGTGGCCGCCTGCCTAGACGTGCTCACCCAGAAATGCGAGCGGGCGCTCGTCGAATACCCCTCCGAGTCCCTGGTCATCGTCGGCGGGGTCGCGGCCAGCCCGCAATTGCGGGAGGTCGCCGGCAAGCTCTGCGAATCCCTTGACGTCAAGCTGTGCCTGCCGCCGCTGAAATGGTCGACGGACAACGCCGCGATGATCGCACTGGCGGCCTGGGACTACGTACGAGCCGGCCAGGGCACCGACCTGGCTCCCACGTCGAGGCTGAGCATCGAACAGTACTGACCAGCTTTATTTCCAGCGGAAGTGGACGAAGAGGCGGCCGAAGTTCTTGGAGTCCTTTTCGACCCGGTGGTAGAGCTGCTTGACGTCCTTCTGGTCGAGAAAGCGCAGCACCCGCTTCTTGAGTTGGCCGGAGCCCTTGCCGGGGATGATCTCGACGAGGGTGGCCTTCTTCGCCACCGCCTCGTCCATGATCCCGCGCAGCGCGCGGTCGATGTCGTGGCCCTTGTTGAAGATGTCGTGCAGGTCCAGCTTCAGTTTCATGCCGCGTCCACCGTCCGGTCGGTTCCCTTGGGAGCCATGGTAGGCAGGGCGGTGGCCGGTCCGGACGCGCCGAAGGGGCAGCCCGTGCGGGCTGCCCCTTCGGATCTGCCGGTGCTCAGCGGGCCCGTGCGCCGAGCCGGGTCTCGACCCGCCGCAGGGCGGTCGTGTAGTCGTTGTTGGCGTTGTGCATGGCCGCCGCGATGCGCAGGTGACGCAGCGCGTCGGTGTGCCGGTTGAGCCGTTCCAGCGTCCGGCCCAGCACGTGGTGGGCGTAGTGGTCGCTGGGGTTGCGGTCGACCAGCTCCCGCAGGTGCTCCTCGGCGCGGCCGAGCTGGGCGGACTGGAAGTACGCCCGGGCCAGCAGCTGCCGTACCGCCGCGTTGTCCGGCTCGGCCTCGATGATCGGTTCGAGCAGCCGGGCCGCTCCGGTCGGGTCGCCCGACTCGAAGAACAGGGTCGCCCGCCGGTACTCGGTCAAAAGATCCACTCCGACCACCCCTTCCGTGCCGCAGCACTGTCCCGACGCTGGCACAACACCGGACGTACCGCGAGTGTTCCCCGACCACGTTGTCACGCGGAACCCCTACACCGGGGCGAGGTCCCAGGCGCGGACGCCGCCGACGATGCCGGCGCTGTTCGGGACCACGACCACGTCGTCACCCATCCGGGCGAGCTGTTCGGGGCGGATCAGTCGGGAGTTGCCGCCGCCGAGGTAGAGCCGGTCCCAGCGGAACACCGGGCGCAGCCCCTCCACCACCTGCCGGATCCGCCGGGACCAGAACGCGTCGCCCAGGCGACGGCGTTCCGGTTCGCCGACGTACGTGTCGTACGTCGTGCCCCAGCGCACCGGGGCGTGCGACAGCTCCAGGTGCGGGGCGAGCCGCCCGCCGTCGAACAGTGCGCTGCCCAGCCCGGTGCCCAGGGTCAGCACCAGTTCGCAGCCGGTACCGGCGACCACCCCGGCACCGTGCACCTCGGCATCGTTGAGCACCAGGGTGGGCAGCCCGAACGCGCCGGCGAGGGCGGTGCGCGCGTCGTACCCGGACCACTCGGCGAGCAGTGTCGGGTCGACGCGGCTGCGAGGGCCGGAGCGGGTCACGTAGTGCGGGGTGGCGACCACCACGCCGTGGCGGATCATGCCCGGCATCCCGACCGTGACCCGGTCCGCCGACGGCAGCCGGGTCCCCAGGTCGAGCAGGGTCTTGACGAACAGTTCCGGCGGCAGCGGGTACGGCGTGGGCACCCGCAGCGGTTGCGCCCGCATGGTGCCCGCGCCGTCGAGCACGGACGCCTTGATCCCACCGCCGCCGCAGTCGATCGCCAGAGTGGTCTGCACGACCGTGAGTCTGCCTCGTGCGCCGCCGGCCGGCACGGCAGGTCACCGCAACCACCCCCGACCGACAGGCGAAGCCGGCGGCAGGTGGGCGACGAGGGACGGGCCGGGAGGTTAATCCGGCGACCACTGACGGGTCCACGGGTAGGCTCGGCTGCTTGTGAGCGCCACGTTGATCGTCAAGGATCTTGCCGCCGGGCACGGGGACCGGAGCCTGTTCACCGGGTTGGACCTGGTGGTGGCTCCGGGTGACGTGATCGGCCTGGTCGGGCCCAATGGTGCGGGCAAGTCGACCTTGCTGCGTACCCTTGCCGGGTTGTTGCCGGTGGAGGCCGGCAGTGTCACGGTGAGCCCGCCCGGCGCGAGCATCGGGCACCTGCCGCAGGAGCCGGATCGGCGACCCGGCGAGACGGTACGGGCGTTCCTGGCGCGGCGCACCGGGGTGACCGGTGCGCAGGCCGCTCTCGACGCGGCGACCGAGGCGCTGACCGCCGGTACGCCGGGCGCGGACGACGCCTACGCGGACGCCCTGGAGCGCTGGCTCGGCCTGGGCGGGGCGGATCTGGACGAGCGGGCCGAGGAGGTCGCCGCCGAGTTGGGGCTCACCGTCGACCTCGATCAGGAGATGACCGGCCTCTCCGGTGGTCAGGCGGCCCGCGCCGGGCTGGCCTCACTGCTGCTCAGCCGGTACGACGTGTTCCTGCTCGACGAGCCCACGAACGACCTGGATCTGGCCGGGCTGGACCGGTTGGAGCAGTTCGTCACCGGGTTGCGGGCCGGCACGGTGCTTGTCAGTCACGACCGGGAGTTCCTGTCCCGCACGGTGACCCGGGTGCTGGAGTTGGACCTGCATCAGCAGCAGGTCAACCAGTTCGGCGGCGGGTACGGGGCGTACCTGGAGGAGCGGGAGGTGGCGCGCCGCCAGGCACGCGCCGAGTTCGAGGAGTACGCCGACACGAAGGCGTCGTTGGAGGCGCGTGCCCGGACCCAGCGGTCGTGGATGGACAAGGGTGTCCGCAACGCCCGGCGCAAGGCCACCGACAACGACAAGATCGGCCGCAAGTTCCGCTCCGAGGCGAGCGAGAAGCAGGCCGCGAAGGCCCGGCAGACCGAGCGGCTGATCGAACGGTTGGACGTGGTGGAGGAGCCGCGCAAGGAGTGGGAACTGCGGATGGAGATCGCCGCCGCACCCCGCGCCGGCGCCGTGGTGGCCACCCTCCGCGACGCCGTGGTACGTCGGGGCGAGTTCACTCTCGGGCCGGTGAACCTGCAGATCGACTGGGCCGACCGGGTGGCGGTGACCGGGGCGAACGGGTCCGGCAAGTCGACCCTGCTGGGTGCCCTGCTCGGCCGACTGCCGCTGACCGGCGGTCAGGCCGCGCTCGGCCCGGGGGTGGTGGTGGGCGAGGTGGACCAGGCCCGAGGGCTGTTCCTCGGGGACGTACCCCTGTTGGACGCCTTCCGGGCGGCCGTACCGGATCTGTCGCCCGCCGACGCGCGGACGCTGCTGGCCAAGTTCGGTCTGCGGGCGCAGCACGTGCTGCGCCCGGCCGCGACGTTGTCGCCCGGTGAACGCACCCGGGCCGCCCTGGCGTTGTTGCAGGGGCGCGGGGTCAACCTGCTGGTGCTGGACGAGCCGACCAACCATCTGGATCTGCCGGCCATCGAGCAACTGGAATCGGCGCTGGACAGCTACCCGGGCACGCTGCTGCTGGTGACCCACGATCGACGGATGCTCGACGCGGTACGCCTCGACCGCCGGCTGGAGGTGACCGCCGGGCGGATCGTGGAGTCCTGAGCCGAGGCGCGCGCAGCTTCTGGGACATCCGACGCATACCGGTCACAGATCCGGGTAACGGGCGGCCGGAGGTGGCCTGGATGGTGGCGTTGGCACACACTCCGCCCTCGGCCGAGCGGCTGCGGGCGGTGGACGGATTCCTCACCGAGGCGTGGGCGGACCAGGTCGGTCACGACGATCGACTGCGCTCGCTGCGGGTCGAGGTGCGCTTCGACCGGGGTGTCGCCCACCTGACCGGGGAGGTCGACGAGCCGGCGCAGCTACGGCTGGTACGCGACCAGGTCGGCCGGCTGGCCGGGGTCTTCGGCATCTGGTGCCGGGTACGGGTGGGCGGGCGCGATCCGGTGGTGGTGGACCTCGGGTGCGGGGCCACCAAGCAGTGGCCGGGCAACCTGGGTCTGGACATCTTCCCGGCGCCCGGGGTGGATGCGGTGGCCGACCTGTCGGGTTCGCTCCCGCTCGCCGACGGCTCCGTGGATGTGCTTTTCGCGGTGCACATCCTGGAGCACCTGATCGACTTCCTGCCGCTGCTGGACGAGTGCCACCGGGTGCTCCGCCCGGGCGGCGTACTGCACGTGATGAGCCCGTGGTGGGGCCACGTGAACGCGGTGGCCGATCCGACTCATGTCCGCCTGCTGGACGTGCAGACGATCAAGGGTGTCTGCGTCATGCGTCCACCGGGCACACCCCGCTGGTATCCGCTGCACGCCGGCACCGACGGCGCCTCGATCTTTGCGGACCTGACCCCGCTCGGGCCCGCTGACGAGGGCCCTTCCCCCACCCATCTGGCCCGCTTCTTCGACTAGGCCGGCACGCCACGCTGGTGGCGAATGCCCCGGGAGCACCTGGCTCCCGGGGCATTCGTCTGTTTCAGCGCAGGTCATCAATATTTCCCGCGAGTAACACCCAGCCGCCAGCGCATTGATCGACACTGATGAAGCCGGTGACTCGCCGGTAACCACCCGTCCACCGCACACCCCCAGCGGAGGTCCCCCTCGTGCTCAAACGACTCGCCACCCTCCTCACCTCGGGCATTCTCGCGCTGCTCACCGCGTTCGCCACCGCCTCCCCCGCGGCAGCGGCCGTCACTCCGGCACAGAAGCTGTCCGTGCTGTCGAGTTGGACGCAGACCAGCGTCAGCAGCTACAACGCCTGGAACTCGGCCCGGCAGAACCGCGCCGCCTGGGCGGAGTACAAGTTCGACTGGTCCACCGACTACTGCTCGTCCAGCCCGGACAACCCGCTCGGATTCAACTTCTCCCTCTCCTGCTTCCGGCACGACTTCGGCTACCGCAACTACAAGGCGGTCGGCCAGTTCAGCGCCAACAAGTCCCGCCTGGACAGCGCCTTCTACGAGGACCTGAAGCGGGTCTGCGCCACCTACAACTCCGTCGTCCGGCCGGCCTGCACCAGCCTCGCCTGGACCTACTACCAGGCCGTCTCCATCTTCGGCTCGGTTGCCGCCGTCGAACAGGCCGACATCGACCGGGCCGCCCGGATGAAGGCCGACGCCGAGCGCCACGCCCGACTCTGACCGCGTACCGGCACCGGGTCCCCGACCGGGGGCCCGGTGCCGGTGTGAACAGGGTGAGACGAACCGCTTCAGGCGTGTTCGCTGTGTCGATCGGCAGCGGCAGCCGACTGGCGGGGCACACCGGCGCCGGCCCGTCCCGCGAAGCGCGCGGAATCGGCCGCCAGGTCCGGATGCTCGACACCGAGCGCCAACGCGACCGCCTCGTCCAGGCCGAACTCGGCACCTTCGCCGTACGCCTCGTCGAAGGTGGCGTCGCCCAGGACGCGTCGCAGCGCGACCTGCTGCTGTGTCCAGTAGGCGTCGTAGATCCCGGGCGTCGAGCGCAGACTCGCCCGGGTCGCCTGCGCCGCACCGAACAGACGGGCCGCGGTCAGTGGCGCACCCCCGACGGCACAGCGTACGGCGATGGCGTTCAACGTGTCGCAGGCGCGGCCGTGGAAGCCGTGGTTCATCCGGGAGCGCAACGCCGCCAGCAGGTGCTCGTGTGCGGCCACCAGGTCACCGCGGGCCAACGCGACCATGCCGAGGAGCATGTCCACCGACCGGCGGCCCCGCTCGACCGGCCGGGCCGCCTCGACCGGTCGGGCCGCGCCGAGCAGCTCCGCTGCCTCGTCCAACGCGCCGCGCAGCCACAGCAACTCGGCGAGCCGACACACGGCGAACAGCGCCTCGGATTCCACCCCCTGGTCGTGCGCCCAGTCGATGACCTCCCGGCAGATCCGCTCGGCCTCGGCGAACTGCCCCATGTCGACGAGCGCGGCGGCCCGTCCGGCGAGCACCCGGGCCAGCAGGCCGACGTCGCCGGCCTGCCGGGCCGCCGCCTCCGCCCGCTGCGAGTACCGCAGCTCCTCGGCGTACTCGCCGTCGGCGCCGGCATGCAGTGAGTGCAGGTGGTACGCCGCCGCCAGCTCCCCCTCCGGGATCACCTCGCCGGTCTCCGCGATCCGGCTGTACAGGCGGAACAGCCAGAGCCGACCCTCCCGCGCCAGCCCACGCTCACGCCACCACTGCTCCAGGCCGCCGGCCAACCGCAGCCCGATCCGGGCGCTGCCACCGGTGGCACACCAGCGCAGGGCGGCGCGCAACTCACCGGCCAGGGGATCCAGCGAGTACAGCGACAGGGTCACCGGTTGCCCGTCGGCGCCGAGATGGGCCTGCTCCAGAGCGTGCACGGACCAGGCCACGTGCCGGTTCCGGGCGTCCTGCTCCTCGCCGGCCTCGATCAGCCGGCGGGCCGCGTACGCCCGGATCGGATCGAGCATCCGGTAGGTGTAGCCCGAGGCGTGCGGCTCGGCCAGGACCAGGGACTTGTCCACCAGCACCGAGAGCGGGTCCAGTGGATCGTCGCCGAGCAGCCACTCCACCGTGTCGAGATCCACCGGGCCGGCGAAGACCGCCAGCCAGCGCAGCAGCCGCGCGGCGCGTGGGCCGAGCGTCCGGTACGACCAGGTCACGGTCGCCTGCATGGTCAGGTGCCGTTCGACCGCCGTCCGCGCCGACCGCTCCGGCCGGTCGTGTTCGGCGGCTCCGGCGCCGTCACCCCAGCTGCCGACCGGCACACCGGCGGCCGACGACGGTGGGTCGTCCCGACCGGCGTCGAGGGTGCCGAGCACATCGTCGAGCCGTTCGGCGAGCTGCCCGACCGAGAGCACCCGCAGTCGGGCGGCGGCCAGCTCTATGGCCAGCGGCAGACCGTCCAGCCGCCGTACCACCCGACGCAGGTCGGCAGACTCCGCCGGATCCGGCTGTCGGCCGCCCCGGGCCGCCGCCGTACGGTCCAGCAGCAACGCGACCGCATCGCTCTCGGTACCGTCGGGGGACGGGTCGACCGACAGCGGCGGGATCCGCCACACCACCTCACCGGGCAGCGCCAGCGGTTCCCGGGTGGTCGCCAGCACGCGGACCCCACCCCCGCCGGCCAGCAACCGGGTCACCACGTCCGCGCAGGCCGCCGGTTGGGCGTCGCAGGTGTCCAGCACGATCAGCATCCGGCGGTTGGCCGCGTACTCCACAAGCGTGTCGACCATGGGGCGGCCCGGCTCCGGACGCAGCCCGAGCACGGCGGCGATCGCGAAGGCCACCAACCCCGGGTCGGTGACCGAGGCGATGTCGACGAACCAGACACCGTCCGGGTATTCCTCTACCAGGTCGGTGGCGAGTTCCACGGCCAGCCGGGTCTTGCCACCGCCACCGGCACCGAGCACGGTGACCAGGCGATGCCGGGCGACAAGCTGGCGGAGCTCGGCTCGCTCGGCCTGCCGGCCGATGAACGAGGTGACCTGGACAGGCAGGTTGTGCGCATCCGCGTCGGCGGTACGCGGCCGCGGGAACTGCAGCTCCAGTCCGGCGGCGACGAGTTGGAAGAGGCGTTCCCGGTCGTCGAAACCGCGCAACCGGTGCAGCCCGAGGTCGAGCAGGGACGCACCGGCCGGCAACGGATCGGCGTGCTGCGCGGTCGCCGCCGAGCAGAGCACCTGACCGCCATGGGCGGCGGCGGCCACCCGGGCGGCCCGATGCACCTCGGGGCTGGCGTACTCGCCGTCGCGGGGCTCGGCCCAACCGGTGTGCAGGCCCATCCGTACCCGGGGCGCGGCCTCCGGGGTGGGCCATTCGTGTTCGCGCAGCGCACGTTGGGCGGTCAGGCATGCGGTCAGGGCGGCACCGGCGTCGCCGAAGGCCAGGAAGAACGAGTCGCCCTCGGTCAGCAGTTCCGCCCCCTCGGTGGCGGCGATGGTGCGGCGCAGCAGCCGGCGGTGTTCCGCCAGCACCGGCCGGTATCCGGGGCCGAGCAGCTGTGCCAGTCGGGTGGAGCCCTCGATGTCGGTGAAGACGAACGTCACCCAGCCGCTCGGGAGGTGGATCCGTGACGACACCCGTGGCACCTCCCCCCTGGCCTCGACCTCATACTTCACGAAGCCGAATCGTCACGCATCGCGAGAACGGTCGGCCGAGGCTACGCCCCAAGGTGCCATCAGACCGGGCGTCCGGGCAAGACAGTCATCATCCTTTTCAGCAACTGACGCTGCAAAAAACCGTACGGAAGCGGGCTAACAACCGCAGCTGCCACCGCAGCAGCCACCACCGGACGGCGCCGGCGCGGCACCGGCCGCACCCGCACCACGGCCGGTGACGGCGATGGTGGAGAGCAGCTTGACCGTGTCGGTGTGCCCCGCGGGGCAGGACGCCGGCTCACCGGCCTGGGCCATCGGGCGGTTGACCTCGAAGGTGTCGCCGCAGGCGCGGCAACGGAACTCGTACCGGGGCATGACATCAGGGTACGACCGGACCTGACGTCCACCGGAACATGGGTGATACTCGACGGGTGGCAGACGGCGACGAGAGCACCCCCCTACGCCCCCTCCGGCCGGCCACGCCGCGCGCCGGATCCGACGTCGCAGCGGACCGGCCGACCCGCAGGCTGCCGCGACCTCGCCGGCCCTGGCTACGCGCCACCGAGCCGGCGAGCGAGCCGACCAGCGAGCCGGCGAGCGAGGCACCCGCGCCACCCAGCGCTGACGCCGGTGCCGAAGCTGTCGACGTCGCGCCCACGGCTCAACAACCGGCCGCACCCGACAAGTCCGACAGCGACACTCCACAGAGCAGCGCCGCCGAGGCCGCCCCGAGCACCAAGGTCGACGAGAAACCCCCGGGCGAGGCAGCCAACCAACCCGCCGACAAAGCCGAAGACGAGCCGGCGGACAAGGCCGAAGGCAAGCTGGACGGCAAGGCTGGAGACGAGCCGGCCGACCAGACCGAGAGCAAGCCGGTCGGCGAAGGTTCGGCGGTGGCGTCCACGCCGGAGGGTGGGGCGTCGGGTGCTCGACGTCGGCGGACGCGGTTCGCGCACGCCGTACGCCTGCCGGGTCCGCGCGCCGCGGCTCAAGCGACCCGGGACTGGTCGCGGCGGCCGAGTGGCCGACTGACCCTGCCCGGGGTGTTCCTCCTCGCGCTGGTGGCGGCCACCGCCACGGTCGGCGCGATGCTGGTGCCGGCGACCATCGGCGCACAGCGGCCGGTCGCCGCCGACGCCACCGCGGGCGGGACCGCCGGCGACCTGCCGCCGACGAACGAGGCGCCACCGACCGGTGCGTTCCCGCCGCCCGACGCGACGCTACCGCCGGGCGTGGTGCCGCCGAACGCACCGGGCGCCACCGCGTCACCCGGTGGCCTGCCGGTGGGGGGACGACCCTCCGACGCACTTGCCGGTTGGGCCCGGGAGGTCGGCGCCAAGGCCGGCATCGACCCGATCGCCATGCAGGCGTACGGCTATGCCGAGCTGGTCCTCGCCGAGACCAACCGCAGCTGCGGTCTGAGCTGGACGACCCTGGCCGCGATCGGCTTCGTCGAATCACGCCACGGGCAGGCCAACAACGCAACCCTGGGCGCGGACGGTCGAGCCGTACCGGAGATCATCGGCCTGCCGTTGGACGGCCAGGGTGGCCGGATGCGGATCGCCGACACCGACCGGGGTGAACTGGACCGGGACACCGCCTACGACCGGGCCGTCGGGCCGATGCAGTTCATCCCGACCACCTGGCAGGAGGTCGGCACGGACGCGGACAACGACGGCCGCAAGGACCCGCACAACATCCACGACGCGGCCCTGGCCGCCGGGATCTACCTGTGCAAAGGCAACCGCAACCTGACGATCCCGGGCGACTGGTGGAACGCCATCCTGTCGTACAACAACGTGCGGCCGTACGCCCAGGACGTGTTCAACACTGCCAACAGGTACGGACAGGCCAGTCGTACGTGAAGTGATCGTCCCCATACATTGGAGAACTGGACACTTCCCCCAGGCTGCTCTTGACGGCAAGCTAGACGGGTGATGGTGCGCGAGTGGGACCCCAGGAACGCGTCGTCCGCCGAGATCGCGTCGCTGCTGGACACGTTGAACGCGGTCCTGGCGACCGATCTCCCGCAGGATCCGCCATGGCGCGAGACCTGCCTGCGGGAATATCTCGCCGAGGTGATGCCGGGCGAGCGGCGGATTTCCTGGGTGGCCCAGGCCGAGCCGGCCGCCGACGGCACCCCGGGGCCGATCCTGGGGCATGTGCACGTGCTGCTGCTCGGCAGCATCGGTGTGCTGGAAGTGCTGGTGCACCCCTCCGTCCGGCGCGGCGGGCTCGGCCGGGAGCTCGTCCTGCGCGCCGCCCGTCGGGTCTACCAGGAGGGCTTCGAGTCGATCGGGGTGGAGGTGGTCGGCGGGACGCCCGCCATCGCCTTTTACGAGTCGCTGGGCTTCGCCCGGGAGTACGTCGAGACTCGCAGCGTGCTCGACCTCTCCGGCGTCGACTGGGCCGAGCTGGCCGAGATGTCCACCGGGGTCGGGGCGGGCTACCACGTCCAGTTCCACCCGGGTGGGCCACCGGACGAGTTGATCGAGGCGTACGCGCGGGCCAAGGCCGAGATCCGGGACATCGAGGACGGCGAACTGCGGCCGAGTTCGTACGATCCGCAGCGGCTCCGTGACAGCCTGGACTGCCTGCACCGACGCGGCATGAAGCCCTACATCGTGCTCGCCCTGCACGAGCAGACCGGCGAGGTGGCGGGGCTGACCGAGGTGGTGGTGCCGGTGCAGCACCCCACCCGTGCCGACCAGTACGACACGATCGTGGTGCAGGACCACCGTGGCTACGGCATCGACCGGGCGATCAAGGCCCGGATGCTGCTGGAACTGCGCTCGACCGAGCCGCAGCTGACCGAGGTGCAGACCTGGAACGCCCAGGCCAACGAGACGATGCTCAAGGTCAACGCCGAGCTGGGTTACCGACCGGACCGCGAGTGGTGTGAATACAGCGTGGACGTGGCCGACCTGGTGCACCGCCTCGACAGCTCCCGCTGAGCGGGCTCAGAAGCCTCCGCTTCCAGTCCCGCTGAGCGGGGGTCAGTAGCGCCCGCTTCCAGGGTCCGGAGGCGGGGGCACGTTGCGATACTTCGCCACCCGCACCTCCCACTGGCTGCGCCGCCGCCGGGCCTCCCGATCGGCGGGGCAGCGATGGAACGTCTCCGGCGGGCGAGCCACCTCGACCCGCGCAACGGTCGACGGGGCAACCTTCGCGAAACGGGCCATCCGCAGCTGGCTGAGCCCGACGATGCGCCGGGCCCGACGCACCACACGGGTCCGGCTGGGCACGCGGTGTGGGTCAGTAGCGCTGGCGAAGGAGTTCGGCGGCTTCGACCGCCCAGTAGGTGAGGATGATCTGCGCGCCCGCGCGCCGGATCGAGGTGAGGGTTTCCAGCATCACCTGCTCGCGGTCGATCCAGCCGTTCGCGGCGGCCGCCTCGACCATCGCGTACTCGCCGGAGACCTGGTAGGCGGCCACCGGGACCTGCACCGCGGCCCGGACCGCCGAGACCACGTCCAGGTAGGGCAGGGCCGGCTTGACCATCACCATGTCGGCGCCCTCAGCCACGTCCAGCTCGACCTCACGCAGCGACTCGCGCAGGTTCGCCGGATCCTGCTGGTAGGTGCGCCGGTCCCCCTCCAGCGAGGACTCGACCGCCTCCCGGAACGGGCCGTAGAACGCGGAGGCGTACTTGACCGCGTAGGCGAGGACCGCGACGTCGGTGTACCCGGCCGCGTCCAGGGCCCGGCGTACCGCGCCGACCTGGCCGTCCATCATCCCGGACGGCCCGACCACCGACACTCCGGCGGCGGCCTGGGCGACCGCCATCTCGGCGTACGCGGCCAGGGTGGCGTCGTTGTCCACCGAGCCGTCGGGGGTGAGCAGCCCACAGTGCCCGTGCGAGGTGAACTCGTCCAGGCAGAGGTCGCTCATCACCACCGTCGCGTCGCCGACCTCGGAGACCACGTCCCGGATGGCCACGTTGAGGATGCCGTTGGGGTCGATGCCGCCGGCCCCGCACTCGTCACGCTCCGCCGGCACCCCGAAGAGCATGATCCCGCCGACCCCGGCCTGGACCGCCTCCACCGCGGCCTTGCGCAGGGAGTCCCGGGTGTGCTGAAGCACACCCGGCAGCGAGCCGATCGGGCGGGGCTCGGTCAGCCCCTCCTTGACGAACATCGGTACGACCAGTTCGGCCGGGGCGGGACGGGTCTCGGCGACCAGCCGCCGCACGGCTGCGTTGCGACGCAGCCGGCGGGGCCGGTGCTCGGGGTACGACATGGTGAGTCTCCTAGCGTTACCGGAACCTCAGCGCGGTCGGCCCCTGAACCTTCGAGCCACGGCGCTGCTTCGCCGGCATCGCGGCGAGCTTCTCCCGCAGCTCGACGGCGTAGCCGGCGAGCGCCTCCACCAGGTCGGGCACGGAGGCGTGCGGCGGCTGGACGTCGACCCGCAGGCCGAACTCCGTGGCGGTCTCCGCGGTCTTGGGCCCGATCACTGCGACAACGGTACGCGCGTGCGGCTTGCCGGCGATACCGACAAGATTGCGCACCGTCGAGCTTGACGTGAAGAGCACGGCGTCGAACCCACCGGACTTGATCGCGTCCCGGATCTCGGCGGGCGGCGGGGCGGCCCGGACCGTACGGTAGGCGGTCACGTCGTCGACCTCCCAGCCGCGCTCGGTGAGCCCGGCGGCGAGGGTCTCGGTGGCGATGTCGGCGCGCGGCAGCAGCACCCGGCCGACCGGATCGAGCACCTCGTCGTGCGGCGAGAACTCGGCCAGCAGCCCTTCGGAGGACTGCTCCCCGGTGGGGATCAGTTCCGGCTGGATGCCGAAGGCGCGGACCGCCTCGGCGGTGGCCTCACCGATACAGGCGATCTTCACGCCGCCGAAGTGCCGGGCGTCCAGGCCGTGCTCGGCGAACTTCTCCCAGACCGCGCGGACCGCGTTGACCGAGGTGAAGATCACCCAGGCGTACCGGCCGTCGACCAGGCCCTTGACCGCCCGCTCCATCTGGGCGGGGGTACGCGGCGGCTCGACCGCGATGGTCGGCACCTCGCACGGGATCGCACCGTACGCGCGCAGCCGGGCACTCATCACCCCGGCCTGCTCCTTGGTCCGGGGAACCAGCACCTTCCAGCCGTACAGCGGGCGGTTCTCCCACCAGCTGAGCTTGTCCCGCTGGCTCACACCCTCACCGACGGTCAGCACCACCCGGCCGGTGAAGCCGAGTGCCGCCGCGACGAACGAGTCCACGCTCGACGTGGTGGTGTACTGCGTCTCGCCCGTGCCGTCACCGGTGACTCCGACGGCGGTCCCGCCGTCCACTCCGGCGGCGAGCAGCCCGTCGCGGATCGCCGCCAGGTCACCGGCGTCCACGGCGAGCGCCAGCGAGCCTCGCTGCACCGCCGCGGCCAGCGCGTCGAAGTCCAGGGTGCTGACGTCCTCGACGTCGGCGGTGGTGCGTACGCCGGGCAGCGGCACACCGGCGTAGGTGGCCACACCCTCGGCCTGGCTGACGCCCGGCACCACCTCGAAGTGCGCGGCGGTACGCGCCACCGCCTGCACCTCCTTGACCACCGAGTCGTGGCCGAAGGGGTCGCCCGCCACCAGGTGCACCGCGTTCTGCCCGGCGCGGGCGGCCGAGATGAGCACCTTCGCCACATCGCCCGGCACGCCTTCGGCCGGGGTGAACTCGGTCTCGGCCTTGGCCTCGGCCCGGACGACGTCGAGCAACGACTCGGGGACTCCCCGGTCGTACACCACCTGGTCGGCGTCGACCAGGGCGTCGTGCGCCCGGCGGGTCAGCAGGCCCGGGTCGCCGGGTCCAGCCCCGACGAACGCGATCCGGCCTACGGGCTTACGGGTGCGGGTCATTCTGTGCTCCCAAATTGCTGGGTCCCCGGGCCGTTGTGTCCTTGCGGGCCGAGGATCGAGTCGGCGCCGAGGTCGAGGAGTTCGGTGGCGAGGGCCTTACCGATCTCCGCCGCATCGGCGAGCGTTCCGGTGCGGGACAGCCGGATGTCGCGACTGCCGTCCGGGCTGATCACCGCCCCGCGCAGGTAGATCTCCTGGACAACATCACCTTCGACACCGGAGCCGGTTGGCTCGCCTTCGGCGACGACGGCATAGGCGGCGACCGGAGCGGAGCATCCGGCCTCCAGGGTGGCCAGCATTGCCCGCTCCGCGGTGACCGTGGCGCGTGACGCTGCGTGGTCAAGCGTACCTAGCAGTTCGACCATCTCCGGGTCGTCGACCCGGCACTCCACCGCCAACGCGCCCTGTGCGGGGGCCGGCAGCATCAACATCGGATCGAGCGTCTCGGTGATGACGTCGAGCCGGCCGATCCTGGCCAGCCCGGCCCGAGCGAGGACGATCGCGTCGAGGTCGGCGTCCGGGCCGAGCACCCGGGCCAGCCGGGTGTCGATGTTGCCGCGAATGGGGCTGACCGACAGTTGCATGCCCAGGGCGTGCAGTTGGGCGATCCGACGCAGCGCGCCGGTGCCGATGGACGCGCCGGGGGCGAGCTCGGCCAGCGTCCTGTCGTCGCAAGCGACGAGCGCGTCACGCGGGTCCTCGCGCGGGGGCACTGCGGCGATGTGCAGCCCGGCCGGCATCGCGGTCGGCAGGTCCTTGTACGAGTGGACCGCGAAGTCGATCTCCCGGGCGACCAGCGCGTCGCGCAGCGCGGAGACGAAGACCCCGACGCCGAGGCGGTGCACCGGCGCGCTGGACCGGTCACCTGCGGTGATCACCTCGACCAACTCGACCGGGCGTCCGGTGCGGGCGGTCAGTGCCTCGGCGACGTGCCCGGACTGGGCCATCGCCAGCTTGCTGCCCCGGGTGCCGAGACGCAGCGGGCCACTCGGTTGCCGCTGGCTCATCGTTCACCTCCACTGGTCGGGGTGATGTCGGGGACCGTGTCCACCTGGGAGGTCTGCGGGACCTCCAGGTCGAACAGTTCGCGCAGCAGCGCGGCGTACTGGTCACCGCCGGGCTCGGCGGCGAGTTGGCGGACCCGTACGGTCGGCTGGTGCAACAACCGCTGGACCACCCGGTGCACGGTGCGGGCCACCTCGGCACGCTGGTCGTCGCTGAGGTCGGGACGGCGCTGGGCGAGGCGGCGCAGTTCGGCGCTGACCACGTCCTCGGCCCGGCCCCGCAGGGCGGCCACGGTCGGTGCCACGTCCGCGCCCCGCAGCCAGGTGAGGAAGGACTCCACCTCGCCGGCCACGATCCGTTCGACGGCGGCGGCGTCGGCGGCGGCCGGGCCGTCGGCGAGCAGCTCGGCCATCCGGTCGATGTCGATCACCTCGACGCCGGGCAGCTCGGCCACACCGGACCCGACGTCACGGGGTACGGCCAGGTCGAGCAGGACCAGCGGCCCGCGCTCCGGGTCCCGGTCGGCCAGCGCGCCGGCGACGACGTCGCGGGTGAGGACCGGCTCGCTGGCCGCGGTGGCGGCCACTACGATGTCCACTGTGGAGAGCGTGTCGGCCAGCTCGGCCATCGGTCGCGCGGCAGCGCCGTACGACTCGGCCAGCCGTACCGCCCGCTCGGCGCTGCGGTTGGTCACGGTCAACGGGCCGGCGCCGAGCCGGGACAGCGTCGCCACGCCCAGCGATCCCATCGCGCCGGCGCCGACGACGAGCGCGGGCCGACCGGCGAGTTCGTCGCCGAGATGACGTGCGGCCAGTCCCAGCGCCGCGGTGACCACGCTCTGGCCGGCCCGGTCGATGCCGGTCTCGGAGTGGGCCCGCTTGCCCACCCGCAGCGCCTGCTGCATCAGCTCGTGCAGCAGCCGGCCGGTGGTGTCCGCGCCGGTGGCCCCGTGGTAGGCGTCCCGGAGCTGACCGAGGATCTGCGCCTCGCCGATCACCATCGAGTCCAGGCCGGCGGCGACCCGGAAGACGTGGTCGACCGCGGCGGAGTCGAAGTGCACGTAGAGGTTGTTGGCCAGCGCGGACGGCTGGCAGTCGGCCTGCTCGGCGAGGACGGCGCAGATGTCGCCGAGGCCGCCGTGGAAACCGGAGACCGCCGCGTAGACCTCCACCCGGTTGCAGGTGGAGACCAGCGCGGCCTCGCTGACGTACGGCTGGGCGACCAGGCGGTTCAGGATGCGGGTGAGGCTCTCCGGGGCGACCGCGAGCCGCTCCAGGGTGGCGACCGGCGCGGTGCGGTAGGAGGCACCCACGACGAGGAGTTTCACGTTCCGATCGCCTCCTGACCCTCAGTGACCGCGAGACCGCCGGGCAGGGCGGTCAGGGCGGATCCGCCGGTGCGGGGCAGCCCGGTCAGGGATGCCTTGCGGTGCTCGTGGAACGACAGAATCTGCAGCTCGATGGCGAGGTCGACCTTGCGTACGTCGACTCCGTCCGGAACCGAGAGTACGCAGGGCGCGAAGTTCAGGATGCTCGTCACGCCGACGGCGACGAGTTGGTCGGCGACCCGTTGGGCGGCCGACGCGGGGGTGGCGATGACGCCGATCGCGATCGACTCCTCGGCTGCCACCTGGGGCAGTTCGTCGACGTGCCGCACGACCATCCCGTGGATCTCCTCACCGACCCGGGCCGGGTCGGCGTCGAGCAGGGCGGCGATCCGGAAGCCACGGCTGGCGAAGCCGTCGTAGCCGGCCAGCGCGTGACCGAGATTACCCACCCCGACCAGGGCGACCGCCCGACGTTGGGTGAGCCCGAGCACGTACTCGATCTGCTCTATCAACAGCGCCACGTCGTAGCCGACGCCCCGGGTGCCGTACGAGCCGAGGTGGGACAGGTCCTTGCGGAGCTTCGCGGAGTTGACCCCGGCGGCGTTGGCCAGCCCTTCGCTGGACACCGTCTCGTTACCGGTTTCAGCGAGATTGTGCAGGGCACGGAGGTATTCGGGGAGCCGCGCCACCGTCGCCTCGGGTAGGTCCGGGAGCGCCGGGACGCCACCGGCGCGACCGGGCGTGCCAGGGTGACGGTGCTGACTCATGAGACTCCGTGCGGTGCGATCCTTGACCAACTCCACCGGCCGGCCGTTCGGGACTCCCGCTGGCGACCGAAATTGCCGGCTGTGCTAGCAGGGCGCGTCGGAATTACAGAGTAGGCGCTTGTGAAGACGTGCACAAATCGCGATCTTGCTGCCCCGCCCCCTGCCCCCACCAGCCCCTCCGTCCAACAAGATCGACGCGCGCCCACTTCCCGGGACCGCCCGCGCGATTATTGCTCAATTCCGACTTCTCTGACCAATCACACGCGCGCCATCGGTCCATCCCAATTTGTTGATCATGACGTTAATGCTCGATACGGCGATTTCGTGATCACTGCGCCGGCTCGACGAGGGTGGTGGCGAGGGTCACCGCTTCGGTGAGGGTGTCGGCGACCGGGTGGCCGGAGGCGATCAGGCGGGCGCGGTCGGTGAAACCGCCAGCGTAGAGAACAGCACGCCCGCCGACGGCGCGGGCCGCGTCGGCGTCGTCCAGCGAGTCGCCGATCAGCACCACCGAGCGGCCGTCGACGCCCAACTCGGCCAGGTGCCGGACCAGCGACTCGGCCTTGCGATCACCGCCGACCGAGGCCCGCAGCCCGTCGACCCGGGCGAAGCGGCCGGTCAGTCCGTACGTCTGGATCGCCGGCACCAACT
Source organism: Verrucosispora sp. FIM060022 (assembly GCF_003977705.1). Lineage (NCBI taxonomy): Bacteria > Bacillati > Actinomycetota > Actinomycetes > Micromonosporales > Micromonosporaceae > Micromonospora > Verrucosispora sp. FIM060022. The sequence continues at coordinate 497,147 of NZ_RQIV01000002.1, forward strand.
CGTCGTGGAACCACATGGACAGCAGCGACTGGCTGCCCGGCCAGGCCGCCATCGCGTCCACCGCGTCGTGGGCGAGCTCACAACTGGTCAGACCCAGCCGGTACGCGTCATGGAAGATCCGGTCGAGCCGGCCGAACGCCTCGTCGTCCACCGCCCGGCCGAGCACTTCCGCGTAATAGTCGGCGATCGGCCGGCGGAACCGGACCCGGTGTTCCTCCGCGGTCACCGTCGGCCCACCCTCGCGGGTGAAAACGGCGTTCGTGCAGGCCACCACCAGGCTCAGATCGTCGAGCAGCGTCCCGTTCCAGTCCCAGACCAGATGGGGTTTCGAAGGGGTCATCGGCGCACTCTATCGGCGACGCCGGGTACCGGTGGGGCGCGCCGGAGCGCCCTAGAGCTGCGGCGTGGTCAGGTCACGCAGCAGCCGTTCCTCCTCGACCCGCCAGTAGCCGTGCTCCTTGCCGTCGAGCAGCACCACCGGCAGCCGGTCGCCGTACTCGCGCTCCAGCTCGATGTCACCGCTGACGTCCCGCTCGGTCCACCGGTCGCCGGTGACCGCGACCACTCGGTCGAGCGCCGCCTTGGCGTCCTCGCACAGGTGACAGCCGGGGCGGGTGATCAGGGTCAGGCGGGGCTCACGCATCGGTCTCCTCCGTCGTGCCGGGTGGTGCCGGCTGGTCGGGCACTTGAACCTCGCCAGGTTACGCGCGCAGTGGGCGATCAGTGCGACGCCGGCCACCTGACTGCCCGGCCCCGACACCACGTACGCCCGGACAGTCTCCCCGGTACCCGGGTGCGGCACGCCCACTACCGCCGACTCCGTCACCGCCGGATGGGCGGAGAGGAGCATCTCGACCTCGTCCGGGTACACATTGCACCCGGCCGACCCGGTGCCCCCGCAGCGTCCAGTCCCGTCAACGGGACCAGGCAGCGTCACCGTGGGTACGGATCACCACCGGTCCACACTGTCCGGGCGGGGACGCCTGTCGACCACGACCGGACTCGCGAGGTATGTTCACAGCGATCACCATCATCGATCTGACCTGCTTATCTGTCTCAGATCAGGTGGGTCAGCGATTGTCAACCACACTCGACGGACAACCGGTCCGGCACCGGTGCGACACGTCGGGAAATACTTCGGCCCTGTGTAACGGACTTGCCACGCGCGGGTGACGTTGGCCCTATCATCACTCGGGTCGGCTCACCCCATTTGCCGTGAGTCGACACCCCTCAGCCCGAGGAGGCCCCCGTGCCCGTCAGCGCATTGGACCAGCACCTCAAGGGGAACTGCCGCCCGTCGGCACACCCCGGAGCCGCCCTGCCCGGCGGTGATCTGGCCGGTCACCCGGCCACCGCCGGCGCGTGCGCCAGTGATGAATCGGAGGTGTCCCGATGACCACCTTCGGTTTCACGCACCGCCCGACGGGCCTGACCGGTCCGGCGGCGCGCACCCCGGTCAACGAACGCGGCGGCGCCCATGCCCAGCAGAACGCGGCGGGCAACCTGGTCAACCGAGGTGAGAGCAGCACGCGGGCCGGTAACCGACCACATCCGAACGAGCCACCACACCGACCAGCGGTGCCGGGCGCGAACGCGATGCCGACCGGTGGCGGGGTCGCCACGCCGAGCCGGCCGACGATGCCGGCCCAGGCCCGACGCAGCGGCGGCGACGCGCCGGTCACCGACGTGCCGGCGGCCGAGACCGCGGTGATCCCCGCGGTCACCGACCCGGTCAACACCTCCACCGGCTACCCGAGCCGCCCTGACCCGTCCGATCCGGCCACCGAGGTGTGGGCCCTGGTCGAACGCGCCCAGGCCGGTGAGGCCGAGGCGTTCGGGCTGATCTACGACCGCTACGTCGACACCGTCTTCCGCTTCGTCTACTTCCGGGTCGGCAACCGGCAACTCGCCGAAGACCTCACCTCCGACACGTTCCTGCGGGCGCTCAAGCGCATCGGCAGCTTCACCTGGCAGGGCCGTGACCTCGGCGCCTGGCTGGTCACCATCGCCCGCAACCTGGTCGCTGACCATTTCAAGTCGGGTCGCTACCGGCTGGAGGTGACCACCGGTGACGTGCTCGACGCCGATCGCGAGGATCGCGGCCCGGAGGGCAGCCCGGAGGCGGCAGTGGTGGAACACATCACGAACGTCGCGCTGCTGACCGCCGTCAAACGCCTCAATCCCGAACAGCAGGAGTGCATCGTGCTCCGCTTCCTTCAGGGCTTCTCGGTGGCGGAGACCGCGCGGGCGATGGGTAAGAACGAAGGCGCGATCAAGGCCCTCCAGTACCGTGCGGTCCGCGCCCTGGCCCGGCTGCTGCCCGACGGCTTCCAGGCGTAGCTCTCGACGCCGTCCGTACGGTCGTCGCCGGTAGCTGCGCGTCCGTGCGCGGCAGTCACAGCGATCACTTTGCGTGATTTCCGACTCCGGCAGGCCCGTAACCCGATCCCGGCACGGCGCGTTTCTCCGGGTGCGACCGGCGACAGCCCGGCCCCGGGCTACGGACGACGGGCAACGACGCCAGCGGCGTCCGGCTCGCGTTCTGCGGTCATCGGTCGCTGGCGGTGATCGCGGCCGACCGGCCGCGCCCAGCGAGAGGAGGTGCCGCGGTGGACAACGCCCTCTTCTCCCGTCGGCGCGCCGAGCGCTTCGCGCAGCTTCTCGACGAAGCGAACGGTGGCCGACGCCATCACGTCCGTTCCCGAGTCGACGACCGGCTCACGCCGCTGGTCGGGCTCGGCCGGCAGTTGACGGCCGGCCCGCCCGAGCCCGAGGTGGATCCGGAGTTCCGGGCCGGCCTGCGGGCCATGTTGCTGGCCACCGCCGAGCGTGAGGGCATCGCCGCCCCCGCCTCGACCGAGAAGGTCGGCACCAGCCGAGGCGCCCTGCTACCGGCCGTCACCGCGCGCCGGGCCCGTGCCCGGGGTGCCATCCTGGTCGGCATCGCCGCGGGTGCCATCGCCGTCTCCGGCATCTCGGCCGCCAGCGAGAACGCGGTTCCCGGCGACGCGCTGTACGGGATGAAGCGCGGCACCGAACGGGCCCAGCTCGCGCTCGCCAGCTCCGAGATCAGCCGCGGGCAGCTCTTCCTCGACTTCGCGCGTACCCGACTGGCCGAAGCGTCCGCGCTGCACGGCAGCCGCTCCGGCTACGGCGCGGTGCTCGACGACATGGACGCCGACACCCGTCAGGGCGTACGCCTGCTGACCGCAGCGGCGGTGCAGCGTTCGGATCCGGCGGCGCTCGACGCGGTCGACGCCTTCCTCGTCCCGCAACGCCGGGCACTCGACGCGCTGCGCGACAGCGGCTCGCGCGCCGACCGGGAGCGGACCGCCCAGTCGCTGAAGCTGCTGGCATCGGTGACCGAACGTGCCGACGCCCTGCGGACCACGATCGCCTGCGGCCAGCCGGTCGGTTCCGCCAGCGACAGCCTCGGCCCCCTGCCGGGCACCTGCACCTGACGGTACGTAACCAGACCGCCGGCCCGGTTCGCGGGCCGGACGGCGGTTACCCTCGCGGAGGGGCAGCAGAGATGCGGGCGATGTGAGGGGGAGCGTCGGTGGGGCGCAGCCGGAAGGTGACCGTCAGCACCGACGTGCACGGGCACACCGCAGGTTGGGCCCAGACCGAGCCCGCTCCCCCGGTCGCCCCGGATCCACGGGCCGCCGCCTTCTTCGACGTGGACAACACGATGATGCAGGGTGCCTCCATCTACTGGTTCGCTCGCGGCCTCGCCGCACGCAACTACTTCACCACCACCGACCTGGCCCGGTTCGCCTGGCAACAGCTGCGCTACCGGCTGCTCGCCCGCGAGCACACCGGGGACATGTCGCAGGCCAAGGAGGCCGCCCTCGCCTTCATCGAGGGCTGGCGCGTCGACGACATCGAAGTCCTCGCAGAGGAGATCTTCGACGAGTTGATGGCGCCGCGGATCTGGGCGGGGACGAGGCGGCTGGCGCAGGGCCACCTCGACGCCGGTGAGCGGGTCTGGCTGGTCAGCGCCGCCCCGGTGGAGATCGGCCGGGTGATCGCCGCTCGACTGAAGCTGACCGGCGCGATCGGCACCGTCGCCGAGGTCGTCGACGGGGCGTACACCGGTCGGTTGGTCGGTGACCTCATGCACGGGCCGGCCAAGGCCGAGGCGATCACCTCGCTCGCCGCGGTGGAGGGGTTGGACCTGGGTCGGTGCAGCGCCTACAGCGACTCCGCGAACGACCTGCCGATGCTGTCGGCGGTGGGCCGGGCGGTGGCGGTGAATCCGGATGCCGCGCTGCTGCGTCAGGCACGCCAGCACGGCTGGGAGGTACGCGACTTCCGTACGGGCCGTCGCGCTGTCAAGATCGCCGTACCGTCGACGGCCGCCGCCGGGCTGGTGGCGGGAGCGGTCACCGCCGGCATGGCGTTGCAGCGTCGCCGCCGCGACAGCCGGGCCGCCGCAGAACGGCGCGCCACCCGCTGAGACGGTGTCGGCGCTTCGGTGAGCTAGGGACCGAACGGATCCGGACGCCGTTCCAGGAGTTCGTGCAGCGTCTGCTGGATGGTCTCGCGGACCTGGTCGGCGAGGTTGAACACGACAAGCGGGTCGTCCGCGGAGTCGACCAGGTGTGCCGTCGGGATCGGCGGGCAGAACTCGATCAGCCACTTGCTCGGCAGCGGCACCATGCCCAGCGGCCCGAGCCAGGGGAAGGTCGGCGTCACCGGGAAGTAGGGCAGCTTGAGCAGCCGGGCGAGCGGCTTGATGTCGGCGAGCATCGGGTAGATCTCCTCGCCACCGACGATCGCGACCGGGATGATCGGGGTGCCGGTGCGCAGCGCCGCCGAGACGAAGCCACCGCGCCCGAAGCGTTGCAGCTTGTAACGCTCCGCGTACAGCTTGCCGACGCCCTTGAAGCCCTCCGGGAAGACACCCACCAGTTCGCCGCCGCGCAACAGCCGCTCGGCGTCCGGATTGCAGGCCACGGTGCCGCCGGTCTTGCGGGCGATCTCGGAGACCACCGGCATCCGGAAGACGAGGTCGGCACCGAGCAGCCGCAGGTAACGCCGCGCGGGGTGTTCGTGGTGCAGGGCGGTGGAGAGGACCAGCGCGTCCAGGGCCACGGTGCCGGAGTGGTTGCCGACCACCAGTCCCGCACCCTCGGTGGGCACGTTCTCCAGCCCGGTCACCTCGGTACGGAACCAGTCCCGGTAGAGCCGCCGCAGCAGCGGATGGAACACCGCCTCGGTCAGCTCCGGGTCGAAACCGAACTCGTCCACCTCGTAGTCGCCGGCCAGCCTGCGCCGAAGAAACGCCAACCCACCGGCGATCCGCTGATCCCAGACGTCGCCGGGCCGGTCCGGCACGGCCGGCGGATGCGGCTCGGCGGGCAGAGCGGGCTGGCCCGCTGCCGCTGGTCGCCGCCCGTTGTGCCGAGCCGGGTCGGGCTGCGCCCGCGCCACCTGACCGTTGTCGGGGCCCGTCTCGTCACGTCGCATGTCCGGCTCGCTCACGGCTGCTCCTGCACAGCCGCCCGCACCCGGCGGATCTGGTCGAGCACGAGCTGCTCGGCGGCGGCCAGTTGCTCGCGCGTCACCACGGACCGGCCATGGTGGGCGCGGATGAAGTCGTCGAAGGCGGCGGCCGTGGATCGCGGCGTGAAGCCGTACTCGCGCTCCAGGCGGGTGGTGTCCACGACGCGGCCGTGCACGAGCAGGTCGACCTGGTCGAGGCCGTAGCGGCCGAGTCCCATGGTCCGGGCGAGCGCCGCGGCGCCCGACAGCCCTGGCTCCAGCATCGGCACGGCCAGCCGGCCGGCCCGACGGATCGCCTGGGACAGCGCGAGCACCCCGGGCCCGGCGACGTTGTACGTCCCCGGATGGTCCTCGGTGACCGAGCGGTGTACGACCTCCAGCGCGTCGTCGAAGTGCAGGAACTGCAACCGGGCGTCGCGGCCGAGGATGGTCGGCACCACCGGCAGCGAGAAGTAGCGGGTCAACGTGGTGTCGGCCGTCGACCCGATGAACGGGGCGAACCGCAGCACCGTCGCCGTCACGTCGGGTCGCCGCCGTCGGAAGCCCCGGACGTACCCCTCGATGTCGAGGATGTCGCGGCCGAAGCCGCCGCGCGGCACCTCGCGCGGCTCGGTCTCCTCGGTGAAGACGGCCGGGTCCCGGAACGAGGCCCCGTACGCCGCAGTCGAGGACCGGACCACGAGCTTGCGTAGCCGAGGTGCCCGCTGGCAGGCGGCGAGCAGCTGCATGGTGCCGATGACGTTCTGTTCCTTCATCGCCGCCCGGCCACCCTGCTGCTGATCCGGGGCGCTGGCCAGGGCCAGATGCACCACCGTGTCGACGTCGAGGTCGGCGAGGAGCCCGCCGACCGAGCCGGCGTCGACCCGGATGCGTTCGACCTGGTCCAGCAGGCCGGCGACCTCCGGGCTCGGGTCGCGCAGGTCGATGCCGATGACCCGCTCGATGCGGGGATCGGTGACCAGCCGGGCGGCGACGTGGGCACCGAGGTATCGGCTGACCCCGGTCACGACGACAACCCCCGGGAGACTCGACGAGTCACCGGGGGTCATGTCTCGCACCCACCCCGACGGTCGGGACCGAGCCGGGACAGCCACGGCCTGATCACCTGGGCCTCCGAGGGTCGACAGTTGGCAAGCGACGAATGCCGGGTCAGCGCCCGGCATCAATCACTTGCCGAGACGGCGACGCTGGACGCGGGTCTTGCGCAGCAGCTTGCGGTGCTTCTTCTTAGCCATGCGCTTGCGGCGCTTCTTGACCACCGAGCCCATACGAAAGCCTTTCGATGCAACATGCGGCGCGACCGGCGAGACGCCACGAACCGGTGACGTCGGCGACCGCTTACGGACAACGGACCGGACCGGCGGGGTGGGCGGCAGGGCGCACCAGCGGTCACGATCACGCTCCAGCGTAGCGGGACCGCGTCGACCGGGCCAACGCGCCCCCGGTCGATGCCCGTCAGGCGGGCCTCTCGGATCGGCCTGACACGCGGATCAGGCAGTCTCCTGGAAGGCCCCACGGAGGTATTCGTGCACCGCGTGCTCCGGCACCCGGAACGACCTGCCGACCCGCACAGCCGCCAGCTCACCGCTGTGCACGAGGCGGTAAACCGTCATCTTCGACACCCGCATGACGGTCGCCACCTCGGCGACGGTCAGGAACTTGACATCCGACAGCCGACCGTCGGACGGTGACCCGGCCATGGCTCACCCGACCCATCCCATGCCCTGCGCGTGCCGCCCCACGGGTTCTCCCGCGCGGCCGGCGACGCGCGTGTTACCAGTACGGTAGCGGGACGGCTGTGACCGGCGCGATCCCTTCCTGCAACTGATCACGATCCGGAACCGGGCCGCAGACGAAAAACCCCTGGTCGGGTGGCCTACAGCCGAAACGCCCGCAATGATCATCTTCGGCCAGCGGTGCCGGCGACGTCACTCGGCCCGCAGCGCGACCACCGGGTCGAGCCGACCGGCCCGCTGGGCGGGTACCACCCCGAAGATGATCCCCACCGCTGCCGAGACGCCGAACGCCAGCGCCAACGACCACCAGGTCACCGCCGCCGGGATGGGTGAGACCGCGGCCACCAGCAGTGCGCCGCCCACCCCGAGGGCCATCCCGGTCAGCCCGCCGATCGAGGTGAGCAGCACCGCCTCCAGCAGGAACTGCACGCCGATGTCCCGGGGGCGGGCCCCGACCGCCTTGCGCAGCCCGATCTCCCTGGTCCGTTCGCGCACCGAGACGAGCATGATGTTGGAGACGCCCACCCCGCCGACAAGCAGCGAGATGCCGGCGATGGCGGCCAGGACCCCGGTCAGGATGCCGAGGATGTCGCCCAGTACGCCGAGGATCTGCTCCTGGGTGACAGCGCTGAACTCGGTGCCCGGGTGGCGACCGTTCAACTCGGTGACGATCCGCTGGCCGAGTTCGTCGATCCGATCCCGATCCGGTGCCCGGACCGCGATCGCGTCCACCCGCTGGGTGCCGTACAGCCGCTGCGCCGCGGTCACCGGGATGTGCACCTCGTCGTCCCGGTCAACGCCGAGGCTCTGCCCGAGCGGGGTGAACACACCGATCACCCGGAACCGCACCCCGGCGACGTTCACCTGCTGTCCGACGGCCTCCCGGTCGGGGAAGAGGACCCGGGCGACCGAGTCGCCCAGCACGGCGACCCGGCGGCCGGTGTCCACGTCGGATCGGGTCAGGTAGCGGCCCCGGCCCAGGTCACGGGCGAAGACCGTCGGGGTGGTCTCCAGCACCCCCTGCACGGTGGTGAAATCCTGCCGGTTGCCGGCCCGGACGGTGGCACCCGAGGCGACCGTCACGGCAACCCGGGCAGGGTCACCGACCACCCGGCCGACGGCGTCCACGTCCTGCAGGGTCAGCGGGGAGACCGCCGGGGCCGAGCCCACGTCCAGCCGACCCGGCACGACCAGCAGCAGGTTGGAGCCCAGCCCTTCGACCTGCTGTTCGACCGTCTGTTTGGTGCCGGTGCCGATCGCCACCAGCAGCACCACGGAGGCGACCCCGATGATCACCCCGAGCATGGTCAGCAGGCTGCGCATCCGGTTGGCCCGCAGCGCGTCCGCCGCCACCCGCCACGCCTCGGCCAGCCTCACGACCCGCCCCCGCCCGCACCGACCGCGCCGCCCCCACCCGCACGGGCCGTGCCCAGCCCAACCGCGCCGGGTTCGTCGAAGCCAACGCCGCCGGTCAGCGGGTCCTGGGCGCTGTCCGCGTCCTGGGCGCTGTCCGCGACGACGACGCCGTCGCGCATGGTGATCCGGCGGCGGGCCCGGGCGGCCACCTCCGCGTCGTGGGTGACCATCACCAGCGCCACCCCCGACTCGGCGTTGAGCCGCTCCAACAGTTCCAGCACGGCCGCGCCGGTGGTGCTGTCCAGGTTGCCGGTCGGTTCGTCGGCGAGCAGCACGGTCGGGTCGGTGACCAGGGCGCGGGCGATCGCCACCCGCTGCTGCTCGCCGCCGGAGAGCTGATTGGGCCGGTGGTCCAGGCGGTGCCCCAGGCCGACCCGGCCGAGCATCGCGGCGGCCCGTTCCCGCCGTTGGCGGGCGCCCACTCCCCGGTAGACCAGCGGCAGCGCCACGTTGTCCACCGCCGTGGTCCGTGGCAGCAGGTGGAACGCCTGGAAGACGAAGCCGATGGTCTCGTTGCGCAGCCGGGCCAGCTCGGGCGCGGAGAGTGCGCCCACCTCCCGTCCACCGATCACCAACCGGCCACCGGTCGGCCGGTCCAGACCGCCGAGCAGGTGCATGAGGGTGGACTTGCCGGAGCCGGACGGCCCGATCAGGGCCACGTAGTCACCGGCCGCGACGGTCAACGACACGCCCCGCAGCGCCGGTACGGAGACCCCGTCGAGCTGGTACGTCCGCGACACGTCGACCGCCTCGATCGCCGGGGCGGGCGCCGAGCCGCCCCGGTCCCGGCCGGCGCCTACGCTCACCCGACCTCCTGGCCGTCGCGCACCTGGTCGGTGCCGCGGACCACGATCCGGTCACCGGGCTGCACCCCGTCGACGATCTGCACCAGATCCTGGCCCTGCACCCCGACGGTGACCGAGGCCCGACCCACCCGACCGTCGCGTACCACCCAGACGGTGTCCCGGCCGTCGGCGGAGAAGATCGCGGAGGCGGGTACGGTCACCGCGTCGCTCGCCTCACGGACCCGCAGTCGCAGCACCGCGTTCATCCCGGGTCGCGGCGCCGGTGCCGGTTCCGCCTCGCCGTACCGGCCTGCACCGAGCGAGAGCCGGACCCGGTAACTGACCCCGCCTCGGGCCGAGGTGCTGGGCAGCACGTCGATCGAGCGGACCGTCGCCGGGTAGGTCGCACCGGTGACCGCGTCCAACTCGACGGTGCCGGTGAGTCCGACCTGGACCAGCAGCACGTCGGTCTCGTCCACCTCGGCCAGCAGGCCCAGCTCACGGGTGTCGACCACGGTCAGCACGGGGGTGCCGGCGGTGACCCGACCACCCACCGGGATCGCCGTGTCCACCCCGGCGGGCGGGCCGGCGGCCGGGGCACCGAGCGCGCCCGGGTCGATCCCGGACGGCAGGCCACCACCGGCGGCGTCGAGCAACCCGGCCAGCGCACCCGTCGAGCCGGCACCGCTGCTGACGCCGCCCGGCTGCACGACACCGGCGATCGGTGCCCGCAGGGTCAACGCGTCGACCGTCGCCTTGGCCAGGTCGTACGCCTGCTGGGCTTGGAGGCGTTGGGCGGTGGCCAGCGCGCCGACGGCGGAGTTCAGGCTGCGTACGCCGCGCTGCACCTCGCGTACCGCGCGGTCGGCGGCGCGGGCGGCGGCGTCGTACTGCCGCTGCGCGGACTCGACCTGGGCGAGCAGTGCCTTGCGCAGCTTCGGATCGCTGATCTTCCCGGCGGCGGCGCGTGCGGCGGCGTGCGCCTGCGCGGCGGCCCGGTCGGTGCCCCGCAGCGAACCGGTGAGGTTGCCGCCACCGCCACCGCCGGCCCGCTTGGCGGCGTCGAGCGCCGCGCGGGCCTGCCGCAGCCGCTCCCGGGCCGACGGCGAGTCGACCACGGCGAGCACCTGGCCACGCTTGACCTGCTGACCCGGCTCGACGCGGAGGCTGCGCAGCGTCCCGTCGGCGGGGGCGGTGAGCGTGGCCGCTGCCCGGGCGACGACAGTGGCCGGGGCGTCGATCTCCTCCGTCACGGGTGCCAGCACGGCCGAGGCCAGCGCGATCGGTGGCTCGTCGCTGCCGCAGGAGGCGGCGCTCGTGAGAGTCAGGACGGCGACGGCGAGCAGGGCGGTGAGCAGACGGGGCCGCGGGGCTGCGAGCAGCCGCGGCGGGTCGAGGCGGCGCACCGGCTCATGCTACGAGCCCGCCGCGAACCGTCGATGACCCGCCATGCCGAGTGACGGTAGATCAGTCGACGTCGCCACGACCCGGCCAGGCGGCAAAGGCCACGCCGAGAGCCGTGATCATCTGTTCGAAGGAGCGGTCGACCTCGCGGGGCAGGCCGAAGTCGCCGGCCGCCTCCAGGGCGACGAAGCCGTGCACGGCGGCCCGGAACATGCGGGCCCCGTCGACCGCGCTGTCGCCCTCGATGCCGTAGCCGCGCAGGATGGCGAAGACGACGCCGACCGCGCGCTCGCTGGCGGCCACGTGCGCCGGGTCGGTCGGATCCGGCACCCGCTGGGCAGCCGGGTAGCGGCCGGGATGCCGGCGCGCGTACGACCGGTAGGCGGTGGCGACGGCCCGCAGCGCGTCCTCGCGGCTGCGACCGGCGGCGGCCGTGGTCATCTCCTCGGCGAGTTCGGCGGTGGTCAGCGCGGAGAGCTTCTGGGCCAACGCGTCGGCGCCCTTGATGTGCTTGTAGAGGCTCGGCAACGCGACGCCGAGTCGGTTGGCCAGCGCGGCGAGGGTGAGCTTCTGGTAGCCGACCTCGTCGGCCAGCACGGCCGCCTCGCGCACCACGACCTGCGGGTTGAGCCCGGCCCTAGGCACGATCGGTCACCGCCAGGAAGTCGGTGAGCGCGGCCGCCGTCGCCTCGGGACGGTCGGCGTGCGGGTAGTGCCCGGCGTCGGTGACCATCCGCGCCTCGGCGAGCGGGAAGAGTCGCCGGGCGGCCCGGGCCTCGGCGCCGGGGTCAGGAAAGTCCGGGTCCTTCGTGCCCATCAGCACCAGCACCGGCTGACGCACCTGCGGGGCGACGGTGGTCCAGTGCGGGTCGACCGGGGCGGCCACCTCGCGTACCGGCAGCATCCGGCCCGGTCGGCGCAGCGCGGTCACCAGGCTCTTGCGGTACGCGGCGTCGTCCGACGGCCGGTGGACCGGGAACAGGGTGCGGTGGAACATGCCGAACAGTCGGGGACTGCGGACCACCGCCCACACGCCGAGCCGCATGACGGGGTTGAGCTTCGGCTGCTCGACGAACGCGCCTTCCAGCACGATCCCGCTGACCAGGTCGGGTGCCTCGGCGGCGGCGAAGACCACGGCCGCGGCGCTGGAGGAGTTGCCGACCAGGGTGGCCGGGCGGCCGCCCAGGTCACGGACCACCGCCAGCAGATCGCGCCCCACCTCGGCCGGGGCGTACGTCGCCCAGCCGGTGGTGGAGTCGCCGTGGCCCCGCACGTCGACCGAAGCCACCTGGTAGCCGGCTGCCACCAGCAGCGGAATCAGGTGCCGGTAGGAGTGGCGGTTCTCCCCCATGCCGTGCGAGAGAACCACCAAGGGCCCCTGACCGTGGACCTCGTACGCGATCCGTCCGCCGTCGCGCCCCACAAAGCTAGCTGCCATAGCTATAAAGCTAATGCCATTAGCCAGTCGCGTCAAGGCGAACCCACAGCGAGGTCCTGCGGGGGAGTCCCGACGCCCGGGCGGCGACTACTTGCGCGAGGTCAGGGCGCGAGCGAAGAAGGCGAGGTTGGCGGGGCGCTCGGCGAGCCGGCGCATCAGGTAGCCGTACCAGTCGTCGCCGTACGGCACATAGGTGCGCACCGTGTAGCCGTCACCGACCAGCCGGTCCTGCTCCTCGGGCCGGATGCCGTAGAGCATCTGGAACTCGAACCGGTCCGGCGCACGGTCGAACCAGCGGGCCCGGTCCTCGGCGATGGCGATCAGCCGCGGGTCGTGGGTGGCCAGCATGGGAAAGCCATCACCCGACATCAGGATGTTCAGGCACCGGACGTACGACTTGTCCACCTCACGAGGCGACTGGTAGGCCACCGACTCGGGCTCCTTGTACGCCCCCTTGCACAACCGCACCCGCGACCCGGCCGTGGCCAGATCACGGCAGTCCGACTCGGTACGCCGCAGGTACGCCTGGAGCACCGCCCCGGTCGACGGGTAGTCCTTGCGCAGCTTGGCCAGGATGTCCAGGGTCGAGTCGGTGGTGGTGTGGTCTTCCATGTCCAGGGTGACAGTGGTCTGCGCGGCCTCGGCGGCAGCGCAGATCGCCCGGGCGTTGTCGTAGGCCAGCTGCTCGTCGAAGGCTTGACCGAGCGCGGAGAGCTTGACGCTCACCTCGGCGGCAGGGGTCAGTCCCGCCTCGGCGAGCCGCCCCAGCAGGGTGAGGTACTCGTCGCGTACGGCGATGGCCTGTTCGGGGCTGACCGTGTCTTCGCCGAGGTGGTCGAGCGTGACCGCGAGGCCGCCGTCGACGAGTTCGCGGGTTGCGCGCAACGCGTCGTCGGTCTGCGCGCCGGCGACGAACCGGCGTACGACGTCCCGGGAGAACGGGGCCGTCGCGACGAGCCGCTCGACCCGGGATGACCGGGAGGCGGCGAGGATGACGGAACGGAGCATGAGCCGAGCGTAACGCCCACCCCACCGCGCAATTGCGGCCCCGGCCCACCCCGCCCGCGTTGTAAGGAAGGGCCCCTTTTTAACACTTGGATGTGAGAAGGGAACCCTTCTATACCGCAGGCGTTAACAGGGTGCCCTTCCTTACACCAGCAGCACACAAGCAGCGCACCAGCAGCGCAGGGGTAGCCCGGGGCGACGAGCCTGGCGTTCATCGGTTACAACGATGGCGTGAAATCACACCCCCGACGCCGCCTCCGCTCGACCTCCGTGCAACTTGGCGCGCTCACCGCCTTGGCGCTCGCTCTCTCCGGCTGCAACCTGGTCTCCGACGACGACGATGACGACTGCGCGATGGGTCCGGGCGGGGGTGGTGACACCGTGGCGATGACGCTGCGGACTCCGGCACCCGTACCCGAGATGGGCGTCGGCAGCCCGATCACGGAGCCGGTGGCCACGGCCGTGCCCGACCGCGGTGGGTTCGGCTCCCACCAGGCCTCCTGCGGGGGCTGAGATGCGCCGCGAGCGGGTCGACCCGCGCCCCGACTGGGACGCCACCATCCGCGCCCAGGGCCTGGTGTACGTGGACACCGAACTGCCCGACGGCGGGGTGATGTCGTACTGGGACGAGACCGCCGCCTACGCCTTCGACCTGGCGGAGGTGCTGCGGCTGGAGGAGGCCACCGAGGAGCTGCACCGGATGTCGGTGGCCGCCGCCGAGCACGTGGTGGCCCGCAACCGGTACGCCGAGTTCGGCATCCCCCGGTGGGCGGCCGAGGCGGTGGCCCGGTCGCTGCGTGAGTCCCCGCCCACGCTCTACGGCCGGTTCGATCTCTGGTACGACGGCAGTTGGCCGCCGAAGATGCTGGAGTACAACGCCGACACCCCGACCGCGCTTGTCGAGGCGAGCATCATCCAGTGGTACTGGCTGGAGCACACCCGGCCGGAGCTGGACCAGTGGAACAGCCTGCACGAGCGACTCGTCGGGGCCTGGGCGAAGATCGGCGCCGGCCTGCACGACCGGCGGGTGCACGTGGTCTGGTCGAACGAGGAGGAGACCGGCGAGGACCACATGACCGCCGGTTATCTGGCCGAGACCGCCCGCCAGGCCGGGCTGGACGTCGAACTGCTGCCGATCCAGGAGGTCGGTTGGGACGGCCGCCGCTTCGTCGACCGCGCCGACCAGCCGATCACCACCTGTTTCAAGCTGTATCCCTGGGAGTGGATGCTCGCCGAGCCGTACGGGCCGCTGGCCCTTCAGCCGGGCACGCCGACCACCTGGATCGAGCCGGCGTGGAAGCTGCTGCTGTCCAACAAGGCGTTGCTGGCGGTGCTCTGGGAGCTGTACCCCGACCACGAACTGCTGCTGCCGGCGTACCTCGACTCGCCGCGCGGCATGTCGGAGTACGTCGCCAAGCCGCTGCTCGGCCGGGAAGGCGCGTCGGTACGGATCGTCACCGCGACCGGTGAGATCAACAATCCGGGCGACTACGGTGAGGAGGGCTTCTGCTACCAGCAGTTCCGGGCGCTGCCCGAGTTCGCCGGCAGCCGGCTGGTGCTGGGCAGCTGGATCGTCGACGGCGAGTCGGCCGGCACCGGGCTGCGGGAGAGCGCGAGCCTGATCACCGACGGCTATGCGCGGTTCCTGCCGCACTACATCGACGCGCCGCGAGGCGGGTGAGTCGTCTACCGTTGGAGGGGTGAACTTCGACGCGTACGCCCGGACCGGAGTTGACCTTGTCAACGCCCGTCTGGACGGCCTCGACGACCTGCGGTCCATCTTCCCTGACGACAACGCCTGGATGCGCGACGAGGTCGTGGAACGCGACCTGGCAGTGTTCCGGCGGGCGCAGAAGCGGTTGCGCGACGTCTTCGAGTACGGCACGTCCGGGCGCGATGCCGAGGCGGTGGCCGAGTTGAACTCGCTGCTGGAGGCGTTCCCGGTGCAGCCACGCATCTCGGGCCACGACTCCAGCGACTGGCACATGCACGTGACCAGCCGGGGCGCCTCGGTGAGTTCGGAATTTCTCGCCGGCGCGGTGTGGGGGTTGTCGGTCTGGCTCTGCGAGTACGGCAGCGCCCGTTTCGGCGTCTGCGCGGACGACCGCTGCGGCAACGTCTACCTGGACACGTCCTCGAACTGCTGCCGCCGTTTCTGCTCGGAGCGGTGCGCCACCCGCTCGCACGTGGCCGCGCACCGGGCCCGCAAGCGGGCCGCCGTGCCGACGCAGACCGACCCGCTGACGCCCGTCTCCTGACCTGCCCTCAGGCGTCGACCGGCGACGCGGCGCTGAGGTGCTCGCGGGCGAAGGCGAGGGACTGGCGCAGGTCCGCCTCGCGGACCTGCCGGCTCTTCGCGCCCCGGGTGGTCACCTCCACCGCGACCGAGCCGGTGAAGCCCCGACCGGCAAGCGAGCGCAGCAGCTCGGCGCAGGGCTGGCCGCCCCGACCGGGCACCAGGTGCTCGTCGCGGCCCTCGCCGGTGCCGTCGCCGAGATGCACGTGCGCCAGGCCGGCACCCATCCGGTCGGCCATCGCCAGCGCGTCGGTGTGCGAGGCGGCGCAGTGTGACAGGTCGAGGGTGTACGAGGGGTAACCGACCTCCGTCGGATCCCATCCGGGCGCGTACGGCACGAACTGCCGGCCGGCCATCCGGACCGGGTACATGTTCTCCACCGCGATGTGCAGTCCGCCGAACTCGCCTGTCACCTTGTCCAGCCCGTCGGCGAAGGTACGCGCGTAGTCCCGCTGCCAGGTGAACGGCGGGTGCACCACCACCGTCGGCGCCTGCAGGGTCTCGGCGAGGACGGCCGAACGACGCAGCCGCTCCCACGGGTCCGGGCTCCAGACCCGCTGCGTGACCAGCAGGCAGGGGGCGTGCACGGAGAGCACTGGCACGCCGTAGTGCTCGGCCAGCCCGCGCAGCGCACCGGCGTCCTGGCTGACGGCGTCGGTCCAGACCATCACCTCGATCCCGTCGTAGCCGAGTTCGGCGGCCAGCTGGAACGCCGCCGCAGTCCGCTCAGGGAAGACCGAGGACGTGGACAGGAGCACCGGAACGCGGGAAGTCACACCACCGAGGGTAGCCGCCGTCGATTGAACCAATATGACGAGAACTCCATGAAGCGGGCAAAACTGGCATCCGATGTCACTCCGGAGCCAACCGATCCAGCCGGTCGAGGATCACGCCCTCCCGCAGCGCCCACGGGCAGATGTCCAACGAGTCGACACCGAGTCGCCGCATCACCGACTCGGCGACCACCGCACCGGCCAGCAGTTGGTGGGCCCGCGCGGCACTGACCCCCTCCAACTCGGCCACCTGCGCGGGGGCGATGTGCCGGATGAATCCCAACACCTGGCGCAGCCCACCGCGGGTGAGCCGGCGGCGGGCCCAGATCCCGGCGCCACTGGGCGCGGCCCCGGCCAACCGGGCGAGGGTACGGAACGTCTTGGAGGTCGCCACCGCGCGTTCCCAGCTCACCTCGGCCATCTGCTCGACCACCGGGTCGAGCAGGCTGTCGACGTACTCCCGAAGCTCCTCCACCACCTGCGGGCCGGGCGGAGCCGCGCTCTGCGGATCGACGACGAGCCGGTCCCGGGTCAGTCGCCCCGCGCCGAGCGGCAGGGAGACCGCCACGTCCGGATCCTCGTCGACACCGGCCGCGATCTCCAACGAGCCGCCGCCGATGTCCAGCACCAGCAGCCGCCCCGCCGACCAGCCGAACCACCGCCGGACCGCGAGGAAGGTCATCCGCGCCTCGTCGGCCCCGGAGAGCACCTCCAGGCGTACGCCGGTGGCCTCCTGAACCCGGGCGAGCACCTCGGCGCTGTTCGTCGCGTCGCGTACCGCGGAGGTGGCGAAGGCGAGCAGTTCGTCGACCTCGAGCGCGGTGGCCGAGGCGCGGGCCGCGCCGACCGCCTCGACCAGGGCGTCCGCACCGGCCTCGGGCAGCGCACCGTCCGGCCCGAGTTGCTCGGCGAGTCGCAGCACCGCCTTCTCGGAGTGCGCCGGCCACGGATGTGCGCCGCGATGGGCGTCGACCACAAGCAGGTGCACCGTGTTGGAACCGACGTCGAGGACACCCAGTCGCATGGGAGAACCCTAGGGCAACCCGTTCGCGTCACTGCCCGGCCTGCCGGGCGCACCACGCGTACGCTGGGCCGGGTGACAGGGCAGATCGAGCTTCACGTGCTGGTGGACGACCCGGCGGACCCGCGCAGCCGTGAGGTGCCGCTGGACTTTCCCCGCGAGTGGATCGAATTCGTCGACCCGGCGGACGAGCGGCACGTGGTGCGCGCCGACCTCACCTGGTTGCTCTCCCGTTGGACGTGCATCTTCGGTCAGGGCTGCCACGGCATCATCGCCGGGCGGGCCGCCGACGGCTGCTGCTCGCACGGCGCGTTCTTCACCGACTCCGACGACGAGAAGCGGATCCGCGCGGCGGTGAAGCGGCTCACCCCGGCGACCTGGCAGCACTTCCGCCGGGGGTTCAAGAACTGGACCGAGAACGACACCGTGGACGGCAAGAACCCGGCCCGGCGGACCGCCACCCGGGACGCGGAAGGGCCCTGCGTCTTCCTCAACGACGCCGACTTCCCCGGTGGTGGCGGCTGCGCGCTGCACGCCCAGGCGCTGCGCGACGGGGCGCATCCGCTGGAGTACAAGCCGGACGTGTGCTGGCAGTTGCCCATCCGCCGGGACCAGGACTGGGTCAAGCGGCCGGACAACACCAAGGTGCTGGTCTCCACGCTTGCCGAGTTCGACCGCCGGGGCTGGGGTGCCGGCGGCCACGACCTCGACTGGTGGTGCACCTCGTCCACGGACGCACACGTCGGGACCGAGCCGATGTACCTGTCGTACGGCCCGGAGTTGACCGCGCTGATCGGCGCGCCCGCGTACGCGAAGCTGGCCGAGTTGTGCGCGACCCGGCTGCGGCAGGGCATGGTCGCCCCGCACCCCGCCGACCCGGCCTGACCGGCCGGGCCGGTGGGATCAGGGCTCGAACTTGTAGCCGAGACCACGCACGGTGACGATGTGCCGCGGCGAGGACGGCTCCGGTTCGATCTTGGAGCGCAGGCGTTTGACGTGCACGTCCAGGGTCTTGGTGTCGCCCACGTAGTCGGCGCCCCAGACGCGGTCGATCAACTGCCCCCGGGTGAGCACCCGACCGGCGTTGCGCAGCAGCAGTTCCAGCAGCTCGAACTCCTTGAGCGGCAGCTGCACCGTGCTCCCGTCGACGGTCACCACGTGCCGCTCGATGTCCATCCGGACCGGCCCGGCAGCCAACGTCGCCGTGCCCGACTCGACGGTCTCGGGACTCTGCCGGCGCAGCACCGCCCGGATCCGGGCGACCAGCTCACGGGGTGAGTACGGCTTGGTGACGTAGTCGTCGGCGCCGATCTCCAGGCCGACCACCTTGTCGATCTCGCTGTCCCGGGCGGTGACCATGATGATCGGCACGTGCGAGCGCTGGCGCAGCTGGCGGCAGACCTCGGTGCCGGACATCTCGGGCAGCATCAGGTCGAGCAGCACGATGTCGGCGCCCGCCCGGTCGAACTCGGTGAGCGCCGAGGTGCCCGTGGCTGCCACGGAGACCTCGAAGCCCTCTTTGCGAAGCATGTACGACAGGGCGTCGGAGAACGACTCCTCGTCCTCGACCACCAGTACGCGGCTCAACGGCCTTTCCTTTCCATGTGCGCTCAGCTCTGCCGGGCCTCGGCCGGACCAGGCTCGATACCAACCGACGGCAGTGTCGACAGCAGGTCGTCCGGAGGACGGGCCGGCAGCCGGAGGGTGAACGTCGACCCACCACCAAGAGTGCTCGTCACCTCGACCCGTCCGCCATGGTTGCTGGCGATGTGCTTGACGATCGCCAACCCGAGCCCGGTGCCGCCGGTCGCGCGGGAACGCGCCTGGTCGGCGCGGTAGAACCGCTCGAAGATCCGGTCCACGTCGGTCGGGGCGATGCCGATGCCCTGGTCGGTGACGGCGATCTCGACATGCTCCGGCGTGGCCCGTGCGGTGACCAGGACAGTGGTGTCCTCGCTCGAATAGTTGACGGCGTTCTCCACCAGATTCGCCACGGCCGTGGCCAACTGACTGTCGCTGCCGTACACGGTCAGCCCGCGCTGCGCGTCCACCGTCACGGTGACCCGTCGGGCGGTGGCCGCGGTCCGGGTGCGGTCGATCACCTCGGAAATCACCCAGTCCACCGCGACCGGCTCCGGGGCGGGCTGTGGTTCGGCGCCCTGCAACCGGGTCAGCTCCAGCAACTCCTGCACCAGCCGTCCCAGCCGGGTCGACTCGTGCTGGATCCGCTCGGCGAACCGCCGGGCGGCGACCAGGTCCTCGGAACGGTCCGGCGGCCCCGCCCCGGCCGGCTCGGTGGCGTCGAGCAGCGCCTCGGCGAGCAGTTGCAGCGCACCGATCGGCGTCTTCAACTCGTGACTGACGTTGGCGACGAAGTCGCGGCGGACCCGGGCGAGGCGGTGGGACTCGGTCACGTCGACCGCCTCCACCGCCACGTGGTCGTTGCCCAGCCCCATCGCCCGCAGATGCACGCCCAGCGGGTTCTCCCCGCCGTTGTCGCGACCCCGGGGCAGGTCGAGCTCGATCTCGCG
Source organism: Verrucosispora sp. FIM060022 (assembly GCF_003977705.1). Lineage (NCBI taxonomy): Bacteria > Bacillati > Actinomycetota > Actinomycetes > Micromonosporales > Micromonosporaceae > Micromonospora > Verrucosispora sp. FIM060022. The sequence goes on from NZ_RQIV01000002.1 coordinate 517,060, forward strand.
ACGCACGCCGGTGCGCCGGACCTGCCCGGCCAGGGTACGGACCAACGGATGGGCGATGACCGAACCCGGCCGAGCGCCGGTACGCAGCAGACCCAGGGCCCGCGCTGCGGGGTTGACGAGCACCGGCACGTCCTCGGCGTCGAGCACCACGACCCCCACGCGCAGCGAGTCGATCGCTCGTCGGCCGAGCCCGACCTGCACATCCTCGACGATCGTGTGCCTCCCCTTGCCGAACCGGAGCCGGCTTGAGCCGCTCCGGCGGGAACTGCCCGTACGACGTGCGTCGGGAACGAGCCGGGCCAGCAACAACCCGACGACCACTCCGGCCGCCAGAGCCCCGGCCACGCTCACCGCCACCGCCCATGTCACTCGGTGATCGTAGGGTCAATCCTCGCTCGACTACCGGGCGAAAATAGGACGAAGCACGCTCACTTCCGGGAAAGTTCACTTTCGCGTCCGGCTTAGTTCACCGGCGTTCACCTCCGCGCCTCCCGCCCGCCCTACTTTGGCGGCGACCTGCGCTGATGCAGCCGAACGGCGCGGGCGCACCGACGATCGACAGGACGTGAGTATGCGCGACGAGTTCCGGGCCGAACTGCAGGCCGTCAGCCAACTGCTGGTGGAGATGGCCGAAGGCGTACGGGCGGCACTACGACAGGCCACCCGGGCCCTGCTCACCGCCGACCGGCAGGCCGCCGAGACCGTCATCGAGCAGGACGCCCGGATCGACGCGCTCTACCGGCAGGTCGAGGAGCGGGTGTGTGACGTGCTGGCCCGCCAGGCGCCGGTCGCCTCCGACCTGCGAGCCATGATCACCGCGCTGCACGTGGCAGCGGATCTGGAACGGATGGGTGATCTCGCGGATCACGTCGCCAAGACCGCGTTGCGCCGGCACCCCTCGCCCGCCGTGCCCGCGGAGCTGCGGCCGGTCTTCACCGACATGGCGGGTATCGCCGACCGGATGGCGGAGAAGATCGCGGCGGTGCTGGCCCACCCGGACGCCGACCTCGCCGCCGAGTTGGACCGCGACGACGACGCGATGGACGAGCTGCACAAGGGCCTGTTCGGGGTGCTGCTCGGCGCGGACTGGCCGTACGGGGTGGAGACCGCCATCGACGCCACCCTGCTCGGCCGCTTCTACGAGCGGTTCGCCGACCACGCGGTCAACAGCGCCGAGCACGTCGTCTACCTGATCACCGGCGAACCCGTCTGAGGTGCAAGGAAGGGCCCCCTGTTAACGCCTCGCGTATAGCAGGGGGCCCTTCTTAACAACGGAACGACTGCCGGGTCAGCGGCCCTGGTTGGCGACGGCGGCGGCGGCCGCCTTGGCCGCCTCCGGGTCGAGGTAGGTGCCGCCCAGGGTCTGCGGACGCAGTAGCGGGTCGAGGTCGTAGCGCAGCGGAATCCCGGTCGGGATGTTCAGCTTGGCGATCGCCTCGTCGCTGATCTGGTCCAGGTGCTTGACCAGGGCGCGCAGAGAGTTGCCGTGCGCCGCCACCAGCACCGTCCGGCCGGCCAGGATGTCCGGCACGATCGAGTCGTACCAGTACGGCAGCATCCGCTCGACGACGTCCTTGAGGCACTCCGTACGGGGCATCAGCTCGGTCGGCAGCAGCGCGTACCGCGGGTCGCCCACCTGGGACCACTCGTCATCGTCGGCGATGGGTGGGGGCGGGGTGTCGTAGGAGCGGCGCCAGAGCATGAACTGCTCCTCGCCGTACTCCTCCAGGGTCTGCTTCTTGTCCTTGCCCTGCAGGGCGCCGTAGTGCCGCTCGTTGAGCCGCCACGACCGACGCACCGCGATCCAGTGCCGGTCGGCCGCGTTGAGCGCCAGTTCACTGGTCCGGATGGCGCGGCGCAGCAGGCTCGTGTGCACCACGTCCGGCAGCAGGTTGTGTTCGCGCAGCAGCTCGCCGCCGCGGCGCGCCTCGTTCTCACCCTTCTCGGTCAGGTCCACGTCGACCCAGCCGGTGAAGAGGTTCTTGGCGTTCCAGTCGCTCTCGCCGTGCCGCAACAGGACCAGCGTCCCGACGGTGGGTCCCTCGCTAGCTGTCATGCCGATCATCCTGCCGCAACCCGGGATCGCTCGCGCGGGAAGGGTCGTGACGACCACCACGTGGAAAACCGGATGACCTTGCTCTCGGCGCACCACTAGGTTGTAAGGGTCGGCTAGATCATCACTCATTACGGACGGGGACGCCGGAGTGCACGCGATACGGGGCTGGTTCCGGGACACCACCGGCGGCCTACCCAGGACTTTCTGGTACCTCTGGACCGGCACGCTGATCAATCGGCTCGGCTCGTTCGTCCTCGTCTTCCTCGCCATCTATCTGACCCAGGAACGCGGATTCTCCGCCACCCAGGCCGGCATCGTGCTCGGCCTCTGGGGAGCCGGCGGCGCGGTCGGCACCACCGTCGGCGGCACCCTGACCGACCGGTGGGGGCGGCGGCCGACTCTGCTCGTCGCCCACCTGGGCGGCGCGGTGATGATGCTCGCGCTGGGCTTCGCCCACGAACTGTGGGCGGTCGGGCTGGGTGCCCTGCTGCTCGGCCTCTTCGCCGAGGCGGCCCGCCCCGCGTTCGGCGCGATGATGATCGACGTGGTGCCCGAACGGGATCGGCTGCGCGCCTTCTCGCTCAACTACTGGGCGGTCAACCTCGGCTTCGCCTGCGCCGCGGTGCTCGCCGGCTTCGCCGCCCAGGCCGGCTATCTCCTGCTCTTCGCGGTCAACGCGAGCACCACGCTGGTCACCGCCGTGATCATCTTCGTCAAGGTGAAGGAGACCCGGACGATCACGGTCAGTACGCGGGTCGGCGCGGCCGGCGTCGGCGCGCTCCGCACGATCCTGAACGACCGGGTCTACCTGGGGTTCGTGGCACTGAACCTGCTCGGCGCGCTGGTCTTCCTCCAGCACATCTCGATGCTGCCGATCGCGATGGCCGACTCCGGGCTGAGCCCCGCCACGTTCGGCTCGGTGATCGCCCTCAACGGCGTCCTCATCGTGATCGGTCAACTCTTCGTACCCCGGCTGATCCGGGGCCGCAGCCGGTCGCACGTACTCGCGCTGGCGGCGGTGGTGATGGGCGTCGGCTTCGGGCTTACCGCGTTCGCCGACGTGGCCTGGTTCTACGGGTTGACGGTGTTGATCTGGACGCTCGGCGAGATGCTCAACTCGCCGTCCAACGCCACCCTCATCGCCGAACTCTCGCCGAGTGAACTGCGCGGCCGCTACCAGGGGGTCTTCTCGCTGTCCTGGCAGTTGGCCGGTGCCGCCGCGCCGATCCTCGGCGGCCTGGTCCGGGAACAGGCCGGCAATGCCACGCTCTGGCTCGGCTGCGCCGTCATCGGACTGGTGATGGCGGTGGGTCATCTGCTCTCCGGGCCCGCCCGGGAGCGGCGGGCCCTCGCGCTGCGCACCACCGACGCCCCGCCCGTGGTCACGCCCCAGTCGACGGCACCCCAGCCGGCCGCGCCGAAGACGGCCGAGCCGGTTGCGACCACCGGCGGGTAGGCCGCAGAGGAGCCCGAACTCCGATCAGGCAAGATCTGTTAGGTAACCGAACAGATCCGGGGGGTCGGGGTGCGCGAGCGTCAGGTGGCCACAGCCGTACGCGGGTGGTTCGCCGACACGGCCGGCGGGCTGCCCGCCACCTTCTGGTACCTCTGGGTCGGGTTGCTGATCAACCGGGCCGGCGCGTTCGCGATGCTCTTCCTGTCGCTCTACCTGACCGCCGCCCGGGGTGCCAGCGAGTCGCTGGCCGGAGTGGTGGTCGGCGCATACGGCGCGGGCGGAGCGGCCGGGGTACTGCTCGGTGGGGTGCTGGCCGACCGGTGGGGACGACGCTCGACCCTGGTGGCAGCGCACCTGGTCACCGCCGCGCTGATGGTCGCGCTGGCGCTGAGTCAGCACCTGGGCGTGATCGCGGCGCTCGCCCTGCTGGTCGGCGTCACCCACTCGATGCCGAGCCCGGCCTTCGTCGCGGCGATCGTCGACGTGGTGCCCGAGGAACGCCGGTCCCGCGCGTTCAACCTCCAGTTCTGGGCGTTCAACCTGGGCATGGCGGTGGCCTCGCTGCTGGCCGGCCTGCTGGCCGAGGCGAGCTACGTCGCGCTCTTCCTGGTGGACGCCGCCGCCACCCTGGCCACCGCGGTGCTGATCGCCTGGAAGGTGCCGGAGACCCTACCCAGCCTGCGGGCGTACGGGCAGACGAAACCGGCTGCCGCCGGTCGCCGGCCCGGGCTGCACACCGCGCTGACCGACCGGCACTTCATGATCTTCGTCGGGCTGACCTTCGTGTTGGCCGTGCTGACCATGCAGGCGTCGACGATCATGCCGCTGGCGATGCGCGCGGACGGGCTCGGCCCGTCGGCGTACGGGACGGTGGTGGCCCTGGGCGGGGTGCTGATCGTGCTGGGGCAACTCTTCGTACCCCGGCTCATCGACCGGCGGCGCAAGGGGACCGTACTTGCCGTCTCCACCGCACTGCTCGCGGTCGGCTTCGGTGCCCTGGCCGTCGCCGACGACCTCGTCTTCTACCTCGGGGCCTGCGTGGTCTGGACGGTCGGCTCGATGCTGGCCGCACCCCCCAACGCGCAGATCAACGCGGACCTGGCCCCACCGGCTCTGCGGGCGCGCTACCAGTCGGTGTTCTACCTGGCCTTCCCGGCGGCGTCGTTCGTCGCGCCCACGCTCGGCGGGTTCAGCCTGCAATCGTGGGGCGACGGCCACTGGCTGGCCATGGGCGCTTTGGGCCTGTTGGCCGCCGGTGGCCATCTGCTCGCCGGGCCGCCCCGGGAGCGGCGGGTCGCCGCCCTGCGCCGCACCTCCGCGACCCCGGCCGCGGACGAGGCCGCTCGGGCCCCCCTCCCCGCACCCAACTGATCCCCCAGGCGGCTGATCAACACGGTTACGGCGCAATGGCGGTTACCGGATGCCCTGGTAACCGCCATTGCGGCGTAACGGCGATGGGCCGCGCGCGGACAAGACGATGTGCCCGGCACGTGGGCACCGGGCACATCGGTTCATCGCTACGACCGGCGGCGGCGGGCGGCACTCACCCCCGTAAGCGACGCCCGCTCGCGCCGCCGGTCCAAACAGGCGGGCACCGTCCCCCAACGGTGGATCCACCCGTCCCCCGACACCTCGCTTGGTGCACAGATCTGATCGATCCGCCGCTCCCCCGAACGGTTCCAAGCGTGGCGCGGTGCAATAACGCTAGTTCGCCCCATGGGACGGATTCAACCTGGTTGGCTGTCTCGCCCGTCACAGCGCGCCCGTGTCCCGTTGGGCTGCTTGATGGGGCTTCGTTCACGGCCAACAGCGCATACCCGACGGGGATTCCCGCAAACCCTCACGCATCCTCCCGATCCGGTGACTCCGTACGGAAGAAGTTGCTCTGCCGGCCGTCCCGCAGCTGTTCCTGGTAGATCAGGTTCAGCCGGCGCAGGTCGAAGGTGTGGAACCACTCGTCCCAGGTGATCTCGCGGATCCGGCTGCTCTCCCGGTATCCCGGGATGTTGAAGGTCAGCACCCCGGCCCGACCGTCCCGCTCGGTCCCGCTGATCGTCGCCGGCTTCGCGCCACGCTCCCGGGCCCACCGCTGGATCACGTCGTGGTTGGTGGTGACCAGGCTCCGCCCCGGGCGCTCCGGCCGGTCCTGCAACGACGAGATCATCTGCGACGACCGCGTCGAACGGGCCGTCGACCTCCCGGTCCGCACCCCGCCACCCGCTGCGGCCGTCTTCGCCGCACTACGGGAAGCGGGTGCAGCCTTCGCCGCACCGCGAGCGGGCGCCGTCTTCGCCGCGCCACGGGCGGGTGCCTGCCGGGTGGCCGCGCGCGTCGTCGTACCCGTCTTGGCGGTGCTGCCCGCCGCGGTCTTGCGGGGAGCCGCCTTCCTGGCCCCGGCCGCAGTCGTCCGCGCAGTCGATGTCGCCGTGCGGGCGGACGTGGTCGTGCGGGCTGGGGCGGTCTTGCGGGCGGACGTGGTCTTGCCGGCCGGCGCGGTCTTCGCGGCCGGCGCCGTCTTGCGAGGGGCCGCCTTCCTGGCCCCGGCGGTGGCCGTCCGCGCAGTCGCTGTCGTCTTGCGGGCCGTGCTGGCCTTGCGCGCCGCCGTCGTCTTACGGGCGGTACTGGCCTTGCGGGCGGTGCTCGCCGTGCGGGCCGTGCCGGCGTTACGGGCGGTGCCCGTCGACGCCGTCCGCGCCGGGCCGGTCCGTTTGGCGGGTGCGGCCTTCGCCCGTCCCGTGGCGGTACGAGCCGACGCCGACTGCTTCGTCGCGGTGGTCTTCGTGCTGCTGGCCCGGCCGGCCGGTCCGCTGCTGCCGCGCGCCGCCCCACCCGAACGCAGCGTACTGGCGAGCCTCTTCACCAGTTCCGGCTTGCGCAGGGCGGAGATGCCGGAGACCCCGTACCGACGCAACTGGCCACGGATGTCGTCCACCCGCATCCGGGAGATCTCCGACTCGGAGATCCGTGGCGTGTTCGGGGTCTGGTTGCTGGCCTGCCGCTTGGTCCTGGTCGCGGTCCCGCCGCGACCCGCGCTGTTTCGCTGAGCCATGGACGCTCACGCTCCTCGACACTGAAGTCTCGGCGCGCGGCGGGTCCCAAAGCCGCACCGCGCGGTGCGGCTTACCCCGTGACGGCGAGCTAAACCACATCGCGGTCAACGCGTTTGCCGGCTGCCGTGCCGCGGCCCCCCGATCAGGGCCGGCCCGCGCCACCCTCCGGGGCCGCGCCAGCGGCGGCTGCCGGGTTGTCGGCAGGGGTCTGCCCCGACTGCTCGAAGAGATGCGCGAAGGCCGCGAGGTTCGCGGTGGATTCGCCCCGCTTGACCCGCCACTCCCATTCCCGCCGGATCGAGCTGCCGAAGCCGATCTCCAGCATCGTGTCGAAGGACTCGTCGGCGTAGCTGAGCACCGCACCGAGGATGCGGTCCAACTCGTCGGCGTCCACTCCGGCGGGATTGACCCGACCGGTGAGGTAGATGTCGCCGACCGCGTCGATGGAGAAGGAGACGGCGTACATCCGCGCGTTGCGCTGCAACAGCCAGGCCCAGAGCTCCTCGCGGCGCTCGTCCGGCTGGCGCATCACGAACGCCTCGATCCGCAGCGCGTGCTCGCCCACGATCAGGTTGCAGATCGTCTTGAGCTTGTGCGTGCCGGGCAGGGTCACCGCGTACGCGCCGGGACCGGTCGGCTCGCAGGGCAGTTCCCGCTCGGCGCAGACCGACTCGATCAGAGCACCCAGGTCACTCATCGGCTCCACTCTACGGCCGCCCAACCTGCCGCTGCCCGGCGACGGGGCGGCGGGGCGGCGGGGCGGCGTCACGCGGGCGGGCGGGCGGGCGGGCGTTAACAAGGGGCCCTTCCTATGCACGAGGCGTTAAGAGGGTGCCCTTCCTTCCATCAGCAGGAGGCGGCGAGGGCGGAGGTGAGATGGGCTCGGTGGGCGGTGATCGCTTCGCCGTACACGGCGAGCAGACCCTCGGCCGTACGGTGCCAGGAGAAGTTGCGGGCGTGCCGGGCGGCGCCGAGCGACAGCTCCGCCCGACGGGACCGGTCGGGCAGCAGGCGGGCCAGGGTGTTCGCCCAGTCGACCGGGTCGTGTCCGCGCACCAGCATCCCGCTGACCTGGTCGCGTACCGCGGTCACCAGGCCGCCGACGGCGGCGGCCACCACCGGCGTACCGCAGGCCTGGGCCTCCAGGGCGACCAAGCCGAAGGATTCGTTGTACGACGGCACCGCGACCAGGTCGGCCGCCTGGTACAGCAGGGGCAGCTCGGCACCGGTACGCGGCGGCAGGAAGTGGATCCGATCGGCGACGCCGAGCGACGCGGCCAACTCGATCAGGGCGGTGGGGCGGTCGAGTCCGCTGCCGCTGGGGCCACCGCAGATCACCACGGAGACCTCCTCGGCCAGCGCCGGATCCCGCTCGCACAACGCGGCGATCGCGCGGATCAGCACGTCCGGGGCTTTCAACGGTTGGATCCGACCGACGAAGGCCACCAGGTAACCGGTGGTGGGCAGGCCCAGCCGGGCCCGCGCGGCACTTGTCGCGGCGTCGCGGTCACCGACCGGTGGACGGAAGCGGTCCAGGTCCACCCCGGGCTCGACCACCGCGACCCGGGCCGGGTCGGCGGCGTACCTGTCGATCAGGTCCTGCGCCTCGACCCGGGTGTTCGCCACCAGCCGGTCGGCCTCGGCGACGACCTGCTCCTCGCCGATCACCCGGGCTTTCGGTTCGGGCCGGTCACCGGCGGCGAGCTGCGCGTTCTTCACCTTGGCCAGGGTGTGCGCGGTGTGCACCAGCGGCACTCCCCAGCGGTCCTTGGCCAGCCAGCCGACCTGGCCGGAGAGCCAGTAGTGGGAGTGGATGAGGTCGTAGTGGCCCGGCGGGCGGGCCGCCTCGGCACGCAGTACGCCGGCGGTGAAGGCGCAGAGCTGGCCGGGCAGTTCCTCCTTGGTCAGCCCTTCCAACGGGCCGGCCATCACGTGCCGGACGTGCACCCCCGGGGCGACCTCCACCACCGGCGGCAGGTCACCCGAGGTGGCCCGGGTGAAGATCTCCACCTCGACGTCGGCCTCGGCCAACCGCCGGGCGACCTCCAGGATGTAGACGTTCATGCCGCCCGCGTCCCCGGTGCCGGGCTGGTGCAGGGGCGAGGTGTGCACTGAGAGCGTCGCGATCCGCCGGGGTCTCGGCCACGGCAGGGCACCTCGCTGACGACCGACGCCGGTGTGCAATTCCGCCACTTTTGCTCCCTATGCCAGGGTTGATGCCGTACTGCACGACCGACGTGCCTCTGCGTCAACCTCCGCGCCAGATGTCATCTTCCCGATCGGCGGCTGGTAATACGTCGCCCAGGGCGACGGGCGTGACCGACCTCATCACCGGGGAAGCTCCGACCCTCGGCGCGACAGGGGCGAGAATGGCCGGATGAGTCGTGTCGCCGTCGTCACCGGGGCATCCAGCGAAATCGGCGCCGGGACCGTCGCCGACTGCATCGCCTGGTACGCCACCCGGCCACCACACGTCAACGTGGACCGTCTCGTCGTACGCTCACTGGTGCAGGCCGCCCACATCGTTCAGCGGGTGAGCGGCACAGGTGCCGGTGACCGGTCACCAGCCGGAGCCTGAGGAAAACAGCCATGGCGGCGCGTACGCCCCGGCCGCTCGGAACCATCACCCGCGGCACCACCAACCCCAACCGGCTCCGACGGGTGGACAACTGGATCGTCGACACCTGCGGCGACGCGTTACGCGCCGCACCGGACCCACTCGTGGTGGACCTGGGATACGGCGCGAACCCGGTGACAGCGGTGGAACTGCGCGCCCGGCTGGCCGCCGGGGTACGCCCCGACGTACGGGTGGTCGGCCTGGAGATCGACCCGATCCGCGTCGCGGACGCCCAACCCGCCGCCGACCCACCCGGCCTCACCTTCGCCCGGGGCGGATTCGAACTCGCCGGCCTGCGCCCGGCCCTGGTACGCGCGTTCAACGTGCTACGCCAGTACGACGAGAGCGAGGTGGCCGCCGCCTGGGCCACCGTCACCAGCCGACTGGCACCCGGCGGACTGTTCGTCGAGGGCACCTGTGACGAACTGGGCCGCCTCGCCGGCTGGATCCTGCTCGACGCCACCGGCCCGCGCACGCTGACCCTGGCCGCCCGCCTGTCCACTCTGCAGACCCCGGCGGAGTTGGCCGAACGGCTACCCAAGGCGCTGATCCACCGCAACGTCCCCGGGGAACCCATCCACGACCTGATCCGCGCCCTGGACGACGCCTGGCACGCCGCCGCCGGCTACGCCCCGTACGGCCCCCGCCAGCGTTGGCTGCACACCGTGGCCGCCGTACGCGCCCAGGGCTGGCCCATCCTCCACCGCCCCCGCCGCTGGCGCCAAGGCGAACTGACCCTCCCCTGGCCCTCCCCCACCCCCTAACCCCCACCCCACCCCTTTTGATCAACGCGCAGAAGCGCGGGGTGGGCGGAGAAGCGCGGGGTGGGCGGTGGGTGGGTCAGAGGGTGCAGGTTATGAGGACGGGTTCGGGGTGGAGGGTTACCGCGAAGCGGGCGTGGACGCCGTCGCGGATTTCGCGGGCCAGGGTGAGGAGGGCCTCGGTGGTGGCGGTGCCGGTCTGGTTGGTGAGGGCGAGGGTGTGCTTGCTGGAGATGGCGACGCCCTCGGGGCCGGCGTAGCCCTTGCCGAAGCCGGCCTTGTCGATCAGCCAGGCGGCGCTGACCTTGACCAGGTCGCCCGCGCCCGGCCAGGCGGGCGGCTCACCGATGTCGGCGGCGCGCTGCCGCAGCTCCTCGTACTCGGCGGCATCGAGGACGGGGTTGGTGAAGAAGGAACCGACCGAACGGGTGTCGGGGTCGGCGGCGTCCAGCACCATGCCCTTGCCCGCGCGAAGTTCCAGCACGGTGGCGCGGGCGTGGGCGAGCGGCACCCGGTCACCGACCTCGACGCCGAGCGCGCGGGCCAGTTCCGCGTACCGGACCGGGCCGGACAGCGGCGAGCGGGCCAGCCGGAAGTCGACAGCGAGCACCACCCAGCGCTCGCTGTACTTGAAGATGCTGGCCCGGTAGGCGAAGCCGCAGTCGGCGGCGTCCAGCTGGGTGATCGTCCCGGCGGTACGGTCGTACACCTGCACGCCGACGATGGTCTCGGCGACCTCCTGGCCGTACGCGCCGACGTTCTGGATCGGGGTGGCGCCGGTGGAGCCGGGGATGCCGGACAGGCATTCCAGGCCGGACCAGCCGTTGCGCACCGTGGCGGCGACCAGGTCGTCCCACGGCTCGCCGGCCTCGACGCGGATGGTGACGGTCTGCTCGTCCTCGGTCAGCACCCGCAGACCTCGGGAGCGGACCAGGATCACCGTGCCCGGGAACCCGGCGTCGCCGATCACCACGTTGCTGCCCCCGGCGAGCAGAAGCGCATGTTCACCCGCCTGGCGTACGTGAGCGACAATCTCCTCGGCGGTGGTTGCGGTGACGATCCGCCGGGCGGGTCCGCCTAGGCGCAATGTGGTGTATTGCGACAGTTCGCCGGAAATGACGGGTTGGGCGGCGGCTGTCGGCTGGGCGTAGACGTCAGGCACATCTTTCACCCTAGGCTGAGAGGTAGCCGTGGCACCCATTGGTGGCCCGGTCACCCCCGGGAGGATGGCGATGAGCAGAATGCACGGCAGCAAGGACTTCTGGATCGGTGCACTCCGCGCGGAGGGCCCGGCGTTCGCCGCCGCGGTCGCCGACGCCCCGCCCGAGACACCCGTGCTGTCCTGCCCCGGCTGGACGGTGACCGACCTGGCCCTGCACCTCACCGGCATCTACCAGTGGGTACGCGACGTCGCCGGGTCAGGCCGGGCCACCGCGCCGGAGCAACGCCGGTCGCAGCGTCCCGAACTCCTGCCGGGGCTCACCGCCGCGCAGCAGTGGCAGCAGGCGTACGACGACCTGATGGTCCTCTTCGACACCCTGGACCCGGAGGCCCCGGCCTGGAACTGGGCCCCGCAGCCGAAGAAGGCCGGCTTCTGGCCCCGCCGGATGGCGCACGAGACCGCCCTGCACCGCTGGGACGCCCAGCTCGCCATCGCCGCCGGCGAACCGATCGAGGCCAAGCTCGCGGCCGACGGGGTGAGCGAGGTGCTCGACACCTGGCTGCCGGCCGGCCGCCGGGCGGCCAGCGGTCAGTGGCGCGGGGTGGTTCGACTCAGCGCGACCGACGCGGCGCAGGAGTGGTACCTGCGGCTGCGCGGTGAGGGGGTGGCGCTGCTGGACACCGGCACCATCCTCGACCACGACGAGCACCACGCCCGGGTGCACGTCAGCGGCACGGCGAGCGACCTGCTGCTGGCGCTCTGGGGCCGGGTCAGCTTCGACACCCTGTCCGTGGCCGGCGACCCCACCCTCCTCGACGGGGTACGCACCGGCTGATTGATTGACACCGTTACGACGGCATGGCGGTTACCGGACACCCTGGTAGCCGCCATTCCGCTGTAACGGTGACCTCGCACCGATTGGCCGTGGCCATTCTGTGACCCAGCCGAGAGAGCGCTCTCTTGACACCGCCCCGGCGAGGGACGCAGGCTACGTGAGAGCGCTCTCAGACTCATCCACCACCACTCACCCACCTGAGAGGGGTCACAGACCATGGCCACTTTTCCCCGCCATCGCCTTGCGGCGGTCGCCTTGGCAACCGTTGGTGCGCTACTCGCCACCAGCGGCTGCGCCGGCGACGAGGACGCCGCGGGCGACGGCAAGATAACGCTCACCGTCGACGTCTTCGGACAGCTCGGCTACGAACAGCTCTACCAGGAGTACATGGACGCCAACCCCAACGTGAAGATCGTCGAGCGGGGCACCGGCGGCAACCTCGACGAGTACTCGCCGAAGCTGACCCAGTGGCTCGCCGCGGGCAAGGGCGCCGGTGACGTCGTCGCCATCGAAGAAGGCCTGATGGTCGAGTACAAGGCCAACCCGGACAACTTCGTCAACCTGCTCGACCACGGCGCCGCCGAGCTCAAGGGCAACTTCCTGGAGTGGAAGTGGAACCAGGGGCTGACCGCCGACGGGCAGAAGCTGATCGGGCTCGGCACCGACGTGGGTGGCATGGCGATGTGCTACCGCACGGACCTGTTCGCCAAGGCGGGGCTGCCCACCGAGCGCGACGAGGTCTCCAAGCTCTGGCCGACCTGGGAGGACTACATCGCGGTCGGCGAACGCTTCAAGGCGGCCGACACCGGTGCGTCGTTCCTGGACGCGGCGACCAACACGTTCAACACCATCGTGTTGCAGACCGCCGGCAAGGCGCAGGGCTACCACTACTACGACACCAGCAACAACCTGGTGGTGGACAGCAACCCGGCGGTCAAGCAGGCCTGGGACACCACCATGAAGATCATCGGTGCCGGCCTGTCCGGCAAGTACGGCTCCTGGTCGGAGGAGTGGGTCTCGGCCTTCAAGCAGGCCAAGTTCGCCACCATCGCCTGCCCGGCGTGGATGACCGGGGTGATCGAGGGCAACGCCGGCGCGGAGGCCAGCGGCAAGTGGGACATCGCCCGGGTGCCCGGCGACGGCGGCAACTGGGGCGGCTCGCACCTGGCCGTGCCGGCACAGAGCAAGAACAAGGAAGAGGCCATCAAGCTGGTCAAGTTCCTGACCAGCCCGCAGGGTCAGATCGGTGCCTTCAAGGCCAAGGGCCCGCTGCCGTCCTCGCCGCAGGCGCTTGACGACCCGGCGATCGCCGATGCCAAGAACGCGTACTTCTCCGGTGCGCCGATCGGAACGATCTTCGCCGAGGGCGCGAAGACGCTGAAGCCGGTCTACATGGGCCCGAAGAACCAGGCGGTACGCACCGAGGTGGAGAACGCCGTCCGCACCGTCGAGCTGGGACAGCGTACGCCCGAGCAGGGCTGGCAGGACGCCGTCAACAACGCCAAGAAGGCCGCCGCCAAGTAACCGGCCCGACGGCCTCCACCCCCGCCGCCGATCCAGGACCGCCACGCTCGCCGGGCGCGCGTGGCCACCGGCCGGAGGATCGGCGCGGGGCGGGGGCGTGGAAAGGAGTCAACGGGTCATGGCGTTGCAGCTCGACGCGCGAGGGCCGACCGCGCCGGCACCGGGCCGGTCCCGGCTGTTGCGGGCCGGCCGGCTCAGCCGGATCGACGCGAAGTACTCGCCCTACCTCTACATCGCCCCGTTCTTCGTGATCTTCGCGATCTTCGGGGCCTGGCCGCTGGCGTACACCTTCTGGGTTTCGCTGCACGACTGGGACCTGCTGGGCAGCAATCCCACATTCATCGGCGCGGACAACTACACCCGGCTGTTGGCCGACGGCGACTTCTGGCACTCGGTGGTCAACACCCTCGGCATCTTCGTCCTCAGTACCGTGCCGCAGCTGCTGCTGGCGCTCTGGCTGGCCAACCTGCTCAACCGGCAGCTGCGGATGCGTACCGGCTGGCGGATGGCGGTGCTGGTGCCCAACGTGACCTCCACGGCCGCCGTGGCGATCGTCTTCGGGGTGCTGTTCGGTCGCGAGTTCGGCATGATCAACTGGCTGCTCGACCTGGTCGGCATCGACGGGATCGAGTGGAAGTCCAACCGGTTCGCCTCCTGGGTGGCCATCTCCACGATGGTCGACTGGCGGTGGACCGGTTACAACGCCCTGATCTTCCTGGCCGCCATGCAGGCCATCCCCCGCGACCTGTACGAGGCCGCGGCGATCGACGGCGCGAACCGGGCCCGGCAGTTCTGGTCGGTCACCGTGCCGCTGCTCAAGCCGACGATCATCTTCTGCGTCATCATCTCCACCATCGGCGGGCTGCAACTGTTCACCGAGCCCCGGCTGTTCCACTCCGGCACCAACGCGATCCGGGGCGGGCCGCTGCGCGAGTCGCAGACGATGACCATGTACATGTTCGAGAACGCCTTCGCGCCGTACTACAACTTCGGCTACGGCTCGGCGGTGGCCTGGCTGCTGTTCGCCCTGATCGCCATCGTCGCCGCGATCAACGTACTGATCATCCGCCGGCTCGGTTCCTCCGCCCGACCGCCGGAGGGCAACCGAAAGGGAGGGTTCCGATGAGCGAGCGCAGCGAGCGAATCATTCGGCTCAGTGCGGTGGAGCCTCGTCGCGGTGCCGAGCGAAGCGAGGTGGCGCGATGAGCAAGCTGTGGCGGGCCAGCCCGCTCACGTACTTCGCGTTGGTCGCCGCCGGGGTCCTGTCGGTCTTCCCGATCTACTGGATGTTCGTGGTGGCCAGCCGCTCCAGCGACGCGATGGGGCAACTGCCGCCGCCGGTCACGCCGGGCGGCAACCTGGGCGCGAACATCTCCCGGCTGTTCGCCAACACCGACGCGTACTTCCTGACCGGTCTGATCAACTCGGCGATCGTGGCGATCACGGTCACCATCTCGGTGGTGTTCTTCTCCTCGCTGGCCGGGTTCGCCTTCGCCAAGCTGCGCTTCCGGGGCAGCAACGCGCTGCTGATGATCATCATCGCGACGATGATGGTGCCCACCCAGCTCGGCATCATCCCGCTGTACATGCTGATGACGAAGCTGAACCTCAACGACCGGCTGCCCGCGGTGATCCTGCCCGCCCTGGTCACCGGCTTCGGTGTGTTCATGATGCGGCAGTACGCCGGACAGGCGATCAGCACCGAGCTGATCGAGGCGGCGCGGGTGGACGGCTGCGGCACCGCACGGATCTACTGGAACGTGGTGCTGCCCGCGTTGCGGCCGGCCATCGCGGTGCTCGGGCTGCTCACGTTCATGACCACCTGGAACGATTTCCTGTGGCCGTACGCGGTGCTCAACGATCCGGAGAATCCCACCGTGCAGTTGTCCCTGCGGGCCCTGTCCGACGGCTACTACCAGGACATGTCCCAGGTGTTCACCGGTACGGCAATCGCCACGCTGCCGCTGCTGCTGGTGTTCGTACTGTTCGGACGCCAGATCATCGGCGGAATCATGGAAGGTGCGGTCAAATCGTGAGTGGAATCCGGTTCCCGGAGAATTTCCTGTGGGGAGCGGCGACGGCCGCCTATCAGATCGAGGGGGCGGCCCGCGACGACGGGCGCGGGGAGTCGATCTGGGACACCTTCAGTCGCACACCGGGAAAGGTGTACGCCGGACACACCGGTGACGTCGCCTGCGACCACTACCACCGGTACGCCGACGACGTGGCGATGATGGCCGAGCTGGGCCTGCAGGCGTACCGTTTCTCGGTTTCCTGGCCCCGGATCCAGCCCGACGGCAGCGGCCCGGTCAACCCGCGCGGCCTGGACTTCTACGACCGGCTGACCGACGCGCTGCTGGGTCGGGGCATCGACCCGATCGTCACCCTCTACCACTGGGACCTGCCGCAGACGTTGCAGGACCGGGGTGGTTGGACGGCGCGGGAGACCGCCGAGCACTTCGCCACCTACGCCGCCGCCGTGTACGCCCGACTCGGTGACCGCATCGACACCTGGA
Source organism: Verrucosispora sp. FIM060022 (assembly GCF_003977705.1). Taxonomy (NCBI): domain Bacteria; kingdom Bacillati; phylum Actinomycetota; class Actinomycetes; order Micromonosporales; family Micromonosporaceae; genus Micromonospora; species Verrucosispora sp. FIM060022. The sequence continues at coordinate 533,037 of NZ_RQIV01000002.1, forward strand.
CCACGCTCAACGAGCCCTGGTGCTCCGCGTACCTCGGCTACGGCAACGGCGTGCACGCCCCCGGGGTGCAGGACCCGGGCGCCGCCTTCAGCGCCGTACACCATCTGTTGCTGGCGCACGGCCTGGCCACGCAGGCGCTGCGCGCGGGCGGTGCCGAGCGCGTCGGCATCACCCTCAACCCGGCCGACGTACGCCCCGCCGACGCGGACAGCGCCGCCGACGCCGACGCGGTACGCCTGGTCGACGGCCTGCACAACCGGATCTTCCTGGATCCGCTGCTGGTCGGCGGCTACCCCGACGACGTGCGTGAGCACGTGGCCCGGATCGTCGAGCCGGTGTTCGTCGTCGACGGCGACGAGAAGATCATCGCGGCGCCGATCGACCTGCTCGGGATCAACTACTACGCGCCGACCTACGTCGCCGGGCGACCGGACGGCGCGGGTGGCGGCGGCGCGTACCCGGGCACCGCCGCAGCCGTGGAGTTCCTGCCGCCGGTCGGTCCGCTGACCGACATGGGCTGGATGATCGAACCGGCGGGGCTGACCCGGCTGCTGGAACGCATCGCCACCGACTATCCGCCGGTGCCCCTGATGGTCACCGAGAACGGCGCGGCGTTTCCGGACAAGAGCAGCTCGGACGGGACCAGCCCGGTACGCGACGACGACCGGATCGCGTACCTGGACGGACACCTGCGTGCCGCGCACGAGGCCATCGCCCGGGGCGTCGACCTGCGCGGCTATCTCGTATGGTCATTGCTGGACAACTTCGAGTGGGCCGAGGGGTACCGCAAGCGGTTCGGCATCGTGCACGTCGACTACCTCACCCAGCGGCGTACACCGAAGTCCAGCGCCCGGTGGTACCAGGAGGTGATCTCCCGGAACGGACTGTGACAAGGCGGTGGTTTCTCCGATGACGGGCGCGCAACGGCCCACTCTGGAAGCGGTGGCGCGGCGGGCCGGGGTGTCCCGGGCCACCGTCTCCCGGGTGGTGAACGGTTCCACCACGGTCGCCGAGCCGATCCGGGAGGCGGTCCGCCAGGCGGTGGCCGAGTTGGGGTACGTGCCGAACCTCGCCGCCCGCTCCCTCGTCACCCAGCGGACCGACTCGATCGCCCTGGTGATGCCCGAGGAGGCGACCCGCGTCTTCTCCGACGACCAGGTCTTCCCCGGCATCATCCGGGGCGCCGCGCAGGAGTTGGAGGCCGCCGACAAGCAGCTGGTGCTGATGCTCGCCGGCTCACCGGCCGGGCACGAACGGGTCGAGCGGTACACCACCGGGCGGCACGTCGACGGTGTGCTGTTCGCCTCGCTGCACGGTGCCGACCCGCTGCCCGCCAAGCTCGCCGCGCTGGGCATCCCGGTGGTGTGCAGCGGCCGACCCCTCGACGGCGCGAACGTGCCGTACGTCGACGTCGACCAGGTCGCCGGGGTGACCAAGGCGGTACGACACCTGATCGACACCGGTCGGCGACGCATCGCCACCATCGCCGGGCCGCAGGACATGGTCGCCGGCATCGAACGGCTGGCCGGCTACCGGGACACGGTGGCCGCCGCCGGGCTGCCGCAGATGGTGGCGGTCGGCGACTTCACCCGGGAGTCCGGTGCGGCGGCGATGCGGGAACTGCTCACCGCCCACCCCGACCTGGACGCCGTCTTCGCCGCCTCCGACCTGATGGCGCACGCCGCCCTGCGTACCCTGCGCGAGGCGGGACGGCGGGTGCCGGAGGACGTCGCCGTGATCGGCTTCGACGACATCGAGACCGCCGCGTACACCGAACCGCCGCTGACCACCGTGCGGCAGCCGATCGTGGAACTCGGCCGACAGGGCACTCGTCTGCTGCTGCGCCTCGCGGCCGGCGAGGAGGTCGAGCCCGCCCTCATCCTCCCCACCGAACTCATCCTCCGCGACTCCGCCTGAGTTGTAAGGAAGGGCACCTTGTTAACGCCTCAGGTAGAGCAAGGGCCCCTTGTTAACAACCCTTATCGCGTGGCACCCGGCTCGGCGGGCGGCTAGCCTGCCCCGCATGTCCCACCCGGTTCGCCTGCTGCCCGTGCCCGCACTCGCCGACGTCGCCCCGTACGCCTATCTGGCCACCGTGGAACCCGGCACCCGCCTGGTCTTCACCGCGGGCGCCTGCCCGCTCGACGCCGAGGGCCGCACCGTCGCCCCCGGCGACCACGCGGCCCAGGCCCGGCAGGTGATGGCCAACCTGGAGACCGCCCTGGCCGCCGCCGGCGCCACCCTGTCCGACGTCGTCAAGAGCACCGTGTACGTGGCCTCCACCCGCCAGGAGGACCTGGTCACGGTATGGGAGGTGGTACGGGCGGCCTTCGGTGACCACGACGCCCCCAGCACCCTGCTCGGGGTGACCGTGCTCGGCTACCGCGACCAACTCGTCGAGGTCGAGGCGATCGCCGCCGTCCCCGCCTCCTGAGCCTGCCCTCACCGTCCACTCCACCGCCGCCGAGCAGTGACGAGTTGGCGGCGTTGACCACCGCGTACACCTGTTCGGTGGTGATGTCCACGGGTCAGTCCTCCGTGACGGGCTGGCCGAGGGTGCGGCGGGCGAGCAGGGTGGCACCGGCGATCGCGGCCGGCATGAGCAGTACCGCCCCGAGCGGGATCAGGAAGCAGACGAAGACCGCCATCCCGAAGCCGAGCGCGGTCGGACGGTCGACCTTCAGCGCTGCCCGGCGCTCCCGCAGCCCCTTGCCGCGCCGGTAGAAGGGCGCGCCGACCAGTTCCACGGCGAGCAGCCAACCGCCGACAGCGGCACCGATCACCGGTACCACCGTCTGGCCGAGCAGCGGAATGAACCCGGCCGCGAACAGTGGGATGCCGAACAGCGCCGCCAGGGCGACCAGCCGGATCGAGTCGACGGCGCTGCGCCGCAGGGACGCCCAGAACGGTACCTCGACCGCGTCGGGCGCGCCGCCGTACCGCTGTTCCACCCGCTCGGAGATCTTCTCGTAGAACGGATCGCCGATGACCAGGGTGACGGCGGTGAAGGTGAGCACGGCGAGCAGGCCACCGAGGCCGAGGATGGCCAGGCCGGCGATCACCCGGACCACTCTGCGGGTCGCCGTCGACCAGTCGTCGGCGAAGGGGGTCACCGCCGTGGCCAGGTCGCCGACGAAGACGACCAGGATGGCGTACGCGGTCAGGAACAGCACGCCGGAGATCAGCGCCGGCACCACGCCGAGCAGCATCAGACCGGGATTGCGTACGTACAGCCCGATGCCACGCAGCAGGAACCCGGCACCGTCGGCGAACCGCCGCGCGGTGCTCGTGGCGGTGCCGGACATCTCGGAAACGTTCACGCCGCTGAGCCTAGTCACCGGTCGGCACATCAACCGATCGACGGATCGTTCGGGTCAACCGGAGCCGAACGAGATCATCTACAGCTGGTCGATCCCACACCGGCCCGCCGCCGCGACGCTGTACGGGTAACCGAGCGAAGGGCGATGCGATGCCGGTGATCGAGGTGTCCCACCTGCACAAGCGGTACGGCGAGACGGTGGCGGTGCAGGACGTGTCGTTCGACGTCGCGGCGGGCGAGATCTTCGGCGTCCTCGGCCCGAACGGTGCGGGCAAGACCACCACCGTGGAGTGTGTCGCCGGGTTGCGCGTCCCCGACGGGGGCGAGGTGTCCGTCCTCGGGCTGGACCCTCGCCGGGACGCCACCCGGCTGCGACAACTGGTGGGGGTGCAGCTACAGGAGAGCCGGTTGCCGGATCGGCTCCGGGTCGCCGAGGCGCTGGACCTGTACGCCTCGTTCTACCGCGACCCGGCGGACCCGGCCCAGCTCATCGACGAGTTGGGGCTCGGCGAGAAGCGCAACACCCCGTACGACAAGCTCTCCGGCGGCCAGAAGCAACGGCTCTCCATCGCGCTGGCGCTGGTCGGCAACCCGAGGATCGCCATCCTGGACGAGTTGACCACCGGGCTGGATCCGCAGGCCCGCCGCGACACCTGGAACCTGATCGAGCGGGTCCGGGATCGCGGCGTGACCATCGTGCTGGTCACCCACTTCATGGAGGAGGCCGAGCGGCTCTGCGACCGGCTTGCCGTGATCGACAAGGGGCGGGTGGTGGCGTTGGACAGCCCGGCCGGGCTGGTCTCGGCCGTGGTACCCGAGCAACGAATCCGGTTCCGCCCGTCCACCCCGCTCGACGATCACCTGCTCACCGGGTTGTCGCAGGTGACCTCGGTGACCCGCAGCGGCGCCCAGGTGGTGGTGACCGGCACCGGTGACGTGCTGCACGCGGTCACCTCCGTCCTCGCCCGTAACCAGATCATCGCCGCCGACCTGCGGCTGGAGCAGGCCACGTTGGACGACGCGTTCGTCGAACTGACCGGGCGCCGGCTCACCGACTGAGGGGAACGCCATGCACGCCTTCAGCCAGATCCTCAAGACCGAGGCCCGGCTCTACCTGCGGGACACCTCGACGATGGTGCTCACCATCGCACTGCCCACCCTGATCCTGGTGGTCCTCGGACTCATCCCCACCCTCCGAAAGCCCACTCCGGATCTCGGCGGCCAGTCCTTCGTCACCTACTTCACCCCGTCCCTGCTGGTGGTCACCCTGGCGATGGTCGGCGTGAACGTCCTGCCCACCGTGCTGGCCACCTACCGGGAGCGCGGCATCCTGCGCCGGCTGGCCACCACCCCGGCCAGCCCGCTGGCCCTGCTGCTGGCCCAACTGGTGCTGGCGCTGATCGGCATCCTGGCCAGCGCGGTGCTGCTCGCCGTGGTGGCCCGGCTGGCGTTCGGCGTACCGCTGCCGCAGCACCCGCTCGGCTTCGCCGCCGCCCTGATCCTCGGTACCGCGGCGCTGCTCGCGCTGGGACTGCTGGTGGCGGCGGTCGCGCCCACCGCCAGGTCGGCCCAGGCGCTGACCGTACCGGTGTTCATGGCGGTGATGTTCTTCGGTGGCGTGTACCTGCCGAGGTTCCTGCTGCCCGATTTCCTGGCCGAGATCGGCGCCTACACTCCGCCCGGTGTGCAGGCCCTGCTGGACGCCTGGACGGGCACCGCCCCGCACCCGCTGCACCTGGCGATAATGGCGGTGGTCGCGGTGGCCGCCGGTGCTCTCGCGACGAAACTGTTCCGCTGGCAGTGAGCGGGGAGCCGATGACCAGCAGCGGCGAGGGCGACGACCGGTTGGCCACCTGGAAGGCACGGGAGGCCGCCCTCTACCGGTTGCTGCCCTACGGCGGGCTGGCCGTGGGCACGCTGCTGGCCCTGCTCACACCGGCACCCCGCGGCCTTCCGATATGGCTCACCCTCACCGTCGTCGTGGCGGCCGGGGCCTGGGTCGCCTGGTTCATCAACCTGCATCCGGGCTGGCAGAGCCGTCGTACCCGGATGGCGGTCTACTACGCGGGGTTGCTCACCTTCGCCGCGGTGCTGGTGGTGGCCAGCCCGTGGTACGGCTACTTCGCCTGGATCGGCTACGTGCACGCCTTCCCGGTGCTGTCCTGGCGATGGCGGATCGGCGGGGTGGCCGTCACCGCCGTACTGCTCGCCACCGCGCAGGGCGGTGGCGTGTCCGCCGCCCTGTCGGGCTCGCAGCTCTGGCTGGTCCTGGTGCTGTTCAACGTGCTCGTCGCGGGCGCGGTGATCTGGTTCAACATCGTCGCCGAACGGGAGGACGCCAAGCGCAAGCGGTTGGTGGCGGAGCTGGCCGCCGCAAACCGTCAGCTCACCGAGACGGTACGGGAGAACGAGGGTCTGCACGCCCAACTGGTAACCCAGGCCCGGGAGGCCGGGGTGCTCGACGAACGGCAACGGATGGCCCGGGAGATCCACGACACCCTGGCGCAGGGGCTCACCGGCATCATCACCCAGTTGGAGGCGGCCGAGCAGACCCGCGACCGCTCCGGCGACTGGCGGCGGCACGTGGACAATGCCCTGGCGCTGGCCCGGGAGAGCCTCACCGAGGCCCGTCGCTCGGTCCGCGCCATCCGTCCGGAGCCGCTGGAGGCCGCTAGGCTGCCCGATGCCCTGACCGAGCTGGGTGGACGCTGGTCCGCGCGGCACGGGGTACGGGCCGAGGTCAACACCACCGGCACCCCTCGGCCGCTGCATCCGGAGGTCGAGGTGACCCTGCTGCGGGCCGCCCAGGAGGCGTTGGCCAACGTGGCTCGGCACGCCGCTGCCTCCCGGGTGGGGCTGACCCTGTCCTACATGTCGGATGTGGTGACGCTTGACGTACGGGACGACGGCACCGGCTTCGACGCCGAGGCTGCCGCACCGAAGCCGGACGGCGGCTACGGGCTGACCGCCATGCGGCAACGGGTCACCGAGGTCGGCGGCCGCCTGGACGTGGAGTCCGAGCCGGGCGGCGGCACCGCGATCTCGGCGTCCGTACCGGCGTTGCCAGGGGGTGTGGGGTGACCGATCCGGTACGCCTGCTGATCGTCGACGACCATCCGGTGGTGCGGGACGGGCTGCGCGGCATGTTCACCGGTGATCCCGGGTTCGAGGTGGTCGGTGAGGCGGCCGACGGGGCCGAGGCGCTGGCGTTGGCCGCCCGGCACCGTCCCGACGTGGTGCTGATGGACCTTCGGATGCCCGGCATGGACGGGGTGACCGCGATCGGTCGGCTGGTCCGCTCCGGCAGTACGGCGAAGGTGCTGGTGCTCACCACGTACGACACGGACGCCGATGTGCTGCCGGCGATCGAGGCCGGTGCCACCGGCTACCTGCTCAAGGACGCCCCCCGCGACGAACTGGTCCGGGCGGTACGCGCCGCAGCACGAGGCGAATCGGTGCTCTCTCCCGCCGTGGCGGGACGGCTGATGGGACGGCTGCGTGCCCCGGCGGAGGAGCCGCTGAGTCAGCGTGAACTGGAGGTGCTCACCCTGGTGGCGCGCGGCTCGACGAACCGGGAGGCCGCCGCGCAACTGTTCATCAGCGAGGCCACCGTCAAGACCCACCTGCTACACGTGTACGCCAAGCTCGGGGTCAACGACCGGGCCGCCGCCGTGGCCGTCGCGTACGACCGGGGTCTGCTGACCCCCGGCGGACGCTGACCGTGCGGGCGGCGCGGCTGATCTCGTTGCTGCTGCTGTTGCAGGCGCGGGAGGCGATGACGGCGGCGGAGCTGGCCCGGGAGCTGGAGGTCTCCGAGCGGACGGTGTACCGGGACATCGTGGCGCTCTCTGCCGCCGGGGTGCCGGTCTACGCCGACCGGGGTCGGGCCGGGGGTTACCGGCTGCTCGGCGGCTACCGGACCCGGCTGACCGGGATGACCCGGGACGAGGCGGAGGCGCTCTTCCTCGCCGGGCTGCCCGGACCGGCCGGAGACATGGGGTTGGCCGACGCGGTCGCCGCAGCCGAGTTGAAGGTCCTCGCCGCGCTGCCGCCCAGCCTGCGTGACGCACCGACCCGTACCGGGCAACGCTTCCACCTGGACGTGCCCGGCTGGTACGCGCAGCACGCCCCACCGCCGTGGCTGGCCGACCTGGCCGGCGCGGTCTGGCGGGACCGGGTGGTGACCCTGCACTACCGGCGTGGCGATCGGGAGGTGACCCGGCGGGTCCACCCGTACGGTCTGGTCCTCAAGAACGGCATCTGGTATCTCGTCGGCCGGGTCGACGCGGACCTGCGCACCTACCGGGTGGACCGGATCGTCGACGTCGAGCCAGACGAGGAGGCCTTCGAGCGGGAGCCGGACTTCGACCTGCCGGCGTACTGGCACGCGCAGGCGGAGGCGTTCCTGCGCGGCATGCTGCGGGCCGAGGTGCGGATCCGGCTGAGCCCCGCCGGCCTGCGCCAGCTCAAGCACCGCAGCGACATCCCGTTCGGGTACGCCGAGGCGGTCGCCGCCGCCGACGAGCCCGACGAGCAGGGCTGGGTCACCACCCGGCTGCCCGTCGAGTCCGTCGACGTGGCGTACACCCAACTGCTCGGACTGGGCCCGGAGGTGGAGGTGCTCGACCCGCCCGACCTGCGCGCCCGGCTGGCCGAGGCGGCGGCCCGCGCCGCCGCCCTCTACACCGCCCCCGGCGACCGCTGACCCCGCTGGTCGCTCGGTCAGCGGTAGCCGGTGACGTCGGCCGGTTTGCCGGCGTCGACCACCTCGGTGATGTAGCGGTACGCGTCCGGCTGGCTGCCGTCCACGTCGGTGAAGCCGTACACCTTGGCCAGGTCGCCCGCGGACACGGAGTGCCCGCTCCACCGGGCGCGGTCGGGGTCGGCGGCCAGGGCGGCGACCGCCCGGCCGACGAACGCCGGGGTTTCCGAGATGAGGAAGTGCGGGTCCTTGGCCGCGCCGTCGCGCCAGTTGGCCTCGGTGACGCCGAAGTGCTCCAGCATCGCCTCGGAGCGCAGCCAGCCGGGACTGAGCGCGACGGCGGTGCCGCCGTACGGCCTGAGTTCGTGCGCCCAACTGAAGGCGAGCCGGTTGACCGAGGTCTTGGCGAGGTCGTAGAAGACCGACAGGCGGTAGTTCTGCTCGTTGTACGCCCGCGTGCCGTCGCCGATCTCCACCACTAGGCCGCCCGGGCGGCGGATCAGCAGCGGCATCGCGAAGTGGCTGGTGATGATGTGGGTGTCCACCGCGAGCCGCAGCGTACGGAAACCGGCGTCCAGCGGCTGCTCCCAGACCGGCTTCTCCCAGGTGATCAGCGGGTCGGCACCCCACACGTCGTTGACCAGCACGTCGAGTCGGCCCTGTTCGGTGTCGATCCGCGCGATGAGGTCGCGTACCTGGTCGGGCACGAGGTGGTCCACCCGGACGGCGATGCCGGTGCCACCGGCGGCGGTCACCAGTTCGGCGGTCTCCTCGATGGTCTCCGGCCGGTCCAGCTCCGAGCGGCCGGCCCGGCTGCTGCGGCCGGTCGTGTAGACGGTGGCGCCTGCGGCACCCAGTTGCACGGCGATCTGTCGGCCGGCGCCCCGGGTCGCCCCGGCCACCAGCGCCACCGTTGCGGTAAGCGGTTTCGTCATGGCTGCCACGCTGCCAGCAAAACATGACAGCCGATGTCAGGTTTCGCGGACGACAGGTGATCCGTCATGCTCCCCGCATGCACCTGCTGCTCTCCGGCATCGTCGGCTCGGTGGCGTACGGGCTGGCGGGGCCGGGCTCGGACGTCGACCGGATCGGCGTCTTCGCCGCACCCACGGTCGCCTTCCACGGTCTGCACCCGCCGCGCGAGTCGGCGGTCACCACCGACCCGGACACCACGCTGCACGAGGCCCGCAAGTGGTGCCGGCTGGCGCTGAGCGGCAATCCGACCGCCAGCGAGCTGGCCTGGCTCCCCGACGACTGCTACGAGACCCGTACCGAGTTCGGCGAGCGACTGATCGGCATCCGGTCCGCGTTCCTCAGTGCACCCCGGGTCCGCGAGGCCTACCTCGGCTACGCCGCCCAGCAGTTCCGCAAGCTGGAGTCCCGGGGCGACGGGACCTTCTCGTCGGAGACCCGGCGGCGCACCGCGAAGCACGCCCGACACCTGGCCCGGTTGGTGCACCAGGGCCGACTGCTCTACGCCACCGGGATCTTGGAGATCCGGCTCGCCGACCCGGAGTGGTTCCGCGGCTTCGGGAACCGGGTCGCCGAGGGCGCGCTGGACGAGGCGCGCACCCTGCTCGCCGAGGCCGAACTCGACTTCGACCGGATCCGGACGCCACTGCCCGACCGGCCGGACGAGAAGCCGGTGGAGCGCTGGCTGCTCGACGTCCGCGCCGCCCACCTGCCCCGCTGACCGGGCACACCTGCCGGGTCGGTCCGGCCCGGGTCAGTCGGCCAGGCGGATGCGGACCCGACGGTTGGCCCGGCCCTTACTCTCCACCTTGACCACCCGCACCTTGCCGATCTGGGCGGTGGAGGCGACGTGCGTACCCCCGTCGGCCTGCACATCCAACCCGACGATGTCGACGATGCGGACCTCCGCCTCGTCGGGCGGAATCAGATTCGACTGGGTACGGATGATGTCCGGCAGGGCCAGCGCCTCCACGCGCGGCAGCACCCGGGTGGCGACCGCGCGATCGGCGGCCACCTCCGCGTTGACCAGCTCCTCGATCCGGCTCTTGAAGTCCGACGGCACCTCGGGCAGGTTGAAGTCCATCCTGGCCTCGCCGGGTTCCATGTTGCCGCCGGTGACCAGGGCACCGAAGTCGCGGAACACCACCCCGCAGAGCACATGCAACCCCGAATGGGTACGCATCAGCCGAGTGCGTCGATCGTCCTCCACCGCACCGGTGACGGTGGTGCCCGTCGGCGGCAACGGGTCACCCTCGGCGGGGATCAACCACAGGTCGTCGGCCTTGCGGGTGCCCACGACCCGGGTCTGCACCCCCTGCCAGAGCAGTACGCCGTGATCCGGCGGCTGCCCACCGCCGCCCGGGTAGAACGCCGAGCGGTCGAGCACGATGCCCTGCTCGGGGTCGCTGTGCAGCACCGTGCACTGCCACTCGCGCAGGCTGGGATCAGCAAGATCGAGCCGGTGCGTACGGCCATGGTGTGTGACGCCCATGACAGGGCAGGCTACCCGTTGAGGAACTCGGAGATCCGGGCCCGTACGTCGGCGCGTTCCGTCCAGAGCACCCCGGGGCGGGCGTACCGGTGCAGGGTGGCCTGGGGCAGCGCGGCGGCAAGCTGCTCGGCGACCTCCACGGGATGCAGGTCGTCGCCCTCGCAGGCGATGATCAGCGCCGGAGCGGTGACCGCGCCGAGCGCCCCGGCATCGGTGACGGGTGCCTGCCCGGGCAGATCGGCCAGGCCTGCGGCGAGACCGTCGCGCAGCAGGTGATCGAGCCGCTGTCGCAGGTACGCCCATCCGGCCGGCGTGTTGCGTACTGCCGGTGGCATCTCCGCCGCGACCACCTCGGCAACCGCCGAGGCGTCCCCACTCTCCACCGCGGACAGCAGTTCGAGCAGCCGGGTCCGGGCGACTGGAGGCCGCGGCTGGTCGAGCGCCGCAGGCAGGAAGAAGATGAGCCGCTCGAAGCGTTCCGGGCTCTCGACGAGCAGCCGACACAGCGCACCCGCGCCGAGGCTGGCACCGAACGCCCGGGTCGCACCGGACAGGTCGGCGACCGCCCGCAGATCCCGGGACAGGTCGAGATAGCTCCACAGACCTTCCGGCGCGTCCGAGCGACCGTGCCCACGGAACTGGAAGAAGACCTTGCGGCCGGTGACGCCGCTGCCGAAGGGGCGGGTGACGGCGATGCCGTTGCCCAGCCCGTGAGCGAACACGGTCACCGGATCACCGGTGCCGGTGACCAGCCGCTCCAGCCGTACGCCGTGCGGCGTGGCGACCAGCTCGGTGTCCGGCTCGGGTAGCGCCGGACGTCCGCTGCGTGGCCCACCCGGTCCGGGCCCCCAGGTGCGAGGCCCGCCGTCAGGTGGTGGTGGCCAGCGGAAAGCCCTCACCACGACCCTCTGTTGTCACCCAGTTCGCGTAGGCCGACCCGGACGTCGAGCAGGTAGATCAGGGCCGCCGCGATGCCGATCAGCCCGAAGATGCTGAGCGTGGTCTGGGTGAGCAGAGTCAGCAGGAGAGTGACCGCGAGAATCGCGATCCAGCCGCCCTTGGGCAGAGTGCCGATGGCGGGGAAGGCGTCGGAGCGCTGCGTGATGGCGTGCACGAGCGCGACCCCCTGCACGATCAGTGCGAACACGAACAGGATCAGATCGATCACGAGGCGAACATCGAAGGCGAAGATCGGCGCGGCGTAGGCCATGACGGCAAGCTTATGCCGACGACCCCGGATCCGTCCGACAGGACGGTCACCGGGGTCGCCGGCAGGTGGTCACTCGGCGGCCGGACGGGTCCGCTTGGTGGCCCCGGGCAGCTTCGCCGACGGGGTTGCCGTCCGCTTCGCGGCCGGCTGCCGGGTCGTCGCCTTGGCGCGGGTGGCCTTCTTGGCAGCGGCCGGCTTGGCCTGTGCGATCTCGGCCACCTCGGCCGGGCTCGGCACCTCGGCCGACTCGACACTGGCAGCCGGCTTCTTCGTCGTGGCCATCTCGGTCGTCGCGGCGGCCTCGGTGGTGGCGGGCGCGGCCTGCACGCTGGCCTGGGTGGCCTCGATGTCGGCGTTGACCGTGTCGGCGGCCTCCAGCACTCCGGTGCCGACCGCCCGCTCGCCCCGGGTCACCAGCTTGCTGTAGACGGCCAACGCGCGCTCCTGCGCGGCATGGGCACCGGCGACGACCACGGCGGCGTTACGGGCCGCCAGGCCACGCAGCCGGTCCAGATCAGCCGCCTGACGCAGCCGGTTGAAGTCGGCGCTCTCCCGCAGCCGATCCAGGTCGGCCGCCTCCCGCAGCCGGTTGAAGTCGGCGACCTCACGCAGCCGGTCCAGATCGGCTGCCTCACGCAGCCGGTTGAGGTCGGCTGCCTCACGCAGGCGCTTGAGATCGGCGGCCTCGCGCAGGCGGTTGAGGTCGGCGTTGCGCCGCAGCGACTCGGCGGTCAGGTTGGCGTTGCGCAGCTTCTCGTTGGCCTTCTGGCGCAGCTCGAACCCGGCCACGACGGCCTTGCCACCGAGGTCGTTGGCGACCCGGCTGCCGTCACTGGCGACCCGTTCGCGCAGCTCGGCGACCACCGTGGGCAGTTTGCGCAGCTGCTCCAGGGCGAGGTCACCGGCACCGGCGGCAGCGTAGATCGGAGCGGGGATACGGTTCGTCTTCGGCTGAGTCACGACTTCTCCTCTTCGGCCGCGACGGCGGCCTTGCGGACCACCTTGCGGGCGGCCTTCTTGGCAGGGGGGCGGGCCGGTGCCGGAGCGGGACCCGCCTCGGTCACGGCGACCGATTCAAGGACGGCCTCGGTCGGTGTGCCCTCAGGGGTGGTGGGGCCGGTCGCGGCCAGGTTGGCCACGTCGGGCGCGGTGATCGGCACAATCTCCTCGCCACTGGTGTCCGTACCGTGGACGGGGCCGACCGGGGCGGACCCGGTGGTGGCGGTTCCGCCTGGGGTGGCGGTGGCCGGTCCACCCGGGGCAGCATCGGCCGCGGCAGCGGTGGCCTCGGCGAGCCGGGCGTTCTCCCGGCGGAAGGTCTCGTAGATCTGGGTGAGGGACTGCTTCTGCGCCATCGTCAGGTCCGGATCGACCGCGATGGCGGCCAGCACGCCCTGGCCTTCCTTGTCATCGAGCAGGCCGGCCCGCAGATACATCGCCGGCGTCGAGACCCGCAGCGCGCTGGCGAGTTGCTGGAGCACCTCGGCACTTGGTCGGCGCAGCCCTCGCTCGATCTGGCTCAGGTAGGGATTGCTGACCCCGGCCTGCTCGGCAAGCTGCCGCAACGAGATCTTCGCGTTTCGCCGCAGGTCACGAATGAACCCGCCGACGTCGGGAAGGTCCTTGGAAGTGGCCATGACTCAACGCTAGCTCGCTCTGCTAGCACCTGCAAGCAATCCGCTAGCCACAGTTAGCAGCCTCACCCCACCCCCCCGCACCCCACCCCCACCCGCGATCTTGCACTTTCTGTCGGGGCAAATGCCACAAACGGCGCGAATCAGCGACCAAAAGTGCAAGATCGCGGGCAACAGGGCGCGCGCCGACAACAGCGCCGGGCGGACCACAGCGGCACGGGCGGACCAGGGCACGGGCGGGCGTGAAGGAGGGGGGAAGGAGGGGGGTGGGGTTACCAGAGGGGGCGGATGGTGCCTACGGGGAGGCCGCCGCCGAAGAGGGGGATCTCGGCGAACTCGGCCAGCACCGGGGCGTCGATCGCGAGTCGGCGGAGCGCGGAGGTCACCACGGGCATCCGGGCCCGCCCCGCACCGTCGTCGATCTTCAGCGCGAGGGCACCGACACCGGGCACGGCCGCGGCGATCACGCCCTCCGCGCCCACTTTCGCCAGCAGTCCCGGCACGCCGCGCATCAGCCGGGTGTCGTCCGCCTCGGTGCCGCCGACGATCTCCGGGTACGCCCGCATCGCGTCGGCCACCGTCCGCTCCACGGTTCCAGTCTCAGCCGACACCAACCGCAGGTACGCCCGGGCGAGCCCGGTCAACGACACCGCCAACACGGGTGCGCCGCACCCGTCCACGCCGACCGCCGCCGCCTGCTCACCGGTGAGGTCTTCGATCGCGTCGCGCAACCGCTGCTGCAACGGGTGCTCCGGCCGCCAGTAACCGTCCACCGGCCAGCCGGCGGATCGGCAGGTCAGCAGCATCCCGGCGTGCTTGCCGGAGCAGTTCATCTGGATCCGGGTGGAGCCGCCGCCGGCTCGCAGCACCGCCTCCCGCGCCTGCTCGCCGACGGGCAGGTCCGGCGGGCAGTGCAGCGCCTCCTCGTCGAGCCCGGCATCGGCGAGCAGCCGGGCGACCCGGGCCAGGTGGAACTCCTCCCCCGCATGGCTGGCCGCCACCAACGCCAGGTCGGCGGGGTCGGTCAGCGGCAGCCCGGCCCGGAGCATGCCGACCGCCTGCATCGGCTTGTTGGCAGATCGCGGGAAGATCGGCCCGCTCACGTCACCGGCCGCGTCGAGCACGGCACCCGTCACGTCGAGCACCACCACCGAGCCGCGGTGCACGCCCTCCACGAAGTCGGACCGGACCACCTCGGCGAGCGGCACCCCGCCCGCGTACGTCTTTCCCACGGTGTGGACGGTACCGACGGTTGATGGCGTGCCGACGTCGGGGTGAGCAGGGACTCCCCCTCCGGGTGTACAGCAACGCCGGGCGGGGTCAGCCCTTACAGGCCGAGCAGTTCGCGGGCCTGGGTGGTGTTCAGCGGTGGACGCTGGGCGAGCTGGGCGAAGCCGACCGCCCGGGCGACCAGCTGCATGTTCGACTCCACCGGGCGTCCCTTGGCGTACGTCACGGTGTCCTCCATGCCGACGCGCAGGTGGCCGCCGGCCGACAGCGAGGCCAGCATCACCGGGATGCTGCTGCGCCCGATGCCGGTCGCCGAGAAGGTGGTGCCCTCGGGCAGGTCGCGCAGCATCTGCTGGGCCGCGACCAGGGTCGCCGTGGTGCCGGGCATCCCGCCGGGTACGCCCATCACGAAGTCCACGTGCACGTGACCGCCGTGCGGCAGGCCGTACTTGTCGAGCAGGCGGCGCAGCGCGGTCAGGTGACCGAGGTCGAAGATCTCGTACTCCGGCACGATGCCGCGTTCCTGCATCCGGGTGTGCAGGTCGACGATGAACTCCCAGCGGTTGAGGAAGACGTCGTCGCCGAAGTTGACGGTGCCCATCGTGCAGGAGGCCATGTCCGGGGCGGCGTCCAGCACGGCGAGCCGGTCGGCCTCCGGGTCGGTGACTGCGCCGCCGGTGGAGAGCTGCACGATCAGGTCGGTGCTCTCCCGCAACGCCGCCACGGTGGCCCGCAGTCGTCCCAGGTCGAGGGTGGGTCGGGCGTCGTCGTCGCGGATGTGGACGTGGATGATCGAAGCGCCGAGCGCCTCGCACTCCTTGGCGGTGAGCAGTAGCTCGTCCAGGGTCACCGGCAGCGCCGGTACCTCCGTCTTGGCCGACTCCGCGCCGGTGGGGGCAACCGTGATCAACGTCCCTGTTGTCATGCCGGCGATCCTAGAACGCCCGCTGAAGGTACTGGTGTTAACAGGGGGCCCGGCCTCTACCGGAGGCGTTAATAGGGTGCCCTTCCTTACTCCCGGTCGATGGCGGCGGCGCTCTCGCCGACGCGCAGCACCGCGTCGTCGGGCACCGAACGTTTGATCACCGCGAGCGCGACCTGACCCAGCTCGTGGTGGTGCACGGCGGTGCCGACGAAGCCGACCGTACGCCCGGCGAAATCGACCGGGGTGCCGGCGACCGGCAGTTGGTCGGTGGTCACCCCGTCCAGGTGCAGGAGCACCAGCCGACGCGGCGGACGGCCCATGTTGTGCACCCGGGCGACCGTCTCCTGCCCCCGGTAACAGCCCTTGTCCAGGTGTACGGCCGGGGCGATCAGGTCGACCTCGGCCGCGATGGTGCGATGGTCGGTGTCGACACCGACCCGGGCCCGTCGGGCGGCCACCCGCACCGCCTCGTACGCCCACAGCCCGGCGACCCCGACCCCGCCGTCGCGCAACCGGGTGACCACCTGGTCCATCGCGGTCCGGGGCACCAGCAGGTCCACGCCCAGCGGCCCGCGTCGCGCCCACCCGCCCGACGGCAGGGGCTTGACGTCGTAGCGGGCGGTGGGTCGGGGCGGCACCTCGCCGGAGCGGAACTTGGGCCCCGGCACGCCGCTGACGTCCGGTGCGTTCAACGTGGGCACGTCGAGCAGGGCCAGCGCTTCGGCCACCCGGGGCCCGACCAGCGACAGCAACGCCTGATCGGCGGTGACGTCACGCGGCTCGACCCGGCTGAAGAACCGCATCTTCTCCAGGTAGGTCAACAGGCCCTCGGTCGCACCCGGCTCGGTGTCCAACCAGGTGGTGTCGCCGTCCTCGGCGACCATGGCGTGCTGTTCGATGTGCCCGTTCGGCGAGAGCACCAGCAGCTCGGTGCCCTGCCAAGGGCCCAACTCGGCCAGATGTTGGGTGGTGAGGGTGTGCAGCCAGGAGATGCGGTCCGCACCCGGCACCGCGATCACGCCCCGGTGGGATCGGTCCACCAGGCCGACCTCGGTGTCGAGCAGGCGCTGCTCGCGCATCGGGTCGCCGTAGTGGGCCGCCACCGGGCGCACGCCGGCCGCCACGTGCGCCGGCTCCGGCTGGTCGCGGCTGGACTCGTCGATGCTCTCCACGGCCACCGCACCCGCGATGTCGATCATTTCGGACTCCCGTCCCCGCACCGTACGCAGTTGCCGAAGAAGGAGACGTGGCCGATGTCCATCCGGAAGCCACGTTCCCGCGCCAACTGCTCGGCCAGCGGGCGCATCAACTCGGGGTCCATCTCGTCGATCGCGCCACACTCGCGGCAGACCAGGTGGACATGCTGGTGCTCACCGGCCGCGTGATAGGTCGGCGACCCGTGCGACAGGTGGGTGTGGGTGACCAGGCCGAGTCGTTCCAGCAGTTCGAGAGTGCGGTAGATGGTGGTGATGTTGACCCCGGCGGCGACTTCGCGCACCGCCGTGTGCACCTGCTCCGGCGTGGCGTGCCCCAGGTCCAGCACCGCTTGCAGGATCAGCTGCCGCTGCGCCGTCAGCCGCAGGCCACGGGAGCGGAGCAGTTCCGCGAGGGAGGATTCGGACACCCTCCGATCATAGTTCGGCCGTCTCCGAAGCGTTCGACGGAGACCACTGCCCACTATCCTGCCCAGTTGTGGAGGTCACACGGATCGGCGTACTCGGTCGGGGGTTGCTACCGGTCACCGAGCCGGTGCTGCGCGGCGACGACCTCGGGGTGCTGCGCGGCGACGGGCTGTTCGAGACCATGCACCTGCGGGACGGACGGCCCTGGCTGCGCGAGGCGCACCTGGCCCGGCTGCGCGCCGGCGCCGCAGCGGTGGAGCTGCCCCTGCCCGACGACGCGGCGCTCGTCGAGCTCCTGGAAACCGTCGCCGCCGGGTGGCCGGCCGAGGTCGAGGGCGCCTTGCGGCTGGTCTGCACCCGCGGGCCCGAGGGCGGCGGCCCACCGACGGTGTACGCCACCCTCACGGCCGTCCCGGCCGCGGTCCGGCAGGCCCGACACGACGGGGTACGGGTGGCCACACTGAGCCTGGGGGTACCCGCCGACGCCCGCCCCGAGTTGGACTGGTTGCCGGCCGGCATCAAGTCGACGTCGTACGGGGCGAGCACGGCGGCCCGCCGGTGGGCCGCCCGTGCCGGGGTGGACGACGTGCTCTGGGTCTCCTCCGACGGCTACGTGCTGGAAGGGCCGACCGCCAACGTGGTCTGGTCGACCGGCGACACGCTCTGCACGGTGCCGGCCGGGCGCACCGGCATCCTGCCCGGCACCACCGTCGCCTGGCTGCTCGCCAACGCCGACCAGGTCGGCTGCCAGGCCGCCGAACGCATGGTCACCCCGGCCGGGCTACGCGACGCCGACGCCGTCTGGCTCACCTCGTCCGTCCGCGGCCTGGTGGAGGTGCACGCCCTCGACGGTGAGCCGCTGCCCCGCAGCCCGCGTACCCACGCGCTGCGGGACCTGCTCGGCTTTCCGCTGCCCTGACCGCCGCCGGGTCAGCCGGCGACCCGGATGAGCCGGGCGGACAGGTGCGGCGACAGCGGCTGGCCCACGGCGGCCATGTCCTGCGCGTACAGCAGGGCACCCTCGACGATGCCGAACAGCCGGTGCCCGGCGGTGACCTCCTTGGCGGTGGCGGTACGCACCACCGCGTCGGTCACGAACTCGATCTGGGTGCCCTTGCGCCGACCGATGTGCAGCTCCATCACCCCGGTCGGGACGGTCAGCAGCGCCTCCAGTTCGTCGGTGACCCGGTCACCGTCGAGTACCGGCCGCCACCAGCCGACCTCCCGTCCCGCCGGGCGCACCGGGCGGGACTGCTCGTCGAGGATCCACGCCCGCGACTCGTACGACAGGAACGGCCGTCCGTCGTGGCTGATCCGGATCTCCTGGGCGAAGTCGAAGTCCTCGATGGTGGGGAAACCACCCCGGCCCCGACCCCGCCACACCCCGATGTACGGCAGCAGGCCGTCCAGGCTCGGGTGCAGCTTCGGCCCCACCCGCAGGTCGTGGCTCTCCTCGTAGGGGTACGGGTCGACCGGCGGCGCGTTCAGCCACGGCGGCGGTGCCAACGGATTGTCGTCACTCACAGCATCACCTTTGTTCACGACTGCGGGGCTCGCAAAACCGGCTCGCTCCTCGCGCTTCACGGCACTTACCTTCGTTCGCGACTGCGGGGCTCGCAGAACCGGCTCACTCCTCGCGCTTCACTTGCCTCTTGAGATGCGGACGGCCAGATAGATCAGGCCACCGGCGAGCGCGCCCAGGCCGGCGACCAGCAGGCTGACGAACCCGATCTCGGTGACCATCGGGCTCATCCTATGCTGGGCACCATGGCCCGCTCTCTCGTCGTCAAGGCCACCGCCGGAGCCGATGCGCCCGAGCGTTGTGCCCAGGCGTTCACGGTGGCGGCCACCGCCGCTGCCGCCGGTGTGCACGTCTCGCTCTGGTTGACCGGCGAATCGACCTGGTTCGCGCTGCCCGGACGGGCGCAGAATTTCGAGTTGCCGCACTCGGCGCCGCTGGCCGAGCTGCTGCACGTGATTCTCACCACCGGCACGGTGACCGCCTGCACCCAGTGCGCGGCCCGCCGGGACATCGGCACCGACGACGTCATCCCGGGAATCCGGATCGCCGGCGCGGCGGTGTTCGTGGAGGAGACGATGACCGAGGGAGCGCAGGCGCTCGTCTACTGAGCCCGACGGAACCTGCCCGGCAACTCGGACGAATGCCTACGATTCGGGTGTGACCGAGGCGATCGAGCAGTTCTTTGCAACCTTGCCCGCCCGCGCCCCGCAGGTGCTGCGCGCCCCGCTCACCGGCACGCTACGGATCGACCTCGCCGACGATGGCCGTACCGAGCACTGGGTGCTCCGCATGCGGCCGGGCGCTGTCGACGTCGACCAGGGGCCGGCCGAGGCCGACGCCATCTGGTACAGCAGCGTGGACCTGTTCGACCGGCTGGTGACCGGCCGGGCTCATGCGTTGGCCGCGCTGTTTCGCAACGAGAGCACGTTCAGCGGCAGGGTGATGTTGTTCCTGGCGTTCCGGCGGTTCTTCCCGCCCGCGCCCGACACCAGGGACCCGCGCGAGGTCGCCCGGGAGAAGGTCAGGCGGACCCGGTGAAGGAGCTTGTCAGCATCCTGGACGGCAACACCTTCCTGGTCAGTGATCGCTGTGGGGACATCGAGCCCTCCCTCGACTTTCCCACCGGCCTGTTCGCCTTCGACACCCGGTTCCTCTCCACCTGGCTGCTGCTGCTCGACGGCGAGCGGTTGCAGCCCCTGTCCGTCGACGACGCGGAGTCCTACCGGACCCGCTACTTCCTCGTGCCGGGCGAACCCACCCACTTCCTGGACACGAAGGTCTCGATCATCCGGAGCCGGGCCATCGGCGACAGCTTCGATGAGGACCTGACCGTGCTCAACCACTCCGGGCAGGACATGACGTTCACCGTCCGGCTTGAGATCGCCGCCGACTTCGCCGACCTGTTCGAGATCAAGGACACGCGGGGCAAGCAGGGCGACCTCACCGTCACGGTCGAGGATCAAGCACTGCGCCTGGCGTACCGGCGGGAGGCGTTCCACCGCGAGACGGTGGTCCGCAGCAGCGCACCCGCGGCGATCGACAAGCGGGGAATGACCTTCTCGATCCGGATCGGTCCGCACGGCGAATGGACCACCCGGCTGGGGATCACCACGGTGATCTACGGCCCGCGGGGTCAGGACGTCCGGACCCGACTGCCGATGGCGGGCAGCCGCAGCACGGCGGCCATTCAGGCCGAACACGCGGAGCTCGTCGCGAACGCGCCCAAACTCGGCTGCGACTGCGAGCCGCTGGCCACCGCGTACCAGCGCAGCCTGGAGGACCTGGCTGCGCTGCGGTACGAGTCCATCGCCCTCGGCGTCCGGCTGATGGCCGCCGGGCTGCCGTGGTTCATGACGCTGTTCGGTCGGGACAGCATCATCACCTCACTGCAGGTGCTGCCGTTCCTGCCGGACACCATTCCGCCCACACTGATGATGCTGGCCGGACTGCAGGGCCACCGGATCGACGACTTCCGCGACGAGGAGCCGGGCAAGATCCTGCACGAGCTGCGCTACGGCGAGACCGCCGGGTTCGAGGAGCAGCCGCACTCGCCGTACTACGGCTCAGCCGACTCCACCCCGCTGTTCCTGATCCTGCTCGACGAGTACGAACGGTGGACCGGCGACAGCCAGCTCGTCAAACAGCTGGAGTACACCGCCCGGGCAGCGCTGGCCTGGATCGACACGTACGGTGATCTGCTCGGCACCGGCTACCTCTGGTATCAGACCCGCAACCCTCGCAACGGGCTGGAGAACCAGTGCTGGAAGGACTCCTGGGACGGGATCTCCTACTCCGACGGGCGGCTGCCGGGCTTTCCCCGCGCCACCTGCGAGATGCAGGGCTACGCCTACGACGCGAAGCTGCGCGGCGCCCGGATGGCCCGGCTGTTCTGGAACGACCCGCAGTACGCCGACCAGCTTGAGCGGGAGGCCGCCGAGCTGAAGGAACGGTTCAACCGGGACTTCTGGCTGCCGGACAAGGAGTACTACGCGCTGGCGCTGGACGGCGACGGCACTCCGGTGGACGCGCTCAGCTCCAACATGGGGCACCTGCTGTGGAGTGGCATCGTGGACGAGTCGCGGGCCGCCCGGGTCGTCGAGCACCTGCTGGGACCGCGGCTGTTCTCGGGCTGGGGGGTCCGCACCCTCGGCGACGACCAGAGCCGCTACAACCCGATCGGCTATCACGTGGGGACGGTCTGGCCGTTCGACAACTCGATCATCGCCTGGGGTCTGTGGAAGTACGGCTTCCGGCAGGAGGCCGGGCAGATCTGCGAGTCGATGCTCGGCGCCTCGCGCTACTTCGACGGCCGGCTGCCGGAGGCGTTCGCCGGCTACGAACGCGACCTCACCGAGTTTCCGGTGCAGTACCCGACCGCGTGCAGCCCGCAGGCATGGTCGGCGGGCACCCCGCTACTGCTGCTGCGGGTCCTGCTCGGGCTCGAACCAGAGGGTGAACACCTGATCATCGACCCGTACGTGCCGCAGGGCATGGGCCGGGTGGAACTGCTGGACATTCCCGGCCGGTGGGGTCGGGTGGACGCGCTGGGCCGCAGCCGCAACCGCGACGACGAGTGAGGGCAGCGCCTCAGCCGGCGCAGCCGGTGGTGGCCGCCAGGACCGTTCGGTCCTCGTACAGCTCCACCAGCACCGCCACGCCGTCGTGCCGGTAGGCGTACAGCTCGTCGGTGGCCACCACGGGTGTCCCACCGGCCAGGGGCGCGAGCGCGGCCTGGGGCGACTCCGCCGCCGCCGTGAGGTCGACCCGGAGGGTACGCGCCACCCCGCCGCTCGGGCAGACCACCTGCACCCACTCGTCCGGCTCTCCGGCCTCCACGCCGAGGGCGGCCAGCGCGGCGGCCAGGGCCGTCGACTCGGGGCCCGGAGGGTACCCCGGCAGGAACGAAGCGACTACGACGTCGGCTGGGCGGCAGCCCGTCTCGACGCTCAGGCGCACCCGGCCGTCGGCGACGGTACGACCCGAAACGGTGACGAACTCCCCCGCGTCGGCGCGCAGCCGGGGGCCGTCGGAGGTGAGCCGGACGCCGGCCCGCCAGGTCGAGGGCAGTCCCTCGGCGACCCGCTCCAGCACGGCCCGCTCCTCACCGGCCGGCACGGCCAGCTCGACGTGGCGGCGCAGGATCGCGCCATCGGCGAACGGGGTGACCCGGCAGCCCTGCTCGATCTCGGCCGGCGCCAGCGCGTACACGGTGCCGGAGGCCGCCGCGACCAGCTCGCCGATCGCGGCGTCCACCCGCGGCACGGCCTGGGCCAGGGTGCGCTGCTCGCGGACCGTCGGCGGATCGTTGCGGGCCGAGTGCCAGGTCAGGCCGGCGAGCAGCACCGCCCAGGCCACGGTCAGCGCGACCAGCCACCGCGGCCAGCCAGGGCCGGAATCGGGTGGCGGCGGGCCGGCGGAAGGGGCGTACCCCGTCGGGGCTGTACTGCTCACCGGGCCATGGTGTCACGCGCGGCGACTCTTCCCGGGCCGGGTCAGCGGTGCGGTGTCAGTTCTGGTCCTCGACGGCGTCGGGGGGTGCGGTCAGGCGGTAGCCGACTCCGCGGACGGTCTGCACCTGGGGCCCACCGGGGAGGGCCCGCAGCTTGCGGCGCAGTCGCTTGACCGCCGAGTGCAGGATCGCCGTGTCGCCGAGGTAGGCGCCGCCCCAGACCGAGGCGAACAGCCGTTCGTAACTCCACAGGCTGACCGGCGAGCTGGCCAACCGGGCGAGCAACTCCCGCTCGGTACGGGTCAGTCCCAGCGGTACGCCTCGCCAGCTGACCAGGTGCCCGGCCCGGTCGATGACGAGATCGAGCCAGCCGTCCGCGGCGTCGGGCCGACGTTCAGGAGGTCGGACATCCGTCAGGTCGGGCTCGCCCGGTGGCTCGGGAAACATCGCTCGCAACTGGGCCAGGTCGGCGCAGATCACCACCGGACCCACACCGTCGAGTCGTTGGACCACGCGCTGCCGAACAGCGGCGTCGGAGCTGACGCAGACCAGGATCGGGATCTCCACACCGGACACGTTGCCTCCCCACGAGCCCGCGCTGACCTGCGACTTCCCACCAATCGACAACGACGGCCACCGATGGCTCCCGGCAGTGAGCCTAACGGTCAGGATTGCGCCTCGTCACTGACCGAGTACTGACCGACATCTTCCATTGATCACTGATCGTCGGCGCAGAAGCATGACTCTCAGCGGGCGGGCACCACCACCAGCCACCCACATCGTCCGACCGCTCCGCGGTGTCACGACCCGGCCCGCGGATGCCCGGCCCGAGTCGATCGGGACGACGACGTGGGGGAGGAACCTTTGTTCACACGACCATCCGCACGGTCACCACGATGGCGGGCGGTGGCGATCGCGACCGCTGCGCTGCTGGCCGTCACCGCACAGCCCGCGGTCGCCGCGCCGGCACCGCAGCCGGCACCACAGCGGGCCACCGTCGACCAGGCGTTGGTGGACCGGCTCGCCACCAGCGACACCACCGCGTTCCTGGTCTACCTGCGGGAGACCGCACCGCTGGCCGAGGCCGCCAGGACGCGCGATGCCGATGAGCGGGCCCGCGCCGTGCACCGGCTGCTCACCAGCACCGCCGCCCGCAGCCAGGCCGACCTGCGCGAGTTGCTCGACGAGCGGAAGGTGCCGCACACGGCGTACTGGATCGCCAATGCGATCCGGGTCGAGGGCGACAAGGCGTTGGTCGACGAGATCGCCGGTCGGCCCGAGGTGTCCCGGATCGCGCCCAGTCGCAGCTACCCCCTGCTGCTGCCGACCTCCAGC
This sequence comes from Verrucosispora sp. FIM060022, assembly GCF_003977705.1. Lineage (NCBI taxonomy): Bacteria > Bacillati > Actinomycetota > Actinomycetes > Micromonosporales > Micromonosporaceae > Micromonospora > Verrucosispora sp. FIM060022. The sequence goes on from NZ_RQIV01000002.1 coordinate 556,949, forward strand.
GAGGCGACCCGGGCGCGTACCGCCGCCGTCGAGTGGGGGCTGACCAACATCGGGGCACCCCGGGTCTGGGAGGAGTTCGGCGACCGCGGTGAGGGCATCGTGGTGGCCAACATCGACAGCGGTGTGCAGTACGACCACCCGGCACTTGTCGCCTCCTACCGGGGCAACCTCGGCGGCAGCTTCGACCACGCGTACAACTGGTTCGACCCGGCCGGGATCTGCACCGGCACCGCGCCCTGCGACAACAACGACCACGGCACCCACACGATGGGCACCATGGTCGGCGACGACGGGGCCGGCAACCAGATCGGGGTGGCACCGGGCGCGAAGTGGATCGCCGCCAAGGGCTGCGAGGCACGCAGCTGCTCCGACGCCTCCCTGCTCGCCTCCGGCCAGTGGGTGCTCGCACCCACCGACGCCAACGGCCAGAACCCCCGGCCGGATCTGCGTCCCGACATCGTCAACAACTCCTGGGGCGGCGACGGCGGTGACCCCTGGTACCAGCAGACCATCGCCGCCTGGCGGGCCGCCGGGATGTTCCCCGTCTTCTCCTCCGGCAACGACGGCCCGAGCTGCGGCAGCGCCGGTTCCCCCGGCGACAACGCCAACGCGTACGCGGTCGGGGCCTACGACGTGAACAACGCCATCGCCAGCTTCTCCGGTCGCGGCTCCGGCACCGACCTGATCAAGCCGAACGTCGCGGCGCCCGGCAGCAACGTACGCTCCAGCGTCCGCAACGGCGGGTACGCCTCGGCCAGCGGCACCTCGATGGCCGCCCCGCACGTGTCCGGCACCGTGGCGTTGGTCTGGTCCGCCGCGCCGAGCCTGCGCGGGGACATCGCCGGCACCGAGGAACTGCTGGACCGCACGGCCCGCGACGTCGACGCGACCACCTGTGGCGGCACCCCGGCCGACAACAACATCTTCGGCGAGGGCCGGCTGGACGCGTACGCGGCGGTCCGGGACGCACCCCGAGGCTCGGTCGGCCGGGTCACCGGCCGGGTGACCGACGCGGCCGACGGCGACCCGGTCAACGGGGCGACCGTGACCGACGGCACCCGTACCACCAGCACCGGCCCCGACGGTCGGTACACGCTTAGCGTGCCGGCCGGCGAGAGCACGGTGACGGTCAGCGCCTACGGCTACGTCGGCCAGTCGGCGACCGTCACCGTCGCCGAGGGCGGCGCCGTCACCCGCGACTTCGCGTTGACCGCCAACCCGACGGTCACCGTGAAGGGCAAGGTCACCGACGCTTCCGGTCACGGCTGGCCGTTGTACGCGCGGATCGAAGTGGCCGGTCGACCCGGCGGTCCGATCTTCACCGACCCGGTGACCGGGCGCTACTCGTTCACCGCGCCGGGTGGCACCTCGTACCGGCTCACCGTCACCGCGCGGTACCCGGGTTATCAGGCCGTCACCCGCGACGTGGCGGTGGCCGCTCGGGACGTGACGGCCAACATCGCCGTACCGGTCGAGGCGAGCTGCGTCGCCGCCGGTTACTCGGGCCAGTTCGGTGCTCCGCTGCTGACCCAGAGCTTCGACGGCACGAGTGCGCCGTCGGGCTGGACGGTGACCAACCGCACCGCCTCCGGTGGCTGGGTCTTCAACGACCCGCGCTCGCGCGGCAACCTGACCGGCGGCTCGGGCGGGTTCGCCATCATCGACAGTGACGCCCTGGGCAGCGGCAACACCCAGGACACCGACCTGGTCGCCCCGCCGCTGAACCTGTCCGGCGCGACCGCACCGGTGCTGCGCTTCCGCAGCGACTGGCGGGCGGTCGGCATCACCGACACGGCCGACATCGACGTCTCGACCGACGCCGGAGCGACCTGGACCAACGTCTGGCACCAGACGTCGAGCCGGCGTGGGCCCCGGGTCGAGGAGGTGCCGCTGACCCCGGCCGCCAACGCCGAGTCGGCGCTGGTCCGATTCCGGTTCAAGGGCACCTTCGCCTGGTGGTGGCAGGTGGACGACGTGGAGGTGGTCAACCGGGAGTGCACGCCGGTGCCGGGCGGCCTGGTGGTGGGCAACACCACCGACCGCAACACCGGTGAGGCGATCAACGGGGTGACGGTGGTCAGCGACGACCAGCCGCAGGACAGCGCGGTGTCGACGGCCACCCCGGAGGACGGCGCCCAGCCGGACGGCTTCTACTGGATCTTTTCCACCCTGACCGGCACCCGGCCGTTCACCGCCAGCCGAACGCCGTACCAGTCGGTCACCAAGGACGTCGCGGTGGTCGAGGACGGGGTGAAGCGGACGAACTTCGCCCTCGGTGCCGGGCGGGTGACGGTCAGCCCGACCAGCATCGAGTCGCACCAGCGGCACGGCCTCGTACGGACCACCACGGTGACGGTACGCAACACCGGTAGCGCGCCGGCCGAGGTGGATCTGCTGGAGCGTTCCGGCCAGTTCGCGCTGCTCACGCAGGGTGCTGGCGCGCCTCTGCAGGTGCAGAAGATGAAGGGCATCAGCAAGGAGCGGTCCGGTATCGCGTACGGCGGTGCCGCGCCGGAGTCCGCTTCGACCGCCGCCGACGACGCGTGGACTGAGATCGCCAAGCTTCCCGCGTCGATCTACGACAACGCGGGGGCGTGGCTGGACGGCAAGGTCTACTCGGTCGGCGGTGGCAGCAGCACCGGCACCGAACGCAAGGCCTGGGTGTACGACCCGAGCGCCAACGCCTGGACCGCTCTGCCCGATTTGCCGGTGGCCCGCTCGAAGCCGGCAGCGGCAGCGGTCAACGGCAAGCTCTACGTGATCGGTGGATGGGGTGGCAGTGGTAACACGGTAGCCACGGTCGACGTCTTCGACCCGGCCGCCGGCACCTGGAGCACTGTCCCGGGTGCCACCAACCCGACCCCGGTCGCGGCGGCCGGCGCGGCGGTGCTCGGCGGAAAGGTTTACCTGGTCGGTGGCTGCGCCGACGCCACCTGCACCGACAGCAACCGGGTAGTGATCTTCGACCCGGCCACGGGTTCCTTCCGTACCGGTGCCAACTACCCGCATCCGGTGTCCTGGCTGTCCTGCGGCGGGATCGGATCCTCGGTCTACTGCGCCGGTGGCACGGGCAGCACCGAGTACACCGACGCCTACCGGTACGACCCGGCGGCCGACAACTGGAGCCCGCTGCCGAGCATGCCGCTGGAGCTGTGGGGCTCGCAGTACGCGGCGGCCGGCGGGCTGCTGGTGCTGGCCGGCGGGGTGACCGACGGGTCGACGGCGGTCACCAACCGCACCGTCGCCTTCGACCCGGCCACCGGGGCGTGGCGTGACCTGCCGAACGCCCGGTTCGGCAGGTACCGGGGCGCCGCCGCCTGCGGCGCGTACAAGATCGGTGGTTCGCCCAGTTCGTTCGTGGGCAGTCCGGACAGTGAGCGGCTCGGTGGCCTGGACCTCTGCGCAGCCGAGGCGGACCTGCCCTGGCTGAGCACGTCGCCGAGCACCTTCACGCTCGCTCCGGGCGCGTCCCGGACGGTGACCGTGACGCTCGACGCCACCACCGAGGCAGGCGTCCTCCAGCCGGGCCGGTACGCCGGTGAGCTGGCGATCGCCTCGAACACCCCCTATCCGGTGACCCCGGTGTCGGTGGAGATGAACGTGTCCCCGCCGAACAACTGGGGCAAGATCCAGGGCACGGTCACGGGTACCACCTGCGGCGGCGTCACCGTCGGCATCCCGGCGATCGTGCGGGTGAACCTGATCTCGGCCGGCACCGGCACCACGCTTACCGCTGACGCCAGCGGTAAGTACGCCTGGTGGCTGCCGCGAGGCCGGTACGAGGTGATCGTCGCCAAGGACGGTTGGGTTCCGCAGGTGCAACGTCACCAGATCGAGGCGGGCATCGTGGGCACGCTGAACTTCGCCCTCGACCCGGCTTCCACCTGCACCAGAGCCACCGGCATCTGATCCGACAACCTTCTGGTGGCCGCCGGTCGTTCATCGACCGGCGGCCACCGCTTTCTGCCGGGGGGGATCCGCGCGGAACGGCCGGGGTGGCGAAGACCACTTCGGCGGGGAGCGCCTGGTCGCGGAGGGTCCTGAACCCGGTCAAACGGGCGGGTCGGTGGCACTTCGGGCAGCCCGGCCAGCCAGCCTGGCCTGCTGGTTCGCGGCTCCGCGCCGCCGCGAGGACATTCACGGATGGTCCGATCGGCCGAATTTGATCACCAGACTTGGCGATCTATCAAATATCACTTAGCGTTATCGGCGAACCTCCAACGCGAGTAGCGCTCACCTCCCCCCTACCTGCGAATTGACCCCCTATGCCCGAAGTTCTGCTGACCGTATCGATTACTGTGAGTAGTCTCGTACTGCTCCTCATCATCGGCTCCTTCGGGTACGGCTTCCTCCGTCCGGCCGTGGGCTACCAGCCGCGCCACGCCGCCCGCCCCCCGCTCTACGGGCCGGTACGCGCGGACCAGGTCGCCATCCTGATCGCCTGCCGCAACGGCGCCGCCACGATCGCCGCGACGGTACGCGCGGCGCGGGCCACCGGCAGCGACGTCTACCTGGTCTCCGATGCCTCCACCGACGAGACCGCCGAACTCGCCGCCGGGGCCGGTGCCTGGGTTCTGCCGTTGACCCACAACGTCGGCAAGCCGGCCGCCCTGCATACCGCCTACGAGGCCTTCGAACTCGGCCGTCGCTACCGGGCAGTGGCCATCCTCGACGACGACGTGGTGGTCGCACCGGACTTCGTCACCGCCGCGCTGGACAAGATGACCGACGAGGTCAGCATCGTGGTGGGGCACAACGCCACCTGGTGGCCGCCCGAGCGACGCTGGAACCCGTGGCTGGCCAAGCGGGCGTACAGCTACTGGATGTACCAGGCGGTGATCCGCCGGATCCAGAGCCACTTCAACGTCATGAACTGCATCTCCGGCTCGAACTCCATCTACCGGACCGAACTGCTCGACGTGGTGCTGCCCACGCAGCCGCCGTACATCGTCGACGACACCTACTGGGTGCTGGAGACCCACCGACGCAACCTCGGCCGGGTCGTCTACGCACCCCGCGCCCTGGCCCACCTGCAGGACCCGACCAACCTGCGCGACTGGTACCGGCAGAACCTGCGCTGGATGTGGGGCACCTTCCAGGGCGTCATCGGTCACCGCGTCGGCCGGTACGCGACCCGCTTCGACTACGCGTACCTTCTGTTGATCCTGCACTGGCTGCTCTACGTGGCCGGCGGCCCGCTGACCCTCTGGCTGATCGCCACCGCCGGCCCCGGGCTGCTCCCCGGCCTGCTGTTCCTGCTGGCCGGCCACGGCATCTGGGTGGGGATCGCCGCCTGGCGGCTCCGCCACCCGCAGCTTCCGCTCTTCCTACCAGTGATCATCGTCGCTGACCTGCTGTACCGGGTGATCCTCGTGCACGCCCTGGTGAAGGCGATCCGTCAACCCACCGTCGAACGATGCGTCTGGGACTCCCCGGCCCGCATCGCCGTCGGTGCGAAGGGGTGAGGGAGGTGAACACATGTCCGCAAACCAGGACCTCCCGCTGACCGGCGCCTCGACGGCCGCCGTCGGCCTGGTCGGCAGCATCCTGCTGGGGCTCGGCGCCCTGCTGGTGACCGTCGCCAACCTGGGCGCCAAGGCCCGCCGCAAGATCAGCTGATCGCGCGAGCGCCAGCTCGAAAGAGCAACAACCACACGCGGTACGGCCGTCGGGGCAACCCGGCGGCCGTACGCACTTCCCAGGCCAGCAGCATCGCCCCGGACCACGCCCAGCAGGTACGGCGATGTTGCGGTATCGACCGGTCCCGCACCCAGCAACTTCGGCGTTGTTGCGAAACCGCCTGCCCTTCCCTCGTCGGGGCGGGAACGGCGCGTGGCCCGGGTCCCCCGACGATGGGAGGGACACGGGCCACGCGGCCAGTGGTACGGGGGGTCAGTCGCCGACCGTGACGGTCACCTCGGTGATGCCCCGACCGGCGGTGACGGCGATGTCGCCGTTGCCGTGGCGGGACAGGGCCCGCAGGGTCCAGTTGCCGGGCGCAGCGAAGAAGCGGAACTGGCCGACCGGTGAGGTCACCACCTCGGCGGTGAACTCACCGGTGGAGTCGAGCAGTCGGACGTACGCACCCGGCACCGCCTCGCCCTGCGCGGAGTGGACGACACCGGTGATGACGGTTTCCTTCTCCAGATCGATGCTGGCGGGCAGCGGCGCGGCCTGGTCGGGTGCAGCGCAACCAGCGGCGGTGGGTGCGGTCATCTCAGGCCTCCCCCGGCTCATCGCCGAGCGCGATCGGCACGCCGATCAGCGAGCCGTACTCGGTCCACGAGCCGTCGTAGTTCTTCACGTTGGGGTGGCCGAGCAGCTCCTGGAGGACGAACCAGCTGTGCGAGGAGCGCTCGCCGATCCGGCAGTACGCGATGGTCTCCTTGCCGTCGTCCAGCCCCGCCTCGCCGTAGAGCTTGCGCAGCTCGTCGTCGGACTTGAAGGTGCCGTCCTCGTTGGCCGCCTTGGACCACGGCACGCTGATCGCGGTCGGGATGTGGCCACCGCGCTGCGCCTGCTCCTGCGGCAGGTGGGCGGGGGCGAGCAGGCGGCCGGCGTACTCGTCGGGGCTGCGCACGTCGACCAGGTTCTTGGTGCCGATCGCGGCGACGACCTCGTCGCGGAAGGCCCGGATGCTGTTGTCCGGCTCGCTGGCGACGTACTGGGTGGCCGGGCGGGTCACGGTGTCCTTGACCAGCGGCCGGGCGTCCAGCTCCCACTTCTTGCGACCGCCGTCGAGCAGCTTGACGTCGCGGTGGCCGTAGAGCTTGAAGTACCAGTACGCGTACGCGGCGAACCAGTTGTTGTTGCCGCCGTAGAGGATGACGGTGTCGTCGTTGCTGATCCCCTTCTCGGAGAGCAGCGCCTCGAACTGGGCCTTGTTGACGAAGTCCCGCCGGATCGGGTCCTGCAGGTCGGTCTTCCAGTCGAGCTTGATGGCGCCGGCCAGGTGGCCGGTGTCGTAGGCCGAGGTGTCCTCGTCGACCTCGACGAAGACGACGCCCGGGGCGTCGAGGTTCTTCTCGGCCCAGTCGGCCGAGACGAGTGCGGTGTCGCGACTCATCAGATCACTCCCTGGTGAGGATGGATGGTGAGCCAGCGCGCGGAGGCTGTGGGATGTTCAAGTTGTCGCACCACGCGCGGGACCCATAGCTAGGAACGGATCACGGGTTTGTGCGACGGCGCCGCTGCCGGGCGTCCGGTGGGTGCACCGGGATGGAGTACGCAAACCCCGAGTGCCGATGGCCGCTATGCGGCCGGAAGCAGCCCCGCCGTCAGATGACGGGGCGACACAGGCAGGTGGCCACGCGGCACAGGTCGACCGCGCGCCGTTTGGTGAGGAGCGTCCCCATGACCAGGGAGCCTACCAGTGATCCCAATTTTCTCCAGGGGCCCGACCAGCATCCGGGACGTTGAGCCCGAGGTCAGCCAACCGAGTTGATCGGTACGTCCCGCGCATCGGCGGTCACCGTCAGCCCCTGGGGCTGCGGGAGCACCTCCCGGACGGTGAGCTGGAACGGCAACTCCGGCAGCGGCACGTCGACCGAGATGCTGCGGGCGAAGTTGTTCAGCAACGTACGGGCCAGCGGGGCGCTGGGCAGCCCTTCGGCGTCGAGGTCCGCGAACCGCAGGGCGATCTGCCCCTCGTCGCTGACCACGATGTCGGCGACGCCGGTGACGGTGAGCTGCTGACCGAGGACGTCCAGGGGGGCGGTGACGGCGAGTTGCCCGTTGCGCTCACCGAGGGTCAGCCCTTCCCGGTCGAGCAGGGCGGCCAGGCTCTGGTAGCTGATGGTGGCGGTGCCGTTGACCGTCTCGGCCACCACGTCGCCCTGACCGGTACGCAGGGTGTCCAGCGAGGCCCGCACGTTGCGGGCGTCCACGTCGAGGCTGGGCAGCGAGATCGCGTCGCCCTGCACTGCGCCCTGCACGTCACGCATCCGGATGGTGATGCGCTCGTACCGCCCGTCGACGACCTGGGTGAGGAACGGGAACCCGCCCACCTCGACCTCCGGCGGCGCGGACTGCGCCTGCTGGCGAGCCACCTGTTGGCGAACCTCGTCGGCGATTCTGCGCTCGGCCACGCTGGCCGCCACCCGGTCGGCGATGACGACCAGCCCGGCGAGGACCAGCAGCAGGACGACGAACCCGATCAGTAGCTTGCGACCCCGTCGCCGCGGTCGCCGGTCGTACGTCTGCTCGTGGTCCACGCCGCCTCCTGTCTTCACGTACGCCGGCGCGTACGCCGACTGTCTCTGACGTACGCCGATGCCGGCGCACGAGTGTTACCCGGAGCCCGAATTGCTCAATCACCGCCGGTGCCGCAGCGGTCGGTCACAGCAGGAGCCGGCACATCAGGTACGCGGCCGGTGCCACCATCGCCAGCGCGCCCAACGGCCCCTGCACATGCCGGGCCGCCCACACGGTGGGCTGTTCACCCGCCATCAACCGGCCGGCCTCGGCGTAGCTGACCGCGAGGTCGGCCAGCACGGCGACCCCCGCCGCGACCAGACCGAGGATCGCGGCCCTGGTCGGAGTGAACGGGGTGACCAGGTAACTGCCGAGCACCGCGCCGACCAACGTACCGACCATCGCCCCGCCGACCACGCCCGCTGCGCCCCGGGGCACCTGGGGTGCGAGGCGGGGCCAGGCGGCGAAGGCGTCGGTCGCGCGGGCGACCGCCACCGTGACCGCGCCTGCGGTGAGGCAGACGACGATGGCCTGGGTGCCGGCGGGGATCCGGCTCAGCACGATCAGCGTGGCGAAGGCGACCGTGCCGAACATGATGGTGGCGGTGGTCCGCAGCGAGTCGGTGACCCGGACCCGGTCCACCCGGCGCACCAGTTGACCGAGCACCGTGGCGAGCACCGCGCCGATCGCGATGTAGAGCAGCGGCCCGAGTCGCGCCTCGGAGCTGCGTACGGCCACCGCGTCGGCCGCCAACGCGGACAGTGCGCCGACGCCGAGCACCACCGGCAGGGCGGGTGGTCGGGTGACCATCGTCCAGCCCAGCAGGAACAGCATCTGCACGGTGAGCACGACGAACGTGAAGGGCAACCGGTGGTCGGGCCCCGACGTGTGCGCACCGAGGACCAGGCCGAGGCCGAGGAGCGCGGCGAACCCGGCGATGGCGAGCGAGAGTTGCCGGCTGACCTCGACCGGCGGCTCCGTCTCCTCCTCGTCGTCACCGTCGAGCGCCTCGTCGGAGCGGCGTGCCGAGCCGCCACGGCGCAGGCGTCGCGGGCCGCCGGAGCGACGCGCCTCGTCGTTCTCCACGGTCGGGCCGGTCGACGGTGCCGCGCCACCGGCCGGGGGCGGGTCGTCCGCCCACGGCTCGCGGCCGATCTCGGGTGAGCTGGAGGGAAACACCCACCGATGGTGCCAGACCGACCGCAGATCGCGGGTGCCAGCGTTTCCGCCAGGTTAAAACCTGAGCCGCGATCGAGGGCAGATGGGGCAAACGGGAAATCACGCCCGGGCTCGGCGCAGTCGATCGGTTACGCTCATGCCGAAACCCGCCCGTCAGCGACGCCGGGACCCACGGATGTTCCCAGCGCCATATCCGCCAAGGAGTGCCGCTGGTCGCGCGCGGCCGCACGGGGCCGCCGGGACGGAGGTGATCGTGGAGATCCTGCTGCTGGTGACCGCACGAGCCGGCGAACCATCTGCAGTGCTGCCGGCACTGGACCTGCTGCCGCACTCGGTACGCACCGCACCGCGCGACGTTCGCACCCTGGTCGCCGGGCCGAGCCCGGACGCCGTCCTGGTCGACGCCCGCTCCGAGTTGAGCGAGGCGCGGGCGACCTGCCGGATGTTGCACGCGACGGGGCTCGGCGTACCGCTTGTCGCGGTGGTGACCGAGGCCGGCCTGATCGCCCTGAACGCCGACTGGGGAGTGGATGACGTCATCCTCGCCTCCGCCGGCCCGGCCGAGGTCGAGGCCCGGCTGCGGCTCGCGGTCGGTCGGCTCAGCAACGCGACGGCCGGTGTCGGTGGTTCCATCCGGGCCGGCGAGCTGATGATCGATCCGGACACCTACGCCGCGAAGCTCAAGGGTCGCCCGCTCGACCTGACCTACAAGGAGTTCGAGCTGCTCAAGTTCCTCGCCCAGCACCCGGGCCGGGTCTTCACCCGCGACCAGCTGCTGCGCGAGGTCTGGGGGTACGACTACTTCGGTGGCACCCGGACCGTCGACGTGCACGTCCGGCGGCTGCGGGCCAAGCTCGGCTCGGAGTACGAGTCGATGATCGGCACGGTGCGGCAGGTCGGCTACAAGTTCGTCGTGCCGTCCTCGCGCAACTCGCTCTCCGACGCCGTCGAGTCGGCGTCGCTCGCTGCACGGCCCCTCACCGTCGAGGGCTAATTTCGCATATGCCCCTTTTGGGCGGCTTGGCAGTCATATGGTGACTGCCAAGTTGGCCAGCGGGAGGGGCAGCGGTGCGCGGTTATCACGGGGGCACGGGCCGAGTGCTCGGGATCATCACGCTCGTCGTGACGGCGGTGCTCGGCTCGGCGTACCTGCTCGGCCGGAGCCTGGTCCCCGATCCACCGCGCCACGACTCGGCGGTCACCGCCACCGGCGCTGACCACCCCGAATACGCCGACCAGTCCGCCGAGGCCGACCCCGGTCACCCGTCCGCCAGCCCGTCGAACCCGCCGAGCCCGTCGGACGGGACGGACCCGAACTTCGGCCCGATGGGCACCCGGCTGAGCACCGGCACCAACGAGGTGGCGCTCACCTTCGACGACGGCCCGAACCCGGACTACACCCCGCAGATCCTCGCCATCCTGCGGGAGTACCACGTCACCGCCACCTTCTGCGTGGTCGGGCAGAACGCCCAGGCCTACCCGTGGCTCGTCCAGCAGATCGTCGACGAGGGCCACACCCTGTGCAACCACAGCTGGAACCATGACGTGAGCCTGGGCGGCCGGTCGCCGGATCGGATCCGCGACGACCTGCTGCGTACCAACGCCGCGATCCACGCCGCCGCGCCGGACGCCCCCGTCACCTGGTACCGGCAGCCCGGCGGCGCCTGGACCTACCCGGTCATCTCCGTCTCCCGCGACCTCGGCATGACGCCTCTGCACTGGACACTCGACCCGTCCGACTGGCGGGCGCCCGGCGCCACCCGAATCGCCTCGGTAGTGCTGTCCGAGGCCCGCCCCGGATCGATCGTGCTGCTGCACGATGCGGGCGGTGACCGGCAGGGCACCGTCGACGCGCTCTACCGCATCCTGCCCGACCTGACCGCCCGCTTCGACCTGCAGGCCCTGCCGAAGCACGGTACGTGAGGGACCCTGCCGGGTGCGGATACCGTTTCGGGGATGAGCGAGCGAACGCAGACCGAGGCCCCTGGAGCGCGGGTATGACCAGTACGCAGGTGAGCCGGCTGGACCGGCTCGATCCCGCACAGATCGCCGAGGTCGTCGACCTCGCCCGGGCGGCCGGCGACACCGACGGCGCGGACCCGCTGGACGAGCAGATCCTGCTTCGACTCCGCGACGAGCGGGCCCCGGCGATCCACCTCGTCGCCCGTGGCACCGACGAGACGCTGACCGGGTACGCGCACCTCGACACCACCGACCCGGGCACGGGTGTCGGGGTAGGACTCGTGGTGCATCCGGCGTACCGGCGACGGGGCATCGGGCGGGCGCTGGCGCAGCAGGTACTGGCGAACGCCGCCCGACCAGTGCGGGCGTGGGCGCACGGCGACCACCCCTCCGCCGCGGCACTCGCCGTCGACCTCGACTTCCGTCGCGCGCGCGTGCTCTGGCAACTGCGTCGGCCGCTCTCCTCCCCGCAGCCCGAACCCCGCCTGCCCGACGGGGTGACCCTGCGCGCGTTCCGTCCCGGCGTCGACGACGAGGCCTGGCTGGCCCTCAACGCCCGGGCCTTCGCCGAGCACCCCGAGCAGGGCCGGTGGACCGCCGACGATTTGCGGGTACGCCTCGCCGAGCCATGGTTCGACCCGGCCGGCTTCCTGCTCGCGGTCGAGTCGGCGACCGGCCGGCTGCTCGGTTTCCACTGGACGAAGGTGCACGAGCGTCCTGGCTCGGCCCGCATCGGTGAGGTGTACGTGCTGGGCGTGGATCCGTCCGCGCACGGCGGCGGGCTCGGCCGCGCGCTGACCACGGCCGGGCTGACGTACCTGCGGGAGCAGCGCGGCCTGGACCGGGTGATGCTCTACGTCGACGAGTCGAACACCGCGGCGGTGGCGCTCTACGAGCGGATCGGCTTCGCCCGCTGGTCCGCCCACGTCAACTACCAGCTCGGTTGAGGGCTCACCGGCTCAGGTCAGGTGGAATCGGGGGTCGTCCGGGTCGGACAGGTCCAGCCGGGGAGTGATCGGCGTGGCCGCGTCCCGGGCCGAGGCGGCTCGCGCCACCGCGTCGAGGTCCGGGCAGGCGGCCACCTCGCCGAGCGTGACCAGGGTGGGCGGGAGCATGCTCAGCTCACCGGCCCCGGCACGCGCGCAGGCGTCGGCGGGTCGGATCCAGAGCGTGTGGTCGGCCTCCCCGGAGACGTCCCGGGTCCGCTGCCCCTCGGGCAGCAGCGCCACGAAGAAGTACGTGTCGAACCGACGCGGCTCGAACTCCGGCGTCACCCACCGGCTCCACGGCAACAGCAGGTCCGATCGGAGGGTGAGCCCGCGCCGGGCGAGCAGTTCGGCGAAGCCGGTACGGCGCTGCTCCAGGTCGGCGCGGGCGCGTTCCCAACTGTCGTCGCTGACGTCACCGACGACCCGGCTCCCGTCCGGCCCGGCGAGCAGCACCCCGGCCTCCTCGAAGACCTCGCGGGCCGCGGCGCAGACAACCGCCTGTGCGGCGGCCGGGGCAAGGGCGAGGGTCTCGCCCCAGCTCGCCGGCGTCGGGCCCGCCCAGTCGACTCCGGTGGTGGAGTCCGAGGGGTCGACCCCGCCGCCGGGAAAGGCGTACATGCCGCCGAAGGCCATCGCGGCGACCCGACGGATCAGGTACGCCTCGTAGCCCTCCCGGGCCGGACGCAGCAGCAGAACGGTGGCCGCCACCCGGGGTACCGGCGGCTGACCGCCACTGGTCCAGAACCGGCGGGCGTGCTCCACCAACGCAGGCGGGGCGGGGTATCCACGGTCGGTCGTCATCGCCCAGCAGCCTAGCCGGGCGCTCGTCGCGGTCTCGACGGGTGGATCAGCCGTACGACGCAGTGGTGATCTTCGGTAGCGTCACGCCATGACTCGTTGGGGCATCCTGGCCACCGGCCACATCGCCGCCCGCTTCGCCGAGGACCTCCGGCTGGTGCCGGGGGCCGAGCTGGTCGCGGTCGGCTCACGAACCGCCGAGAGCGCGCAGCGCTTCGCCGACCGGCACGGCGCTGCCCGGGCGTACGCCTCCTGGGCGGACCTGGCCGCCGACACCGACCTGGACGTCGTCTACGTGGCCACCCCGCACGTCGCGCACTACGAGGCGGCCCGCACCTGCCTGGCCGCCGGCCGGGCGGTGCTGCTGGAGAAGCCGTTCACCCTCGACCTGCCCACCAGCACCGAACTTGTCGACACCGCCCGCGCGGCCGGGGTCTTCCTGATGGAAGCGATGTGGATGCGCTGCAACCCGCTCATCCTGCGGGTCTGCGAGCTGATCGCGGACGGCGCGATCGGGACCGTGACCAGCGTCCGGGCCGACTTCGGCCTGGCCGGTCCGTTCCCGCCCGAGCATCGGCTGCGGGCCCGGACGCTGGGTGGTGGCGCCCTGCTGGATCTCGGCATCTATCCGGTGAGCCTGGCCCACCTGCTGTTGGGCGTGCCGCAGCACGTGCGGTCGTGGGCGAAGCTGGGTCCGGAAGGCACGGATGAGAACACCGGCCTGGTCCTCGGGTACGACTCGGGCGCGATTGCCACGCTGAGCTGCGGCCTGGTCGGGGCCACCGGCGTCACCGCGTCGATCACCGGCACCGCCGGGCGGATCGACCTGCCCGAGCCGTTCTTCCGGCCGGAAGCCTTCCACCTGCACCGGGAGGGCGCCGAGTCGGAGACGTTCACCGTCGAGCTGGTCGGCTCGGGTTACCAGTACGAGGCCATCGAGGTGCAACGTTGCCTGGCCGAGGGGCTGACCGAGAGTCCGCTGGTGCCGCACTCCGCCACGCTGGAGATCATGGGGCTGCTCGACGAGGTCCGCGCGCAGATCGGTGTCTCGTACCTCTGAGGTGCTGCGTGTTAAAAGGGGCCCCCTGTACTACGCGAGGCGTTAACAGGGGGCCCTTCCTTACCGCTCAGCTGAACAGGGGGCGGACCAGGAAGTACATCAGGGCACCGATCGAGCCGGCGGCCGGGAAGGTCAGGATCCAGGCGCCGACGATGTTGCCGGCCACGCCCCACCGGACGGCGGAGAGCCGCTTGGTGGCACCCACACCCATGATCGCCGAGGTGATCGTGTGGGTGGTCGAGATGGGGGCACCGAGCACGAGGGCGTTGAAGTAGAGAACGCCGCTGGCCACTGTCTCGGCGGCGAAGCCCTCCGGCGGACGCAGGTCGATGATCTTGCGACCGAGGGTGCGGATGATCCGCCAACCACCGGCGTACGTACCGGCGGCCAGCACGGCGGCCGAGGTCCAGAACGCCCACTCCGGGATGTGGGTCGGGTCGCTCTGGTAGCCGCCGACGAAGAGGGCCAGCACCACGATGCCGATGGTCTTGGCCGCGTCCTGCATGCCGTGACCGACCGACATGGCCGCCGCGGAGGCGGTCTGGGCCCACCGGAAACCGCGGTTCAGCTTGCCCGGGTGCCCGTTGCGGAACAGCCACTGCACACCGATCATCACGATGTAGCCGAGGATGAAACCGACCATCGGCGACAGGATCATCGGGATGATCACGCTCTCGCCGATGCCCTTCCAGAGCACCGTGCCGGACGCCGCGACGGTCGAGCCGACCAGACCACCGATCAGGGCGTGCGAGGACGACGAGGGCAGCCCGAAGTACCAGGTGATGAGATTCCAGACGATCGCGCCGATCACACCGGCGAAGACGATGCCGAGGCTGGACACCCCGGTCGGCAACTCGACCAGGCCGCTGCCGACGGTCTTGGCCACCTCGGCGCCGAAGTGGGCGCCGATGAAGTTGCCGATCGCCGCCATGCCCAGGGCCACCCGTGGCGTCAGGGCCCGGGTGGAGATGCTTGTCGCGATGGCGTTGGCAGCGTCGTGGAAGCCGTTGGTGTAGTCGAACACCAGGGCTACCCCGATCACCGCCAGCACCGCGATGAGCTCGGGAGTCACAGTCACCGGATCAGGACTCCTTGACCGCGATGGTCTCGACGGTGTTGGCCACGTGCTCGAAGGAGTCGCAGGCGGCCTCCAGCTCGTCCGCGACCTCCTTCATCTTCAGCACGGTCAACGCGTCGTACTCGCCGGAGAAGAGGCGCACCAGCAGCATCCGGTACGCCTGGTCGCCGTCGTTCTCCAGCCGGTTGATCTCGATCCAGTAATCCTCAAGATCCTTCATCGACTTCAGTCGGGGCATCGCCTCGGCGGTCAGCTTCGCCTGCTGGTCAAGCACGTGCACCAACTCGTGCATCTCCCGCGGCAGCGACGGCAGCTTGGTCAGCCCGTAGAGGTAGAGCAGGTTGCCCACCGCCTCCAGGTGGTCCATCACGTCGTCGAGCAGCGAGCCGAGTCGGTATATGTCCTCCCGGTCGAACGGGGTGACGAAGGTCGAGTTGATCTTCTTGTACAGCTCGTGTGTGATCTTGTCGCTGTCGTGCTCGACCTCGGTGAGCCGCTCGCTGACCGACTGCACCTCGACGTCGGGCAGGGCGAGTTCGTTGAGCAGCTCGGTACCCCGGACCAGGTTCTGCGCGGCCCTGGTGAAGAGCTCGTAGAAGGCGCCCTCGTTGGGGCGGAAGGAAAACTTCACAGCACGGACCTCGTCGTGTCGGCGGAAGGGGTGTCAGCGCGCTGTCCGGCGCTCTGCTGAGGGAATGCTAGGGAACGGTTCGACCGGCGATTCGGCGGCCCACCCCTGGCCAGGTGTCATTCACCGGTCGTTCAACTTCCGTTCACCTTCACCGCTTTCCACCGCGCCCGACAACGCGCCTTCGCACGCCCACACGACGTCGAAGCCGGGCGGTGGATCCCCCGAGAGCAGGGTGTCGAACGTCTCACGCCGTCGTGCTCCATCGCTGCATCATCACCCGTCGCCGGCGCGTCCGCTCGGCGTCCGGGTAGATGCGCGGCGGGTCGGCCCCGGCCTGACCAGGACCTTCGCCAGGTCAGACCACCAGGGCGAGCCACTTACGGTACGAGGTGGCGAACGGCTCCGTGCCATCGCCCAGCGCGGTGAGCAGCCAGCGGGACGCCGCCTCCGCCTCGACCACCAGATCGTCCGGGTAGCCGAACCGGGCCCGGTGCTCGGCGAACTCGTCCTCGTCGCGCAACTCGACCAGGCCGGTTTCCCGGCGGCGGACCACGTCCAGGTCCAGGTCGACCAGGTGTACGGTCTCCTCGCCCTCCCAGCGCGCCGGGGTGGCGATGTCGCAGTAGACCTCGCTGGTCCGCGGCGGCGGGTTGAACATGCCCGTCCACCAGGCCTGGTGTGGCACCAGCAGGACGAAGGGGATCTGCTCCACCGAGGGGCGACCGTGATATACCGAGCTGGTGCCGGCCGGCACACCGAGCCAGATGCCGAGGTCGTCCTCTGCCAGCCGGCGAGCCGGATAGTCCCGGTGGGCGCTGCCGTCGTACTTGCGGTAGATCACTCGGACCACGTCGCTCGGCATGAGTCGCACCCTAACCGATTACGCCCACGCCGCGCCGTCGGGAAGTTACCGGACGCAAGGGCGGTATCCGCTGCGTGAACCGCAACACGGTCCGATCGGTACCGCCCGCGTCGGTCCCGGCGGGTACCGTGCCACGGTGACCCCGCCCCGCACCGCCACCGGCTCCGCCTCGACCCGCAGCAGGGCCCGTCGGTCCGGTGATCGCCCGGGTGGGGCCGAGTTGTTGGCCGCCGCGGTCGGTGCGGTGCCCGGTGGCAGCGCTCGTCCGGGTCAGCAGCAGATGGCCACGGCGATCGAGGAGTGCGTGGCCTCCGGTGAGCACCTGCTGGTGCAGGCCGGCACCGGCACCGGCAAGTCGCTTGCCTATCTCGCTCCCGCGCTCACCGTCGACGGCCCGGTGGTGATCTCCACCGCCACCCTGGCGTTGCAGTCCCAGCTGGTCGAGCACGATCTGCCCCGGCTCGCCGACGCGGTCGAGCCGCTGCTGGGACGACGCCCGACGTACGCCGTGCTCAAGGGCCGTCACCACTACCTCTGCCTGGCCCGCCTGGACAACTCGACCGAGGACGAGCCGGCGGACACCCTCTTCGACGCTCCGGCCGAGCGGCCCGGTGGCGGCGCCCGCTGGCTCGGTGAGGCGGGCCGCCTCGGCAAGCAGATCCAACGCCTGCGGGACTGGGCGTTGGAGACCGACACCGGCGACCGGGACGAACTCGACCCGGGCGTCGACGACCAGGCCTGGCGGCTGGCCTCGATGCCGGCCCGCGAGTGCGTCGGCGCGGCCCGCTGCCCGTACGGTGCGGAGTGCTTCGCGGAGGCATCCCGCGCCCGGGCCCGGGAGGCCGACATCGTGGTGACCAACCACAGTCTGCTCGCGGTCGACATGCTCGCCGGACGACACATCGTCCCGCCGCACCGGCTGCTGGTCGTCGACGAGGCGCACGAACTGGCCGATCGGGTCTCCTCGGCGGCGCAGGCGGAACTGACCCCGGATCTCATCGACCGCTCTGCCCGGCGGGCCCGCCCGTTGCTGCGTCCGGAGACGGCCGAGATGCTGACCGAGGCCGGTGACGCTCTCGCGATCGGGCTGGCCGAGGCCCCGGCCGGACGGATCACCAGCGGCCTCCCGGGCCCGTTGCGGGAGGCGTGCACGTTGCTGGACGCCGCGACCCGGGCCGCCCTGGACGCCATCGGCGACATCAAGGCCGACGACCCGGACCCGGTCCGCAAACAGCAGGCCAAAGCCGTCCTCGACGAGATGTCCACCACCGCCCAGCGGCTGCTGGAGGAGGCGGAGCACGACGTCGCCTGGGTGGAACGCAACGACAACACCGGCCGCCGGGCGCTGGTGGTGGCACCGCTGTCGGTCGCCGGTACGCTCGCCACCCACCTGTACGACGAGCGCACGGTGGTGGCCACCTCGGCGACGCTCGCACTGGGCGGGCGCTTCGACACAGTGGCCCGGGCGCTGGGCCTCGAAGCGCCACCGCCCGGCCCGCCGTCGCCGGCCGCCGAGGCGCTCGCCGCCTCGACCGTACGACCGGGCGGCACCGCACCGACCGCCGGCGGCAGCGCCAAGGACTCCCCCAACCAGTACGCCGACTCGGGGCCGGGCTGGCGTTCGCTGGACGTCGGCTCTCCGTTCGACTACCCCCGTCAGGGGATCCTCTACGTGGCCGCGCACCTGCCCCGCCCCAGCGTCTCCGGGCTGCCCGACGCCGCCGGGGAGGAGTTGCTCGAACTGGTCACCGCGCTGGGTGGTCGTACGCTCGGGTTGTTCTCCTCCCGGCGGGCCGCCACCCAGGCCGCGGAGCTGCTGCGGGCCCGCACCGACCTGCCCGTGCTGTTGCAGGGTGAGGAGGCCCTGCCGCTGCTGGTCCGCCGCTTCCGGGAGGAACGGTCGAGCTGCCTGTTCGGGGTGATGTCCCTGTGGCAGGGCGTGGACGTGCCAGGTGACTCGTGCCAGCTCGTCGTGATCGACCGGCTGCCGTTTCCCCGGCCCGACGAGCCGCTGGCCGCGGCCCGGGCGGCGGCGGTGGACGCGCAGGGTGGGTCCGGGTTCGCCGCGGTCAGCGTGCCAATCGCCGCGGTCCGGCTGGCGCAGGGCGTCGGGCGGCTGATTCGCGCCTCCGGCGACCGTGGCGTGGTGGCCGTGCTCGACTCGCGGCTGGAAACCGCCCGGGGCTACGGCCCGTTCCTGCGCCGGTCGCTGCCGCCGTTCTGGTACACCACCCGCCGGGAAGTGGTCCGGGGTGCGCTGACCCGGCTGGCCGACAGCTGACCGACCAGCGCGGTCAGGGTGCGCGGGAGGCGACGACGACCGCGTCGGGCGGGGTGTCGGGGACGGTACGGGCGGCGAGCCGACGTACCGCGGTGTTGAGTACCGCGATCAGCGGGACCGCGACCAGCGCTCCGGTGATCCCGGCGAGCACCACACCGGCGGCCAGCCCGATGATCACCGCGAGCGGGTGGATGGCCACCGCCCGGCCCATGATCAACGGCTGGAGGATGTGCCCCTCGATCTGCTGCACCCCGATCACCACACCGAGGATGATCAGCGCGGTGACCGGCCCGCTGTCGACGAGAGCGACGAGCACCGCCACGCCGCCGGAGAGCGTCGCGCCGATGATCGGGATGAACGCACCGAGGAACACCAGGGCGGCCAGCGGGAAGGCGAACGGGATGTCGAAGATGACCAGGAAGATGCCGATTCCCACGGCGTCGATGAAGGCGACAAGCACCGTCGCCCGGACGTAGGCGACCAGGGTGGCCCAGGAGGCGCGCCCCGCGTCGTCGACCTTCCAACGGGCGGCGACCGGCAGCAGCCGGACCACGAAGCGCCAGATCATGTTGCCGTCACGCAGGAAGAAGAACGCCGCGAACAGCACCAGGATCGTGCCGGTCAGCACCTCTGCCAGCGTCGTCGCGGTGGAGAGCGCGCCGCTGGTGAACTGCTCGGTGTTGTTGTTGACCCACTGTTGGGCCTCTTCGAGATAGCGGTCGAGGTCGTTGTCCGACAGGTGCAGCGGCCCGGTCTTCAACCAGTCCTGGATCTGTTGCAGGCCCTGGCTCGACTTCGCGGCCAACTCCGGCACACCCTTGATGAACTCGTTGACCACCAGGGTCAGCGTGCCGACCACCGCGGCGAGCCCGGCGACCAGCACCACCGCGGTCGCCAGCGACTTCGGCAGCCGGGCCCGCAGCAGCCAACCCACCGCCGGTGCCAGCAACGCCGAGAGCAGCATCGCCACCGCGAGCGGAATGATCACGATGCTGATGGTGCTGACCAGCTTCACCAGCGCCCAGAACACCACGCCGACGACGATCAGCCGCCACGACCAGGCGGCGGCGATGCGCAGCGCGTGCGGCACGTCCGCGTCGTCGCGACTGGAGGTGGAGTGGTGCAGGGCCGGGGACGGTGGCTCCGCGCCGACCACGGTGGCGGCCGGCGGTGCCACCGGCCCCGGTTCCGACGGCGAGGCCGCCCGGGCCGGCGTGGGCACATCGGGCGGCGTGCTGCGGGCGGCGCGGACCGTGTCCCGGCCCGACTCGTACGCGCGGCGCAACCGTCCACGTAACCGCTCGAATCGGCTCAAGCGCACCTCCCGGCAGGATTCGGCCCGTGCACGGCGCCAGGGCGGACAGGATACGCCCGGCGACTCGACAGTAGGTCAGGTTTCCACCACACATTGCCCCGCTGACGGTCCGGTGAATCGCAGACCACCGGCGGCTTGCCGGAAACGACACGGTAGCGTCTGCGACGTGACAGCCGACCACAACCTCGACTCCGGCCTCCCCATCCGGCTGCTGCATGACCGGGTCCTGGTGCGCATGGAGGGCAGCGAGGGGGAGCGCCGCTCCACCGCCGGCATCGTGATCCCGGCCACCGCAGCCGTGGGCAAGCGACTGGCCTGGGCCACCGCCGTGGGCGTGGGGCCCAACGTCCGCTCCATCGTCTCCGGCGACCGGGTGCTCTTCGACCCCGACGACCGTTCCGAGGTCGAGTTGCACGGGCGCGGCTACGTGTTGTTGCGCGAGCGCGACGTGCACGCGGTGGCCGCCGAACGAGTCGAGGAAGACGCCACCGGGCTCTACCTCTGAGCCTCCCCGGTACCGCACCGACACGGTCCGCGTCGTTTGCCACGCTCCCCGGCGGGAAGCCAGCCGCACCACCGGCCCTGGGGAGGGACGATGCCGGTATTCGTGAAGAAGGTGCTGGCCTGGGGAAGCCTCGCGTTCCTGATCTACTTCATGGCGTTCCGCCCCGAGGGCGCGGCGCAGATGTTCAAGGCGATCGGCGGCGCCCTGGTGATGATGGCCCAGGGGTTCGGGGACTTCCTCACCAGCCTGATGACCTGACCACGCGCCGAGTCGACCGGCAGCCTCGACGGACCGGTCAGCGGTGCGGTGGCCAGGGTGTCACCGGGCGCGGTCCGTACCAGCCCGGCGGAGGGTGGTGACCCGGGTAGGGCGCAGGCGGCGGGGGCGCGGCGAGCACCACCGGGATCGGGACCACCGGATCCTCCGGCGCGTCCACCGTACGCTTCGATCCGTCCGGAAAGCGCAGATGGTAACGGTGACCGTCCCAGACGCCGACAGGTGTCTGCGGGTCCCGTCCCACGAAGAACGACCGGTAGACGCTTATCGAGTCCAGCAGCTCCCGTTCCTCCCGCGCCGTCCGCTCCCGGTCGACGGGTCGACGGTCCAGTCCGCGCAGGGAGCCGTCGCGCAGCAGCGCCAACCGGGTCGCCGCGAACTGGTAGCCGCGCATGGCGCGCAGACCGGCGTCGCCGGCCACCCGCCGGGCCCAGGCCCGGGCCGCGTGCCGGCGACCGAGACTGCTCAGCGCCGCCACCTCCGGTGGCGTGAGCCAACCGGCGCGTACGTAGTCAGGCAGGATCCGCTCGGTGAGGCGACCCTCCCAGGCCCGTAGCCACACCGCCAGGCCGACCATGCCGAAGAAGATCGGCACCATCACGCCGACGAAGCCGAAGAGCGAGATCAGCACCTGGCCGGTGGCCTGGGTGAGCGTCGGGATCAGGTTCCACGCCCCGTGCAGCATCATCGCCAGCAGCAGACCGGCGATCGGTGCGAACACCCGGACCCGACGGTCCGCCGTCCGCGCGGCGATGCCGAGCCCGATACCGGTCATCGCGGTGAACAGGGGATGGGCGAACCCGAACAGCAGGATCCGGACGATGAAGATGGCGATCACCTGCTGCGCCCCGGTGGCCGGGCCGTACTGCTCCGCACCCGAGGCGTACCCGTGCCCACCGAGGTAGAGGATGTTCTCCACCATCGCGAAGCCGATCGCGGACAACCCGCAGTAGACCAGGCCGTCGGTGATGCCGGACCACTCCCGACGCCGGAACACCAGCAGCAGGATCGGGGCGATCGCCTTGGTCAGCTCCTCGATGAAGGGGGCGACCAGCACGGCAGTGAGCGCGACGGGCAGGCCCTGATCCTCGAACCACCCGGCGGCGGTCTCGTTGACCAGCAGGGATGCCGCGGTGGAGACGAAGGCACCCCAGCCGAAGCAGAAGATCAGGTATTTGAGCGGCTCCGGTTCGTACCGGTCCAGCCAGAGGAAGCAGGCCACCAGCACCGGAACCGGCAGGATCGCGGCGGCGGCACCGATCAGCAGCGCCTCCGTACCGAGGTTGGTGCCGAGCGTGAAGAGCATGAAGATCGCACAGGCCGCGATCAGCAGGATCGCCCCGCTCAGCACCAGGGCGCGGCGCCAACCCAGCCGACGACGGGGCACTCCAGGTGCCCCGTTCCCACCGGGCGGCGCGGCGGGCACGGGCGGCGACGGCGGCAGGGAACCGCCGGACGGGGTGTCGGCCATGCGGTCAGCGTAGTCATGTCCGGCTCGCCGGGCCGCAGACATCGGCGGCAACGCCGGCCACCTGCGTGCTCCGGGCTCGGGCGGGCGCGCTTCACACCGGGCGGGGGTGCTCCAGAGCCGGGCGGCCGTGCTCAGCCGACCGGCGGCGCGGTGGGCTGCTTCACTTCCGGTTCCGGGCCGGCCGGGGAACCGGGCCTGTCGGTCTCGCCGAAGGACTGCCGGACCATCCGGTTCGCCTCCTCCTGGCTGATCCCCGAGGCCACAATCAGGTCGCTGGCGGTGGTACGCACCTGGGCCACCACCACACTGCCGGAGAAGCCGACCCCCTCGGCGTACGCCCGGCCGGCATCGCTGACCGCGCAGAGCGAGCGTTCCCGGGCCCGCTCGGGCTCCTCACCCTGGGCGAACTCGCGCTTGAGCAGGCGGACCGCCTCGGCGAGATGGGCGACCGCGTCCGGCATCGGCTCCGGCACCGGTTCGGCGTCCTCGATCAGGGTGACCGCACGCCGGATCAGGGTGCCGCTGTTACGCATCGTCCGATCGATCGGGTCGGCCGCCTCGGCATAGTGGGTGAGTTCGCTGCGCCGGTGCCAGCGCGCCGGGGAGAGCAGGGCGGTCTCCTTGGCGCCCTCGATCGCCTCGGTGAGGGTGGCCAGTTCCGCCTTGTTGTCGCGCAGCCGGTCCAGCGCCGTCTGGACCTTGTCCCGGTCCCGGGCGCGCAGCCCGTCGGCGGCGGCGTCGAGCTGGTCGGCGAGCAGGTCCAGGGCGGGCCGGGCGGCCCGGTTGAGCACCCGCAACGGGTTGAGCGGCAGCAGGATCGCGGTGACCAGCAGCGCGATGCCACCGCCGACGAACGCGTCGACGAACCGGGGGATCTCCAGGGCTTCGACCGTCGGGCTGAGGGTCACGATCAGCACCGCCGTGGCCGCGGCCTGGATGACGATGGCGACGCTTCCTCCGGCGAAGATGGTCAGCAGGATGGCGACGGTGACGACCAGCGCGAGCTGCCACGGACCGGTGCCGAGAAAGTGGACGAGGATGTCGCCGACCGCCACCCCGACCGCCACTCCGATGATCAGCTCCACGGTCCGCCGGAATCGCTGCCCCACCGAGACGGCGAGGGTGCCCACTGCGGAGATCGGGGCGAAGACCGGCTGCGGGTTGCCCAGCAGTTCGTGCGCGGCCACCCAGCTCAGTCCGGCCGCAAGACCCGCCTGTACGGCCAGGGCGAGCGACATCCGGACCCGGTGCAGGCGGTCGTGCAGGGTCGCTTTGCCCCGTTGGCGCACCTGCGCTGCGGTTTCGGTGATCCGTGCCGTGCCCACGTCGGACAGGCTCTGGCGTATCCGGTCACGGCGCAGCACTCGAAAACGTCGCTTCCGGGCCTCCGCCATGGCCGCTACTACCCGCCGCGCGCCGGGACAATCCTCGCGCAGCGGTACCGATCGCACCGTCGGGCCGACGATGTCCCCCGATACGGCAGACTGGCCGGATGGCGGGACTGATCGAGCGGTGGCGTACTACCGTCCGGGCCGCCGGGGCGAGTGACCCTGCGGCGATCGAGGCGACCGGGAGCGAACTGCTCGAACGGTGGCGGGAGCCGCACCGGCACTACCACACGGTCGACCACCTGACCGCCGTACTCGACGTCGTCGACCGGTACGCCTCGGCCGGGCAGCGCCCGGACCTGGTCCGGCTCGCCGCCTGGTGCCATGACGCGGTGTACGACCCACGGGCGCCGGGCGACCGCAACGAACGCGACAGCGCCGCGCTCGCCGACACCCTGCTCACCCGCGCCGGGCTGCCCGGTCCCGAGGTGGCCGAGGTGCGCCGGCTGGTGCTGCTCACCGCCGGGCACCAGGTGGATCCGGCGGACGCCGACGGGGTGCTGCTCTGCGACGCCGACCTGGCCGTGCTGGCCGCAGCCGAGCCGGAGTACGACAGGTACGCGAGCGCGATCCGCCGCGAGTACGCCCACGTGCCGCCGGCCGCCTACCGGATCGGCCGCGCCCAGGTGCTCACCCACCTGCTCGCCCTGCCCGGCATCTTCCGCCTGCCGGAGCCGGCCACCCGCTGGGAGCCCCGAGCCCGGGCCAACCTCGCCCGCGAACTGGGCACCCTCCAGGCGGCGGATCAGGACGTCACGGCCGACTGACCGGCTGACTCGGCACCCGGTGCAGGTGTTTGGGGCGGCGGAGGTTCGCCGCGTACAGCAGGCGGACCAGGTCGCGGCTGGGCCGTACCTCGGCACCGAGCCAGACCGCCATGTCGAACCGGTCGGCGGGGATGTCGTAGTGGTCGCGGTCGAAGCCGCGCCGGGGTGCGCCCAGTGCCTCGGCGAAGACGTGCAGTTCGGCGAGGGAGACGTCGCTGATCAGGTGTGACCAGAGACGACCACGCGCCGGCCAGGCCGGCCGGTCCAGGTAGATCACGGCAGCCACGGTACCCGGGACCGGGCATCCGTTTGATGATCACCGGCGGCCGGCCGTAGCCTCGGCGACATGGCCGCCTCCCTCCTCCTCGACGACCTGCGCGCCGCCCTCGGGCCGGACGCGGTGCTCACCGATCCGGACCTGCTGCGCGGGTACGAGCGCGACGAGGCCGACCTGTGCGCTTCCGGCACGCCAGTGGTGGTAACCCGGCCGCGCAGCACCGAGGAGGTGGCCGCCGTGGTCCGCGCGGCCGGGCGGTACGGCGTACCCGTGGTGCCGCAGGGGGCGCGGACCGGGCTGGCTGGGGCGGCGAACGCGGTCGACGGCGCGGTGGTGCTCAGCACCACGGCGATGGACGCCATCCTGGAGATCGACCCGGTGAGCCGGATCGCCGTGGTGCAGCCCGGCGTGGTCAACGCGGCGCTCACCGCCGCGGTGGCCGAGCACGGGCTCTGGTATCCGCCGGATCCGGGCTCGTGGGAGTCGTCCACCATCGGCGGCAACGTCGCCACCAACGCGGGCGGGATGTGCTGCGTCAAGTACGGCGTGACCACCGAGTACGTGCTCGGGCTGGAGGTGGTGCTCGCCTCCGGCGAGGTGCTGCGCACCGGACGACGTACCGCCAAGGGGGTCGCCGGGTACGACCTGACCCGGCTCTTCGTGGGCTCGGAGGGCACCCTCGGGGTGATCACCGAGGTGACGGTGGCGCTGCGACCCGCCCCGGCGGCGTCGCTGACCCTGGTCGCCGTCTTCGGCTCGACCGGCGCGGCCGGCGAGGCGGTGGCCCGGATCGCCGCCCAGGGCCTCTCCCCCAGCCTGCTCGAACTGCTCGACCGCACCCATCTGGTGGCGATCGAGGCGTACCGGCCGATGGGGTTGCGGACCGACGCCGAGGCGCTGCTGCTGGCCGCCGCCGACACCGGCCCACGGGCCGCCGAGGACCTGGCCGAACTGGCCGCGGTCTGCACGGCGGCCGGCGCCGAGGAGGTGTACGCGGCCACCGACGCGGCGGAGGCCGCCGCCCTGTTGCAGGCCCGCCGGCTGGCCCATCCGGCGATGGAGAAGTACGCCGCCGACACGTACCCGGGCGGCAACGGCGGCTTGATCATCGACGACCTGGCCGTGCCCCGGGGCGCGTTGGCCGCCCTCCTCGACGGGGTGGCCAGGATCGCTGCGGAGTGTGCGGTGCCGATCGGTGTCGTCGGTCATGCCGGCGACGGCAACATGCACCCCAACATCGTGGTGGACCGCAACGACCCGGCCAGCCTGGAACGCGGCCGGCGGGCCTTCGACGAGATCATGCGCCTCGGTCTGGAGCTCGGCGGCACCTGCACCGGGGAGCACGGCGTCGGTCTGCTCAAGCGGGACTGGTTGGCCCGGGAGATCGGGCCGGTCGGCGTACGGGTGCACCAGGCGATCAAGAATGCGCTGGACCCGGCCGGGCTGCTCAACCCCGGCAAGGTGCTCTGAAGCGGTCGACCCGGGCCTGTAAGCCCGCTCCGCCTAGGACGAGGTGAGCTGCGCGGGAGTGTTCTGGGTGAGCAGCAGCAGAATCTCCTCCGCCACCGGCGGGCGCTCCTCACCCGGGCAGTCCTGCGAGGTGATCAGCCCGGCGGTGGTCAGCAGGCTGGAGGTCAGCGCACCGATGCAGGTGACCTTGTAGCCGCGCGCCTCGTCGGTCTCCATCACCAACGCCGGGTCGGCCAGCAGGAGCTGCAGCCGCTCCGAGTGCTCCTGACTCAACGCGCCCGTGGAGGTCACCCCGTCGCCCGCGCAGTCGACGCACTCCCAGCGCCCGTCCGGCTCCACGTTCAGGGTGCGCAGCGGGCCGTCCGTGCCCTCGTTCTGCAGCAGGCTGACCCGGTACTTGCCGCTGCTGCCGGCGGCGTTACCGGCCGCCGCCGGTTGGCCCGCCGGGTCGCGCTGGTCGCCGAACGGGGCGCACCCTGTGACAGCAACCGCCAGTAGGGCGGAAGCGCAGAGGTGAGCCAGCCGTGACCAGGAAAGCGCCATCACGCGCGGAACTTACCCCACCGTAGGTAGCGAGCGGAACCCGTCATGTGGACATCTACCGCGAACAATACCCGAAGCGGACTGCTCAGCGTGGAAGTCCGGCATCGTCGGCACCCCGGTCGGCGGCGTAGCCGCGCACGTCCGGCGCACCGAGCCGGGCCGCGTCGGCGGTCGCGTCGTCCGGCATCAACTGCGACTGCCGTTCGGCCATCACCCGGGCCCGGTAGTGCGCCACCTCCCGGGCCCGCCGGTCGGCGTCCCACCCGAGCACCGCGCCCATCAACTCGGCCGTGTGCTCGGCCGACTCCAGGCCCCGGTGGGTGGTCTCGAACGAGATCCGGGTACGCCGGGTCAGCACGTCCTCCAGGTGCAGCGCGCCCTCGGCCCGAGCCGCGTAGGTCACCTCGGCCGCGAGGTACTCCGGCGCCCCGGCCAGCGGAGAGGCCAGCAGCGGATCCGCGTCGATCAGGGCGAGCAGATCCAGGGTCAGACTGCCGTACCGTTCGAGCAGGTGTTCCACCACGCCGACCGGCAACCCGTGCCGGCGGGCCAGGTCGGCCCGGTCCCGCCACATGGCCGCGTACCCGTCGGCGCCGAGCAACGGCAGGTCGGCGGTACGCGACGGCCGTGGCCAGCCGAGCCGACGCGCGGCCTGGTCGACCACGTCGGCGGCCATCACCCGGTAGGTCGTGTACTTGCCCCCGGCGACCAGCAGCAGGCCGAGCATCGGCTCGATCACCGCGTGTTCCCGGGACAGCTTGGAGGTGGAGTCCGCCTCGCCGGCCAGCAGCGGGCGCAGCCCGGCGTAGACCCCCTCGATGTCGGCGGTGGTCAGCGGCCGGTCGAGCACGGTGTTGACCTGCCGCAGCAGGTAGTCGATGTCGCTGGCGGAGGCCGCCGGGTGGGAACGGTCCAACCGCCAGTCGGTGTCCGTGGTCCCGATGATCCAGTGCCCGCCCCACGGGATGACGAACAGCACGCTTGTCGCCGTCCGCAGGATCAGCCCGGTGTCCCCGGTGATCGCCGAGCGGGGCACCACCAGGTGCACGCCCTTGGAGGCCCGTACCCGGATGCCGGGGCGCAGCCCGACGTCGTTGAGCATCCGGGACATGTCGTCGGTCCACACCCCGGTCGCCGCGATCACCGATCGCGCCTGCACCTCGAACTCGGCGTCCGGGGAGCCGGCCGGCGCCTCCAGGTCACGGATCCGCACCCCGGTGACCTCCCGGGCCTGCCGGATCAGGCCGACCGCCTGGGCACTGCTGACCACTGTCGCCCCCAGGCTCGCGGCGGTGCGGGCCAGGGTGACCACCAGCCGGGCGTCGTCCACCTGTCCGTCGTAGTAGCGGATCGCACCGGCCAGCCCGTCGGCGCGCAGGCTCGGGAAGATCCGACGGGCCCCCTCCCGGCTCAGGTGCCGGTGCAACGGCATGCCCCGACCCCCGCCGAACAGACCCGCGAAGGCGTCGTACGCGGCCACCCCGGCGCCGTAGTAGGCCCGCCGGACGATCCGGGCGGGCAGGCCGCGTACGCCGTCACCGGCGGGCAGCGGCACCAGGAACGGCACCGGGCGTACCAGGTGCGGCGCCAACCGGGTGGCCAGCAGCCCCCGCTCGGTCAGCGCCTCGTGCACCAGGTTGAACTCCAACTGTTCCAGGTAGCGCAGGCCGCCGTGGATCAGCTTGCTGGACCGGCTGGAGGTGCCGGCCGCGAAATCCCGCGCCTCCACCAGGGCCACCTTCAGCCCTCGCGACGCGGCGTCGACGGCCGCGCCCGCACCGGTCACGCCACCGCCGATGATCAGCACGTCGAAGCGCTCGGCCCGCAGCCGACGCAGATCGCCGGCCCGACGGGAGGACGAGAGTTGTCCGGCGACGGATCGCAGTACGTGTGGATCGCGCATCGCTCCACCGTAGCCGTCCCGCCGTACCCGCGACCTTCGCCGCCAGGGCTGGCCCGGTCCCTCCTCGTCCACCCTTCGTGCCGAGCCCACCGGCCGGGTACTGCCTGCGTCGTAGGGTGTGCGGATGCGGGCGGACTACTCATCCGGCAGTGCCAGCAGCCCTGGGGCGGTCGTCGCCACGGTGCTGATCGGCTGCTGGGCGGTCGGGGTCACCGTCGTGTCGCAGACCGGCGGGTGGGCGGTCGACCAGGTGCTGCTGCTCACCGCACTGGATCGACTGGTGCTGCTCTGGCCACTTGTCAGTTTGCTCACCGTCCTCGCGATCGGCACGGCCGCCCTGCCGCTGGCCATGGTGCCCCGCTCGGCGACGATCCGGAGCACCGGTCGGGTGTGGCTGGCCGGGACGCTGACGCTGGGCGTACTCGGGCTGTTGCGTGCGATCCCCCCGGTGCACCACGAGGCGTACCTCGCCGCGCTGGCCGTCACGGCCACCCTGCTGGCGCTGGTCGCCAGGTGGGTGTCGGGCCGGGTGGTCGGGGCCGACCGGTGGCCGGCACCGGCGCAGCCGCGCGCCCTGCGGCCATCGGTGGCGACCTGGCTGGCGCTGGCCGCCGGGCTGGCCCTGCTGGTGCCCTGGGTCTGGCTGGGCGCGCTCGGTGGTCTGCTGGAAACCGTAGTCGCCGGGCTGGCCGCAGCGGCCGTCGGAGCGCTGGCGGCGGCGTTGCTCGATGCCCGGTTCTGGGGTCACTTCACCGGTGGCCAGCCGCCCCGACCGGCTCGACTGGTCCTGCTGGGTGGGCTGGTCGCGGGGGTGGTGCTGCTGCTGGTCGGTGCCGGCACCGGCCAGTCCGGTGCCCAGTTGCCGCTGCTGGTGGCGCTGCCACCGGTGGGCTTCGCGCTTGCCGCGCTGCACGCGCTGACCCGTCGACACCCCCGGACCGCGGGCCGCACCTGGACCGCCTGGCTGGTCGGGCTCACCGTGTTCGGTCCGCTGGCGTTCACCGACCCGGAGGAGATCAGCCTGCTGCTCGCCAGCACCCGGGACGTGCCGTTCTGGGTGGCGGTCGCCACCGGTGCCGGGCTCGTCGTCGCGCTGGTGCTGGCCATCGCGTACGGCCTGCTGCTGGCCCGTCCGGCGGCACGCCCGCCCCGCCCCGCGCTGGCCGGGCTGACCGCGCTGGTCCTGCTGGTCGCGGTCGGTGCGATCGGAGTCGGGGTCGGTCAGCCCGGCCTGCACGGTGAGCGGCTCTTCGTGCTGCTGCACGAACAGGCGGATCTCGCCGACCTGCCGGCCGGGACGGGTAAGGCAGGCCGCGACGCCCGCGCCGAGCAGGTGTACCGGCGACTGGTCGCCACCGCCGAGCGGACCCAGGCCGAGTTGCGTCGCGACCTGCGCCGGCTGCGCCTGGAACACCGGCCGTACTACCTGGTCAACGCGATCGAGGTGGACGGTGGGCCGGTGGTACGGGCCTGGCTGTCCAGCCGGCCCGAGGTGGCTCGGGTGCTGGTCAGCCAACGGTTGCGCCCGTTGCCCGCGCCCGCCGCGCCGGCGGTCGGTGACGCACCGGCACCGGACGGCCCGCCCTGGAACATCACCATGATCGGCGCTGACCGGGTCTGGTCCGCGCTGGGCGTCACCGGGGCCGGGGTGACCGTGGGCAGTTCCGACTCCGGGGTGGACGGGCGGCATCCGACGCTTGTCGAGAACTTCCGGGGCGGCGACGATTCCTGGTTCGATCCGTGGAACGGCACCCGTACGCCGACCGACCGCAGCGGGCACGGCACCCACACGGTGGGCAGCGCGGTCGGCCGGGGCGGCATCGGTGTCGCGCCGGGGGCGAACTGGGTGGGCTGCGTCAACCTCGACCGCAATCTCGGTAATCCGGCCTCCTACCTCGACTGCCTCCAGTTCATGCTGGCGCCCTTCCCACCCGGCGGTGACCCGTTCACCGACGGTCGGCCGTCCCGCGCACCGGAGATCCTGACCAACTCGTGGGGCTGCCCGCCGATCGAGGGCTGCGATCCGGGAGCGCTACGACCGGCCACGGACGCGCTGGAGGCGGCGGGGATCCTGGTCGTCGCGGCGGCCGGCAACAGCGGACCGCTCTGCGATTCGGTACAGGACCCGCCCGCGCCGTACCCGGACGTGCTCACCGTCGGCGCGGTGGATCAGCGGCGTCAGGTCGCCGCCTTCTCCTCCCGGGGCCCGGCGCCCGGCGGGGTGGCCAAACCGGACCTGATGGCCCCGGGAGCGGACGTGCTCTCCGCGATGCCCGGCGGCGGGTACGCCACCCTCGACGGCACGTCCATGGCCACCCCGCAGGTGGCGGGCGTGGTCGCGCTGATGTGGTCGGCCGATCCGAATCTGATCGGCGACCTCGATCGGACCCGGCAACTGCTGCGCGACACGGCCACCGTCGTGCCGACCGGTACCGATTCGGCGGAGCGGACCGACGCCTGCGGTGGTACCCGCAACGTGATCGGCGCCGGCCTGGTCGACGCGTACGCGGCCGTACGCGCCGCCCGCGGCTGACCTCACGCAATGTGAGCAGCTCTCGCCACGGGGTCACAAACGGTTCGTGAACTGCTATCTTGCAGGCTCATGCACGGTCATTCACCCGGGGCTCCCCTGGCGCCGTCGGTTGCCCGGTGGCGCGGCATGGCGCTGCTGGTCCTGCTGGGCGTGCCCGCCCTCGTCGTGGCCCTGTGCTGCGGAGTGATCCAGGTGGTCACCAAGTCCAGCGTCGACGACCCGTTGAGTGTTCGAGGCGGCATCAGCACCTCGCCATGAGCGAGCCTGACGCCGGATCGGTGATGATCTAGGGTCGACAACCATGGATACCGAGACGACCGTCTCCGAGTTGACCCTCGAACGGGTTCCCGAGGTGGTGCGGCTGTGTCGACGGGCGCTCGACCTGCCGGAGGACGCGACCGAGGCCGAGCCGCTCGTGACGACCCTCTGGGTACGCGCCGAGGCCGACCGGACGGTGCGGGCGTTCGGGGCCTACCGGGACGGTGAGTTGATCGGCGTACTGATCTGTTCGTTGGCCGACGGTGACAGCCGCACGGGGCACGTGGACCTGGTGGCTGTGGAGCCACGCCGGCGGCGTCAGGGCGTCGGCCGGGCGCTGCTCGGGCACGCCGAGCAGGCGCTTGCCGAACTGGGTGCGGTCGAGGTGCTTCTCGCCGGAAATCCGCCGCACTACGCCTGGCCCGGGGTCGACGTCCGGTACACCCCGGCGGTCTGCCTGGCCCTCGCCCTGGGCTACACGCAGGACCGCACGGCCTGGAACATGACCGCCGACCTGTCGTACGACGGGTCACCGGCGCTGCGCTCCACGGAGGCCGCCGAGACCCGCCTCGCCGGGCAGGGGGTGACCGTACGCCGTGCCGAACCTGCCGACCTGCCGGCGCTCGCCGCCTTCGCCCGCACCACCTTCGGCGGTTCCTGGGACGCCGAGTTGGCCGGCTCGCTCGGACGCCCGGACGCCGGCTGCCACCTGGCCGAACGCGACGGCGATCTGCTCGGCTTCGCCGCCTACGGCTCGGCGCGGCCGAGCTGGTTCGGGCCGATGGGTACGGCCCCCGCAGCCGAGGGATCCGGCATCGGTGGCGTCCTGCTGCGGCGCTGCCTGGCCGACCAGCGGGCCGCCGGGATCGAGGCCGCGCAGATCGGCTGGGTCGGTCCGGTGCCGTTCTACTCACGCAGTGCGGGAGCCCGGATCGAGCGGGTGTTCTTCCTGTATCGCAAGAGCCTCGGCTCGGCATAACCGGGTGAAAGGCGCATAGTCGCCGATAGCGCCGTTCGCCCGCCCGGGTCATCGACGCCCCTTACCGTTCGGTATAGAGGAGGCAGCCATGACCACGGACGACGATCAGGCCTCGGAGGCGTTGCCTGCCGGCTGGGCCCCGGTCCACGACCTGCCGGGCACACTGCCGATCAACCGGCTGGACTACGGCGACGCCGAGCAGCTGGCGGAGATGACCGGGACGACCGAAGCACCCGAGGAGCCACTCATCCTGGTGGACGAGCCGGTGCCACACCGTCCGCCGTACGGCCGGGCGCAGAAACGGCGCAACCAGCGCCCGTTGCCCCGATAGCGAAGTTGCCCGGATAGGAAAAGGGCGGACCGCTGACGCGGCCCGCCCTTCAGGTTGGAGCTGGACTCAGAAGTCCATGTCCCCGCCACCCGGGCCAGCCGGAGCGGCCGGGGTCTTCTCCGGCTTGTCCGCCACCACGGCCTCGGTGGTGAGGAACAGCGCGGCGATCGACGAGGCGTTCTGCAGCGCCGAACGGGTCACCTTGGCCGGGTCGATGATGCCGGCGGCCAGCAGGTCGACGTACTCGCCGGTCGCGGCGTTGAGGCCGTGACCCGCGTCGAGGTTGCGAACCCGCTCGACCACGACGCCGCCCTCAAGGCCGGCGTTGACGGCGATCTGCCGCAGCGGGGCGTCCAGCGCGATCTTGACGATCTGCGCACCGGTCGCCTCGTCGCCGGTCAGGTCCAGCTTGTCGAAGGCGGTCTTGCCGGCCTGCACCAGCGCCACACCACCACCCGGGACGATGCCCTCCTCGACGGCGGCCTTGGCGTTGCGCACCGCGTCCTCGATGCGGTGCTTGCGCTCCTTGAGCTCGACCTCGGTGGCCGCGCCGACCTTGATCACCGCAACACCGCCGGCCAGCTTGGCCAGGCGCTCCTGCAGCTTCTCCCGGTCGTAGTCGGAGTCGCTCTTGTCGATCTCGGCCCGGATCTGGTTCACCCGGCCCTGGATCTGCTCGGCGTCACCGGCACCGTCGACGATGGTGGTCTCGTCCTTGGTCACCACGACCTTGCGGGCGCGGCCCAGCATGTCGAGGCCGACGGCGTCCAGCTTGAGGCCGACCTCCTCGCTGATGACCTGGCCACCGGTGAGGATGGCGATGTCGGTCAGCATGGCCTTGCGGCGGTCACCGAAGCCCGGCGCCTTGACGGCGACCGACTTGAAGGTGCCCCGGACCTTGTTGACCACCAGGGTGGCCAGGGCCTCGCCCTCCAGGTCCTCGGCGATGATCAGCAGCGGCTTGCCCGACTGCATGACCTTCTCCAGGATCGGGAGCAGGTCCTTGACCGAGGAGATCTTGCTGTTCGCGATCAGGATGTACGGGTCGTCGAAGACGGCCTCCATACGCTCCGGGTCGGTCATGAAGTAGGCCGAGATGTAGCCCTTGTCGAAGCGCATACCCTCGGTGAGCTCCAGCTCCAGCCCGAAGGTGTTGCTCTCCTCGACGGTGATGACGCCTTCCTTGCCGACCTTGTCCATCGCCTCGGCGATGATCTCGCCGACGGTGTTGTCACCGGCGGAGATGGAGGCGGTGGAGGCGATCTGCTCCTTGGTCTCGACGTCCTTGGCGAGCTTGAGCAGCTCCTCCGAGACGCTCGTGACCGCAGCCTCGATGCCCCGCTTCAGGGCCATCGGGTTGGCGCCGGCTGCCACGTTGCGCAGACCCTCGCGAACGAGAGCCTGGGCCAGGACGGTCGCCGTCGTCGTGCCGTCACCGGCCACGTCGTCGGTCTTCTTGGCGACCTCCTTGACCAGCTCAGCGCCGATCTTCTCGTACGGGTCCTCGAGTTCGATCTCCTTGGCGATGCTCACACCATCGTTGGTGATGGTGGGGGCACCCCACTTCTTCTCGAGCACCACGTTGCGGCCCTTGGGGCCGAGGGTCACCTTCACGGCGTCGGCGAGCTGGTTCATGCCCCGCTCGAGGCCGCGGCGCGCCTCTTCGTCGAACGCGATCATCTTGGCCATACGGCGTTGTCCTCCTGGACACTCACGGGCCACCCGAGTGTGTGCCCCGGATGAACCGTCTGGTGTACGCACCTTGGGACGTCGCCACCTGGCGACGACGACGTCTCCTCGGCCGGGCCGGATAGCCCGCGACGACCGGCCACGTGCCTCACCCGCGGTTATGCCACGAGCGCGGCCGCAGCCCCACCGTCCCGACCAGTTGGCACTCACGCTATGCGAGTGCCAATGACTTGTTTAGCACTCTCACCTGCCGAGTGCAAGCACGATGGCCCGGTTCAGCCGAGTTCGGCAGCCAGTTGCCCGCTGTTCACCGGGCCCTCGTGAGCCCGCTGTTCGGCGTACGTGACCAGCAGCCCGACCAGTTGGGCCAGGTATGCCGGCAGTCCCACCAGCGCCGCCCCGACGATCACCAGGACCGCGCCGACGGCGGTGTCCACGGCTTCGAGCGGCGCGGTACCGAACGGCATGAGCAAGACCCCCTCCACCACGCCGGCGACGAACCCGACAGCGATCACCACGCCGGCCGTCAACGCCACCCGGCCGAGCAGCAGCCCCAGCCGGTCGCGCAGCATCCGGTGCGAGCGGCCGAACGGGTCGCGGCGCTCGAAGAGGTAGACCGGGCCGGCCATGGCCAACGCGAAGCCCGCGTAGACACCGGGCAGGAAACAGAGGCAGAAACCGAGGAGCACGATCAGGGTGAGCAGCAGCGTCCAGCCCCAGAGGCCGAACGCCCGGCGCATGCCGTAGCCGAATGCGCCCCCGAGGCTGACCTGCGCACCGGCCGCCTGCCGGGCGATCACCCACGTGCCGGCGGCCCACCCGACGCACTGCACCAGACCGAAGATCAGGCTCCCGGCGACCAGCACTCCCATCCACTTCGCCAGGTCGACACCGAAGTTGGCGGGCAGGGCCGCAGAGTCGGCGGCGAGCTCGGCCTCCCAGCGGGCCGACGGGTCGAAGATCAGCCCGAGCACCGACAGCGCCGCCGCCGGCAGCACCTGGGTCAGCACGACGATCGGCAGCAGCAGGCTCCAGCCCCGGCGCACCGCACCCCAGCAGCGGCTGAACCAACCATTGAGACCCGCACCCGGCGGAGTGACCAGGGCATCGGCGGGATCGAACCCGTACGCCGCCGGGTCGTACCAGCCTTGGAAGGGCTGGCCGGGATAGACCGGCACCGACTGTTGAGGATGGCCGACCGGCTGGCCGGGATAGGCGGGATACCCAGCCCAGGGCGGCGGACCACCCGGCGCCCCGCCCGGCGGCGGACCGTACCCGCCCGGTGGCGGGGCAGCAGGCTGGCCGTACCCGCCGGTTGGCTGGCCGTATCCGACCGGGGGCTGGCCGTATCCGGGTGGCGGCGGGCCGTGCCCGGCTGGCGGTGCGGCAGCGGGCGGGCCGTATTCACCCGGCGGCGTCGCGAGGGCTGGGCCGTACCCCTGCGGCGAAGGGGACGGCGGGCCGGCGGTGGCCGGGTCTCGTTGCGGCGAGGCAGGTGCCGTCGGGTCGGTGGGCTGCCAGCTGGAAGCACCGACGGACGGGGCCGATTCATCTGGTGACGAATGCGGTGGACCTGCCGGGGGCGGCTGGTCGGACATGAACCCTCCTCAGCGACAGCTGGTTCCGGCTCACGATCTTCCCTTGTGAGGTATCCGCACCGCAGCCCCCCTCCGGCCGCGACCACGCCACCCGTACCGGCGGTCTGCCGGCGTGGGTGGAACGCACTCAGGCGATGACGCGTACCCGCTCGGCCTGGGGGCCCTTCTGGCCCTGGGCGATCTCGAACTCCACCCGCTGGCCGTCGTCCAGCGCCTTGTAGCCGTCCATCTCGATCGCGGAGAAGTGAACGAACACGTCCTGCCCGCCGTCGACGGCGATGAAGCCGTAGCCCTTTTCGGCGTTGAACCACTTCACGGTGCCCTGTGCCACGGTGTTGTCCTCACTCTGCGCGGCGTTCCACTACCTCCGGGCCGGGCCGGCGGCACGCCGGGACGGCCCGAAACTCACCGTCTTCGGCAGTCATCGACGACCACGGAATAGGGTGACCGAAATCGCACGGTACACGAGGCGTGACGGCGGCGCACGACCACAAATCGGACATATTCTGACCAGCGACATCGTCGCTCGTCATTGTGATAGGTATGCGACATGATCAGCGCCCCGGGCGATGAGGCCCCCCTGCGGGCCGAGGTACGGCGGGTCCGCCCCACGGACGCCGCCCGGATGCGCGCGCTGCGTCTGGAGATGCTCGCCGACGCGCCGCTGGCCTTCCTGGAGACGCTCGCCGAGGCCGCCGCCCGCCCGCACGCGGAGTACGCGGCCCGGATCCGTCAGACCTCGACCGGCCCCACAAATGCCCAGTTCGTCGCCGATCCGGGCGGCCGCCTGGTCGGCCACATAGGCGGCGTCGCCCACCCCACCGAGCGCGGGGTCACCCTGATCTACGCGGTCTACGTGACCCCGATATGGCGCGGCACCGGCCTGCTCGCGGACCTGGTGACGGCGGTGGCAGCCTGGTCCCGAGCCGAACGGCGCGACAACCTCATGCTCGAAGTGGTGGTCGGCAACGACCGCGCCTACCGGGCGTATCAGCGACTGGGCTTCGTCGACACCGGCCTACGCGTCCCGCACCCCACCATCCCCACCCTCCGCGAACTCCAAATGCGCCGCCCCGCCTGACCACCACACCCACCGCACCCCACCCGGCATCGCCGGACGCAGCCCGACCCGGCAGGGGTTCCGGGGCAGCCCGACCCGCGCAGGGATCAAGCCTGACCGCCCGGAGCGGGTCGGGCTGCCCCGGAACCCCCCACCGCAACCACCTACGACGAGTGCCGACGACTCTGCACGATCCGGAACCGGTTCGCCACGTACGCCCCGTCCGTCAACGCCGCATTGGCCGCCGCGTTCGCCCCACTGCCGTGGAAGTCGGAGAACGCCGCCGACTGGTTCACGAATACCCCGCCGGTGAGGTTGGCCGACAGGTGCACGCCGACCTCGATCGCGGCGTTCTCGGTGGCGGCGAGCACCGACTCGTCGGTGGAGTAGACCGCCGCCGTCAGGGCGCCCTTCTCCCCCACCGTCGAACGCAGGATCTCCAGGCTGTGTGCGGTGGAGTCGGTGGCGATGGCGAAGGAGATCGGCCCGAACCACTCCCGCGAGTAGGTCGCGGTGTCGCCCGCGTCCAGCTTGACGATCGTCGGCGTACGCACGACGGCGCCGGGGTAGGCCGGGTGCTCGACGGTACGGGACTCCAGCACCGGCTCGCCGACCTTGGTGACCTCGTCCAGCCGCTCCAGTACGCCGTCGTTGACGATCGCGCCGGTCAGCTCGACACCCCGGGCGGGGTCGGCGGTCAGCTTGCCGACGGCGGCGGCGATGCCGGCGGCCACCTCGTCGAAGCTCTTGTGCCCCTGGTCGGTGTCAATCCCGTCCCGGGGGATGAGGATGTTCTGCGAGGTGGTGCACATCTGGCCGCTGTAGAGGACGAGGGTGAAGCCGAGGTTGCGGCACATGCCGGCGAAGTCGTCGGTGGAGTCGATGACGACCGTGTTGAGGCCGGCCTTCTCCGTGTAGACGGCCGCCTGCCGGGCATTGGCTTCGAGCCAGTCGCCGTACTCGGTGGAACCGGTGAAGTCGACGATCTTGACAGCCGGGTGCAGGGCCAGCGTGGTGGCCAGCTTCTCGTCGGCGGCCTCCGGGGCGAGCAGCACCAGGTTCGGGTCGAAGCCCGCCTCGGCGAGCACCTCGCGGGCGTACCGCACGGTGATGGCCAGCGGCAGCACGGCGCGCGGGTGCGGCTTGACGACCACCGGGTTGCCGGTGACCAGGGAGGCGAACAGACCCGGGTACGAGTTCCAGGTCGGGAAGGTGTTGCAGCCGATGACCAGGCCGACGCCGCGGGGCACCACGTGGAAGGTCTTGGTCATCCGCAACGGGTCGCCCTTGCCGGCGGCCTTCTCCCAGCCGGCGGTGCCCGGGTGCCGGGTCATCTCGGCGTAGGAGTAGGCGATCGCCTCCAGGGCCCGGTCGAGGGCGTGCGCGCCACCGGCCTGGAAGGCCATCACGAACGCCTGACCGCTGGTGAACTGCACCGCGTTGGCCAGCTCGAAGACGTTCTTGTGCAGCCGGTCGAGAATCTCCAGGCAGACGCCCGCCCGGGTCTGCGGCCCGGCGTCGCGCCAGGCGGGCAGTGCGGCGGACGCGGCGGCGACCAGCTGGTCGGCGGTGGCGTGCGGGTAGGTCACGTTCAGCTCGACGCCGAACGGGCTGGTCTCGGTGGCGATCCACTTGCCGTCGGTGGGCTGGTCGAGCGGGAAGTTCCCGCCCAGGTACGCCTCGAAGGCGGCCTTGCCGTCGGCCGCCGCGGTCTCGCCGTACACCCGGGGGCTCGGTGATTCCGGGTAGGCGGACCAGTACCCGCGCTCCGTGATCGCGGTCAGCGCGCGGTTGAGAGTTTCGGCGTGCCTGTCGTAGTGGGGGTGCGGGGTGTCCGTCATGCCCGCCATCATGCAACAGGAAGCCCCGCGATCAGTAGAGGGCTGTCACAAACTCAGAGGGTCAACTGCCAGTCCGCGGCGCTTTCGGCCACCCGGTAGCCGAGCTGTTCGTTGATGTTGACCATGTGGTCGTTGACCGCCGCGTTCCAGGTGTCGATCACTCGCAGCTCCGGTTCCTGCGCCAGCACCTGACGCAGGTTCTCGATCTTCACCAGCAGGCCGAGGCGGTGCCCACGGTGTGCCGGGTCGACGATTGTGATCTCCTGCGAGGCGTACCAGTTCGTGAACGGGCCGGTCTGGATCATCGTCCAGGCGACCAGCCGCCCGGTCTGCTCGTGCACCGCCCCCAGGTGGTAGCGCCGCCGACCGCGCAGCGCCTGGAACCGCTCGATCTCGCGGATCCGCGCGGCGTCCACCCGCTCCGCCTCCATGGCGAGATCGCCGGTAGGGGCGTCGACGAGCAGCCGGGCCTCCAGCCGGGCCACGTCGGCCACGTGCTCCTCCGGGGCCGCACCCTGCCACGCCACCGTGCGGTAGCCGGCCGCCCGGGACCGGGCCTGCTCGTGCAGCGCGGTGAGCGCCGCCTCGTCCAGCCCTGTGGTGTCCAGCCGGCGGCGCACCATCGGCAGGGCGGCCTGCGCGCCGACCGCCGCCGCGAACGCCGCACCGGGCGGCTGCCGGTCCTCTCCCGGCGGCACCCCGTCGACCTCTGCGATCAGGTGTTTGCGGCCGTGCCCGAGGGCCACCTCCCGGGCGTGGGCGAGCAGGGCTCGGCCCACCCCGCGCCGCCGGTGAGCCGGGTCGACGAAGAGTTCGACGAGGACGGTGCTGGTGTTGTCCAACTGCGGCAGGCGTAGCCACAGATATCCGACGGCCTCGCCGCCCCGTCGGGCCAACGCGCGATGGATCAGATTGCCGTACGGCGGATGGGCCGCCACCAGGCCGAACTCTGCGCGGTCACCGGCCGGCACGTCAGGCGTGTCGACCACCTGGGCCGCCACGCGGATCCGGTACGCGTCGTCCAGCGCCGCCTCGTCGGAGGGGTCGAACGGGGCTACGGCGATATCCATGGCCGCGAGCCTGCCCGCCGCCGCCCGGCCCCGCCACCGGTTTTCCGTCACACCGTCAGCTGCCAGTTGCTCCACCTGTCCCGCACCTGGAAGCCGAGTTGCTCATTGATCGCGATCATGTGCTCGTTGCTGTCCGCGTTGAAGGTGTCGATGGCCTGGACGGCCGGCTCGTGGGCGAGCAGGTGACGCAGGTTTTCGATCTTGGCGAGCAGGCCGAGTCGATGCCCACGGTGCTCGGGGTCCACGATGGTGATCTGCTGGAAGGCGTGCCAGCCGGTGGATGCGCCGACGTCCAGCAACGTCCACGCGACAAGCCGCCCGGTCGCCTGATGGCGTACGCCCGCGTGGTAGCGCCGCCGGCCGCGGGCCGCCAGCGCCCGGTCGGTGCCGCGCACCCGCTCGGCGTCGATCTGCTCCGGCTCCCAGGCGAGATCACCCATCGGCGCGTCAGCAAGCAACCGACCGTCCAGGTACGCCACGTCGGCGAGGTGTTCCTGCGGCGTACCGCCCTGCCAGAACAGCAGCTCGTACCCGGCCGTCCGGGCCCGCGCCTCGGCCAGCAGCGCGTCGAGCCGCGCCTGGTCGAGGTGGCGGGTGTCGAGTCGCCGCCGCACGTCGACCAGGGCGTCCGTCGCGCCGACGGTGGTCGCGAAGGCGGTTGCCGGCGAGGGACGGTCCGGCTGGCCGGGCAGGTGCGCGGCGCTCATCGTGCTCACCCGCACGCGTCCCCGCTCGCGCAGCACGTCGAGGCCCCGGTCGAGCAGCGCGCGCCCCACCCCCCGGCGACGGTACGCCGGATGCACGACCAGATCGGCAGAGGCGTTCTCGGTGTTGTCCAACTGCGGCAGGTCGAGCAGCAGATAGCCGACGGGCGCACCGTCTAGGTGGGCCAGCAGGTGCACCGCCACGTCGCCGGGCATCGGGTGCCGGATCATGCCGAAGAACCGTTGCCGGCAGCTGGGCAGGTCGGGCACGTCCACCGCCCAGGCGGCGGTGTCGATCTCGTACGCCTGCTCGATGGCGGTGTCGTCGCCGGCACCGAAGGGCGCGATGGTGAGGGTCATGTCGGCAGCCTGCGTGAGGGAAAGACGAACGGGCCAGCGAATTTCTCGCTGGCCCGTTCGGACGCTGGTCGGGAGGGTCGATCGCACAACGCCTCCGGCGTTGGGTCGTACAGACTGAAAGTCTACGGCGATACGCCCTCCCGCACGGAGCATCTTCCGCTGTGCGGTTCTTGCCGTCAAGTCCTCGTCGGCGTGTTTTCCGCATTTCTGAAGAAACGTGAATCCACTTCGATCACCGGCGATCCCGCTTGATCATTTACCGCTGGTCACAGCATTTCCGCTGATCATGTGCCCGATGGTCAACTCAGCCGAGCAGGCCGGCATCGCGGGCGGCCCGCAACGACGGCTTGATCCGATGGGTCGGCCCCACCTCACCGGCCACCGCGTCGAGGGTCTTGAGCCCTTCGCCGGTGTTGAACACCACCGTCTCGGCGGTCGGATCCAACCGGCCGGACTCGACCAGCTTGCGCAGCACCGCCACGGTCACGCCACCGGCCGTCTCGGCGAAAACCCCTGTGGTACGCGCCAACAGCCGCACTCCGGCGCGGATCTCGTCGTCGTCGGCGTACTCCATCCAGCCGCCGGTGCGACGTACCGCCTCCAGCGCGTACAGACCGGCGGCCGGGTCGCCGATGTTGAGCGACTTGGCGATGCCGGTCGGCTTGACCGGAGTGATGACGTCGCTGTCGGCGTGCAGGGCGGTGGCGATCGGGTTGCAGCCGGCCGACTGCGCGCCGAACACCTTCCAACCGCCCGCGGGCGCCTCGACCAGCCCGATCTCGACCAGTTCGGTGAATGCCTTGTCAATCTTGGTGAGCAGTTCACCGGAGGCCATCGGGACGACCACCTGGGCAGGAATCCGCCAACCGAGTTGTTCGGCCACCTCGTAGCCGAGCGTCTTGGAACCCTCCGCGTAGTACGGCCGGACATTGACGTTGACGAAGGCGGTGTCCTCGAACTCGTCGGTCTCCACCAGTTCACCGCAGAGCCGGTTCACGTCGTCGTAGGAGCCGTCGATGGCGACCAGTTCGCCGCCGTAGACGGCGGTGGTCACCACCTTGCCCTGTTCCAGGTCGCTGGGGATGAAGACCACCGAGGGGACGCCGACCCGGGCCGCGTGCGCGGCGACCGAGTTGGCCAGGTTGCCGGTGGAGGCGCAGGCGAACCGGGAGAAGCCGAGCGCCCGGGCGGCGGTCAGCGCCACCGACACCACGCGGTCCTTGAACGAGTGGGTGGGGTTGGCGCTGTCGTCCTTGACCCACAGCGGGGCGGTGATGCCCAACTCGGCGGCGAGCCGGTCGGCGGCGACAAGTGGGGTGAACCCCGGTTCCAGGGTGACCCGGGTGGTCGGGTCCTGACCGGCGGGCAGCAGGGCGGCGTACCGCCAGATGTTGCGCGGCCCGGCCTCGATCTGCTCCCGGGTGACGGCGGCGAGGGCAGCCGGGTCGTAGTCGACCTCCAGCGGGCCGAAACACTCGTAACAGGCGTGCTGGGCGGCGAGGGGGTAGCGGGCCGAACAGGCGCGACAGACCAGAGCGCGGGCCGGGCTGGTGGCGGTGTTGATGCCGGAGGGGGCGAGCGTCGACGTCATGTCGAAGTCCTCTCATCTTTCCCCGCATCGCACTCTGCGGCGGGGACGGAATTGGCACCTGCCCCGCCGGACGCTCAACGATGAGCGCGCGAGGTGGTTGCCGGGGCGTCGTCGGGCCGTATCCCTCAGCCCCTCTGGATGAGGTATGCAGTTGTGCTGCCGATTCTAGGCAGTAGTGCCGGGGCCGTCGCCTGACTGTCCCAGCTTGTGAGCGAGATCGCGGATTGCTCCGCAGGTCACACCCATTCCTGGATCGAGTGGCATCAGCGCCGCCGGATGACCACTCGATCCAGGTCCGAGCATGATCGCGACTCTCGCACGGAGGGTCAGGCCGGCACGGAGCTGCGTGCTTCTGCGTCGAGGGCGAGTTCCCGCCCGCCGCGCTGACCGAGCAGGTTGTCCAGCGCCCAGCTTCCCGGACCGAGGATCGCGATCAGCAGGAACGACCAGCAGAACATCACGGACAGCTCGCCGTGGTTGCGCAGCGGCAGCAGCGCCTCGGGCTGGTGGACCACGAAGTACGCGTACGCCATCGAGCCCGATGCCAGCAGCGCCGCGGGTCGGGTGAAGAGGCCGACCAGCACCAGCGCACCACAGAGCGCCTGGATCAGTGCGGCCCACCAGCCCGGCCACTGGCCGAGCGGCACAGGTTCACCGGTGCCCCGGTTACCGCCGAAGACGCCGAACAACGAGGCCAGGCCGTGACAGAGAAAGAGCAGGCCGACAACCATGCGGAACAGGGACAGTGCCGGCCCGCCGAACCGGTCGATACGCATTCGGATACCTCCGTAGTAGATCCGATGGGGGATCCAGAATGCGAGATGTATAGATTGTTGTCGATGCAATCTCTGACTGTGGGAACGCTCCCAAGCCATGCTAGCGGCTGGAACTTCCGGGCGCTGTCCCGTCACTCAGCGTCCAACCGGTTCGCGGAAGGCTCGCGCGACGGGAATCCCCTTATTGGGGCGGGTGTGCTCCTCGATCACGAATCCGGGACGTCGGGGCCACGCGCGGTATCGGGCGATGTGACGATGTCCCGATGTGCGGGACACGTAGGACAACTCCAGCAACAGCCACCAAGCGCCGGACCCGGCCGTATCGTCGGTCGGTCGGGGCGCTCGCGACGCTGGCCCTGCTCGCCGGGTGCGCCCTGACCCCCGACGCCGGCGACACCACCGCCGGCGCGACCGACGCCCCACCACCGGTCGCCACCCCGTCGACAGGTACGCCGCCGACCGCCGGCACCACCGCACCGGGCCCCTGCCCGGCCGAGGGGGTACGGATCAACTCCCTCGGGGTGAGCGCGGCGATGGGCCTGCGGGCGATGGGCCTGGAACTTGTCAACTGCGGCAGCCGCCCGTACCGGCTGCACGGCTATCCGCAGCTCCGGCTGCTGGACAGCGACGACAACCCGATCAAAGTCAGGGTGATCGCCGGGGCCAGAGGGATCACTTCGGGCTTCGACGACCCGCCCCGACCCCTGACGCTGGCGCCCGGCGAAGCCGCGGGCGCAGCGGTGCTCTGGCGCAACCTGGTCGACGACCCGACCGTGGTCGCCACCAACGCGCAGCGGCTGGAGGTCGCCCCGGCGGAGGGAGAG
This sequence comes from Verrucosispora sp. FIM060022, assembly GCF_003977705.1. Taxonomy (NCBI): domain Bacteria; kingdom Bacillati; phylum Actinomycetota; class Actinomycetes; order Micromonosporales; family Micromonosporaceae; genus Micromonospora; species Verrucosispora sp. FIM060022. The sequence goes on from NZ_RQIV01000002.1 coordinate 601,511, forward strand.
CCGACGCAGGAGGTCGCCGTCGAAGGGCCGATCGATCTCGGCAACACCAACCGGGTCGGCGTGAGCGCCTGGAAGAAGCAGCCCCCCACCTCGGCACTGCCGCCCGCCACCCCCCTCGCCCCGACCACGGTCCCACCGCAGCACTGACCCGCCGCGAGCTCCTGGTGCGACGACGTCCTGATACAGGGCGCACCGACCAGGAGCCTGCGGCGCGGCCGGGCTACGAGACGACGTCCTTGCGGGTGAAGCGCCAGAAGGCCAGCCCCCAGAAAGCGGTGGCGTAGCAGATCGCGGAGACGGCACCACGGACGATGTCGTCGGTCTGCACCGGTGTGGAGAGCAGCCCCAGCCAGGCGGTGCTGTAGTGGGTGGGCAGGAAGGACCGGATCGCGCCGAGCGCGGTGATCTGGTCCAGAATGCTGGACAGGATCCACAGCAGCACCGCACCACCCACCGCACCGAGCGCGGCGTCCGTGATCACCGAGAGCAGGAACGCCAGACCGGCGACGACCAGCAGCACCACCGCGAGGTAGCCGAGGACGGCGAGCAGCCGCAGCAGGCCCTCGCCCGGCTCCAACTGGGCGGCGACCGTGCTGCGCAGTGGCGACCAGCCGTACCGGAGGGTGCCGATGAGCAGGGCCGTGCCGGCGAGCAGCACCAGCGCCAACCCCGAGTAGGTCAACGCGACCAACAGCTTGATCGTCAGCAGCCGGGCCCGCGGCACCGGAATCGCCAGCAGGTAACGCAGGCTGCCCCAGCTCGCCTCACTGGCCACCGTGTCGCCGCAGAACAGCGCCACCACCACGACCAGCAGGAACGACGCGGACACGAAGATGGTGAACAGGGTGAAGTTCAGCCCGCCGGAGGTGGCGAAGGAGACCAGGCTGCCGAACTCACCCCGGCCACTGTCGTCGTCCCCGGTGTCGAACTGGAAGGCGATCAGAATGATCAACGGCAGCAGCACCATGAAGCCGAGCGCCAGTTGGGTACGCCGCCGCGACGCCTGCCGCCGGAACTCCGCCGCGAACGGCAGGGTCCGCGAGGGCCGGTAACCGGCCCCGGCACCCGAGGCGGCCACCCCGCGGCCGGCGGCCGACGTGGGCTCGCCTCCGCCGTGCGTGGGGTCGACAGTCGATCCCGCCATCACCGGTCCCCGCTTCCCCGAGAGTTCTCCCCCACCAGGGCGAGGAAGGCGTCCTCCAGGCGGCGCCGAGGCACCACCCGGTCCACTCCGATCCCGGCCCGGACCAACTCGGCCACCACCTCGCTGCGGGCGGTGCCGAACGTGTCGACCACCAGCTGCCCGTCGGTGTCGTCGAGCACCCGCACCCCGCCGAGATCGGCAAGCACCTCCCGGGCCGCCGCCGGATCACTCACCTCGAACAGCACGCTTGGCGAGTCACCGACGATCTCCTCGACCGGTCCGGAGGCGACGATCCGGCCCTTGTTGACCACCACGGCGTGGGTGCAGGTCTGCTCCACCTCGGCGAGCAGGTGGCTGGAGACCAGCACCGCTCGCCCGTCGGTGGCGTAGCGCTGGAGCACCCGGCGCATCTCGGCGATCTGCGGCGGGTCCAGCCCGTCGGTGGGTTCGTCGAGCACCAGCAACTCGGGCAGGCCGAGCATGGCCTGGGCGATGGCCAGCCGCTGGCGCATGCCGTGGCTGTACTTGCGCACCTTGCGGTGCACCGACGAGCCGAGCCCGGCGATCTCCAACGCCTGGTCGAAGTGCGCGTCGGCCTCCGGTCGCCCGGTCGCCCGCCAGTACGCCTTCAGGTTCTCCAGCCCGGACAGGTGCGGCAGGAAGCCGGGTCCCTCGACCAGTGCGCCGATCCGCGAGAGCACCGGCGAGCCGGGGACCAGTCGGTGCCCGAAGACGTAGATCTCTCCGGCGGTCGGCTGGGTCAGCCCCATCAGCACCCGCAGGGTGGTGGTCTTGCCGGCACCGTTCGGCCCGAGCAGGCCGACCACCTGACCGGGGTGCACCTCGAAGTCCACCTCGGAGACGGCGACGAAGCCGTCGGCGTACTCCTTGCGCAGATGGCGCACGGCCAGCGGCGTGTCCGCGTACTCCGGGTGCACCGAGGTGTCCTGGCGGCGGTGCCGCAGGCGCAACAGGAGCACGAGCACGACGAGCCCGAGCACGATCGCGGCGAGCAGCCCGACCAGGATCCAGCGCCAGAGCACCGCCTCGGTGGGGATCGGCTCGGCGTCGACGGCGGGCAGGCTCACCGGGCCGGTGGCCGCGACCTGGTAGACGGTCGGCTCGACCGGGGTGGTGTACGCCTGGTCCGAGGTGGCCAGGACCAACCGGAGGCGATGCCCGGCCTCGACCCGGTGCACGATCGCCGGCAGGGTGACCGTCACCGGTGTGGCCTCGGCGACCTGGGTCGGCAGGCCGGTCAACCGGATCGGGGCGATCAGCCCACTCGGCAGGGTGGCCGCCCCTTCCGGATTGACGTCGTAGAGCTTGGCGAAGAGCACCGCCTCGCCGGTGGGCGACGCCGCGCGGATCTGCACGGTGGGCGACCCGACCACGTCGACGGCCTCGGTCAGCGGCTCGGAGTCGAACCGGGCGTGCTGGCCCGGTATGTCGGCGGCCACCCCGCTGAGCAGCGAGCTCAGCGAGCCGGCGAAGGGCACCGAGGAGATCGCCGCCGGGTTGCCGGCGGGCGGGTTGGCGACCGGCTGGGGCGGCCCGGCGAGCGCCACCTCCTGCCGGGACTGCCCGTTCAGGCCCGGGTAGTCGGTGGTGCGGTAGCCGGTCGCCACCAGTCCCCGGTCCAGCGCGTCGAAGCCGGCGATCCGGGAGAAGGTGAAGCTGTCTCCCGGCGTGGCGGCCGTTCCCGCGACGTAGTGGTCGAGCCACTGGGCGGTCAGGAACTTCACCCGGTCGGAGTCGGTACGCGGACCCGCCCCGCCGTCGTGGCCGCCGGTGAACCAGGCGACCCGCACCGGGGTGCCGTTGGCGGCGATGCCCCGGGCGTTGGCGTCGGCCTCGCCGAGTGGGAAGAGAGTGTCCGCCGCCCCCTGCACCAGCAGGGTGGGCGCCTTGATCCGGTCCAGCACCCCGGCCGGGCTGGAGCGCCGCAGCAGGTCGACGGCGGCCTGGTCGGCCTGCCCGGTGACGGCGATGCTCAGGTACGCGGCACACACGTCGGGGGCGAACCGGCCACACGCCGGGTCCGGGATGGCGGCGGTGGTCGGGGCACCCGGTGCGGTGCCCGGCCCCTGCCCCGGTGCCGGGCTGGGCGGGCCCGGTGCCGGTGCCCCCTCCGGGGCCTCGGCGGTGTTGCCGGAGATCCCCGCCGGACCGGAGCCCACGTTCCCGCCGCCGCCGAAGAAGATGCCGGCCCAGCCGGACTTGAACACCCCACGGGTCGGTTCCCCGCCGGTGCTCTCCGGCAGGAACGCGCGGGACAGGTCGTTCCAGGTGATCATCGGGACGATCGCGTCCACCCGCTGGTCCTGGGCGGCCAGCAGCAGCGCCAGGCCGCCGCCGTAGGAGCCGCCGACGACGCCCACCCGCGGGTCACCGTCGCCGTCGGTACGGATCTCCGGCCGCGCGGCCAGCCAGTCCAGCAGGCGCTGGGCGTCGCGTACCTCGTAGTCGGGGTTGTCCAGATGGATCTGGCCCCCGCTGCGGCCGAACCCTCGCGCGGTCCAGGTCAGCACCGCGTAGCCCCGGTCGGCCAACTCCTCGGCGTCGGTACGGACCGAGTTCTTGGTGCCGCCGAAGCCGTGGGCGAGCAGCACCGCCGGCACCTTCCGGTCCGCCTCGGCGTCATTCGGCAGGTACAACGTGGTGTCCAGGTCGACCGGCTCGTTGCCGCTCGGTCCGGACGCGACGGTGAGCATCGCGGACTCGGTGCGGAAACCCGGGCGATCCGGCCAGGCGGCCCAGACCACGACGGCGGCCAGCAGGACGACGGCCACCGACACCGCGACGGCCCGGCGACCGGTGGGCAGGGCACGGCGCAGCCGCGCGGCCGAGATCGGCGATTTCATTCGCCACACGGTACGGCGCAGAACCTGTGTATTAGCTGAGTTCCGCCGTACGTCCGTTCTGTTCAGCCGAACGTCACCCGGGAGGGGGTCGACCGCACATCGTCCATCGGGCCAACCTTTGGGACGACTTCCCATTGTGGAAATTCCTACCTTCTATCGGAATCCATATGGAAGTACGTCTAATACCTCGCAAGAACAGCACCCACGGTGATCGATCCGATGAGGCTGCGTCACCTCGCGGGAAGTGACGCAAAGCCGACCCGAGAGGCCGGTACCGGACCAACGGTGTTCGATTAGTTTCCGGTCCGGCGCACGGGACCGGCTCGTCGACGCCGCTGCCGCACCTGCGCCGACCGCCCAAGGAGATCATCATGACCGTTCCCGCTCCGCGGGTCCGTCGCCGACCCCGGACCCGGGGTCGGCTGTTGCCGCTGCTGCTCAGCGTCGCGCTGCTACTCCCGGTGGCGCTGCTCACCGTGCAGGCCCACCGGCTCGTCGACGCCGACCGCGAGGTCGTCGAGCGGGAACGGCTGGGGGTGGAGTACCTGCGAGCCCTCGCGCCGGTCACCGAGGCGCTTGTCAACGCGCAGAGCGCCGCCATCGCCCGCAGACCGCTGCCCCGGCAGGTCCTGGAACAGGCGATCGAACAGGTCGCGGCGGTCGACGCCCGGATCGGCGGCGAGCTACGCACCGGGGAACGGTGGGCCGGCATCCGGGCGAAGCTGGAGGCGCTGCCGGAACGCTCGCTGACGGACCCGGAGGCCGCCTTCGCCGCCTACCGCGAGGTCACCGACCTGCTGCTGGCCCTGCACACGAAGGTGCGGGAGAGCAGCGGTCTGATCCGGGACGCCGGCGCCGACTCGCACTTCCTCCAGGACGGCGTCGGCGAGGAGATGCCGGAGGCCCTGGTCGCCGCCGGGCGGCTCACCGACCTGGCCACGCTCATCGAACGGCGACCCGCCACCGACCAGCTGCGCTCCTTCGGTGAGCTGGCCGCCCACCGGGTCGCCGCCCTCCAACCCGCCAACGACCTGGTCAACAACCTTCGGGCGGTGATGGACAGCTCGGAGAGCGCCGACCTGGGCGCGAACGTGCTCAGCTCGTTCGACGCCTACCAGCGGGGAGTCGAAGCGATGGCGCTGACCTCCCAACCCGACCAGACCGGCAAGCTCGACGTGGTCCGGCTCACCGGGGCCCGACTGGAGGCGCAGGAAGCCGCCAAGCAGCTCCAGCCGGTCCTGCTCGACGAGATCGACCGACTGCTGGCCGAGCGGCTCGACGAGCTGAACCGGGACAACCTGCTGGTCCTCGGCGCGGGTGGGGTCGCCGGGCTGCTGCTGATCGCGCTCGCGGTGACCAGCTGGCTGTCTCGTCCGAGGGACAACCCGGGCACCGTCGACGCGCCCGGCAACGAGCCGGAGCGTGCCGGTTCGGACCGGCCGTCCGACAGCCACTGGGAGCAGATGGCGGCGCAACGACCGCCGGTGCCGGTCGGACAGGGATCCGACCCGGATCGCTGGAGGCCCTTCGATGCTGCTCGATAGGCTTCGGATCCGGGGCAAGCTCGCCCTGTTGGTGCTCGTCCCCGTGCTCTGCATGCTCGGGCTGACCCTGCCGGTGGTCTGGGAGCGGGTCGGGGTGGCACAGCGGGCCGACGACATCGCCGGCACCGTGCAGGTCGCCAACCGGGTCGGCACCCTGCTGCAACACCTGCAACGGGAACGGATGCTCGCCGTCGGTCTGCTACTGCGCCAGGCCGACCGCAGCGACCTGGTCCAGGAGATCGCGAAGGTGGACGACCTGGTCGCCGACCTGCGGGCGGAGCTGGGCGACGACCTGACCCCCGCGGTGACCGCCGCGCTCGACGGGGTCCGGCAACTGGCACCCGTACGCACGGCCCTGCTCGCCAACCACGCCACCGTCGACCAGATCCTGGGCACGTACGCGCCGGTGCACCTCGCACTCATCGACTCGTTGCGGCTGCCGTACGACGTGGACACCCGCACCTCGGTCGGCCGGCAGGTGCTGGCCCTGGACCGCATCCTGCGCAAGAGCGAAGGGATCAGCGCCGGTGCCGCCCTGATCGTGCTGATCGCCGCCGACCCGAATCCGGCGCTCGCCACCGCCTTCGTGGCAAACATGGCCACCCTGCGGGCGGACAGCAACCAGATGCTCGGCCTGCTCACCCCCGAACAGCTGGTGCTGATGGACATCGAGCAGGCCGCGGTGGACGCCCGTGCCGGTGAGGACTTCCTCGAACAGAGCGCCCTGGACCCGGTCACCGCGGCGTCCCGGATTCCCATCGAGGCGCTCTACCCGACCACCTCCTCGCTGATCACCCTGGGTCAGTTCGTGGAGAAGAAGCTGGTCACCGACGTCACCGCCGAGGTACGCGCCGAGCGGCAGGCCGCGCTGTCCGCCGCGTACTGGGTGACCGCCCTGGTCCTGGTGATCCTGCTCGTCGTCGGGCTGCTCGCCCTGGTGATCGGCCGGGCGGTCGCCCGGCCGCTGACCCGGCTCACCCGCTCCGCCGACCGGGTCGCCCGGGTCGCCGAATCCGAGCTGCTGCGGGTCGCCGACGACGAGGCGGACCAGGCCCAGTCGATCCGTCTGGACCGGGTCGAGATCCGGGGCCGCGACGAGATCGGCGACCTGGCCCGGGCCTTCGAACGGGTCCAGACCACGGCCGCCCAGTTGGTGGAACGGCAGGTGGCGAGCCGACGCAACGTGGCCCAGATGTTCGGTCACGTCGGTCGGCGTACGCAGAACCTCGTCGGCCGCCAGATCGCCCTGATCGACCGGTTGGAGCAGCAGGAGACCGAGCCGGGGCGGTTGGAGAACCTGTACCGGCTCGACCACATCTCCAGCCGGCTGCGGCGCAACGCGGGCAACCTGGTGGTGCTCTCGGGCGCGGCCGGCGACGTGGTGCACGCCGCGCCGGTCCCGCTCGCCGACGTGGTCCGCCTGGCCCTCGGCGAGATCGAGGACTACACCCGGGTTGACGTGCAGGTTCCCGGCGAGGTCTCGGCGGCGCCGGCGATCGTCGGTGACCTGGTGCTGGCGCTTGCCGAGTTGATGGAGAACGCCACAGTCTTCTCCCCGCCGCACACCCGGGTGGTGGTCAACGGCGAACTGACCGAGGACGGTGCCCGGCTGACCGTGGTCGACCACGGCATCGGCATGACCGAGGCTCGGCTGGCCGACGAGAACGCCCGGCTGACCCGGCGGGAGCGGCTGGACCTCGTCCCGACCGAGGTGCTCGGGCTGTTCGTGGTGGGTCGGCTGGCCCGTCGACACGGCTGGCGGGTCGTACTCTCCGCCACCCCGGGCGGCGGGGTTTCCGCCACCCTGTCGATCGCTCGGCCGGACCTGGTGCTCGGCACGCCCGAGCCGGATCTGCGGACCACCCCGATCACCGTCCGGCCCGCCCTGCCGACGCCATCGCAACCGGTACCCGCCAGCCCTGCCCGGCCCGGGGACGGGCTGGCGGCGGCCGGTACCGGCGGGCCGGGCGGGTTCGACCAGCGGCTGCTGACCCGGGCCACCGCGAGTATCGAGTTGGCCGAGTCGTGGGACGCCTTCGCCACCGCTGCCCGCGTCGAAGCCGACCCGGCTGTGACGCAGCAGACACCGGTTCCGCCGGCACCGCCCGGTGCCACCACCCCGCCGCCCGGGATCCGGCAGCGGGTTCCCGGCGCCAGCCTGCCGAGGATCACCCCCCGGATCGGTCCGGCGGACGCCACCACCGCCGACCCGGCCGCCGCACGCACCCTTGTCGAACAGTTCGAGTCCGGGGTACGCCGAGCCGAACAGCAGCGGGGGCACGCTCACCCCGAGCCGGTGGCTCCCGCACCGTCCGGCGCTCCGGCCCACCTGACCCGGCGGGTTCCCGGCGCGAATCTGGTCACGACGCCCAACCGGCAGCAGCTCACCGACCACCCCGGCGACCCGGCCGAGGTGCGCGATCTCATCAACGCGTTCGAGAACGGCGTCGCCCGGGCTCTGCGCGATGTCCGTCCAGACCGCAGCAACGACGAAGGAACGCCACATTGACCAGTCCGCACGTACACGAGAACCTCGACCACTCGAGCCACCCGGTCGGTGACCTCAGCCCCGAGGCCCGCACCTTCAACTGGCTGCTGGACACCTTCACGTCCAGCACGGCGGGCGTGCTGGAGGCGATCGCCGTCTCGTCGGACGGGCTGCTGATGGCCATGTCCGCGATCAAGGACCGGTCCAACGCGGAACGGCTCGCCGCCGTGGTCTCCGGCATGACCAGCCTGGCCGGCGGCGCCGCCAGTTGGTACGCCCTCGGCGGGCTGAACCGGGTCGTGGTGGACATGGCCGAGGGGTACCTGCTGATCAGCGCGATCAGCAGCGGCTCGGTGCTCGGCGTGGTGGCCGACCGGTCGGCCAACCTCGGCACCGTGGCCTACGAGATGACGCTCTTCGCCGGTCGGGCCGGCAGTGCTCTCACCCCGCGTCTGATCGCCGAACTCAAGAATTCCGTCCAGCAGTGACTCACGACGCCGCCGGTGAGCAGACAGGGCCGGAGCCCCGGATCCGGCCCTATCTGCGCGCGTCCTCCCCGGTCGGTGACGCCGAGGGGGCACCGGCGGCGTTCGGGGCGGAGCCGGAGACGGCCGAGCCGACCGGCCTGCGCCCGTTCGTGCTCACCGCCGGCCGGGTGGCCGGGGCGGACCCGACGATCGGCCTGGAAACCCAGGTGACAGTCCGGTCGGACGCCGAGGCGTGGCACCTGTCAGCCGCCCGGCTGGCTCCGGAGCTTCAGGCGATCGTGGCGCTCTGCAGTGAGCCGATCTCGGTCGCCGAGATCTCCGCGAAGACCCGGCTGCACTTCGGCGTGACCCGGGTGCTGGTGGGGGACCTGCGCGCCGCTGGCCATCTCGACGTGCACGTCACCGACACCGACGACGCCCTCGACCCCGACGTCATCCTGCGAGTGATTGATGGACTCCGTGCAATCTCCTGACTGGCCGGTCGCCCCGCAGGGCGCGCTCTCCGCCAACAGCGCCACCGCCCGCTACGGCGGTCCGGCACCCACCCCGCCACCGGTGGTGGGGCGGGCCAGTCTGCCGCCGCCTCAGCCGTACCATCCGCCGGCCGCCGCGCCGGCCGCGACCGGTACGCCATCGCGCCCCGCGCCACCGATCCCGGTCAAGATCCTGATCGCGGGTGGGTTCGGGGTCGGCAAGACGACCACTGTGGCGTCGATCTCGGAGATCGATCCGCTGACCACCGAGGCGGAGATGACCATCGCCGGAATCGGGGTCGACGATCCGGGACAGCGTTTCGACAAGACCACCACCACCGTGGCGATGGACTTCGGCTGCGTCACCATCGACCGCAGTCTCAAGCTGTACCTGTTCGGCACGCCCGGTCAGGCCCGCTTCGGCTTCATGTGGGACGACCTGGCGCGCGGCGCACTCGGCGCGCTCGTGGTGGTCGACAGCGCCCGGATGGACGACTGCTACCCGGCGATCGACTTCTTCGAACGGGCCGGGCTGCCCTTCGTGGTCGGGGTGAACGCCTTCGACGGGCGGCTGGCGCACGACCTCGGCGCCATCCGTTGGGCCCTGGCGATCGGCGACCATGTACCTCTGGTGCAGTTCGACGCCCGGGATCGACTCTCGGTACGGGACGCCCTTCTGGTCGTCCTGGACCGGGCGCTGGCCCGGGCCACCCGGGACAAGCGGGCCTGAGCCGACCGGCTCGGAGCCCCTCGTGGGAAGGGGTGAGGCGGATGCGAGGCGGGCTGGACGAAACCCTGGCCCGGATGCGGCGGCGCGAGGAGGCACTGCGTCTCCGGTCCACCGAACCGGCCGACGGCGAATCCGGGTCGGCGGACGGGACACCCCCGTCCGGTGCCGGCGGACGGAACGACGGGACCGGCTGGGCTCCGCCCCGGGAGGCGGGCGGGCACGTGCTCGACGATGTCGCCGAGGCGCTGCGGGCCGCCGTCGCGGTCCATCCGGGCACGGCGGTCACCGCCCGGATCGACCACGACGGGCAGGCGTACGACCTGCGGGTGGCCTGGACCGGCCAGGAGGTGACGGTCACCGGGCAACCAGTGGCGGCACCGCCGTCCTGGCCGTTGTCGGCGAATACCGTCGCCGGCTGGCCCGCCCGCCAGGAGTCGCTGACCGGCGACCCGGCGGCCCGGCTGGCCGAGCTGATCCGCCGCGACCCGTCCTTGCTCACCAGCGAGGGTCCGCCGGGCTGACCGCACACGGGATGGTCGGGCCGTTTAGGGTCGGGCGATGGGCGAACCCGAGTTGACCTTGACCGCGAGCCTGCGGGCGGCCGCACTGGACGCCCGGCGCGGCATCGTCCGGCTGCACCCCGAGGTGCTCACCGCGCTGGGCCTGCGGCCGGGCGATCCGGTCCGGTTGACCGGCCGGCGGGTGACCGCCGGGATCGTCGCCCCGGCCGAGCCGACCGCGAGCAGCGCCCTGCTGCACGCCGACGACCTGATGCTGGGCAACCTCGGCGTACGCGACGGCGGCCAGGTGCGGGTTAGCGCCGCTCCGACCGTCGCGGCGGCCCGGGTGCTGCTCGCCGGGCCGGCGGAGGTCGTCGCGGTGGTCTCCCCGGAGATGCTCCGGTTGGCGCTGCTGGGCAAGGTGGTCACCACCGGGGACGACGTGTCGCTGCTGCCCCAGGACGTGCTGCCCGACGCCGCGACGCGCAGCCTGGTCGAAGTGGCCCGGCGCAGCCTGTCGACCCGGGTCGGCTATGCCTGGACCAGCACCCTGCTGCGGGTCGTTGCCGCCGAACCCGAGGTCGGTGCCCTGGTCACCATGGACACCACAGTCGGCTGGGAGCACGGGGCCCGCACCCACGGTGTCGCCGGCTCGCTGGCCGGTCGCGCCGCGTCCCTGGCCGGTGCCGGTGGCATGGGCACGCCGTCGCCCACCGACACGTCCCGGTTCGACACCGCCGTTCGGTTCGGCGGGTTCGATGCCGGCCAGGCCGGTGACGTCGATGCCGACGCGGCATCCGCAGGCTGGTCGGGCGGCGAGTCGACCGAGCACGTGGCGTCGGTGGACGAACTGCCCGGCCTGCGTTCCCAGGCCGAGGAGCTGACCGAACTGCTCGACCTGGGCTTTCACCACCGCGAGGTGCTGGGCCGGTTGAGCACCACCGTGGCGCTCGGGGTGCTGGTCAGCGGTCCGGCCGGTTCCGGCAAGTCGGCGTTGGTGCGGGCGGTCGCCGCCCAGGTCGGTGCCCGGGTGCATGCCCTCTGGGCGCCCGAGATCGCCGCCCTGAGCAACTCCTCGGCCGCCGCCCGGCTGCGGGCGACCACCGCGGAGGTGATCGCCGACGGCCCGGCCGTGCTGTTGGTCACCGACGTGGAGGCGCTCGCCCCGGCGGACACCCCGGGGCCGGTGGCGACCGTGTTCCGTCAATGCCTCGCCCAGATCGTGCAGGCCGGCGCGGCGGTGGTCTGCACCACCAGCCGGCCGGAGGCCCTCGACCCGGCGATGCGCGCCCCGGACCTGCTCTCGTTGCGGATCGACGTACCCCTGCCCGATGCCGCCCTGCGCCGGGAGCAGCTGACCGTGCTGACCCGCCCGGTCCCGCTCGCCGACGACGTACGGCTGGACGAGGTGGCGGGGCGTACGCCCGGTTTCGTCGCCGCCGACCTGGCCGCGCTGGTCCGCGAAGCCGGCATCCGCGCGGCGCTGCGCCAGAAGTCGGACGAGAACCCGACGGTACGGATGGCCGACTTCACCGCCGCCCTGGAGGTGGTCCGGCCGACAAGCATGGCCGCCTCCACCCTGGAACTGGCCCGGGTCACCCTCGACGACGTCGGTGACCTGGTCGAGGTCAAACAGCAGTTGACCGAGTCGGTGCTCTGGCCGCTTACCTACCCGGACACCTTCGCCCGGCTCGGCGTGCAGCCGCCGCGCGGGGTGCTGCTCTACGGGCCGCCCGGCTGCGGCAAGACCTACCTGGTGACCGCGCTGGCCGGGTCGGGCCGGGCGAACGTGCTCTCGGTCAAGGGTGCGGAGCTGCTGTCGAAGTGGGTCGGCGAGAGCGAACGGGCGGTACGCGAACTGTTCCGCCGGGCCCGGGAGGCCGCACCCACGCTTGTCTTCCTCGACGAGCTGGACGCCCTCGCCCCGGTACGCGGCCAGGCCACCGACGGCGGCACCACCGATCGGGTGGTCGCCGCCCTGCTCACCGAGTTGGACGGGGTGGAGGCCCTGCGCAACGTCGTCGTGGTCGGCGCGACCAACCGGCCCGACCTGATCGACCCGGCGCTGCTGCGCCCGGGTCGGCTGGAACGGCTGGTCTACGTGCCGCCACCGGACGCCGAGGCCCGCGCGGCGATCCTGCGCGCCGCCGCGCGCAACGTGCCGCTCGCCGAGGACGTCGACCTCGGTGCGCTCGGCGCCGACCTGGACGGTTTCTCGGCCGCCGACTGCGCGGCGCTGGTGCGGGAGGCGGCCCTGGCGGCGATGCGCGAGTCGCTGACCGCCGCCACGGTCACCGCCGCACACGTGGAGACCGCCCGGGCCCGGGTGCGGCCGTCCCTGGACCCGGCCCAGGTGGCGTGGCTGGCCGCGTACGCCGAGCAGCGCGGCTGAGCCCTAGAGTGCCGGTGGTGTCGCGTCGAGGTGGATCTCAGCGTGCACCCGGTCGCCGTCCTCGCGCAGCTTCGCGCCGCACTTCTCCAGCACCGACAGGGCCCCGCGATTCTCCGGTGTGGTGTCGGCGACCACGACCCGCATGCCGGCCGCGGCGGCCAGGTTCAACAACTCGCGCAACGCCGCCGCGCCGATGCCCTGGCCGCGGGCGGAGCGGCCGAGCCACATGCCCACCTCGACGACGTCGGGCTCGTCGCGTCGGGTCATCCGGATCATCCCGACCACCTCGCCGCCGGCGATGATCGCGTACATGGCGGTGCGGGTGGCCGCGTCGAGCCCACCGAAGCTGGCCCGGTGGAACTCCCGGAACGCCTCCCGCCGCGCGTGCGACCAGCCGGCCGGTGCCGCCACCGGCGGCATCACGTCGGCCGGTTCCGCCTCGGCGACCGCTACGGAGAGCAACGGTTCGAGGTTCTGCTCGTCCACCGGCTCCAACCGGACCGCACCCGTCACGTGCCGGAGTCTTCCGCGCCCGGCAGCGGAAGTCCACCGGGTTGGCGAGGAGGTGCACCTCTGGTGCAATGGATCGGCCGGTCGGGCCGAAATCGGGTACTGCCTCACATTCCGGTGTCGTCCGGCCGGTCGAATTCGCAGTAGACGGCGGAGGCGTCGTCGGCCCGTTTGTGCCGGCGCAACCGGTCGGGATGGTCCCGCTCGGCGGCCCGCACCCGGGCGATCAGCCCACCCGGCCCTTCGGCGGACACCACGTCGAGCAGGCCACCCCAGTCGAACAGCCCGAACTCCTCCACGGCGACGGAGGCTCCGTCGCTGAGCAGCACCGCGCGGCGCAGTGCCGACGGGCCGCGCAACGGCAGGCTGCCGACCACCGCGTGGTACGCCGCGTCCGGATCGGCGGCCGCGACCCAGTAGCCGTGCGTACGGTTCATCCGCTCCCGTTGCACCGACACAGCGTGCCGCAACCGGGTGGCCCGGTCGGTCGACTCGGGCAGCGTGGCGGCGGTGCCCCGCAGGCCGGCCGCCGCAGAGGCCAGCCGGTCGTCGACGATCACGTCGACCCGGTCGCCGGTGTCGAGCACCAGTGGGCTGTCGCAGAGCACCAGGTAGTCCACCTGATCACCGCCGTCGCGCAGCAGGCAGACGGTGCTGGCCGGAGTACCCGGATGATCTAGATCGCACTGGTCGCCGTGGTCGGCGCGAACCGCCAGGATCGCCGCCGCCAGGTTGCTCACCAGCGTCGCCGCCGGCCGAGCCGCCTCGGCCAGCCCCAGCCGGGCGGCCAGGTGCCGGACGTACCACTGCGGCCCGTGTACGCAGCCGGTGTCGAAGCCCTCCGGCACGGTCGCCCCGTCCAGCACTCCGACCAGGGGGCCGAACTGGAACACCACGTCCTCGTTGACCGTACTGCCGGGTGGTGGAGCGGACGCGGAGCGTACCCGCATGGTCGGCGCGGATCCGACGGCCATGCCGCGCCGACGCTCGTCGGCCGTCGCCTCGGGCGGCCCCGTGCCGCTGCCCGGGTGCGTCACCTGCACCCCGGTCCGCCTCGAACCGGCGGGGTCACCTCGGGTCATCGCCGCCACCTCCGCGCCCCGGCTACCCGCCCGACGCCCCGACATGCCCTCGGTGCCGTTTCGGCTCGGCGGGCGGTGGGCTCAGCGGCGGCGGTTGCGGGCCCGGGACGCACGCAGCCGTCGTAGCCGGCCGACCAGCACCGGGTCGGCGGCCAGCGCCGCCGGATTGTCCAGCAGCGCGTTGAGCAACTGGTAGTAGCGGGTGGCGGAGAGACCGAAACGATCCCGGATGGCCTGTTCCTTGGCACCGGCGTGCCGCCACCACTGCCGTTCGAACGCGAGGATCTCCCGCTCCCGATCGGCAAGAGTGTCGGTCGCCTCGGCGGTGACGGCATCGGGGGTGCTCGGGGGTAGCGACTCGTCGTCCGGGGCCGATCGCGGGGGCGGCACCGCGGCAGTGTCCGCACCGGCGCTGGTCGACACCCGGGCGTCGGGGCTCTCCGCTGTCGGGGTGGCGTCGGCGGGTGACATGGGGCTCCTCACGGGGGCGGCCGGCACGGGCGACGCCAACCGGGTTCCCAGCCTAACCACAGGTCACAGCCGACGCACCAGCAGCGCGGCGCGCCGATGCGCGTGCCGCGCCGGCAGGTGGCGGGCCAGGGCACCGCCCGCGGGCGCGATCCGGGGAGAGATCGCGCCCACGGGCCCCTCACCGGGTCATGATCATCAGGTGATGTCCCGCCGACGGAGCGTCCAGAGCGCCCCGCCGAGGAACAGCACCACCGCGACCGTGAACAGGATCGACGAGTGCTGCCAGGTGATGTCCAGGGTGGCCGGGTTGCACTCACCGGTGTAGGAGGCGTTGCAGGACCGCCAGTCCTCAAGCGTCAAGGTCTTGGTCATCCAGGCGTACACGTACGTGGGCAACAGCCACGCCTCGCCGAATCGGACCTGGGCCAGGTCGAGCAGGATGGCGAGCCCGGCCTGGCCGACCACCATGACCGCGACCGCCCCGCCCAGTGCCATCGCGGTGTGCCGGCCGAGCGAGGCCAGGGCGAAGCCGACGGTTGCCGCGACCAGCACCAACACGACCCCGCGCAGCCCGGTGAGCAGGAACGACTGCCAGACACCGGAGGTCATCCCGTCCGTTGTCCCGCGCCAGTTGGCGATCAGCCAGAGAATGCCGAACCACGCCACGGAGGCGGACAGCGCCACGGCGAGCATCCCGGTGAGCAACGCTCCCAGCTTCGTCAGCAGGACGCTCAACCGCTTCGGTCGCCACAGCAGCAGGTTCATCATTCCGCCGGTGTTCCACTCGGCACCGATGAAGGAGGCGCCCACCACGAAGCCGACCATGGCCAGGATGCCCGCGAGAGTGACGAGCATGTCCGGAACGTTGGCCTTGAAGACGAAGGTCGACGGGAGATACCACTCGTCCTGGATGTCCTCCCGTGCCGGTGGGGCGATCGACGCGCAGTCGGCCGGGTAATAGTCGACGTTCTCGCCCGCCGCCTTGGCCCGCTCGCAGTTGGCGCGCTCCTGCTCGGCCCACCGCACCTGCTCGGCATGGCTGCTGTCGGCGGCCCGCCTGGCCTCAGCCCACTGTTCGGTGCCGATCTTCTCGTTGGTGACGAACAGACCGACCACGACGAGGGCCAGGATCAGCAGGCCACCCGCGGTCATCCAGCGGGTGAAGCGCCGCTTGGCCAGCCGGCGCAGTTCGGTACGGAAGAGACTCACGCGCCCCAACCTCCCCCGGTGGGCGCGGACGGCGCCGCCCCATCGACTCGTACGGAATGGTCGACCTGCCGGTGCTGGCCGGGAACCGGCGCGGTGTTGGTCAACTCGAGGAAGACGCTCTCCAGGTCGACCGTGACCGGGGCGAGTTCGCTGACGTAGAGGCCCTGTTCGGCCAGGAGCCGGGTGATCGTGGCCGGCTTGTCCACTCCGGAGACCATCAGGTGGTCCTGGTTCGCGGTCACCCGGTAACCGTTGCCGTGCAGCGCGTTCGCGGCGAGCGGCAGGTCCATGACGGCTTCCAGCCGGACCCGGACCCCGCCGGAGGAGTGCTGGGCGAGCACCTCGTCGACCGGGCCGAAGGCGACCCGGCGGCCCAGCGAGATGATGGTGACCGAGTCACAGATCAGCTGGATCTCGCCGAGGATGTGGCTGGAGAGCACCACAGTCATTCCCGACTCGGCGAGGTTGCGCACCAACGTACGCATCTCCCGGATGCCGCCCGGGTCGAGGCCGTTGGCCGGCTCGTCCAGGATCAGCAGCCTGGGGCTCTTGAGCAGGGCCGAGGCGACGGCGAGCCGCTGCTTCATGCCGAGCGAGTACGTCTTGACCCGCTCGCCGGCCCGGTCGCGCAGGCCGACCAGTTCCAGCACCTCGTCGACCCGCTGGGCCGGCACCTCATCGGCGCTGGCCAGCAGGGAGAGGGTGTCACGGGCGCTGAAGTGCGGGAAGAACTGCGGGCTCTCCACGATCGCGCCGACCTGACGGGCCACCTGGGGCAGCGCCGCCGGCACCTCCTGGCCGAGAATGGACATCCGGCCGCCGTCGGAGCGGATCAGCCCGAGCAGCGTACGCAGAGTGGTGGTCTTGCCCGACCCGTTGGGGCCGAGGAAGCCGTGCACCTCCCCGGCTTCGACCCGCATGTCGAAGCCGTCCAGGGCATTGCGGGTGCCGCGTCGTCGACTGCGGTACGTCTTTCGTAGACCTTCGATTTCCAGGACAGCTGGCAAGCTGCACCTCCCCCGTTGGGTGTGGGGCGCCCGCCGTTGCGGGGGCGACCACGACACCATACTCGGTATGCACCCGAAGGCAATACCCGGTATGCAGCGCCACGCCGAAGCCTGCCAGAACACGCGAAGTTCTGCTGGAAGGACCCCCTGCGACGCGCCGGAGGCTTGACCAGGAAATGCCTCAGGCGCAGATGACGTGCACGCCGGCGGCGCGGAAGGCGTCGACCACGTCGGGCGTGGCGCCCGAGTCGGTGACCAGCGTCTCGACCCGGTCGACCGGGCAGATCCGGGCGAAGGCGTGACCGCCCAGCTTGGACGAATCAGCGATTATCACCACTCGCTTGGCCCGGGCCACCATGAGGTTGTTCATCGCCGCCTCGCCCTCGTGGTGGGCAGCGGCACCGAGGTGCGGGTCGATGGCGTCCACGCCGAGCAGCGCGACGTCCAGGGTCACCTCGCGCAGCAGCGCCCCACCCAGGGGCCCCACCAGCTCGAACGACTTGGGCCGCACCACCCCACCGGCGACCACGACCTTCATCCGGGAGCGGACCAGCAGCTCGTTGGCGATGTTGAGGGCGTTGGTGACCACGGTCAGCTGGGCGCCCTCGGCGTTGGTGTTGAGATCCGGCCGGACGGCCAGCGCCCGAGCCACCTCGGTGCTTGTGGTGCCGCCGTTGAGGCCGACCACCGTGCCCGGCGTGACAAGCGCCGCGGCGGCGGCGCCGATGCGCTGCTTCTCCGCGGAGTTCTTGGCCGTCTTGTAGCGCAGGGGCAGGTCGTAGGAGACCCCGTTCGCGACCGCGCCACCCCGGGTGCGGGTGATCATCTGCTGCTGGGCGAGCTGGTCGAAGTCCCGCCGGATGGTGGCCTGGGAAACGTCCAGCCGGTCAGCGGCCTCCTCGACGGTGACCCGACCGGACTCGGTCAGCATCTCGAGCAGGGCGTTCCATCTCGCGTAACGGTCCACCCCGGGACCTCCGTGTCTGCACGAATGTGATTGGTTGCGTGCACACTAGTGCTCAAAACGCGGAAACAGCAAAACCCGACACTGCTCGATCAAGCCTGCGGTTGCTATTTCCATCGAGTTTCGCGCAGAATAACGCGCGAAAGACGGGTCAAACGAGCCATATTGCGCAGCCGCTGCGAGGAGTTCTCATGGCGTACGTCCACGCGGAGATCGCAAGCCAGCCGGACTGCTGGCACCAGGCAGCCGACCTCGCTCCGACAGTCCTCGACCGGCTGCCGCGCGACGGTGAACGGGTCGCCGTCGTCGGCTGCGGCACGTCGTGGTTCATGGCGAAGGCGTACGCGGCCCGCCGCGAGGCCACCGGCCACGGCGAGACGGACGCCTTCCAGGCCAGCGAGTTCCCGACCGGCCGCCGCTACGACCGGCTGCTGGCGATCACCCGCTCCGGCACCACCACGGAGGTGCTCGACCTGCTCGCCGCGCTGCGCGGGCGAATCCCGACCACGGTGCTTGTCGGTGACCCCGCCTCCCCGGCGGTGAGCCTCGCCGACGCCGCGGTGCCCCTGCCGTTCGCCGACGAACGGTCGGTGGTGCAGACCCGCTTCGCCACCACCGCGTTGGCGCTGCTGCGTGCACAGCTCGGCGACAACATCGACGCGCTGGTCGCCGACGCGGAGGTCGCCGTCCGCGCCCCGCTGCCGATCGACCCGAGCCTGATCGAACAGGTCACCTTCCTCGGCCGCGGTTGGACGATCGGCCTGGCCCAGGAGGCGGCACTGAAGTGCCGGGAGGCAGCCACCTTCTGGGCCGAGGCGTACCCCGCGATGGACTACCGGCACGGCCCCATCTCGGTGGCCGCCCCCGGGCGGCTGGTCTGGGCCTTCGGCGAGTTGCCCGACGGACTGCCCGAGGACGTCGCCGCCACCGGCGCGGCCTTCGTGCACAGCCGCACCCACGGGGTCCGTACCGTGCTGGGTCGTTGGGCCGCCGGACGCAACCCGGTCGACCCGATGGCCGACCTGATCCTGGCGCAGCGCTTCGCCGTCGCACTGGCGACAAGTCGCGGGCTCGACCCCGACGCGCCCCGGCACCTGAGCCGGTCCGTGGTGCTCGCGTGAGCGAGCGCGACGGCAGGGTCGTCGTCGCGCTGGACGTGGGCGGCACCGGGATGAAGTGCGCGCTGATCCGTCCGGACGGTGCCGTGGTGCACGCCGAACGGCACCCCACCGGTGCCGACCGTGGGGCCGAGGCCGTGGTCGACACGATCCTCGCGGTCGCCGACGGGCTGGTCGGCACGGCGCGCACGGCCGGGCTCACCCCGACCGCGCTCGGCATCGTGGTGCCGGGCATCGTGGACCAGACCCGTGGCGTCGCCGTCTGGTCGGCGAACATCGGCTTCCGGAACGTACCGCTGCGGGACCTGGCCACCGACCGGCTCGGCCTGCCCACGGCGCTCGGCCACGACGTACGCGCCGGCGGCCTCGCCGAGGCGCGTCTCGGTGCCGGCCGCGACGCCGGGCACGTGCTGTTCGTGGCGATCGGTACCGGCATCGCCGCCGCGCACGTGGTCGCCGGAGCGGCGGCCACCGGCGCACACGGCGCCGCCGGAGAACTCGGCCACATCCTGGTCCGCCCGGGCGGTCCGCGCTGTGGCTGCGGACGCTCCGGCTGCCTGGAGGCGATCGCCTCCGCCTCGGCCGTGGCCCGCCGCTACACCGCACTCGCCGCCGGCACGACCGGCGACGCCGACACCACGTCGGACGGCGGGTCCGCTGCCGGGCCGACACCGGGACCGACAGTGGTCACCGCCGCCGAGGTCGCCGACCGGGCGGCCGCCGGCGAGGAACTGGCCACCCGGGTCTGGCGGGAGGCCGTCGAGGCGCTGGCCGACGGCCTCGCGACCGGACAGGCGTTGTACGACGTGCAGACGATCGTGCTGGGCGGCGGCCTCGCCCAGGCCGGCCCCGGGTTGTTCGACCCGCTGCGCACCGCCCTGCGCGAGCGCCTGACCTTTCACCGGGAGCCACGACTCGTCCCGGCCGCCCTCGGCGACGAGGCCGGTTGCCTCGGTGCCGCCCTGCTCGCCCTCGACCAGTTGGAGGACTCATGACCGTACGGGTGAACGGCAAGGTGGTGACCCCGAGCGGGGTCGTCCGGCAGGGCTGCGTCGAGGTCAGGGGCGACCGGATCACCGCGGTCGCCGAGTACCCGTCGGTACGCGACGGGCACTGGGTCGTGCCGGGCTTCGTGGACATCCACACCCACGGCGGCGGCGGGCACACCTTCACCACCGGCGACGCCGACTCCGCCCGGGCCGCCGCCGCGT
This sequence comes from Verrucosispora sp. FIM060022, assembly GCF_003977705.1. NCBI lineage: Bacteria > Bacillati > Actinomycetota > Actinomycetes > Micromonosporales > Micromonosporaceae > Micromonospora > Verrucosispora sp. FIM060022. The sequence continues at coordinate 621,706 of NZ_RQIV01000002.1, forward strand.
TCCACCTGGGCCACGGCACGACCAGCCTGCTGGCCAGCCTGGTCAGCGCTCCCTTCGAGCTGATGCGCTCGGCCACGTCGGCCTTCGCGCCGCTGGTCCGCGACGGGGTGCTGGCCGGCATCCACTTCGAGGGGCCGTACCTGTCCGCCGCCCGCTGCGGCGCGCAGAACCCGCAGTTTCTCCGCGACCCGTCCACCGACGAGCTGACCGAGTTGATCAAGCTGGGTGACGGGGCGGTGCGGATGGTCACCGTCGCGCCGGAGCGGGCCGGCGCGCTGGCCGCCATCGAACTGCTCACCGGACACGGCGTGGTCGCCGCGGTCGGTCACACCGACGCCACGTACGAACAGACCCGTGCCGCCATCGCGGCAGGCGCGAGCGTCGGCACGCACGTGTTCAACGGCATGCGTCCGGTGCACCACCGCGAGCCGGGGCCGGTCGTGGCGCTGTTGAGCACTCCGAACGTCATCTGCGAACTGGTCGCCGACGGAGTGCACCTGCACGACGGGACGCTCACCTTCGCCACCTCCACCGCCGGGCCGGAACGCTGCGCGCTGATCACCGACGCGATGGCCGCCGCCGGCATGCCCGACGGCGAGTACGAACTCGGCGGCCAGGCCGTGACCGTCGCCGAGGGGGTGGCCCGACTGGCCGGCGACGGTGCGATCGCCGGCAGCACCCTCACCATGGACGCGGCCCTGCGGCACGCGGTGGCCGCCGGCATCCCGGTGCCCGACGCGGTACGCATGGTCTCCACCACCCCGGCGCTCGCCATCGGCCTCGGCGACCAGGTCGGTGCCCTCCAACCCGGCCTGCGCGCCGATCTGGTGGTGCTCGACAACGACCTGAACGTCGTCCGGGTGATGCGCGGCGGCACCTGGGTCCAGTGACCCCGCATCAGCGGGGTGCGGGAATCTCCACGCCGAGCACCGCCTGCTCGTCGGGGCGGTGCACCAACTCCTCGGTGAGGAACGACTGCACGGCGTGACGCATCCCGACGTCCCGGCCGGCCCGCTCGGAGAGCAGCCACTTGTGCTCGATGATCTGGGCGAACAACTCCTGCGGCTCCAGCTTGCGGCGCAGGTGCGCGGGGACGGCCCGGACCACCGGCTCGAACACCTCGGTCAGCCAGCGGTGGGCGGCCTGCTGCTCGTCGGTCAGGTCGCTCTCGGCCCGGTACGCGTCGAGGTCGTTGAGCAGCTTACGGGCCTGGTTCTCCTCGGCGTCCAGACCGGTCAGCCGGAGCAGTCGCCGGTGGTGGTAGCCGGCGTCGACCACCTTCGGCCGGATCAGGTAACGCCCGTTGCCGATTGTCGACATGGCCACCTCGGCCACGTCGAAGCCCATCTCGTTGAGCCGGCGGATGCGGCCCTCGATGTCGTGTCGGGCGTCCCGTTCGACCTGCTGCTCGTAGGTGATCTCGTGCCACAGCCGCTCGTAGCGCTGCACGACCTCCTCGCAGACCACCTCCGGGTCGATCGAGTCGTGCAGCAGACCGGCGGCCTGCAGGTCGAGTGCCTCGCCGAAGATGTTGACCCGGGCGATCTCCAGGTCTTCACCACGTTGACCGTTGGAGAGACCGTTGCGCAGCGCCCCGGTCTCGGCGTCGACCAGGTAGGCGGCGAAGGCGCCCGCGTCGCGCCGGAACAGCGTGTTCGACAGCGAGCAGTCGCCCCAGAAGAAGCCGGTGAGGTGCATCCGGACCAGCAGCGCGGCGAGCGCGTCCAGCAGCCGGCCCATGGTCTCCGGTCGCAGCGTGTGCGAGAACAACGCCCGGTACGGCAGGGAGAACTGAAGGTGCCGGGTGATCAGCACCGGGTCGAGCGGTTCACCGGAGTCGGACTCCCGGTCGGCGACGATCGCCACCGCCTGCACCGACGGGAAGTCGATCCGCTCCAGGGCGCGCAGCAGGTCGTACTCCCGCTCGGCGACCCGCTCCCCGGTCTCCTTGACCGCGTAGACGTACCCGCCGAGGCGGACGAAGCGCACCACGTGCCGGGAGATGCCCTGCGGCAGGGCGACCAGGTGCTCGGCCGGCCACTGCTCCAGCGGTGTCGACCAGGGCAGGTCGAGCAACGCCGGGTCCACGAGGGCCGAAGTGATCCGCACGCAGTCAAGTCTGACGCTTTCCCCGCCGGAACGCCTCCCCGCGTGGCTGGGCACACAGTCACCGCGATCACCGCCCGAACCCGGCCGCCGCGCGCGGCCGGTAGCGTGATCGGGTGCGAGAAACCACGACGGTACGCGGACGCGTACGCCTGGCACCGGTCCGACCGGCCGGCTGGTGGTTCGACGCACTGCTGCTGGCCGCCCTCGTCGGGCTGACCGTGGCACTCGCCGCCGGCTGGTTCTTCGGCATCGACCGGTCGGTCGCCGACTGGGCCGACGCGCACCGGCCCACCGCCGCCCGGTGGGTCGCGATCATCCTCAACTACCTCGGTCAGGGCACCCCGCTGACCCTGATCGCCGCCGGCCTGTCGGTGCTGTTGGCGATCCGGCTGCGTTCGGTGCGCCCGCTGTTCGTCCCGGTCGCCGCCTTCGTGCTCACCCTGTTCACCATCGGCCCGCTGAAGGTGTGGACCGCCCGGCCGGCACCGAGCGCCAGCATCAAGGAACCGTTCCTGCCGCCCGAGCAGACCCTCCCGCTCTTCCAGGAGGACCTGCCGGTCCGCTTCGCTCAGTCGTACCCGTCCGGGCACGTGGCCAACGCCATCGTCTGGTACGGCGTCATCGCGCTGCTGCTCGCGCCCCTGCTGGCGACCCTCGGCCGGAGGCTGCCGCGCCGGGTGGTGCCGGCGATCCGGATCGTCCCGCCGGCCGTGGTGCTGTGCACCACCACCTACCTGGGCTGGCACTGGCTCAGCGACTCGGTGGCCGGGCTGCTGCTGGGGCTGCTGCTGGACCGGATCCTGCACCGGGTGCCCTGGGACGAACTGCCGCTGCCGGCCCGGTCACGAAACTGGGACCGGCCGTTCACCAAGCCTGTCTAGGCTGCCGCTGTGAATCAGCTGGCGCGCCGGTTGGGCGTACCCGATGCCGTGGTCATCGGTCTGGGGTCGATGCTGGGTGCGGGCATCTTCGTGGTCTTCGCCCCGGCCGCGGCGGCGGCCGGCGGCATCGGCCTGTTGACCGCGTTGGTACTGGCCGGCTTCATCGCCTACTGCAACGCGACCAGTTCGGCGCGACTCGCGGCCCGCTACCCCGAGTCCGGCGGCACCTACGTGTACGGCCGGGAACGGCTCGGCCCGTACGCCGGTTTCGTCGCCGGCTGGGGTTTCGTGGTCGGCAAGACGGCCAGCTGCGCGGCGATGGCGCTGACCATCGGGGCGTACCTCTGGCCCGGGCAGGCCCGGCTCGTCGCCGTCGCCGCCGTCGTCGCGGTGACCGCCGTGAACCTGCGCGGCATCGCCAAGACCGCCACCGCCACCCGCATCCTGGTGCTGGTCGTGCTGGCGGTGCTGGCCCTGGTCGCGGTGGCCGGCGCGGCCGACGTCTCGATCGCCCGGATCGACGCGCCCGGCGGCTCCGCCCGGGGCGTCCTCACCGCCGCCGGCCTGCTCTTCTTCGCCTTCGCCGGGTACGCGCGCATCGCCACCCTCGGCGAGGAGGTACGCGAACCCGAACGCACCATCCCCCGCGCGGTGCCGCTTGCCCTCGGCCTGGTGCTGGTCATCTACCTGGCGCTGGCCGTGATCGCCCTCGGCGTGCTCGGCCCGGCGCGGCTCGCCGCCTCGGGCGCACCATTGGCCGACGTGGTGACCGCCGCCGGGCTGCCCGGCCTGGCCTGGGTGGTCCGCGCCGGAGCGACCGTCGCGGTGACCGGCGTGCTGCTCTCCCTGGTGGCCGGCGTCGGCCGCACCACCCTGGCGATGGCCCGCCGCCGTGACCTGCCCGCCGCCCTGGCCGCCGTGCACCCCGTACACCAGGTGCCGCACCGCGCCGAGTTGGCCGTGGCAGCCGTCGTGATCCTGGTGGTCATGCTGGCCGACGTACGGAACGCGATCGGCTTCTCCAGCGTCACCGTGCTCGTCTACTACGCAATCACCAACGCGGCGGCGTTGACCCTCGGCCGGGACCGGGACCGGAAACTGCCGGTGCAGGCCCTCGCCGGGACCGGGCTGGTCGGCTGCATCCTGCTCGCGGTCAACCTGCCGCTGGGCAGCGTGCTCGCCGGCTTCGGCGTCCTCGCCCTCGGCTCAGCCTGGTACGCCCTGCGCCCAGCCCGTCGCTGAACCAGAGCGTCGACGATGGCCACGCTCGATCCGGGATCGAGTGGTCTCGTTGTGAATGCAACGCCACTCGATCCCAGATCGAGCGTGATCTTGCGGACAAGACGCCGGACTCACGCTGACTCCTCGGTCTCTCGCGGCAGCGGCGGTGTCCCGACCGGGGGCGTGATCTCCTCCTCGGGCGGGGCAGCCTCGCGGAGCAGGGCGTTCAGGCCGGCGCGTCGGGCCACCACGGTCAGGCGGTCCCCGGCCACGATCACCAGGCGGTGGTCGGGTGACCAGTCGTAGCGCTGGCCGGGGCGGGCGTGCGCGAGCAGCCGTACGCTGCCGGTCCTGCCGACCGCGGCGAGGGGGCGGCCGTCGAGGGCCGAACCGGCCGCCACCGCGACCTCGGTGACCAGCAGGGCGTGCCGACCGACCGGGATGGTGGCGATCACCGCCCGGTCGAGCAGGGCGGCGGCGAACGACGGGGCGGCCAGGTAGGAGACGCTGCGTGAGGTGCCGATGCCGAAGGCGCGCTGGACCCGCTCGGCGAAGTGGCCGTCGAACAGCCGCAGCACCACGCGAAGCTGGTCGTTGATGGTCCGGCCGTTGAGGGCGGCCCGCAGGTTGGCCCCGTCGTCGGTGGAGACCACCACCAGCGCCTGGCAGGTGGCCACCGAGGCGGCCCGCAGCGTCTCCTCCTCGGCGGCGTCCCCCACCACCAGCGGTACGCCGAGCCGCCGGGCCAGCCCGGCGCCGCGCGCGTCCCGGTTCTTGTCGATCGCCACCACCTCGACGCCGAAGTCGTTGAGCTGGGCCATCACCCGGGTGCCGATGTTGCCCAGGCCCACCACCACGACGTGCCCGGACCGCTCGGGCAGGATCCGCCCGGTGTGCAGGGCCAGCCGGGCGTTGACCACGCCGTCGACGACCACCGCCGTGATCAACGGAATCAGGGCCAGCCCGGCGAGGTTGAGGATCACCTGCACGACCTGCTCGGCGGCGCCTTTGGCGGTGTCCGGGTCCTGCCCGGTGAGGGTGGTGACCAGGGTCAGGTAGAACGCGTCGGCCAGGCTGACGTGCGCCGCGTTGGCGTACAACCCGCCGAGGAGCCCCACCACCGCGAGCAGCAGGATGACCGTGATGCCGATCTTGCGGGTGGCGAAGCTGCGGATCGCCCGGAGCACCATGGCCACCGGTCGGCGTCGTCGCCGCGCCCGGGCCAGCCGGCGGGCGGCCAACTCGGTGCCGACGGGCCGGCCGGCGGCCTCGGCGAGCACCACGTCGGCCGCCCGGTCGTCGGTCGGCAACACCAGGTCCTGCTGCGGATCACGGGTGTCGGCCACCCCGCAGACGACCTCGTTGGGGCGTACGTCCTCCCGGCGCGCCAGGTAGAGGGTGCGACCACCGTGCCGGAAATGGGTCGGCGCGACCTCGCCGAGCGCGGCGGCGACGAAGGCCGGGGCGGCGATCGAGGCGTCCGACAGCACCGCCGAGTCGGGGAAGATCTGCCGTACCCCGTTGGCCAGGCCGGTGTTGAACATCCGCACCACCAGGCGCAACCCGGGCTCGACCTCCTGGGCGCAGAGCGCGGCGTGCATGTTGCCCACGTCGTCCTGGTGCAGCAGGGCCAGCCCGGCCGCACCGGCCAGGTTGGCCCGACGGAAGGTGTGCTCGTCGAGCCGGTCGGCCCGGATCACCTCGATGCCGGGCAGGTCCCGGCCGTCCGGTGCGGGGGAACGCTGCCGGCCCGGCACGATCAGCGTGATGCGCAGCCGCCCGGCCTGCGGCTCGCTGCCCCGCAGCGCGCGCACCACCCAGTAGGCGAGGGGATCCTGACCGCAGATCACGTAGTGGGCCCGGGGCTCCCCGTTGACCCGCAACCGGCGGCTGGCCCGCAGGGCCCGATCGAGCAGCGGCTCCGCCATGTCCGGCATGGTAGTCAGCCGGTCGCAACCCGCGCAGCCCCGCAATGATCATGTCAGCGGCGGAACGGCATGAGCCGGGCCGTGGCGGGTAGGCCAGCGGAATGCAGACGTTCCTGCCGTATCCGGACTTCCTGGCCAGCGCCCGGGCCCTGGACCAGCGCCGGCTGGGCAAGCAACGGGTCGAGGCGATCCAGGTGCTGCGCGGGCTGACCCGGCCCGACTACGGCTGGCGCAACCACCCGGCGGTGAAGATGTGGGCCGGGTACGAGGAGGCCCTGACCCGCTACGGGCTGGACGTCTGCGAGGTCTGGTGTGCCGCCGGACGGGCCGACACCTGCGCCGGCACACTGTCCGCCGACCTGGCCACCGCCTGCGGCATCGAGCAGGTCCGGTCCCAGCAGGAGCTGGCGGTGGCCGGGGAACTGCCACCCTGGCTGGGCCGCGCCGATCTGCACCTGAGCCACCGCTCGTCGCTGATCCGCAAGGATCCCGCCCACTACCGTCCGATCTTCGGCGACGACGTTCCGCCCGACCTCGAATACGTCTGGCCGCCCTCCGACCGCCCCCGCCGCTGCCTCTGAGGTGCAAGGAAGGGCACCCTGTTAACGCCTGGCGAGGTGAAAGGGCCCCTTGTTAACACGCGACTGTTCCCGGCATCTCGGGCAGACTGAGGGGGTCAGGGGGTGGCGGGTGGCGCTGTCGCAGGTGGTGGGTCGGCTCCTCGGCGTACGCCGGCACGAGGTGACGTCGGGCGGCGGTGGCCTGCCCCGCGTACCGCAACCGGTGAGCGCGCTTGTGGTCGGTGGCGGGATCGCCGGCATGTCCGCCGCGGTGGTGCTCGCCGAGCGGGGTGTCGAGGTGACCGTGCTGGAGGCCGCGCCGACCCTGGGCGGCCGGCTGGGCGCCTTGCCGCAGACGCTTGACGACGGCAGCCGGCAGGTCAACGAGCATGGCTTCCACGCGTTCTTCCGGCAGTACTACAACTGGCGCAACATCCTGCGCCGAATCGACCCGAAGCTGCGGTTTCTGCGGCCCGTACCGAGCTACCCGGTGCTCAGCGCCCAATGGCCGACCGAGGAGTTCGGCCGGCTGCCGCCCGCCCCACCGGCGAACCTGCTCACCCTGTTGGCCCGCAGCCCCAGTGTGCGGCTGCGGGACCTGCGCGGGATGGACCGGGACGCCGCCCTGCCGCTGCTGACCTACCACCCGACACGCACCTACGCCGAGTTCGACGAGCGCACCGCCGACGACCTGCTCACCTCGCTGCGGCTGCCGGACCGGGCCCGCGCGATGCTGTTCGAGGTCTTCTCGCACTCGTTCTTCAACCACGAGGCGCAGATGTCGGCCGCCGAAATGATCGCCCAGTTCCACTTCTACCTGCTCGGCAACCCGGAAGGGCTGGCCTTCGACTGCCCGGAGGACGACTACGCCACGACCATCTGGGCACCGCTGACCCGACACGTCGAGCGCCTTGGCGGCCGGGTGCTGACCGGCGTCGTGGCGACCGGGCTGCACCGGGAGCAGGCCGGTTGGCGGGTGACGGCCACCGAGGGGGCGTACCGGGCCGGGCACGTCGTGCTCGCCCTCGACCCGCCCGCGCTCGCCGCGCTGGTCGCGGCCTCCCCCGGCCTGGCCGACGCCGCACCGCAACTGGTGGCGGCGATGCCCGCGTTCGGCAGGCCCGGTCCGCCGTACGCGGTGGCACGCTACTGGTGCGACGGGGACGTCGCCGCGCAGCGCGCGGTCTTCAGCGGGGTGACCCGGCAGTCCACCCTGGACTCGGTGACGTTGTACCACCGGTTGGAGCACGGCAGCCGACGTTGGGCCGAGCAGACCGGCGGTTGCGTGCTCGAACTGCACGCGTACGCCTGCGAACCGGACGTGCCCGCGACGGAGCTGGCGGCCCGGATGTGGGCCGAGCTGACCACGCTGTGGCCGGAGGTGAGCCGGCTGCGGGTGCGCGAGCTGCACGCCCGGGTGGAGGCGAAGGCACCCGCGTTCGCGCCGGGCGGTCATGCCCGCCGACCGGGCGTACGCACCGACGCCGACGGGCTCTACCTGGCCGGCGACGGCATCCACACCGACTTTCCCAGCGCCCTGATGGAACGGGCCTCGGCGACCGGCATCCTCGCGGCGAACCACATCCTGCGCTCGGCGGGTGCGGCCACCGAACCGCTCTGGTCGGTCCGCCCCCGTGGCCTGCTCGCCCGAGGCTGACCCACGAGACAGCCGACGCTTACCGCACCCCGGCAGGGCGCGCTGACCGCACCCCGGCTGGGCGCATCGAAATGCGTTGCCGTGGCACTCGGGGCACACCTACCGTGATCGCGCAAGGTCAACCACCGTTCCGGGAGCAAGCCATGTCGAAGCAGCACTACTCGGCTGTGCCGTCGTGGCTGCTCGGCGACGGTTGTCTGACGGAACACCACCGAGGTGGCCGGCCCGGCTGACGCGCGTACCCGTACCCGTCGAGCCGCCCACCCGCCCTGGGACCGGGCGGCTCGTCGCTGTCCGGCCCGCTTCGCCCGTCACCGTCCTGGAGGGAGACACCGGTGTACGCCGTCCTCGTTGTCAACGCCGACCTCGGCCCGCTGCACCGGGTCACCGTCCAACACGCGATCCGGATGCTCTGCCGTCGGGTCGCCGAGATTCACGAGGCCGTACCGGACCAGGTCATCGGGGTCTTCCCGGTGCCCCGGGTGGTCCGGCTCGTCCGGTACGTGGTGACCCGCTGGCGCTTCACGTCCGGCCCGGCCTGGTCCCGCGCCGGGGTGCTGGCCCGCGACGGGCGGTGCTGCGCGTACTGCGACGGCCCGGCGAGCACCATCGACCACATCCTGCCCCGCTCGCGCGGTGGCCGGAACACCTGGAAGAACACGACAGCCGCCTGCTACGCCTGCAACCAGCGCAAGGGCGACCGTACGCCGGCCGAGGCGGGCATGCCGCTGCGGCGCGTACCGGTCGCTCCGAGCTGGGCGGCGCTGGCCGGGCGGTGACGGGCCGGGCCGGCGGGAACGGGGGGCGGCGTCGGATTCCCGGCGCGGCACCCGCCGGCCCCCGGTCCGGTCAGCCTGTGGGCGGAGGGCTCCAGGTGAACCGGGGCGGGCGGCGTTCGTGGAAGGCGGTGATGCCCTCGCGGGCCTCACCGCTGGCCCGCACCTGCCCGTACCACCAGTCCACCCGGGCGTCGTCGGCCCGCCCGTCGATGATCTCCTTCGCGGCTACGACGCTGAGCTGCGAGCGTTCCACGATCGTGGCGGTGAGCTGGTCGATGCGGGCGGCCAAGCGGTCGCCGGGCAGCACCTCGTCGACCAGACCGATCCGCTGCGCCCGCTCGGCGTCGATCAGTTCGCTTGTGAACAGCAGGTGCTTGGCCGCCGCCGGGCCGATCAACCGGGCCAGCCGGCGGGTGGTGGGTGCCGGGTAGACCAGGCCGAGTCGGGCCGGGGGCACGCCGAATCTGGCGTCGTCGGCGGTGATGCGCAGGTCACAGGCGACCGCGAGCTGACAGCCACCACCGACGCAGGCACCCCGGACGGCCGCCACGGTGGGCTTGGCGAAGGCGGCCAGGCGTTCCTCGGCGGCAACGGCGATGCCGGCGTCGCCGGTGGACAACTGCTCGTCCAGGTCACCGAGGTCGGCACCGGCGCAGAAGGTGCCGTCCGCCCCGGTGAGCACCAGTGCGCGTGCCGCCGGTTCCGCCTCCAGGTGATCCAGCAGTACGGGCAGTTGCCGCCACATGGCGAGGGTCATGGCGTTGCGCCTGCCCGGATTACGGATGATCACCGTGGCCACCTGACCCGACACCGCCACGGTCAGCTCTGCGTCCGCCACTGTCCACCGCCCCTCTGGCCGGGTCTCGGTCCTGCCAAAAGGGCGCCTGCCCGGGTACGGCGACGATAGCCGTGCCGCCCGGCCGCCCCGCCGGGCAGGGAGCGTCGCGGCCGGGCCACCGAGGTGTCAGCTCGGTGGGCCGCGTACGTGGTACGGATGGAGCCCCCGGCCGGGATCGAACCGGCGACATCCCGCTTACAAGGCGGGTGCTCTGGCCAGCTGAGCTACAGGGGCAGTGTCCGAGGCCAGCATAGCGACCGGCGTCCGCTTTTCCCGCCCGGCAGGGGTCCCCAGCACGGGAAACGTCAACATCCCGACCTGCGAACGTCGATTCGTGTCCGACCGTGCCCGACTGACCGGTATGCGTATGCCGTCCGTCCCATCCACTGTTCCGCATCTTGGCAGCGTGGCAAAAGCCGTTTACCGTGCAGTGACACGGCCGACATGGGCTCGTCCCTTGACAGCCGTGGCGCCGGTGCGCCCAAGCACCGGTCGCTCCTTCACTCGGATCGTCCGGCACGTTCCTGCCGGTGAAAGGATGCACCCCCTCATGGCTACGGTCACCTACGCGAAGGCGTCCCGGATCTACCCGGGCACCGAACGCCCCGCGGTCAACCAGCTCGACCTTCAGATCGGCGACGGGGAGTTCCTCGTCCTGGTCGGCCCCTCCGGCTGCGGTAAGTCCACCAGCCTGCGGATGCTGGCCGGCCTGGAGGACGTCGACGACGGCGCGATCTACATCGACGACCGGGACGTCACCCACCTGCCGCCGAAGGCCCGCGACATCGCGATGGTCTTCCAGAACTACGCGCTCTACCCGCACATGACGGTGTACGAGAACATGGCGTTCGCCCTCAAGCTGCGCAAGACCTCGAAGTCGGAAATCGACCGGCGGGTCAAGGAGGCGGCGGCGCTGCTCCAGTTGGAGGAGTACCTCAACCGCAAGCCCAAGGCGCTCTCCGGTGGTCAGCGTCAGCGGGTCGCGATGGGCCGGGCCATCGTCCGGGAGCCCCAGGTCTTCCTCATGGACGAGCCGCTGTCGAACCTCGACGCCAAGCTGCGGGTGCAGACCCGTACCCAGATCGCGTCGCTGCAGGCCAAGCTCGGCATCACCACCGTCTACGTGACCCACGACCAGGTCGAGGCCATGACCATGGGTCACCGGGTGGCGGTCATGCTCGACGGTGTGCTCCAGCAGGTCGACACGCCGCGTGCGCTCTACGACACCCCGGCCAACGTCTTCGTCGCCGGCTTCATCGGTTCGCCGGCCATGAACATCAAGACGGTCCCGCTTACCGAGCAGGGTGCCGCCTTCGCCGAGATGTTCATCCCGCTGACCCGCGAGCAGGTCGAGGCGGCCAACGCCGAGGGCGGCGCCGGCAAGGTCACCGTCGGTTTCCGGCCGGAGGACTGCGACATCGTCAGCCCGACCGAGGGCGGCATGCCGGTCGTGGTCGAGCTGGTCGAGGACCTCGGCTCGGACGCCAACGTCTACGGTCACGCCGCGCTGGACGGTGCCTCCGAGCGGTTCGTGGTGCGTACCGACCGGCGGACCATGCCGAACATGGGCGAGACGATCTTCGTCAAGCCGCGCGCCGGCCAGAACCACGCCTTCCACGCCACCACGGGCAAGCGCATCTGAGACAGCAACTGACAAAGGGGCGGCCCGCCGGGCCGCCCCTTTCGTCGTCCTGCTGTGGCAGGCAGTGCCGCAGGCGTCAGCCCTCGACGGCCCGGCGACGCGCCACCTCGGCGAGGGTGACCGCAGCGGCCACGCTCGCGTTCAGCGACTCCACCTCGGAAACCATCGGGATGCTGACGGTCAGGTCACAGGTCTGCCCGACCAGCCGGGACAGCCCGCGTCCCTCCGAGCCGACCACCACGACCAGCGGACCGACCGCGGCCTCCAGGTCGTACAGGTCGGTTTCGCCGTCGGCGTCCAGGCCGACCACCATGAAGCCGGCGTCCCGGCACGCCTTCAACGACCGGGTCAGGTTGGTGACCTGGGCCACCGGCACCCGCGCGGCCGCACCGGCGCTGGTCCGCCAGGCGGTCGCGGTGATCCCGGCCGCCCGCCGCTCCGGTACGAAGACACCCTGCGCGCCGAACGCGGCGGCCGACCGGATCACCGCGCCGAGGTTGCGCGGGTCGGTGACCCCGTCCAACGCCACCAGCAGCGGCGCCGACTGCTCCAACGCGGCGGCGACCAGATCCTCGAACGGCTCGTACGCGAACGGCGGCACCTGAAGGCCGACGCCCTGGTGCAGCACGCCCCCGGTCATCCGGTCCAGCTCGGCGCGGCTGATCTCAAGGATGGCGATGCCCCGGTCGGCGGCGGTACGGATGATCTCGTTGACCCGGTCATCCATGTCGATGCCCTGGGCGGTGTAGAGCGCCGTCGCCGGTACCTGGGCGCGCAACGCCTCCAGCACCGGGTTACGCCCGACCAGCAGCTCCGGCGCGTCCTTGGCCGGGTTCGACTTACGCCCGGGCGCGACCCGGGGACCACCACGCCCGGCGGGCTGCTTGCCGCGAGCGGGCTTCGGGGTGGGCGTACCCCGGCCGCCGCCCCGACCCCAGGTGGTGTCCTTGGTGCCCGGCTTGCCGATCTTGGGAGCGCGCCCCTCCTCGGCCGCCGCCCGGCGTTCCTTCTCCTGCTTCCAGGCGGTGCGCTGGGGCACCTTCTCCGTGCCGGAGTACCCCTTGTGCCACGGCCGCTCGTCGGCGGGCAGGGTACGGCCCCGACCGGCGAGGGAATCCTTGTTCTTGCCGCCGGAGCCCTTGGGTGCGCTCGCCTTCGACGCCACCCGCCGGCCACGGCGCTGCGAATTGCCGGCCATCAGTCATGCTCTCCAATTGTCCAACGCGGGCCCTGTGGGGTGTCCTCGACCACCACTCCGGCCCGCTTGAGCTGGTCCCGCAGCGCGTCGGCGGCGGCCCAGTCCTTGCGGACACGGGCCTGCGCACGCTGTTCCAGAGCGAGGGCGACCAGGGAGTCGACCACACCACGGAGGTCACTCGCCCGGGCACCGCCGGTCCAGGCCGGGTCGAGGGGGTCGACGCCGAGGATATCCAGCATCGTGCGGACACTGGCGAGCGCCGTGCGTACGGTCACATCGTCACCGCCGGCCAACGCGTTGTTGCCGTCCCGCAGTACGTCGTGCAGCACCGCCAACGCGGCGGAGGTGTTCAGGTCGTCGTCCATCGCTGCGGCGAACGCGGCCGGCACCTCGCCGAGCTGCCCGACACCCACCCGCTCGACGGAGCGCTGCACGAAGCCCTCGATCCGCCGGTACGCCACGGCCGCCTCGCGCAGTGCCTCCTCGGAGTAGTCGATCCGGGAGCGGTAGTGCGCGGCGACGTAGTAGTAACGCAGTTCGACCGGGCGTACCCCGAGCCCGGCGACGTACGCCAGGTCGAGGGCGTTGCCCAGGGACTTGCCCATCTTGGTGCCGCCGATGCCGAGCAGACCGTGATGCACCCAGTAGCGGGCGAAAGGCAGGTCGGCGGCCTGGGACTGGGCCAGTTCGTTCTCATGGTGCGGAAAAATCAGGTCGAGCCCACCGCCGTGGATGTCGAACTCCGCACCCAGGTACCGCCAGCACATCGCCGAGCACTCGATGTGCCAACCGGGCCGGCCCAACCCCCACGGCGACGGCCAGTAGGCGTCCGCCGGCTCGCCCGGCTTGACACCCTTCCAGAGCGCGAAGTCACGCGGGTCGCGCTTACCGCGCTCGGGGGCGTCGGCGGCGGACTGCATCTCGTCCGGCGACTGGTTGGACAGCGCGCCGTACGCCGGCCACGAACGCACGTCGAAGTACACGTCGCCGGAGTCGTCGGTGGCCGGATATGCGTGCCCCCGCTCGATCAACTGCGCGATCAGCTGGTGCATCTCCGGAATGTGCCCGGTGGCCCGCGGCTCATAGGTCGGCGGCAACACGTTCAACGCCCGGTACGCCTCGGCGAGCTTCAACTCGTTGGCGTACGCGATCGACCAGAACGGCCGCTCCTGCTCCTGCGCCTTGATCAGGATCTTGTCGTCGATGTCGGTGACGTTCCGGATGAAGGTGACCTCGAAACCGGCGGCCAGCAGCCAACGACGCAGCACGTCATAGTTCACACCGGAACGAAGATGGCCGATGTGCGGCGGCGCCTGAAGGGTGAGCCCACACAGGTAGACCCCCACCTTGCCGGCTTCCTGCGGGACGAAGTCCCGCACCGATCGGGTGGCGGTGTCGTACAGGCGAAGCGTCACCGTACAAGGGTAGCCGTCCGTCGTTTTCCCGGTCCGCCGGAGCCGGGTCGTACGCTGCTGATCGTGACTTCCCCCGCGGCCCCCGGCACCGACCCGCCCACCCCTGCCACGCCCCATCGCGGCACGGCAGGCGGCAGCAAGCCGACCGCAGACGTACCGAGCGGCGAACCCGCCGGCCCCGCCATCGGCGGCCCCGCTACCAGCGCGGGTGCCTCCGGCGGTGCAGGTGTTACCGGCACGGGTGCTTCCGGCGGTCCGGGCACTACCCGCGGTCCGGTCACTACCGGCGGTCCGGGCGCTACCGGCGGCACGGGTGGGGGCGGGGTGGTTGTGCCGGGTGGGGAGACTTCGCAGACGCTGGACCGGGGGCTGCGGCTGCTGCACCTCGTCGCCGACGCGCCCGGCGGGCTCACCGTCACCGAGGCGGCGAACCGGCTGGGCATCGGCCGGGCGGCGGTCTACCGCCTGGTCACACCATTGGCCGGGCACGGGATGCTTCGCCGGGACACTGACGGTCGGCTGCGCCTGGGCGCCGGGGTGCTGCACCTGGCCCGGCGCGCGCAACCACTGCTCGCCGAGGGCGCGCTGCCGGCCCTACGACGCCTCGCCGAGCAGGCCGGCGCGACCGCACACCTGACCGTGGTCGAGGGCGGCGAGGGGGTCGCGCTGGCCGTGGTCGAGCCAAGCTGGACCTCGTTCCACGTGGCGTACCGCACCGGAGCCCGGCACCCGCTGGAACGAGGCGCGGCCGGGCAGGCCATCCTCGCCGGGCGGTCCGGCGTCGCCGGCCCGGTGAGCACCGTCGGCGAGTTGCAACCCGGTGCGTACGGGGTGGCAGCCCCGGTCCTCGGTGTGCCCGGCCTGGAGGCGAGCGTCGGCGTGGTCGCGCTCGCCCCACTCGACGCCGACGCGGTCGGCGCCCAGGTCCTCGCCGCCGCCACCGCGATCGCCGCCGCCCTCCGCTGACACCACCTCGCCCTCCGCCGACACCGGCCCTCGCTCCCACCCCGCCGGCCTGGTCCAACGGCCCGGCTGGCCGGTCCCGGGCCTCTGGCCGGCACCGTCACGGCGGAACGGGGGTATCCGGGAGCGCCGGAAACCGCAATTCCGCCGTAACGGCGAGAGCCTCCCCACCTCAGCGAGCCCGTGGCGTGCCGGACGTCCATGACGGGGTGGCGCGGGCCCATACCACGGCCGGGCTGTGGCGTGGGTGTTGTCCACAGGGGTGGTCGATCATGAGAGCGACCGTTGTCCACAGGGGTGCCGCAGGGCTGACGGTAGGCCGCACGGTGGAGGCATGCCTCCTTCCCCGTACCGGCCGGCCGCCCTCGCGTGGCAGGTGTTCCGCGGTTCCGAGGCGATCCGCGACCGCCTGATCACCCGGCACCAGCTTCGCGGTGCGTCCTGGGTCCGTCTGATGCACGACGTGTACGCCGACGCCCGCCTCGACCGCGATCACGAGTTGCTCTGCCGAGCGGCCTCGCTGCGATTACCACCCGGCGTGCTGATGGCCGGACCCTCAGCGGCCTACCTGCACGGCATCGAGCACGCCGCGACCTTCACCGACGAGGTTCACGTGCTGGCACCGATGCAGTTCCGGCTCGGCTCGCAGCGCGGCATCCGGGTGCACACCCTCGGTCCACGCCAGCCGCCGCAACCCGCGCCCGCGCCCGCGCCCGCGTCCGCCGAGCACGCCTGTCGGCCTGTCGCCGTCGCGGGACCGGTGGGCTCGCAGCCCTTGCTCCGGTCGGATGTCATCTGCGCGGCCTGGGAATGCGCGGTGTGGCTGGAGCCGGTACAGGCGGTCGGCATCATCGACGCCATGCTCCGGCAGGAGTTGGTCGACCACACCCGGCTGGACGCCATGGCCAGGGCGAACGCGGGCCGGCCCGGGGGCCGACGGGCCGAGTGGGTGTTCGGCCTGACCGATGCGGGTGCGCAGTCGCCGCCCGAGTCGCAGCTACGGGTCCGGCTGATCCTGGCGGGGCTGCCCCGACCGGTCACCCAACATCCGGTGCGGCTGGCCACCGGGCGGATCCTGCACCCTGACCTGTGCTGGCCCGAATACCGGGTGGCCGTCGAGTACGACGGGCTCTGGCACAGCGATCCCGACCAGCTCCACCTCGACCGGCAGCGGCTCAACCAGTTGGTGGCGGCCGGCTGGCGGGTGCTGCACGTGACCAGCCGACGCCTGCACCACGACTTCCCGGGACTCGTACGGGAGATCCGTACCGCCCTCGCCGCCGCCGGCTGGCACCGCTGACCACCCGCCGCAAGCCGGGGCCGGTGGCCCATCCCGCCGCCTCGCCCGGCAGCCCCCGGGGGGGGTGATCCACTCCGTTACGGCGAAGTGGCGGTCACCCAGCACTCGGGTAACCGCCACTTCGGCGAAAACTGCGGACGGGGCCGCGCAGACAGGTCGCACGAACCCGCGCGGCGGACGCGCGGGCCCGCGAGGCTAGCGGCGCAGCGGGGTGGTCACTGCGGCGTAGGCGTCGATGATGCCGTGGCCGTAGAAGCCATTGAAGTCGCGCGAGCCGGCGCAGTACGCGTCGAACTCGGCCGGCCGACCCTCGTTGGTGTAGGTCTGCAACCTCGGCTCGGGGCAGGCGCGCTCGGCGGCCGTGCCGAGCAGGTGCCGTTCGACCACGTCGGGCGCGAGGCCGAAGCCACCCCGGCCCTGCGGCTTGCCGTACCGGCTCACGATGAGCGCGGCGACGCCCGAGGCGTGCGGAGCGGCCATCGAGGTGCCCTGGAGGTACGTGTAGTAGGCGCACTGCCGGTTGGCCTTGCACTCCTTGAACACGAAGGTCTCCGCACCCGGCACGATGTTGCCGTCCTCGTCGACCGAGCCCTCCTCCTGGAGGACCTTCAAGGGGTACGTGGACAGGATCATGTTGGCGTCGGTGCGGAACGTGTCGGTGCCGAAGCCGTCCCGGAACCAACCGCCCGGCGCGGCGATGGCGGTCTGCTCGGTGCCGTAGTTGGAGTAGTCCGCCTTCTTACCCGACGGCCCGACCGACGAGACGCTGATGACGTGCGGCCCCTCGGTGGGCAGGTCCCAGCAGCTGTTGTTGTCGATCTCGCGGGGGTACGGCGCGACGTCCCCGTAGTTCGGGCTGGAGACGTCCGTACGCGGGTCGCCCAGGTCTTCGTGGTTGTTGCCGAGCGCACCGACCAGGGTGACGCCCCGGTCGTGGGCGAAGGTCAGCGCCCGCTTCATGGCCCGGATGGTGGCCCGCTGCGCGGCCTGCGCCTCCGGCGAGTCAGCCGGGTTCGCCGTGCAGTTGTAGAGCCACGGGTCCACGTAGAAGGACATGTTGACCACGTCAAGGCCCGACTTGCCGGCGTGCAGCAGCGCGTTGACCACCGGGTTGAGGAAGAAGTAACCGGAGTCCTGGCCGCCCTTGAGATTGACCAGGGAGACCTTCGGGGCCACGCCGGAGAGGCCGAAGCCGTTGGCGGCAGCGCCGATGGTGCCGGCGACGTGCGTACCGTGTCCGCCGTCGTCGGTGCCAGCCGGGTCGAGGCAGCTCGGCACCTCGCACGGCCCGTCGATCTCGGGGATGTCGGGCGCGAAGTTGCGGGACAGCGCCCAGTTGAAGTTCGGCGCGATGTCCGGGTGGCTGGCGTCGACGCCGGTGTCCAGGACGCCGACGGTGACCCGCCGGTCACCCGGCTCGATCTTGCGCGCCTTGTCGGCCCGGATCATCTCCAGGCCCCAGAGCTTGTCGTCCAGCGGGTCCAGCTTCTTGCCCCGCTGCTTGCCGGCCCCCTTGGCCGCAGCGACCGCCAGCAGGTGTTCCTGCTCGACCCGGTCCAGCTTGGGCTTACGGCCGATGGCCTTCTCCTCGGCGGCGCCGATCAGGGCGGCGGCGGCGGTCGCCTTCGTCGCGAAGTCGGCCCGGTCGCTGGTCACCTGGTACACACCGACCTCGTCGGTACGGGACACCACGGTCCCGCCGGCCGACCGGATCGCGGCGATGGCGGCGTCGGCGGAGACCCCGTCCTCCGCCACCACGGTGAAGGTCCGGGCAACGCCGGACGGTTCGGCACCAGCGGGCACGCCCAGGCCGGTCACCGTGAGTGCCAGTGCCGCCGCGGTCGCGACGACACCGACGGTGAAGCGCTTGCTCACCACATCGAATCCTCTCGTTGAGGGACGTGGCGTCATCAGACATCAACGCATGACGTTTCGCCAGACCGATATCCGCTAGGAAGTAAAAAGTCCGCTTCGCCGGAAAGGCCGACCAGGACAGCGGGCAGCTCGGCGAGGGAGCAAACTGCCGCATCCGGCAGCACATCAGGGGGAAGCGACTCGCCCCGCCGGTTCAGCCAGACCGCCCGCAACCCGGCCCGCTGGGCGGCGACCACGTCCAAGGCAAAGTTGTCGCCGACGTACACCACCTGCGAAGGTGTCGCCACTCCGGCCGCCTCACACACCCCGGCGTAGAACTCCGGTGCGGGCTTCTTCGGCAGGCCGTTCTCGTGTGCGTACACCTCGAAGGCGAACTCACCGGCGAGCCCGCAGCGTTCGGCGCGGCTGTTGCCGTTGGTGGCAAAGCCGAGCATCCACCGTTGCCGCAGGGTGGCCAGTGCGGGCAGCACGTCCGGGAAGGGTCGGGTGAGCGCGAACCGGCGGGCGAAAAAGACCTTGGCCAACTCGTCCAGGTGGTCGCCAAGGCCCGCCCGAGCCAGCGAACGGTGCAGTGCCGCCCGACGGATCTCCATCACCGGCGCCGAGGCCATGTCGCCGAAGACGGCACCCCAGTCCGATTCGAGGTCGGCGAGCGACACCTCGGCCGCCGCCGGGGTCAGCCGCCGCATCTCGTCGAGTACGGCCGCCAACCCACCGGTGACGGCCGGGCGCAGATCGAGCAGAGTCTCGTCGGCGTCGAACACCACCGCGCTCAGCATGCCGACCAGGGTGTCACGTGAGGGCCGGCTCCGCTGCCTTCGGCTGCTCGGGTAGGGCGGGTGCGCGTAGTTCGTCGATGCGGACCAGCGCCACTCCGGCGACGATCAACGCCCCGCCGAACAGTTGCACCACAGTGGGCAGTTCGCCAAGCACCAGCCAGGCGATCAGCACCGCGAACATCACCTCGGTCAGCCCCACGAAGGAGGCCATCCGGGCACCCAGCACACGGGTCGCGGCGATCCCGGCCAGGTAGGCGACCACCGCCGCGACCAGCACCAGGCCGGCGATCGGCACCACCCAGCTCATTTCCTGCCCGCCGAACTGCACCGTGCCGAAGCTGGCCCGCAGCGGCAGCGCGCCGACCAGGCCGAGCGCCAGCAGCACCGCGGCACCGACCGCCATGCCGCCACTGGCCATGACCACCGACGGCAGCGCGGAGTCGACCCGCCCGGCGAGTACGAAGTAGCCGGCGAGCCCGACCGCCGCGCCCAGCCCCCAGAGCACCCCGATCGGGTCGAGTCGGCCCGCACCGGTCAGGTCGAGCACGAAGAAGAGGCCGGCCAGGGCCGCCACCGAACCGGCCACGGTCAGCCGACGCGGACGCTGCCCCTGCACCAGCCAGGTCCACCCGACGACGAGGATGATGCCGAGGTACTCCAGCAGCAGTGCGACGCCGACCGGCAGGTAGCGCACCGCGTTGAAGAAGCAGACCTGGGCGACCGACACCCCCAGCACCCCGAAGACACCGATCGAGGCGAGGTTGCGGCGCAGCACCGGCCACCGGCCCCGCATGACGAGCAACGCGGGTGTCGCCAGCACCAGAGCGGCGAGGCCGACGCGGGCGATGACCACCGATTCGGCCGACCAGCCGGCGTTGATCAGGGATCGGGCGAAGGTACCCGAGGTGGCGAAGGTGACCGCGGAGAGCAGGGCCAGCGCGAGGCCGGCACCGGCGACGGGTGATTGACGCATGGCTCTCCTTGGCACGGCGCCTTGACATAGGCAAACTATGGTTACGCCGATGACGCTAGAGTCAGGCCAGGACAGGAGTCAAGTTGCCCTTCGCTCATGACACCGAGAGCTCCCTGATCGCCACCGCCGCGTTGGTCAACACCGCCGGCCAGGGCGACGAAGGGCTGCCCGACGTGGCTGCTCTGAACGACTTCTTCACCGTCCACTCCTACTCCGGACGCCACGAACACACCGAAGCGGAACTGCGGGCCGTACGCGCCCTGCGCCCCCGGCTGCGCCGCATCTGGCACGCCGACGTCGACGAGATCGTCTCGATCGTCAACGGACTGCTCCGCGAACACCGTGCCCTGCCCCAGCTCATCACCCACGACGACGAGCCGTACCACCTGCACGCCGTGCCTCGGGATGCCCCGCTGGCCACCAGGATGGCGGTCGAGGCGGCGATGGCGATCGCCGACGTGGTGCGCGGCGGCGAACTGCGCAGGCTACGCACCTGCGAGTACCCCGACTGCGACAACGTGCTTGTCGACCTGTCGAAGAACCGCTCCCGCCGATTCTGCGAAGCCGGCTGCGGCAACCGCGCAGCAGTCAACGCCTACCGCGCCCGCAAAGCCGCCGCCCGCAGCTGAGCCCTCGCCTCTGGGTGCGTTCGTTGTCCGCCAGAGCAACAGGAATCGCACCCAGAGGCCCCGCATTGGGCGATCAGTGGGCGCGTCCGGCCATCAGCCAGCGGGTCACCGCGATCCGGAGCAGCACGTACCGTCCGTCCGGGCCGTCCACTGTGACGTCCCACCCGTCGTACCGGTGCCGCAGGCCGTCGACGACGGCGGCCGGGAACGGCTGGCGCACGATGCGCGCCGAGCCTTCGGCGACGACCGGCGCGTCCCCGTCCGGTAGCGCGAGCGACACGCGAGGGTCGGCGGCGACGTTGCGGACCTTCCGGTTGCGCTCGCCGGTGCCGATCCACCACTCGCCGTCGAGGTAGAGGAACCAGACCGGCGTCAGGTGCGGCGAGCCGTCCGGCCGCAGCGTGCAGAGCCAGACGACGCGCTCGCGCTCCAACCGCTCCCGCACCTCCGCGCCGGGTGCGGTGACCACGTCAGCGCGGCGGTGCGGCGACAAAAACCCGCCAGGCGTACGCCTCAAAGGTCAGCACCGCCCCCGCAGCGTCCTTGCTGTCCCGCACCCCCACCACCCCAGGCACATTCGTAGCCACCTCGACACAGTCGTTCGACTGCGCACTACGACTGCTCTTGCGCCACCGGGCACCAGTCAGTTCCATGACTCGGCCACGTCCCTCATCAACTCGATCGACTGGGTAGGCGTGTACGCCTCGCCCAGACAAACCTCCCACACCTGCCTCAGAAGATCGAGATCCGCCGACCGGTCCACTTCCTGTCCACCGATGTGGCTGCCGAGGAAGGCGCTGTCGGTGCCATCCCTCGCCGTGGCCAGAAGGAAGGGGCCGCCCAGGCCGGGGTGCTCCGCCGCCGCTTGCGGGATGACGTGTAGCCGCACCCGGGGATGCTCGCTGGCGACCTGCACGAGGTGCGACACCTGCTCGGAGATGACCTTCCGGTCTCCGACACATCGGCGAATGGCCGCCTCATCGATGATCGCCACCAGGTGAGGCGAGGAGTCACCCGACAGCACCGCCTGATTGCCCGACGCAGCTCCGCGACCAGGAAGGCCGCCGCTGTCAGCTGTCCACTCGCCATTTCCAGCCGCCCTCCAGGAATCGGTCGATCGACTACAGCGCACCGCCACCGGCAACCCGGCCCGGCCACAGTGGGCCTCGGACAGCACGGCCAAACCCTTCCGACCGTAATGGTCACCTCAGCAGACTGTGAAGCGCGACGCTCGCCGCTCATCCCCCGAGTCGCGACGTCGAGGTGGGACCGCCCGCTCCCCCGGCCGGCGGTCCCACCACCCGGGCGCAGGCACACGATCAGCCCAGCCCCAACCCCGGCCCAACTCAGCCGGTCCGGCCCCGATCCGACCAGCCCAACCCCGACCCCAGCTCGAACGGAAGGCTGCGCCATGTTCCGATCCGCTTGGCGGCCCCGCTTCTTCGGGACGTTCCGGATGGCCCGCAACCAGCGCTCGATACCTCTCGCGCCCCGGCACCGCCGGATCTGGCGCGGGCTGCGTGCTTACTGCTCCTGCGGGCTGCGCTGGCGCAACTGCCCGGACCGTCATGCGACAGTGCCAACCACGTTGATCCACACCGTTTCGGCGCAACGGCGGTATCAAATGCGGGTGGATACCGCCATTCCGCCGGAATGCAGCCGGCAACCGACCGACACCGGACCGAGGGGCGGTCAGGGGTGGGTCATCCGGAGCAGGTCCAGGGCCTCGTCCAACTGGACCTCGGTGAGCTTGCCGGAGTCGACATGGCCACGGGAGATCACCACCTCCCTGATGGAGGTCTGCTTGGCCAGCGCCTCCTTGGCGATCGAGGCGGCCTCGTCGTACCCCAGGTAGCGGTTGAGGGGGGTGACGATCGACGGCGAGCCTTCGGCGTACGACAGGCAGACCTCGGCGTCCGCGACCAGGCCGACCACGCAGCGGTCGGCGAGCAGGCGGCTCGACGCGGCCAGCAGCCGGATGGATTCGAGCAGGTTGCGGCCCATCACCGGGAGCATCACGTTGAGTTCGAAGTCGCCCTGCGAGCCGGCGAAGGCCACCGTCGCGTCGTTGCCGATCACCTGCGCGCAGACCTGCCGGACCGCCTCGCAGACCACCGGGTTGACCTTGCCGGGCATGATCGACGAGCCGGGTTGGAGGTCGGGGATGCGCAGCTCACGCAGGCCGGCGCGGGGGCCCGAGCCCATCCACCGGATGTCGTTGGCGATCTTGTAAAGACCAACCGCGACGGTACGCAGCTGACCCGACGCCTCCACCAGCGCGTCCCGTGCGCCCTGCGCCTCGAAGTGGTTACGTGCCTCGGTCAACGGCAGCCCGGTGGAGTCGCGCAGCTTCTCGATCACCCGGGCGGCGAAGCCCAGGGGGGTGTTGATGCCGGTACCCACCGCGGTGCCGCCCAACGGCAGTTCGGCCAGCCGGGGCAGCACCCCGTCCAGCCGCTCGATGCCGTAGCGGACCTGGGCGGCGTACCCGCCGAACTCCTGCCCCAGGGTCACCGGCGTGGCGTCCATCAGGTGGGTACGTCCCGCCTTGACCACTGTCTCGAACTCCGTGGCCTTGGCTTGCAGCGCGCCGGCCAGGTGGTCCAGCGCCGGCAGCAGGTCACGGGCGACGGCCTCGGTGGCGGCCAGGTGGATCGAGGACGGGAAGACGTCGTTGCTGGACTGGGAGGCGTTGACGTCGTCGTTGGGGTGCACGTCGCGGCCCAGCTCACGGCTGGCCAGCGTGGCGATCACCTCGTTGGTGTTCATGTTCGACGAGGTGCCGGAGCCGGTCTGGAACACGTCGATCGGGAACTGGTCGTCGTACCCGCCGTCGGCCACGTGCGCGGCGGCGGCGGCGATCGACGCGGCCACGTTCGCGTCGATCACCCCCAGATCGCCGTTGACCTCGGCCGCCGCCCCCTTGATCTGGGCCAGCGCCCGGATCTGGGCGGGCTCGATGCCCCGACCCGAGATCGGGAAGTTCTGCACCGCCCGCTGTGTCTGGGCCCGCCACAGCGCATCGGCGGGCACCTCCACCTCGCCCATCGAGTCGCGTTCGATCCGGTAGCCCGCCGCCTCTGGAGTCGTCACGCCTACCATCCTGCCGGGACCAAGAGCTAATCGCAGGGCGGCTCGGCAGAAAACGGGCGCTGGGCGAGGAAGTTGGGCACCCGGCTCCGCTGCCGCATCCAATTGGCAAATCCGGGGACGGTCCACCCCACCACCTCAAGCACGGTGTCGTGGTCAGCCGCCAGGTGCCGCCGGTAGATCGGTTCGTGGTGGGCGATCCGGTTCCGGAGCAGTCGAAGAGTGTTCAAGCGGGGGTGCAGCCTCGCTCTGGTTCCGCTGTATCCAGGGAAGGCTTGGCGGAGACCCGGCCGCCAGAGCGACATCTCGTAGTTGCAGTCGCCACCGGCGCTCAGCAGTGCGACCCAGAAGCCAAACGGCAAGGCTGCCACCACATGGCCCGGGCTGCCGCTGGCGCCTCTGCGCCCCATCTCGGCACATGCCTTGGCGATCATGTCGTTGGCAGGAGGGGTGAAGTCGAACCGCGGCGCCAACCACCAGTCCTCCCGCCCGCCCAGCACCCTGAGTTGTTCATGGAGCGCGTTACGCAGCACCACTTCGAAGTGCCCCAGCACCTCGAAGAACGCAGCGGACACAGCCGTGTTCCACTCGTAGAGTTGGATTCCTTCGGCGAGCCCGCCTCCGGCCGCCTTGACGTACGGCTCAAGCCGACCTGCCGAGAGAGCCCTCTCCAGCGCCACGATGTCGGCCATCACAGTCGCCCTTCTTGTCGTTCTGGGGTAAAGTTCATGCGTACGCCCCGGATGTTGCCTCTGCTTGCAAGCAACCCGGGGCATTGCCTTGTCAGAAACAGCAGGACGGCCGCTCAGACCGACCGGTGCCGGAGGCTCTGCAACGGGGCGCCGGTCGCGGCGACGAAGAAAAAGCTCCAGCCGTTGCGGTGCGGGCTTACGGCCGGGTTGTAGTGCTGGACGATTTCCCGCGCAGCCTGGCTGGGAGTCCGGAAGGAACGGCCGGCCAGCGGACCCGATGTGATCTCGATTCGTCCTGGCCCGGGCACGAACATCCCATAGGTGCGGTGGCCTGCATAGTCCGCGTAGACCCGCACCGAAGCCGGCTCATCACCATCTGGCGTAGCCGGCTCCGGCGCTGCAGCCGCTTGGGCTTGCTCCACAAGGCGAGCCACCAACTGCCCCTTCGTCATGCCGGTGATGCCCGCCGCGAAGGTCAGGTACCTATCAGTCGCGTCGTCAACTTCGATCTGCGGCATGTGCACACCCCCCTGCTCACACAGGAGAGTACGCCATCAGAATCTTCAGCGCAACAGCCGTCCCCTCAAAATCAAGGGGAACTCAGAATCCTCAGTTTTCTTAGCGGCGGCCGATCGTAAGCACCGGCTTGGTGACCTCGGCGAAGAAGTCGTTGCCCTTGTCGTCGACGACGATGAAGGCCGGGAAGTCCTCCACCTCGATCTTCCAGACCGCCTCCATGCCCAGCTCCGCGTACTCCAGGACCTCGACGTGCTTGATGCAGTCCTGGGCAAGCCGGGCGGCCGGGCCGCCGATCGAACCGAGGTAGAAGCCGCCGTGCTGCTCGCAGGAGCGGGTCACCTGAGCGGAGCGGTTGCCCTTGGCCAGCATCACCATCGAGCCGCCGGCAGCCTGGAACTTCTCCACGTACGCGTCCATCCGGCCGGCGGTGGTCGGGCCGAACGAGCCGGAGGCGTAGCCCTCCGGGGTCTTCGCCGGGCCGGCGTAGTAGACGGCGTGGTCGCGCAGGTACTGCGGCATCGGCTCGCCCGCGTCCAACCGCTCGGCGATCTTGGCGTGGGCGATGTCTCGGGCGACCACCAGCGGGCCGGTCAGGGACAGTCGGGTCTTGACCGGGTACTTCGACAGCTCGGCGCGGATCTCGTCCATCGGCCGGTTCAGGTCGACGCGTACCACCTCGGTGGTGTCCAGCTGCGCGTCGGTGACCTCGGGCAGGTAGCGGGCCGGGTCGGTTTCGAGTCGCTCCAGCCACACACCCGACGGGGTGATCTTGGCAACCGCCTGGCGGTCGGCCGAGCAGGAGACCGCGATGGCCACCGGGCAGGACGCGCCGTGTCGGGGCAGCCGGACCACCCGTACGTCGTGGCAGAAGTACCGCCCACCGAACTGCGCGCCGATGCCGAAGTTGCGGGTCAGCTCCAGCACCTCCGCCTCCAGCTCCAGGTCACGGAAGCCGTGCGCGGTCATCGAGCCGGAGGTCGGCAGCGCGTCGAGGTACTTGGCGGAGGCGTACTTGGCGGTCTTCAGGGCGTACTCGGCACTGGTGCCGCCGATCACCACGGCCAGGTGGTACGGCGGGCAGGCCGAGGTGCCGATCAGCCGCAGCTTCTCCTCCAGGAACTGCATCATCCGCGTCGGGTTCAGCAGCGCCTTGGTCTCCTGGTAGAGGTACGACTTGTTGGCCGAGCCGCCGCCCTTGGCCATGAAGAGGAACTTGTACGCGTCCGGGTGCCCGTCCGGGTCCTCGGCGTACAGCTCCACCTGGGCGGGCAGGTTGCTGCCGGTGTTGCGCTCCTCCCACATGGTCAGCGGGGCGAGCTGGGAGTAGCGCAGGTTCAGCCGGGTGTACGCCTGCCAGACGCCGCGGGAGATCGCCTCGGCGTCGCTGCCGTCGGTGAGCACGTGCCGCCCACGCTTGCCCATCACGATCGCGGTGCCGGTGTCCTGGCACATCGGCAGCACTCCGCCGGCGGCGATGTTGGCGTTGCGCAGCAGGTCCAGCGCGACGAACCGGTCGTTGGGCGAGGCCGCCGGGTCGTCGATGATCGACCGCAGCTGGGCCAGGTGCGCCGGCCGCAGGAAGTGGGCGATGTCATGCATCGCCTCGGCGGTCAACGCGGTCAACGCGGCCGGGTCGACGGTGAGGAACCGGCGCCCACCCGGACCGTTCACCACGTCGACGCCCTCGTCGGTGACCAGGCGGTACTCCGTCTGGTCCGGCCCGGTCGGCAACAGCGGGGCGTACGAGAATTCCGTGCTCATGCCGCCACTCCACTGCGCTCCGTGCCGCCGTGGGGCACCACCGCACTACACCCGTGATTCGCTCGCTGACGCTCGCTCATGATGGCAAAGCCTAGGGCAGAAGGTTCGATCACTCCTACCCACCGGGTGGGGTGGTGCCGCTCACCCTCGTCCGACCCGGCGGACGGCGTCACTTGCCGGAATCAGGGGCGTCGCACAGCTCGTTCTTCGGCCCGCAGGTGCCCTGCGGCCCCGGCGCGCCGGGACTGCCCGCCGGCCCCGGCACACTCCCGTCGCCGTTGCGACCTGGATCACCGTTGCGGGCCGGGTCGCCGCTCGCCGCTCCGAAGCGGATGTACCCGATCTCACGGCCCTCACCGATCACCATGCCGGCCGGACCGACCGCCAGCGCGTTGGCCGAGGTCCGCAGCGCGACCAGTTCCCGGCCGGTACGCGGATCCAGAGCCACCAGCCGGTTCGGCTTCTCGTCGGCGACGACGGCCGCGTACGGGGTCAGTGCCGCACCCGCCTTCTCGCCGCTCGGCCGGTTCCACCGCACCTGACCGGAGCTGAGTTCCCGGCCGGAGATCCCGTCCCGGCCGGCGGTGCGCACCACCGCGTACCGGTCGTCCACGGCGAGCACCCGTTCGGAGTTCTCGGTGGCCAGCAGCAGTCGCCCGTCGTACCCGTCGAGGATCGCCTCACGGCCGTCCGGGGCGACCCCGACCAGCACGTTGCGGGCACCGTACGGATCCTCCCGCTGCACGCACCCGGCACTGTCGGCGGTACGCAGGTTGAGCCCGGAACGCTGCCAGGTCTCCTGCCCGGTGGCCGCGTCCCGGCCGGAGATCGTGAAGTAGCAGTTGCCGTCCTGGGAGCGGGCGACGATGCGCAGCAGCCGGCCACCGATCACCGCGAGCCGCTCGTCGCGTCCCGGTTCCACGTCCTGCAACACCCGACCGGTCGCGGTGTCCACCACGTGCACCCGCCCGTCGACCGGGAAGCCGAGCAGCGCCGGTACGGTCTCCGGGCCCGCCACCTCACCGTGGATCCGAGGGCTGGACAGCCGACGGCTGTCGAGCAGGTTCGGGTTGTCGGCGAGCAGGCCGCTGCTGACCCCGGGCAGGAAGGCGGTCCACAGCGGCGCGACCCCGCGCGGTTCCCAGGCGCTCAGGGTGCAGTCGGTCGCCTCCACGCAACGCGCGTCGAGCAGCAGGTTGCGGTAGGTCCACACGGCCACCGCGTCGTTGTCGCGCCGACGGGTCACGCCGGTGGTCGGGTCGAGGACCTCGTACCCCTTGACCAGCAGGCGACCGACGGCGACCACGGCCTCGGCACCGCCGCCGGCCACCGCGCTCCAGTCGGCCTTGCGCTCCCAGAGTTGGCTGCCGGTGGCCAGGCTGCGGGCCTCGACCCGGGTGCGTTGTTCGACCACCACCGTCTCCCCGGCGATGGTGACGCTGCGCGGGGTGCCACCGATGCGCTGCTGCCAGACGAGGTCCGGCTCGGAGATGGGCGACCGCCTGTTCACCCAGTCCCACATGCCAGGAAACGGGTTCCAGACTCCGGTCGCGGCCAGCGCGACGACAGTGGTCAGGCCAAGCAGCAGCCAGCCACGCACGCCGAGGCCGCTGCCCTTCGCCACCGGAACACGGTAGCCACCCACCCCTCGCACCGCGCGCACCACACCGCGTGTCGTGAAAGGAAGGGCACCTTATTAACGCCTCCGGTAGTAGAAGGGCCCCTTGTTAACGCGGGTGAGCGGCAGGCTTCAGCACCGGCCACAGCGCCAGCGTCGCGGCGATCGACGCGGCACCGGCCACCGCCATCACCACGCCCGGGGCGAGCCACTCACTCAGCCCGCCCGCACCCGCCGCCGCCAGCCCCTGCATCGCCATCATCCCCGTGCTGACCAGCCCGAACGCCTGCCCACGGCGCAACTCGGGCACCGCGTCGAGGAAGCGCCGGGCCAGCCCGAGCTGGTAGGCGAAGCCCGCGGTGGCCACCGCGAAGAGCGCCGCCGCCGGCAGCAACCCCGGACCGGCCAGAAACGCCAGCATCGGTACGCCGAGCAGCAGCGCGAGCCAGGGCGTCCACCGCTCCCGGCGCGCCGGTGCCACGAACCGACCCACCAGCAGGTCACCGACCAGCATTCCGCCCGCACCGGCCATCAGCAGCACGCCGGCACTGGCACCCGGTCCCAACTCCGCCGCGTACGGCACCGCCACGCCTTCGGCACCGACGAGCAGCGAGCCGGGCAGCCACTGGGCGAGCAGCAGTCCCCGGATCCGTCGATCGGCGAGCAGTTCCCGGTTGACCCGCAGCGTCTCCCGAACGGCACCACCCCTGCCCCGGCCCGCGGCTGTGCCCACGGCACCGGTAGCCGGGCCTACAGCGCCAGTGCTTACGGCATCGGTGGCAGGGGAGGTGCGGACGCGAGCGGGACGGCGAGTGAGGCCGAGGCGCACCAGCAGGGCGGACAGGCCGCAGGTCAGCGCGGTCAGCCAGAGCGCGCCGTAGGGCCCGACCAGCCCGAGCAACAGGCCACCGACGGCGAAGCCGGCCACCTGGGTGCCCCCGGCGGCCACCGAGAGCAGCGACCGTCCCAACACGTACGAGTCGCCGTGCAGCACCTCGGGCAGCAGCGCGGTCCGCGCGGCACTGCTGACCGGGCCGAACAGCGCCACGACGGCGACCAGGCCGAGCATCAGCGGCGGCGACAGCGCCCCGGTGGCGAGCACCACGACCACCGCCAGCCGCAACAGGTCGTACCCGACGATCAGCGCGCGGGCCGGCATCCGGTCCGCCAGGGCCAGCAGGAACACCCCGCCGAGCGCGTGCGGCAGGAACCCGGTCACGTACGCCAGTGCGGCCAGCAGCCCGGAGCCGGTGCGCTCGTAGACCAGCACGGAGAGGGCCAGCATCTTCACCGTCTCGCCGATCATGAAGATCCCGAAGCTGCCGAAGATCACCCGGAACTCGGCCACGGCGAAGACGTCGCCGAAGGTCGCCGGCCGCTCGACGGTGGGCGTACGCGTGTCGGTCACGGTGATCAGCGTGGTCGAAGGCCCCGGTCCGCTCTATCCTTTCGCTGTCAAGCGAAAGGTGCGGCATGCGGATCGAGGTCACCCCGGCCGACGTGGCCGCCAGTCGGTACGCCGTCTCCCCGCTGGGCGAGACGGTGTCCGCGTTACGGCTGCACGCCGGTCAACGGGCCTCCGACGGGCTGGGGCCGTGGGTGGCCCGGACCAGGCCCGCGTACGAGCGGCTGCGCCGGGAGGTGCCGGCGGTCGGGGCGCTGCTGGCGCTGTTGCGTCGCGGCGGCTACAACGCCGACTTCATCCAGCCTCCGCCGGACGGCACGGCCCGGGACTTCCACGGCGAACTGGCTGCGGTCCGGGCGACCCCGTTGGCGCAGGCCCGCGACGAGTTGGCCCGCAACCTCGCCGGGCCCCGCGCCACTCCACCGGCGTACGCCCGCAGGATCTACGCCGCTCCGAACGTGGTCGACCTGATCGCGGACGCGATCGAGGAGTCGTGGAAGGCGCTGGTCGAGCCGGACTGGCCGCGTCTGCGCGCGATCCTGGAGCGCGACCTGGTCCGTCGGGCGGGTCGCCTGCTCGCCTACGGCTGGGGTGCGGCCGTCGCGGACCTGGATCCCCGGCTGCGCTGGATCCCCGGTGACGTCGGCGTCATCGAGATCGACAGCAACGACCCCGACACCCACTCGCTTGCCGGTCGGGGCCTGCTCTTCGTGCCCACCGTCTTCGGCACCCTGATCGCGTACGTCGAGCAGCCCTGGCCGTACGCGATCGTCTACCGGGCCTCCGGGGTGGCCGAGTTGCTCGGGCCGCCCGACCCGGCCCGCCCCGACGACGCCCTGGATCGGCTGGTCGGCCGCTCGCGGGCGGCGGTGCTGCGGGCGCTCGCCCTGCCCGCCACCACCAGTCAACTCGTCGCTCAACTCGGGCTCAGCCTCGGCGGCGTCGGCGACCACCTCACGGTGCTGCGGGAGGCCGGGCTGGTCAGCCGGATCCGCACCGGTCGGGCCGTGCGCTACCGGCGTACCCCGCTCGGTGACGCGCTGTGCGCCGACTGATCCGTCTCAGCCGGACTGAGCCGTGTTAAGAGGGGACCCCTGCTCTACCGGAGACGTTAAGAAGGTGCCCTTCCTTCCCCCCGGACGGCGGAGCGGACGAGGGGAAGGACGCGGTACGGGATCTGCTCGTCCAGGGCGATGATGGTGGAGGCGCGGCGGATGCCCTCGTACGCGACGATCTGGTCGATCACCCGTTGCAGGTCGGCGTTGGAGCGGGCCACGATCCGGCAGAGCAGGTCGCTGGAGCCGGTGATGGTGTGCGCCTCCAGCACCTCGGGAATCCCGGCCAGGTGGTTGGCCACCGGGACGTGCCCGTGCCGTTGACTGATCTCCAGGGTGACGAAACTGGTCACCGTGAACCCGATCGCGGCGGGCGACACCTCCGGCCCGAATCCGCCGATCACCTTCCGGTCGACGAGTTTGTCGAGCCGCGCCTGGACGGTGCCGCGAGCCACCCCCAGGCGACGGGAGCACTCCAGCACACCGATCCGCGGTTCCGCGGCGAGCAGTTCGATGAGGCTGACATCGAGCGCGTCGAGCTGTACATCCTGTCCAGGGTTCACGGCTGACCACCCTACTTGTTGTGCAACCTGACCAGCGATAGAGCTGACAGTTGCTCAGTGAGCGGGGTCACGGTGATAGTCCGGGGAACGAGCACAGCGTCGGCCGAGCAGGCCGGCCGGTACGCAAGGGAGGCCACCATGACCCAGGCGATCGACCGACCCCAGTCGACCGACGACGTCGACGTCGATGCCCTCGTCGGCGCCGTCGACCACGACATCGCCCGTGACCCGTTCCCGGTCAAGGGCCTCGACCACGTGCACTTCCTGGTCGGCAACGCGAAGCAGGCCGCGCACTACTACTCCACCGCCTTCGGCATGACCTGCGTGGCGTACCGGGGCCCGGAGCAGGGCCACCGCGACCACGCCCAGTACGTGTTGACCAGCGGCTCGGCCCGGTTCGTGCTCACCGGCGTGGTACGCCCCGACGCCGACGGCGCCGAGCACGTGGCCAAGCACAGCGACGGTGTCTCCGACATCGCGCTGGAGGTGCCGGACGTGGACGCCGCGTACGCGCACGCCACCGCGCAGGGCGCGACCGGCCTGCTGGAGCCGCACGACGTCAGCGACGAGCACGGCACAGTCCGGATGGCCGCCATCGCCGCGTACGGCGACACCCGGCACACCCTGGTCGACCGGTCCCGCTACACCGGCCCGTTCCTGCCCGGCTTCGTCGCCCGCGGCCCGATCGTGGACCGGCAGCCGATGATCGACGCCGGCATCCAGCCGAAGCGCTTCTTCCAGGCCGTCGACCACGTGGTCGGCAACGTGGAACTCGGCAGGATGGACGAGTGGGTCGAGTTCTACAAGCGAGTCATGGGCTTCACCAACATGGCCGAATTCATCGGTGACGACATCGCCACCGACTACTCGGCGCTGATGAGCAAGGTGGTCGCGAACGGCACCCGCAAGGTGAAGTTCCCGCTCAACGAGCCGGCGATCGCCCGCAAGAAGTCGCAGATCGACGAGTACCTGGAGTTCTACCAGGGCCCGGGCGCGCAGCACATCGCCGTGGCCACCAACGACATCCTGGCAAGTGTCGACGCGATGCGGGCGGCCGGCGTCGACTTCCTGGACACCCCGGACTCGTACTACGACGACCCGGAGTTGCGGGCCCGCATCGGCGAGGTACGGGTGCCGATCGAGGAGCTGAAGGCCCGCAAGATCCTGGTGGACCGGGACGAGGACGGCTACCTGCTCCAGATCTTCACCAAGCCGGTGCAGGACCGCCCGACCGTCTTCTTCGAGCTCATCGAGCGGCACGGCTCGCTCGGCTTCGGCAAGGGCAACTTCAAGGCCCTCTTCGAGGCGATCGAGCGCGAGCAGGAGAAGCGCGGCAACCTGTAACACTGTCGAGCGTGACCCAGCCCTCACCCCACCCCACGTCACCGGCGGCCGGTGGCGGCGCACCGATCGGTGGGCCGCCACCGGCCGCCGGTGACGCCCCGCCGCCCGCCGGTCTCCCGCCGCAGTACGCCCCGCCCCCCGCAGGTTGGGCCAGCTCGCCACCCCCACCGGGCGTCCCCGGTGGCCCGCCGCCGGGTCAGCCGCCCCCGGGCTGGTCCCCAGGTCAGCCGCCGCCCGGCTGGCATCCGGGTCAGCCGCCACCGAAGTGGGCGGGCGGTCCGCCACCGCCGGTGCTGGGGCCGGGTGGGCAGCCGCTGGCCAGCTTCGGTGACCGGCTGCTGGCGTACCTGATCGACACGGCGATCGCCACCGCCGTGCTGCTGGTGCTGTTCGCGCCGGTCTTCCTGATCTTCATGGTCGGACTCCTCGCCAACCTGCCGGAAACGAACCCGGACGGCACGTTGGCGGACCCCACCCCCGCCGACGTCATCACGGAGATCCTGCTGCCGATGCTGCTGCTCCAGGTCGCGCTGTTCGCGGTCATGTTCGCGTTCTACTGGCTGTACCACGTCGAGTACCTCAAGCGGACCGGGCAGACCATCGGCAAGAAGGTGATGAACCTGCGGGTCGTTCCGCTCGATCCGACCGCCACCCTCGATCGACGGATGGCCGGGAAGCGGTACCTCGTGGAGTTCGTGGGCGGGTCGCTGGTGCCGGGCGGCAGCTACCTCGACGGTCTATGGCAACTGTGGGACAAGCCCTGGCAGCAGTGCCTCCACGACAAGTTCGCCGGGACCGTCGTCGTTAAGGTGTCGAGGTGACCGAGCACAGCAAGGCCGCGACGTGAGCGTGGCACCCGGCTGGTACGTCGACCCCGCCGACCCGCAAACCCGCAGATACTGGGACGGCGAGGGCTGGATCGGCGCGCCCATCCCGGTCGACGCCACCCCACCCGAGGGCCCACCCCCGCCCGAGCCCGAACCGACACCGGAACCCGAGCCGGTGACATCGGCCACCCCGTCGAGCACACCAGGCACCCCGCCCGGCACACCGACCACCCCGCCCGGCACACCGGCCGGCGGCCCACCCCCGGGACATCCCCCACCCGCTGGCTGGCAACAGTGGCCGCCGGCCGGCGATCCGCGGCACGGCCCACCGCCCGGCTGGCCGTACCCGACCTGGCCCGGACGTCCACCGGAGCCCCGGCCGCACGGTATGCCGCTGGCCGGCTTCGGCGCTCGACTCGGTGCCAGACTCATCGACTTCGGCATCGTGTTCCTGCTCAACGTGCTGGTCAACGGCTGGTTCGTCGCACGCCTGCTGGACGAGATCTCGGTGCCGCTCAACGAGTTCGGCCGCCGCCTGCAGAACCCGGAACGCAACACCGAACCGCTGCCGCAGGCCGGCGACCAGACCGGGTCGTTGATCGTGGTGATCCTGCTGATCGCCACGATGCTCTGGCTGGCGTACGAGGTGCCGTCGATGGCGGCCAGCGGGCAGAGCTTCGGCAAGCGGCTGATGGGCATCCGGGCGGTACCGGTCGAGGCGGACGCCCCGCTCGGCTTCGGCCGCGCGCTGCGTCGGTGGAACACCCTCGGTCTGCCCACCCTGCTCTGGTACTGCTGCGGCCTCGGTCTGCTGCTCCAGTTGATCGACGCACTCTCCCCGCTCTTCGACCACCCGCTGCGACAGGCGCTGCACGACAAGCGGGCGCAGACCGTGGTGGTCAAGGTTCCCCGTACCCCCGCCGACGGCGCCAACCCACCCGGAGATGCCCCATGACCGACACCGGACGCCAGCCGACAGTGCGGCTGACCCGTGCCGACCTCGATGCGCTGCCCAACTACGTGCCCGGCCGCAGCCCGGCCGACCTGGCTCGCGAACTGGGTCTGCCGGAGGCCATCAAGCTGGCCAGCAACGAGGTGCCGTACGGCCCGCTGCCCGGTGTGGTGGAGGCGGTCGCCGAGGCCGCCGCCGGGGTGCACCGTTACCCGGACATGGGCGTGGTGGCGCTGCGCCAGGCGCTGGCCGACCGGTACGGCGTGGACCCCGACCGGATCGCCACCGGCTGCGGCTCGGTGGCGCTGGCCGAGCACCTGGTACGCGCCACCTGCCTGCCCGGTGACGAGCTGGTCTACGCGTGGCGGTCGTTCGAGGCGTACCCGATCATCGCGGCGACAAGCGGCGCGACAAGCGTGAAGGTGCCCAACGACGCCGGGCACGGGCACGACCTGGCGGCGATGGCCGCGGCGGTGACCGACCAGACGCGGATGATCCTGGTCTGCAACCCCAACAACCCGACCGGCACCGCTCTCGGTCGGGCGGAGTTGGACCGCTTCCTGGACGACGTGCCGGACGACGTGCTGGTGGTGATCGACGAGGCGTACCGGGAGTTCGTCACCGACCCGGAGGTGCCCGACGGGCTCACCTACGCCGACCGGCCCAACGTGGCGGTGCTGCGCACGCTGTCCAAGGCCTGGGGGCTGGCCGGTCTGCGGATCGGTTTCCTGGTCGCCCAGCCGCAGGTGGCAGCGGCGGTACGCAAGGTCGTCACCCCCTTCTCCAGCAGCATGGCGGCGCAGGCCGGGGCGCTGGCCGCGCTGGCTCAGGCCGACGAGATGGAGCGGAGGTGCGCCCTCGTGGTGGCCGAGCGGGAGCGGGTCACCGAGGCGCTGCGCAAGCTGATCCCGGACGTGCCCGCCAGCCAGGCGAACTTCGTCTGGCTGCCGCTGGGCGAGCGGGCGCTGGAGTTCGGCAAGGCGTGTGAGGCTCGGGGTGTGATCGTCCGGCCGTTCCCGGGTGACGGAGTCCGGGTCACCATCGGCACCCCGGCCGAGAACGACGCCTTCCTGGCCGCCGCCGAGGCCGCGCTGGGCTGAGCCCGGCTCCCGAGGCCGTACCGGGCCGGTCCGCCATCCCCCAGCGGACCGGCCCGGAAACCCACCACCAGTAGCTTATGTCTTCTTTGTCCGCTTTGCGGATATTTGGGCGCTGATCAGGTCGCGGCGATGATCACCGGTTCTGCGGTGAAGTAGTAAGTGTGATCGTCCCCATCGAGGTCGACCGGCCGCCGCAGCCGCTCCACCGTGACGTATCCGTCGGCTGCGTGCACCGCCCCGGGCAGCCACCCGGTGCCGTCGGAGCCCACGTTCAGGACGAACCGGGACAGCTCACGGCCGCTGGCCGCATCCAACGTGACCAGCTCGTTCCCTGCGGTCAACACATGCACCCGGTCGGACTGAACGGCGATCAACCGGCCCGGCCCGACCGACGCCCGCCACCGCTCAGTGCCGTTACGCACCGCGCGGCCGACGAGTAGCCCGTCCGTCAAGGTGACGGCCGTCCCGTCGAGCAGTTCGGCGTCCGCTGCGTCGAGCACCGGAGCCGCAACCGGCTCACCGGAGCCGAGCAACCAACCCCGGGCCGACATGTCGTCCGGACCGGCGGTACGCAAGGCCGCGCAGCCCGTCGGAGCGCAGCCGATCAGGGTCGCCGTCAGCTCGTCACCGGCGTCCGGAGGACGCCACCGGTCGCCCACCTTCCCGGTCGCCACGTCCCGGAACTCGACAACCGTCGGCCCGGCACAGCGGTCCAGGGTGAGCAGTTGGCCGTCGGCGCTGCCACCGACCGGCTCCCGGCAACCACGCCCCACCTCGGCCTGCCACAGCTGCGCGCCACCGGCCAGGTCCACAGCCCGCACCTCGCCGGAACCGGAGGTCACCACCGCATCCCGGCCGTCGGCCGTCCGGACCACGGAGACGCCACGCGGCTGCCAGACGATCGCCGACCCGGTCCGTCGGGTGACCCGTTCCCGGTCCGGCTCGGGGCCGTCCGCGCGCCAGATGACCTGCCCGGTACGCGCGTCGAGGGCCACCAGCTTGCCGTCGGACCACCGGCTCACCACAGTCGTACCGCTCGCCACCACCGCGTCCACCGTCGCCGGCCACCGGCGGTACGACCAGTACGGCGTGCTCCGGTGCCGACCGTCGGCCGGCTGATCGGCGTAGACCTGGCGCTGTGCCGCGTACACCCGCAGCCGGCCGTCCACGATCAGCGGGGCGGCCGGCAGCCGGCCCACCACCCCGGGTGCCGGCTGGCTGCGCGCGGGGTGGTCGCCTCGGGCAGTGGTGCTGACCTCGGCCGGCGCCAGGACGCGGTACGCGACGAGCGCGAGTGCCGCTGCGACCCCGGTCGCCGCCACCGCTGCCACGATCCGCCGCTGCCCCGTCGTCCACCCCATGCCGTACCTCCCCGCCCGGCACCCTACCCACCAGTCGGAACGGCCCGGATGCTGCGGTCAGGCTGCGCTGCGGCGGAGGGCGGCAGCCGACCCGGCGAGATCATGATGCGGGGCCCCGGGGCAGATCGTCCGCCCCGGAGACCCTGGGCGGTCAGCGGGCGAAGTCGCCGTCGCGGATCGCACCGACGAACGCGCTCCAGCCCCGAGGGCTGACCATCAGCACCGGCCCGGCCTGATCCTTGGAGTCACGTATACCCACCACACCGCGGCGGCGGGCCAGGTTGTCGGCCACCTCCACGCAGAGCCCCTGGTCATTGGAGCGGCTGCTGGTACGCCAGACCGCGCCCACGAGATCGTGCATCGTCGTCATCTCCCTCGGCTTCGACATGCCGCCCCGCCGCGACCGGACCGACCGGAACGGGGGGCGCCGGGCGGCCCGGCGCGACGTGGCGACGGAATTCCGAGGCGATCAACGAGCGGTGACGGGACTCGTTCGCACAGCCGGTGCGATAGCGGGAGACCTGTCGGAAAGGGGTCAGCGAGCCGGCACGATCGTGCCCGCAACCTCGGCCAAGGTGATGGTGGAGCCGTCCGGTCCGGGTGCGGTGGCGGTGATGGTCACGGTGTCGCCGTCGAGCAGGAAGGTGCGTTCCGCCCCACCCACGGTCACCGGCTCGGCGCCGCCCCAGGTGAGCTCCAGGAACGAGCCGACCTGGTCGCGCCGGTCACCGGAGACGGTGCCGGAGGCGTAGAGGTCACCGGTACGCAGCGAGGCGCCGTTGACGGTCAGGTGGGCCAACTGCTGGGCCGGCGTCCAGTACATCCCGGCGAACGGCGGCTCGCTGACCGGCTCGCCGTTCCAGTGCACGGTCAACCGCAGGTCCAGCCCGACGTGCGGCTCGTCGCGCAGGTAGTCCAGGACCGACGGGTCCTGCTCCGGCGCGGCCACGTACGCGCTCCGCAGCGCGTCCAGCGGGGTCACCCAGGCGGCGATCGAGGTGGCGAACGACTTGCCCAGGAACGGGCCCAGCGGCTGGTACTCCCACGCCTGGATGTCCCGAGCCGACCAGTCGTTGACCAGCACCACACCGAAGACGTGCTCGTCGAAGTCGGCGACGGCCACCCGGGCGCCGAGCGGACTCGGTACGCCGACCACGAACCCGACCTCGGCCTCGATGTCGAGGCGTACCGACGGGCCGAAGACCGGCCCGTCCTTGCTCGGCCGCTGGCCCTGCGGGCGTACCACCGGGGTGCCGGAGACCACCACGGTGCCGGCCCGCCCGTGGTAGCCGATCGGCAGGTGCTTCCAGTTGGGCAGCAGGGCCGGCTGGCCGGGCCGGAAGATCTGGCCGACGTTCGAGGCGTGCTGCTCGGAGGAGTAGAAGTCCACGTAGTCGGCGACCTCGATGGGCAGTTCCATCCGTACCTGCTCCAGCGACACCAGCAGCGGCTCCACGGCGGCCCGGTGGGCCGGGTCGGTGAGCAGTTCGGTGATCCGCTGCCGTACCGCTGTCCACTGCGGACGCCCCAGCGCCAGGAACGTGTTGAGCGTCGGCTCGCGCAGCGCCCCGCCGGCCAGCACCAGACCGGCGGCCTCCGCGGCGGCCAGGTCCAGGACCACGTCTGCGATGCGTACGCCGATGCGCGGTTCCCCGTCGCCGACCCGGAACACCCCGTACGGCAGGTGCTGGATGCCGAAACCGGACCCTTCCGCGCCCGCCACCCAGCTCACTCGCTCGCTCATGCCTGATTTCTCCCGTTCACCAGCCCCAGCCGGATCAGATCGGTAAGTGGTTCCACGATGCTGCACGAGCCGAAGCCCACCCACAGCGGACGCGCCAGGTCGTGCCGGCCCTCGAACTGCTGCACCAGCGGCCGCTCGTCACGGACGGTGAGCAGCTCGGTCACCGTCCCCACCCCGGCCCCCTCGGCGGCGGCCAGCGTCGCGGCCAGCACGTTGGCGAAGCCGTGATGGGTGATGCCGGTTTCCGGGTCGAGGTGGCGCACCGCGTGGTGCAGCCCGGCGGTCAGCTTGAACGGCAGCTGCCGGTCCCGGCAGGCGCAGATGACCGCGGCCAGCTCGGCGGGAGTAGGGAACAGCTCGGCGGCCAACCCGCCGGTACGGAACTTGGCGGCGACCGGCAGCCCACGGGAGCGCGCCTCGGCCAGCGTGTCCAGGGCGGCCGTCAGCCCGAACGTCAACGGGATCTCCGCGAAGACGGCGACGTCGGCCAGCCGCTCGGTGAGTTTGAACAGCTCGGCCAGGCCGGGCTGCGGGTCCTCGCCCCGCTTGGCGACCGGGGCCTCCACCTGCCGGACGGCCACTCCGAGCGGCGGCAGGAACGACAGCGCGAAGGGCAGCCGGTCGAGGCCGGTGTCGCCGATCAGCCCGATCACGAAGCCCTCGGCCGGGTCGACCAGCCCGCTCAGTTCGCCCGCCGCGACCTTCGAGGCGGGCAGCAGCAACGGGCCGACGAGGTCGGCGTACCAGTCGGCGCGGTGTCGCCGGTGGGCGGCGACGGCGTCGGGCAGCGACGCGCTGCCCGGCGGGAAGACGGCGGCATCGTCGACCAGGCCGGCGACGAGTGCGGGCAGCTGCGTTGACACGAGACAAGAATGTACGGGACGCTACAAGGAGCGGACAACAGCGTCCGATAATCGGACGCATCGAGCTGGTGACCGGGAGGCGACATGCCGTACTACCGCAGCGTCGGCGAACTGCCGCGCAAGCGCCACACCCAGTTCCGGCAGCCCGACGGCAGCCTCTACACGGAGGAGCTGATGGGCCAGGAGGGCTTCTCCTCCGACTCCTCCCTGCTCTACCACCGGTACGCCCCGACCGCGATCGTCGCCGCCGAGGAGTTCACCCCGCCGGCCGTGACCCGGGTGCCCAACCTGCCGCTCAAGCCCCGGCACCTGCGCACCCACAAGCTCGACGGCACCGGGGCCGACCCGATCCTGGGTCGGCGTTACCTGCTCGCCAACGACGACGTACGCATCGCCTACGTGCTCGCCGACCAGCCGTCCCCGCTGTTCCGCGACGCCACCGG
The DNA here is from genome assembly GCF_003977705.1 of Verrucosispora sp. FIM060022. NCBI lineage: Bacteria > Bacillati > Actinomycetota > Actinomycetes > Micromonosporales > Micromonosporaceae > Micromonospora > Verrucosispora sp. FIM060022. The sequence goes on from NZ_RQIV01000002.1 coordinate 661,790, forward strand.
CGACCACTGCCTGTACGTCGAGGCGGGCACCCTGCGGGTCGAGTCGACCTTCGGCGTACTGGACGCGGTGGCCGGCGACTACGTGATCATTCCGACCTCGACGGTGCACCGACTGGTGCCCACCGGGGACACGCCGACCCGGCTGCTGGCCGTCGAGGCGACCGGTCACATCGGCCCACCGAAGCGCTACCTCTCGGTGCGCGGCCAGTTCCTGGAACACTCGCCGTACTGCGAGCGGGACGTCCGGGGGCCGGACGCGCCGCTGCTGGTCGACGGCAGCGACGTCGAGGTGCTGGTACGCCACCGGCGCGGTTGGACCCGCCACGTCTACGCCAACCACCCGTTCGACGTGGTCGGCTGGGACGGTCACATGTACCCGTGGGCCTTCTCCATCCACGACTTCGAGCCGATCACCGGCCGGATCCACCAGCCGCCACCGGTGCACCAGACCTTCCAGGGCCCGAACTTCGTGATCTGCTCGTTCGTCCCCCGCAAGGTCGACTACCACCCGGACGCCATCCCGGTGCCGTACCACCACCACAACGTCGACTCCGACGAGATGCTCTTCTACACCGGCGGCAACTACGAGGCGCGGCGCGGATCCGGCATCGAGCAGGGTTCCATCTCGCTGCACCCGTCCGGCTTCACCCACGGCCCCCAGCCCGGTGCCGCGGAACGCTCGATCGGCGTCGACTTCTTCGACGAGTTGGCCGTCATGGTCGACACCTTCCGCCCGCTCGACCTGTGCGACGCGGCAGCCGACTGCGAGGACGACGCCTACGCCTGGACCTGGTCCCGCCGCTGACGAAGGAAGGGCCCCTTGTTAACGCCTCGCGAGGTGAAGGGGCCCCTTGTTAACGCGCCAGGTCGCCGGCGTTGGGCTGCGCACGTCGCACCAACGCAGCCCCGCTGCCTGCCGCACGGCGACGGCGGGGCTCAGGCCACCGGACGCGAGACGATCGTCAACTGGGCGACGGTGGCGATGCCGATGGAGAGCACCAGCGGCCAGGGCGTGCCGACCAGGGCGTAGAGCAGGATCAGCGCGGGCGCGGCGGCTGCCGCGTACACGGCCAGGACCAGCGGACGGTCGGTTCGCCGCAGTACGGGCAGCACCGTCCGGGTCAGGCCGGGCAGCCGGGACGCGTGCCGCCAGAGCACGATGCCCCCGCCGACGGCCGCCAGTACCGCCATGAACCGGGAGAACCCGGAACCGGTGGTCGCCGAACAGGCGATCACGAGGGCGGCCACCATCGACCAGCCGGCCCCCCAGAGCACGAACTGCCGCAGCGCCGCCGGCACCGGACGACGCGCGACGAACGGACCGGTGCCGGCCCGGCCCGCATCCACCGGCCCGCCGAACCGGCCCGGCTCGGGGAACTCGGCCCCACCGTGGCTCGGCTGCTCCCCACCGTCCTGGGGACCGGGCCCCGGGCGGTGCTCGCCGCTGGGCGTGTCCCACCCCGCAGGTGTCCCACTCGGCCAGGTACCCCCGTCGGCCGACCCACTCGGCCAGGTACCCCCGTCGGCCGGCCCGCCCGGCCCGGTACGACCCTCGGTCGGCCGGCCGGGCTGCTGGTCGGTGCCCGGACCGCTGGACGGGTGCGGGCCCTGCCGGGGCAGATCGTCGGGAGCCTGTTCCGGACGGTTCACCTCGGTCCGGCGGGGATCGGTCGGCGGCAGCGTCGGCACGGCGGCCTCGGCCAGTCGCTCCAGCGTGGCGCTCCAGCGTCGCTGCTCCAACCGCAGCACGCCGACGTCCTCGCTCACCTCGGCCAGTCGCGGATCCAGTCGCAACGCCTCCCGGTAGGCCCGCTCGGCGAGATCGAACATTCGCATGTTCGCCGCCACCAGGCCCAGCACCAGGTGTCCCTGCGGTTCCTCGGGTGCCAACTCCACCGCGTGCCAGGCGGCGTTCAGGGCCGGCTGGCCATTGCGGGAACCCGCCAGGATCGCCGCCGCGCTGCGTTGGGCGTACGCGTCCTGCGGGCCCAGGGCCAGGATCTCGTCGGCGGTACGCGCGGCCTCGCCGTACCGTTCCAGGTCGCCGAGAGCCAGGCCACGCAGGACGAGCGGGGGAACCTGCCCCGGTGCGGCGGCAGCGGCGGATTCGGCGGCGGCCAACGCCTCGACGGGCCGGTCCGCGGCCAGGTGCACCCGGGCGAGCATGACAAGCGTTTCCACGTGGGCGGGGTCGAGGGCGAGCGCGAACCCGAGCTCACCGACCGCTTCGTCATAGCGGCCCAACTCGGCGAGGAGGGTGGCGCGCTGCAGGTAGCCGTCGGCGGCGGGCGGGTCGGCGGGGACGTCGGCGGACATCGCGCGAGCCTAGGCGCTCGGCTGGGCGTACACCAAGGCCACCGCGATGCCGGCGAGTCCCTCGCCGCGCCCGGTGAAACCCAGCCCGTCGGTGGTCGCGGCGGAGAGGGTGACCGGGGCGCCGACCGCCTCCGACAGCACCTGCTCGGCCTCCTGCCGACGTGGGCCGATCTTGGGTCGTACCCCCACCACCTGCACGGACACGTTGCCGATGGCGAAGCCGGCGGCGCGGACCCGGCGCGCGGACTCGGTCAGCAGACGTACCCCGCTCGCCCCGGACCACTCCGGCTGGTCCACCCCGAAGTTCGCGCCGAGATCGCCCAGCCCGGCGGCGGAGAGCAGCGCGTTGCAGGCGGCATGGGCGGCCACGTCCGCGTCGGAGTGCCCGGCCAGACCGTCCTGGCCCGGCCAGTGCAGGCCGGCCACCCAACAGGGTCGGCCGGCCTCGAAAGCGTGCACGTCCGTGCCGATGGCCACCCGAGGAACGATCATGAATTGAGGGTACGCGTCCGGAGACCGGTCGCCAGCAGGTGCTCAGCCAGCGCGAGGTCGAAGGGGCGGGTGATCTTCAGGGCGTGATCCGAGCCGGGCACACAGAACACCGGTACGCCCTGCTTCTCCACCAACCCGGCGTCGTCGGTCAACGCGTCACCGGCGGCGGCGTGCGCGGCGGCCAGGACCGACCTGCGGAACCCCTGCGGGGTCTGCACCGCCCGCAGCGCTCGCCGGTCGACGGTGCCGAGCACCAGCTCGTCCGCGTCGACTTCCTTGATCGTGTCGACCACCGGCAGCACCGGGATGACCGCGTCGTGGCCCGAGCGCACCGCGGCGGCCACCGACTCCACCAGGGCGGGCGGGGTCAGGGCGCGGGCCGCGTCGTGCACCAGGACGATGTCGGGCCCGACGGGCACGGCGGCAAGGGCGGCGGCCACGGACTCCTGCCGTTCGGCCCCACCTGGCACCACCGTGACCGGGGCGATCGGGGCGAGCAGCTCACGTACGGCCGCGACCTCGGCGATCGGGGCGGCCACCACGATGGTGTGCACCGACGCGGCGGCGGCCAGCCGGCGGACCGCGTGCACCAGCAGCGGTTCCCCGGCCAACAGCCGCAGCGCCTTGGGTCGACCGGGGCCGAGGCGTACGCCGGCACCGGCCGCAGGCACGAGGACCGCGACGTCACCGCGCGGATTCAGCTGCGCGGTCACGTCGCGGTCCTCGATGGTTTCTTCGCTACGAAGTGGGTACGACGATGCTGTGCGGACTAGGCCTCGGTCAGCACCTTGTCGAGCAGCGTCTCCGCCTCGTCCTTGGTGCTCTTCTCGGCCAACGCGACCTCGCCGACGAGAATGTCCCGGGCCTTGGCGAGCATGCGCTTCTCACCTGCGGAAAGGCCCCGCTCCCGCTCCCGGCGCCACAGGTCGCGGACGACCTCGGCCACCTTCAGCGGATTGCCGGAGGCCAGCTTCTCCAGATTCGCCTTGTAACGTCGCGACCAGTTGGTCGGCTCCTCGGTGTGCGGAGCCCGGAGAACGTCGAAGACCTTGCCAAGGCCCTCTTCGCCCACCACCTCGCGCACACCCACGATCTCGGCGTTCTCGGCAGGCACCCGGACCGTCAGGTCACCCTGCGCGACCCTCAGGACGAGGTACTGCTTGGGCTCGCCCTTGATGACCCGAGTCTCGATTGCCTCGATGAGTGCGGCCCCGTGGTGGGGGTAAACAACGGTCTCGCCGACACTGAAAACCATAGGTTCGAAACCCCTTTCGCTGTGTCTAGGGTAACACGCTCAGGCACCGATGTCTCACCGCTGTCCTGACCGTTGGCGCAGCTCAGGGGCCCTGTGAGAGGTCTTTCTTCGGCTTGACATATGACCGATCCGATGATTCGAGCACGCTCTGTAATCTGAACATGACCGATCGGGCATGGCTGACGAAAAAGCCGTGAACCTCGGCGTGCCCGTCAATGATCAACCCACCAATGATCAATACGTCTGCAGACCAATACCTCTACGTCAGCGATTTCGCCCACGCCAGAGATCAAGTACCTCATTGCTCAGACACCCAATGATCAGGCACTCAAAGATCAAGTAACCAGAGATCAAAGGCTACGCACCCACCCCATGATATCCCGCCGTACCCAAGTGTGGGCAGCGGTAGCGGGACCGGGCACAGTACGGGACGCTGGAGAGGCCACTGTCCGCGTACCCAGGAAGCACCAGGGGGTCGTGATGGGCAAGGCTGACGCCGACGGTCCCGGGCTGCCCGACCTGCCTCCCGAGTGGGGTCGGGTGGTCGTGCCGGACGACGCCTCCGCGCTGGCCGCCGAGGCCGAACAGGTCCGCCGTGAGCTGCGTACGCAGGTGGTGAGCCGATCCCGTCGGTGGCGACCCCCGACGGTGCCCGTGCTGGTGCTGCTCGTCGCGGTCATCGCCACCGTCGCCGGCCTGATCACCGTCACCTGGCCCCGGGCCGGCCGGGGCACTCCCGAACCGACCACGGCCGGGCCCGAACCCACACCCGCCCAGTTCAACGGCAGGGCGTTGCCCGCGCTGGACCTCGTCGACGCCGAACAGTCGCCGGTGCCGCTGCGTGGGCTGCTGCCGGCGGTGGTGCTGCTGGTGGACGGGTGCGCCTGCCCGCACCGGGTCACCGAGGCGGCCGCAGCGGCACCCGTCGGCGTCACCGTCGTCACCGTCGGGGCACAACGCCCCCGAGCAGCGCCTGCGGGCAGCGACGCACGCGCCCTCGGCGACCCGGCCGGGGGACTGCGCGCCTTCCTGCACCTGCCGGCCCGCCCGGACACGGTCACCGCCCTGCTCGCCGACCGCACCGGTCGAATCGTGCTGGTGGTCCCCGAGGTCGGTTCGATCGCCGACTACCAGCGGGAACTGACCGCCCTGGCCGGCTGAAGCCCGCCCGCTCAGGACGGGTCGACCAGGCGGGCCACCAGTTGCAGCGACGCCGCACCGGCGGTGGAGAACAGCACTGTCACGTTCGCGCCCGTGCCGACCATCTCCGTCGTGATCACCGTGCCGTCGCAGCCCACCGTCATCGGATCGCCCGCTCTGGCGCCGACGACGGTGACCAGCAACTCGCCGGGACCGGTGCAACTGAAGATCAACACGTTCCGCTCGCCGCGATCGAGCCGGGACTCCCGGGCCAGCGCCGTGCCCGCGTCCAGCGATGCCCGCTCGGTCCACACCGCCGCTTGTCGACCGGTGCCCCGTCCCGCACCGGGGCCGGCGTCGCTCTCGGAGACCGTCCCGATCACCTGCCCGGTGTGCGGGTCCACAAGTACCGTGCCGGTGGTGGACTCGATCACGATCGACGAGGATGCGCCCGGCTCCTGTCGGAACCTGCTCCGGTCGATCCGATCCTCCTGCCAGAAGGAATCCTCCGACGCGGCCTCGATGCGCTCCCCCGCCGGCGGCGACGCCGGGGCTTCCACCCGCCACCACCAGCCGCCCAGGGCCAACGCGACGACGCCGACGCCGACCAGCAAGGCGCCGCGCAAGCGGTAGATGGCATCGACGTCCACGCCTAAAGGGTAGCCGCCGTCGTACCGCTCAGACGTGACGCTCCAGCAACGCTGCGTAAAGGGTCAACCCGGGTCCAAAGGCGAGCATCACCACTCGACGGGGCGACGGCGCGTACCGCAACAGCCGGTCGAGGATCAGCAGCACGGTGGGGGACGAGCAGTTGCCGTGCTCCGCGAGGGTCTGCCGCGAGGCGGCCAAGGCGGCAGGGGCCAGGGCCAGCTCCCGCTCGACCACGTTGAGGATGCGCGGCCCCCCCGGGTGCACCGCCCAGCCGTCGACGTCGGACAGCTGGCTGCCGTGGCTGGTCAGCAGCTCGTCGACCAGCCCCCGGACGTGTGCCGAGAGCACCTGCGGCACCTTGGGGGACAGCCCCATCCGGAAGCCGGTGTCGGTCACGTCCCAGGTCATGTGGTCGGCGGTGGACGAGTCGGTGACCGAGGTGACCGAGCGCACCGCGTACCCACGGCCGCCGGGAACCACCACGGCGGCGACGGCGGCATCCGAGAAGAGCGCGTGCGAGATGATCTGCTGGGTGTCCACCCTCGCCGACGACGGTTGCAGATGCAGGCTGGTCAGCTCGGCGCAGAGCAGCAGCGCCGGCCGTCCCCGCGCGGTCACGAAGTCACTCGCCGCGCCCAGCCCGGGCAACGCCGCGTAGCAACCCATGTGACCCACGAACATCCGCTGGGTCGACGGCGCCATGCCCAGGTCCCGGGCGAGCAGGATGTCCAGCCCCGGCGTCGCGTACCCGGTGCAGGAACAGACGACGAACAGCCCGATGTCACCGGCCGCCAGCCCGGCGCTGGTCAACGCCCGGCCGACCGCCTCCTTGCCCAGCGGCAGCGCCTCGACCTGGTAACGGCGCATCCGCCGCTCGGTCGGCCAGTCGGAGACGTCCTCGATCAACGGGTTGACCGCGGCCTGTCGCCGGTCGACCCCCGAGTTCGCGAAGATCCGCTCGGCGAGCGCCCGGGTGCTGCCGGAGTAGTGCCGGGAGAAGAACCGCTCCCACAACTCGTCCTGGTCCGCCGACGGCGGCGAAGCCGTGCCCAGGCCCGCGATCACCGGTACCGACACGGCTTCACCCTCCTTCTGGTCGGACTTACCACCCTCACCAACGAGGGGCCGAGCCCTCACGGTCCGGGTCACCACCGAGGGCGGCGACACCGAGCCAGTCGGCACAGACGTCAGAGGTGGCCGGATGCAGCGACCCGCACCGGGCGTCCCGGTAGAGGCGCTCCAGCGGCTGGCCACGTCGGGTGGCGGAGGTGCCCGCCGCCTCCAGCACGGATGCCGCCACGTCGGCGGCGGTCGTACCGGCCAGCAGCTTGGCCCGCCACACCCAGCGGTTGGTCTCCGCGTCACCGGGTGCCTCGTCGACCCGGCGGGCCGCCTCGGCCACCGTCAACTGTGCCGCCGCCACGGCGGCGTCGGCCCGACCGAGGCGGGCGCGTACCGCCGGCAGGCCGGCGAGGTTGCGGGCGTTGAGGTGCTCCGCCGCCGCGTCGATCGCCGCCCGGGCCACCCCGACGTAGACGGCGGCGTAGCTGGCCACCAGCCAGTGCGGCATGAGCTGGGCGACCACCAGGGCCAGACCCTCCACCCCGCCGAGCAGCCGATCGGCCGGCACCGTGACGTCCAGGTGCAGGTCGTGCGAGGCGGTGGCCCGCATGCCCAGGGAATCCCAGGTCGGTTCGACGGTGAGACCCTCCCCCGCCGGGACCAGGAACTGCGAGACGATCGACGGGTCGGTCGCGCTCCGGGCGGCCACCAGGTAGCCGTCGGCGTGACCGGCACCGGAACAGAACGTCTTGCTGCCCTTGATCCGCCAGCCGCCGTCGACCGGCTCGTACACCGTGCTGAGCTGGGACAGTCGGGCGCCGGCGCCGCGTTCGCTCATCGCGACGGCGTACCACGCCCCGTCGGCCGCCGCCCGCAGCAACCGGTCCCGGGCGGCAAGTGCCTCCGGCGGTACGCCGAGCGCCTCGGCCAGTTCCTCGGTGACCGCCCCCAGCGCGCCGGTGACCGAGGCGTGCATGTTGAACACCAGTGCCGTCGCGCCGTTGCCCCGGGCCAACTCGGTGGCGACGGCCGCGTACTCGGCGAAGGTGGCGCCCGCACCACCCAGCTCGGCGGGGACCATCAACCCGAACAGCCCGGCCGCGCGCAGATCGGCGAAGTCATCGGCCGGGAACGAGCCGGCCTGGTCATGCTCGGCGGCCCGAGCCGCCAACCGGGGCGCCAACCTGCGAGCCGCAGCCGCCCCCGCTTCACCCATGCCGGCGCTCCGCACCGGCGCGGACCACCGCGCCCCGCCGACCACCCACCCGATGACGCTCGTTCATGGAACCCTCCTCGGCCATCCCCATACCCCCGTCGAGTTCCGCTATCCGTCGCGTACCCCGTGCCCCTGGTAGAGCACGGCGGCCGACGCGGTCGGCACGATGCGCGGCACCTGGCCGGACGGCGTCTCGATGCCGCGAGCCCGGCGGAGCAACCAGCGCAGCAGGCCGGGCACGGCCGGGCGGACGCCACGCACCCGCAGGTCCACCCCGTGTCGGGCGCACTCGGCGACCAACTCACGATCGTCCACGAACAACCGTGGGTCGTGGATGCCACGCGGCACGGTCGGCAGCCGCTCGGCGATCCGGACCGCGACCAGCCGACTCAGGGCGGTGTCGTTGAGCGTGTCGAGCACGAGCAGGCCGCCCGGTCGCAGCAACCGGCACGCCTGCGCGACCGCGGCGCGCCAGTCCGGGACGTGTTCCAGCAGCTCACCGGCGGCGACCACGTCGGCGCAGCCGTCGGCGAGCGGCACCGCCGTGGCGTCACCGTTGACCACTGTCACACCGTGGTCGGCCGCCTGGATCAGCGCCGAGCGGGTCAGGTCCACCCCGACGTGCCGGTAACCCTTGCCGACCAGGTGCGGGGCGAGCAGTCCGGCACCGCAACCGAGGTCGACCAGGAGCGCGCCGGGACGCGCCGCCGGGGGCACCAGGGCCGCCCGGGCCTGGGCCAGCCAGTGCAGCATGGCGAAGGCGCCGTCCGGCCGCCACCATTCCCCGGCCAGGTCGTCGTACTGGCGCGGATCGTTGCGGGGCAGGCTCAGGCCGGCATCACGCATGACATCGAGCGTGGCACGACTGACGGGTAACGACCAGACTTCCGTTATGTCGTCGACGGTGTTAGGGCTGGTCAGGGCGAGCCATCCGGAGCCGACGGCGGCAGTCACCACAGTGGCCGCCCTGCTCGCCGTCGGCATCGGTCACCCGCCCCAGGGCATCGCCACGGTGGCGATCACCGTGGCGGCCAGTCAGTTCGCCGTCGGCTGGACCAACGATCTGGTCGACGCCGACCGGGACGCATTGGTCGGCCGCGCCGACAAACCTGTCGCGGCCGGGCTGGTCAGCCGCCGGCTGGTGGCGGTGGCCGCGGCGGTGGCCGCCACCACCACCGTGGCGCTGGCGCTGACCACGAACCCGGTGGCCGCGCTCTGCGCCACCATCGGGCTGGTCGCGGCCCTGCTCTACGACTGGCCGCTGAAGTCGACGGCGGTCTCGGTGCTGCCGTACGCGATCTCCTTCGGCGCGTTGCCCGCCTTCGTGGTCCTGGCCCTGCCCGGCGCACCCGCCCCGCCCGTCTGGCTGGTCGCCGCCGCAGCTCTGCTCGGCGCGGGCGCACACTTCGCCAACGTGCTGCCCGACTTCGCCGACGACGCCCGGACCGGAGTGCGCGGACTGCCACACCGGCTGGGTCCGGCGGGGAGCCGGTTGGCGGCCGTCGGGCTGCTGGTCGCGGCGACCGGCACGCTGGTGCTCGGCCCGCCCGGCCCGCCGTCGGGCGTGGGCCTCGCGACCGTCGCCGCCGCCCTGATGATCACCGCAAGCGCCTGGTACGCCGGTCGCAGCGCCGAACGAGCGGGTGTCCGCCCGGTGGCCGCCTTCCGGGCGATGATGTTGGTAGCGCTGATCGATGTCGTGCTGCTGGTCACGAGCGGTCGGCTGGTCTGAGCCTCACCCTGGCAGGTGGCTGCGCCGGGTCGGCGTGCGGGCCACGATCAGCTCCAACTACCCTGGAGCGCGGTCTGCGCGGGCATGGCCAGCGGGTCCGGCGGGTTAGCCGGGTAGTGATCGTGACGAGGAGGACCGACGTGACGCGCTCGATCAGGGGATCCCGGCGAGCTGCCGTACTGCTGCCCGGAATCGCGGCGGCAGCGGCGCTGCTGCTGTCCGGGTGCGGCGCCGGCCAGATCTCCGAGACGGCCAACAAGGTGCCGTCGGTCCAGGGCGTCAACCTTGAGGGCGCCGAGGGCAAGTACGGCGTGCTGGGCGTGCTGGTCGCGTACCCCGGCGTCGAGGGCTACCAGGCCGGCGACAACGCGGTGCTGAACGCGGTCTTCTACAACGACACGCACAACCCGGTCACCGTGACTGTCACCTCGCCGGACGCCCGCGAGGTCGTGCTCACCACGGTTCGCGCGGCGACCAGCCCGTCGCCCACCGCCAGCCCGTCGCCGACCGGCTCGCCCTCGCCGACCGGCTCCCCGTCGCCCGACGGCTCGCCCTCGCCGGACCCGACCTCGTCGCCGGACACCCAGCCGGCCCGGATCGAGATCCCGCCGCTGAGCTACGTGCAGCTGAACACCGAGGGTGACCGGGTGCTCCAGCTCATCGGGCTGAACGGGGCCCTGCTCGCGGGCCAGAACGTCACAGTCAACTTCGACTTCGGTGGCGGCGACCAGATCACCAGCCCGGCCCCGGTGGCCGTGCCGCTCACCCCGCCGCCGCCGCCCTCGCCCATCATCGAGCGGCACACCGAGTTCGAGGGCGAAGGCGGCCACTGACCCACCGGGCGGCAGGTCCCGCCCGACCGAATTCCGGCGCCGCCGGCGTGGTGACCCCATGCCGGCGGCGCCGTCGTCGTACCCGGGGGTTAGCGTCGCTGGGGTGAGCATCTCCCGATCGACTCCGGCCCGAGGCACCGCCGGTGGGCGCAGCAAGGCTGCCGGCCGCGAGCCCCGGCCCGCGTACGAGTGCGACGCCTGCGGCCACCAGCCACCGAAGTGGGTGGGACGCTGCCCCGAATGCGGCGAATGGGGTTCGGTGGTCGAGTGCACGATCACCGGTCCCACCGTGTCGGGACGGGTGGTCAGCTCTCGGATGCCCGCCGAGCCGGCCCGGCCGATCGCCACCATCAGCGCGGCACCGGCCCGGGCCCGGCCCACCGGCGTCAGCGAGCTCGACCGGGTGCTCGGCGGCGGGTTGGTGCCGGGGGCGGTGGTGCTGCTCGCCGGTGAGCCCGGTGTCGGCAAGTCGACCCTGCTGCTCGACGTCGCCCAGCAGTGGGCGGCGGGCGCGGGCAGCCCGTCGCTGGTGGTCAGCGGCGAGGAGTCGGTCAGCCAGGTGCGGCTGCGGGCCGAACGGATGGGCACCCTGCACGACCAGCTCTACCTGGCCGCCGAGAGCGACCTGGCGGCGGTGCTCGGTCACCTCGACGCCGTCAAGCCCGGCCTGCTGGTGCTCGACTCGGTGCAGACCATCTCCACCACCGGCACCGAGGGGGTGCCCGGCGGGGTCACCCAGGTGCGGGCGGTCACCGCCGCGCTGGTCTCGGTCGCCAAGGAGCGCGGCATCGCCACCGTGCTGGTCGGCCACGTCACCAAGGACGGTCAGGTGGCCGGCCCTCGCGTGCTGGAGCACCTGGTCGACGTGGTGCTGCACTTCGAGGGCGACAAGCACTCGTCGCTGCGGATGGTGCGCGGGGTCAAGAACCGTTTCGGCGCGGCCGACGAGGTGGGCTGCTTCGAGATGCACGAGGGCGGCATCAGCAGCCTCGCCGACCCGTCCGGGCTGTTCCTCACCCGCTACGCCGAGCCGGTGCCGGGCACCTGCGTGACGGTGGCGATGGAGGGGCGGCGGGCCCTGGTCACCGAGGTGCAGGCGCTGATCGGTGCCACGGTGGCCGGCTCCCCCCGGCGTACGGTCTCCGGTCTGGACTCGGCCCGTCTGGCGATGGTGCTGGCGGTGCTGCAACGCCGCACCGAACGGCTCACCCTGCACGACCGGGAGGTCTTCGCGGCCACCGTCGGGGGCATCCGGGTGGTGGAGCCGGCGGCAGACCTGGCGGTCGCGCTCGCCGTCGCCTCCGGCGGCCTCAACCTGGCCATCGCACCCCACCTCGTGGCGATCGGCGAGGTCGGTCTGACCGGTGAGGTACGCCGGGTCGGCGCGGTGCCCCGCCGGCTGACCGAGGCGGCCCGGCTCGGCTTCCGGCTGGCCCTGGTGCCACCGGGCTGCGGGCCGACCAGCACCGGTGCCGGTCCCGACCAGATGCGGGTGATCGAGGTCGACAACGTCCGTTCGGCGCTTCAGGCGGCAGCCCGGGCATCGGCGGAATGAAAGCCACGTCCCGGGTGATTCCGCCCGGCCCGGACGGAGGGACGGATCGTGACACATCACAGTAACCACAGGAGCACCCACCGCACGGCAGTCCGTAGACTGTGCCCGTGCCAGTCGACCGCGATACCACCAAGCCTGCCGGCGCGACGCCCCACGCCCGCACCGGCGCCGTGGGCTCGCCCGCCCGTCCGATCAGCATCAGCGTGACCGGGGGTGGCAGCGCCGGCGATCCGCTGCGCGCCAATCTGGCCCTGATGGCACCCGGCACCGCACTGCGCGACGGTCTGGAACGCATCCTGCGCGGGCGGACGGGTGCGCTGATCGTGCTCGGCTACGACAAGGTGGTCGAAGGGCTGTGCACCGGCGGTTTTCCGCTCGACGTCGAGTTCTCCGCCACCCGGGTCCGCGAGCTGTGCAAGATGGATGGCGCGGTGGTGCTGTCCAGTGACGGCACCCGGATCGTCCGCGCCGCGGTGCACCTGATGCCCGATCCGACCATCCCGACGGAGGAGTCCGGCACCCGGCACCGCACCGCCGAGCGGGTCGCCCGGCAGACCGGCTACCCGGTGATCTCGGTCAGCCAGTCGATGCGGATCATCAGCCTCTACGTCAACGGGCAACGGCACGTGCTCGACGATTCGGCGGCGATCCTGTCCCGCGCCAACCAGGCGTTGGCCACCCTGGAGCGCTACAAGCTCCGGCTGGACGAGGTCTCCGGCACGCTCTCGGCGCTGGAGATCGAGGACCTGGTCACCGTACGTGATGCGGTGGCCGTGGTGCAGCGGCTGGAGATGGTCCGCCGGATCGCCGACGAGATCGCCGGCTACGTGGTGGAGCTGGGCACCGACGGCCGGTTGCTCGCCCTCCAGCTCGACGAGTTGATGGCCGGGGTGGACGCCGACCGCACGCTTGTCATCCGGGACTACCTGCCGACCGGTCGGAAGCCCCGCACGCTCGACGAGGCCCTGGTCGAGCTGGACCTGCTCACCGCCACCGAACTGATCGACCTGGTCTCGGTCGCCAAGGCCATCGGCTACCCGGCCGCCTCCGACGCGCTGGACGCGGCGGTCAGCCCTCGCGGCTTCCGGCTGCTGGCCAAGGTGCCCCGGCTGCCGGTGGCCGTGGTGGACCGGCTGGTGGTGCACTTCGGCAGCCTCCAGCGGCTGCTCGGCGCCACCGTGGAGGACCTGCAGGCCGTCGAGGGCGTCGGCGACGCCCGGGCCCGAGGCGTACGCGAAGGGCTGTCCCGCCTCGCCGAGGCGTCCATCCTGGAGCGGTACGTCTGACGCTCGCTCAGTCGGTGAGGACGAGCTTGACCGGCTGGCTCAGCTTGGTGCCCACCCGAGCGAAGACCTCGTACGTCCCGGCGGGCGGGGTTTCCCCGCTCGCCAGCCCGTTGGCGCACCGGCTGCTGTCCTTGCCGTTCCAGCCCACCTGGTACGAACGCTCGAAGCCCGAGGTGAAGGACTGCACGTCCGACCCGGCGGCGGTGCCGCAGGTGTCCGACGACCAGACCACCTCGGCACCGGACTTGATGTAGATCTCCTGCGCGGTCGCACCGACATCCCGATTGCACGTCCGGTCCGCCCGGTTGCGGACCTTCAGGTGCAGGTCCACCGAGGCACCCCGGACCACCTTCGCCGGCAGCGCCACGGCGGTCACCGAGAGTTCCGCGTCCGTGCAGGTGCCCTCGTCGGCCACGGGTGCGACGGCCGGCGGGTTGTTGGTCAGGCTCGACCCGGGGCCGGGGGTCTCGGTCGGTGTGGCCGGACCGGCACCGGCGTCACCCGACGATGGCGGCGGCGAACCGGTCTGCGGAGTCAGCACCGAACCGGTGGGCTCCGGAGTGCCGGAGACGCCCGGATCGGGCTGATTGCCCCCGGTCGCATCGTTGCCGCCACGCGGGCCGTTGCACGAGTAGAGCAGCACAATCAGGAAGAGCAGGACCGCGCCGAGCACGACGGCGCGACGCCGCCAGTACACGGCGGGAGGCAGGGGGCCGACCGTCAGACGCATGATGCCCCCACCGTAGCGGCGTCGTGCGCGACGGACGGTAACGACGCGCCGAGGCAGACCGGAGCCATCGGAACACATCCTCCACTGTCGACAGACCCGACCCGGGGTCGTCACTCTTCGTACCGGCGCGGCCGGTTCAGAGGTAGACCTTGCGCTGGTAGATCGCGTGTGCGCCGGCCACCCGGTCCAGGAAGAGCAGCCCGGCGCAGTGGTCGATCTCGTGTTGCAGGGCGCGCGCCTCGAAACCGTCCGTCACCAGGCGGACCTGCTCGCCACTGCCGGGCAACGCCCCTTCGACCACGAGCCGGCTGGCGCGCTTGACGTCCCCGGTGAGATCGGGAACCGACATGCACCCCTCGCGGCCCGCCTTCCATCGGGTCGCCTCGACCACTCGGGCGTTGCAGAGCACGAACGTGCCGTGCACGGTGACCGCCTTGGCGTGCCCCGTCACGTCCACCGCGAACACCTGCGCACCCACACCCACCTGAGGCGCGGCCAGCCCGACGCAGCCCGGCGACACCCGCATCGTGGCGACCAGGTCGGCCGCCAGCCGTACGGTCTCCTCGGCGGTCGGGTCGACCTGCGCACCGGCCCGGCTGAGCACCGGGTGCGGCGCGGAGACCACCGGCAACACCTGACCCGGGCCGAGCAGCTCCGGTGTCCAGTCACCGAGGCCCGTCGGTGTCTGCGGGTCCAGATCCGGCCCGCCCACCTGCCCGCTCACAGCAGATCCGGGTCAGCGGGACGGAGAGTGACTTCCACGCCCAGGCCGGCGGCGACCTCCGCCAGCTGGCCCGGAAGCGTGCCGGTGACGTCGGCCGGCAGATCGACCTCGGCGACGACCACGTAGAGCGATCCGACCAGCCGGGTGCTCAGGTCGGTGACGTTGCCGCCGGCCACGGTCACCGCGCGGGTCATCGCGGCCACGATGCCCATCCGGTCCGCGCCGTGCACCGACATGACATAGCGCTCACCGGTGGGCACGGTCTCCCCGTCCGGCCGCACCTGCCGTACGGTCGCCAGCAGCTGGCCGTCGGCGGTCAGTGGGCCCAGGGCGTCCTCGACCTCCGCGGCCGACGGACCGACGCAGATGAGGGTCATCGCGAAGTGCCCCCGTAGCCGGGTCATCGTGCTGTCGGTGAGGTTGGCCCCGAGCCGAGCGAGCACCTCGGCGACGTCGGCCACGATGCCGGGCCGGTCCCGGCCGATGACGGTGATCGCGAGCTCGTTCATCCGGGCATTCTCCCCGATCGTCAGTCGCCATTGGCCACGGCCCGCCCGGAGGTGTCCAATCGTGGGAACCGGCGCGCGTGACATCATCAGCGACGCGATGACGGAATCGACATTCGCCGGACTGGTGAGCCGGTGGTACGAACACAACGCCCGGGACCTGCCCTGGCGCAAACCCGACGTCAGCCCCTGGGCGATCCTGGTCAGCGAGGTGATGCTCCAGCAGACCCCGGTGGTCCGGGTGCTGCCCGCCTGGCACGCGTGGCTGGATCGCTGGCCCACCCCGGCCGCCCTGGCGCAGGACAGTCCGGCCGAGGCGATCCGGATGTGGGGACGGCTCGGCTATCCGCGGCGCGCCGTCCGGCTGCGCGACTGCGCGGTGGCGATCGTGGAGCGGCACGGTGGCGCGGTGCCGGACCGACTGGACCAACTGCTCGCCCTGCCGGGCGTCGGCACGTACACGGCCCGGGCGGTGGCTGCCTTCGCGTACGGTCAGCGGCATCCGGTGGTCGACACCAACGTACGCCGGGTGGTCTGCCGCGCGGTGGCCGGCGAGCCGGACGCCGGCCCGGCGACCCGCCCCGCCGACCTGGTCGCCACCGAGGAACTGCTGCCCGTCGAGCCGGCTGCCGCCGCCCTGGCCAGCGCCGCGATCATGGAGCTGGGAGCGCTGATCTGCACCGCCCGGTCACCCCGCTGCCCGGCCTGCCCGGTGGAGTCGATCTGCGCCTGGCGTGCCTCGGGCCGGGTCGCCCCGGCCGGGCCGACCCGGCGACCGCAGCGGTACGCGGGCACCGACCGCCAGGTACGCGGCCTGCTGCTCGGGGTGCTCCGGGAGGCGACCGGCCCGGTGCCGCACCAACGCCTGGACCAGGTCTGGGACGACGACGTGCAACGGGCTCGGGCGCTGGCCGGCCTGGTCACCGACGGCCTGGTCGAGCCGGTCGGCGAGGCGTCCTTCCGCCTGATCGGCGACGGCCCACCGGCACCCGTCCCGAGCTGAGCCCGGATCCGACGCGTCAGGGCCGGCCTCCGGATGGAGGCCGGCCCTGAATGTCTGGCGGATCAGACGGCCAGCGGATCAGGTGGCTGACGGATCAGGCGGAGTAGCCGCGGGTGGCGACCCAGTCGGCCAACGCCTCGATGCCGATCCAGTACTCGGCCTTCGCCGGGTCGGCGGAGTCAGCGATCTTCGCCTGGGCGCCGCCGTCGCGGTAGCCGGTCACCGAGACGTAATGCCCGCCCTCGAAGGAGTGCGTCCCGCCGTCGAGGTCGAGCGCCGTGCCGGCGACGTTGGCCACCACGCTGCGCCCCTCGTCGACCGCGCGGACGATGTCGGCCCGCAACCGATCGGTCTCGGCACCGTCAGCGGCCCGGCCGGGGATCTCCACCGTGCGGTAGACGTCCTTACCGACCCGCTCGTTGAGCGCCTTGGTGATGTCGTACGCGGAGTCGGTGCCCCGCTCGGTGGTGCCCATCTCCCGGGCCAACTCGTCCTGCGGGACGTCCTTGTCCATGGCCGTCAGCGCGTTGCGCACTGCGGCCGGGCCACAGTAGTAGTAGTTGGGTTGCGCCTGATAGCGCACCTTGAGCTGCCGCTCACCCTTGGCGTGACCGCGGTCGGCGGCCTGCTGGCTGGGGTTCGGGGAAGCGGCGACTGCGCCGGTCGGACCGGCGACCACTCCACCAGCGACAACGGCACCGGCGACGGTCAGGGCGGCCGCCTTGTAGATCAGAGTCGTCATGGTCATCGCCTTCCATCTCGGGGATCGACACGACACCCGGAAAGGGGAGGGGTGCGGAATCGCGTCGGAGGGAAGTAGCAGCATGCCTCGGCGTGATTCGGCAAGGCGGCTGTCGGACGGCAACGGCCTCACCCGGTGGGTGCCGTCGCGTACCCCTCGTACAACCGCTGTTGGTGGGCGCACATGCCCTGGCAAACCGTGACCGCCACCACAAGATTGGCGGCTCTGCCCGACGCCTCGGAACGTCTGCCCGCCCATGGGGCCGGCCTGTCATTTTGTCCGGTATGAGACGGGTGCCGGATCAGAATCCGGTTTCGATGCCGCGCCGCAGAAACACGCCGGCCCGGTGGCAGATGCCACCGGGCCGGCGTCGATGTGAGCTGGTAGGACTCAGGCTGCTGTCTCGTCCGCACCGGTGGTAGCGGTGCCACCGAGATCAGCCGGGACGGCGTCCGGCACGTCGACCGGGCGCTCGGAGCCCTTGAAGACGAGCTTGGACTTGTCGATGTCGTTCGGGTCGCCCTCGCAGTCCACCACCACGATCTGACCCGGGATCAGCTCGTTGAACAGGATCCGCTCGGAGAGGTTGTCCTCGATGTCGCGCTGGATCGTGCGGCGCAGCGGCCGCGCGCCCAGCACCGGGTCGAAGCCCTTGGCAGCCAGGTACTTCTTGGCGTTGTCGGTCAGCTCAAGACCCATGTCCTTGTTCCGCAGCTGGGTCTCGATGCGGGCGATCATGATGTCGACGATCGACAGGATCTCCTGCTGACGCAGCTGGTGGAAGACGATGGTGTCGTCGATCCGGTTGAGGAACTCAGGCCGGAAGTGCTGCTTGAGCTCGTCGTTGACCTTCTGCTTCATCCGGTCGTAGTTCGACTCGGAGTCCTCCGAGGCCTGGAACCCGAGCGAGACCGCCTTGGCCACGTCCCGGGTGCCCAGGTTGGTGGTCAGGATGATGACCGTGTTCTTGAAGTCCACGATCCGACCCTGACCGTCGGTGAGCCGACCGTCCTCCAGGATCTGGAGCAGCGTGTTGAACACGTCCGGGTGGGCCTTCTCGATCTCGTCGAAAAGCACCACCGAGAACGGCCGACGCCGCACCTTCTCGGTCAGCTGGCCACCCTCGTCGTAGCCGACGTACCCGGGCGGGGCACCGACGAGCCGGGAGACCGTGTAGCGGTCGTGGAACTCCGACATGTCCAGCTGGATGAGGGCGTCCTCGCTGCCGAACAGGAACTCGGCGAGCGCCTTGGACAGCTCGGTCTTACCCACACCGGACGGGCCGGCGAAGATGAACGAGCCCGACGGGCGCTTCGGGTCCTTCAGACCGGCGCGGGTACGCCGGATCGCCTTCGAGACCGCCTTGACCGCGTCCTCCTGGCCGATGACGCGCTTGTGCAGCTCGTCCTCCATGCGCAGCAGGCGCGAGGTCTCCTCCTCGGTCAGCTTGTAGACCGGGATGCCCGTCCAGTTGCCCAGCACCTCGGCGATCTGCTCGTCGTCGACCTCGCTGACGACGTCCAGGTCACCGGCCTTCCACTCCTTCTCCCGCTGCGCCTTCTGGCCCAGCAGCTGCTTCTCCTTGTCGCGCAGCTGGGCGGCGCGCTCGAAGTCCTGCGCGTCGATCGCGGACTCCTTGTCGCGACGCACCTGGGCGATGCGCTCGTCGAAGTCACGCAGGTCTGGCGGCGCGGTCATCCGGCGGATCCGCATCCGGGCGCCCGCCTCGTCGATGAGGTCGATCGCCTTGTCCGGCAGGAACCGGTCGGAGATGTACCGGTCGGCAAGCGTCGCGGCAGCCACCAGCGCGGCGTCGGTGATGCTGACCCGGTGGTGCGCCTCGTAGCGGTCGCGCAGGCCCTTCAGGATCTCGATGGTGTGCGCCAGCGACGGCTCACCCACCTGGATCGGCTGGAACCGGCGCTCCAGCGCCGCGTCCTTCTCCAGGTGCTTGCGGTACTCGTCGAGGGTGGTCGCGCCGATGGTCTGCAGCTCGCCACGGGCCAGCATCGGCTTGAGGATGCTCGCCGCGTCGATCGCGCCCTCGGCGGCACCCGCACCCACCAGGGTGTGGATCTCGTCGATGAACAGGATGATGTCGCCGCGGGTGCGGATCTCCTTGAGTACCTTCTTCAGGCGCTCCTCGAAGTCACCGCGGTAACGGGAGCCGGCCACCAGCGCGCCCAGGTCGAGCGTGTAGAGCTGCTTGTCCTTGAGCGTCTCGGGCACCTCGCCCTTGATGATCTTCTGGGACAGCCCCTCGACCACGGCGGTCTTGCCGACGCCGGGCTCACCGATCAGGACCGGGTTGTTCTTGGTACGGCGGGAGAGCACCTGCATCACCCGCTCGATTTCCTTCTCGCGCCCGATCACCGGGTCGAGCTTGCCCTCGCGGGCCGCCTGGGTCAGGTTCCGGCCGAACTGGTCCAGCACCAGGCTGGTCGACGGCGCGGCCTCACCCGGCGCGGTGCCCGCCGCGGCCGGCTCCTTGCCCTGGTAGCCGGAGAGCAGCTGGATGACCTGCTGGCGGACCCGGTTCAGGTCGGCGCCGAGCTTGACCAGCACCTGGGCGGCGACGCCCTCGCCCTCGCGGATCAGGCCGAGCAGGATGTGCTCGGTGCCGATGTAGTTGTGGCCGAGCTGCAGCGCCTCGCGCAGCGACAGCTCCAGCACCTTCTTGGCCCGCGGTGTGAACGGGATGTGCCCGCTCGGTGCCTGCTGGCCCTGGCCGATGATCTCCTCCACCTGCTGGCGGACGCCCTCCAGGGAGATCCCGAGGCTCTCCAGGGCCTTGGCCGCGACGCCCTCACCCTCGTGGATCAGGCCCAACAGGATGTGTTCCGTACCGATGTAGTTGTGGTTGAGCATCCGGGCCTCTTCTTGGGCCAGGACGACAACCCGTCGCGCTCGGTCGGTGAACCGCTCGAACATGCCCTCGTGCTCCTCACGTGCCGTGCGCACTCGATCTTGGTGGTCAAGACTCTCGGCGGGGCCGGTGCGCGAGCGCCCGGGACGGGCGTCCGCGCCTCATTACTCTATCGCCGCGAACCGGCTCGGCTGACCTCGTGTGTCTGCGCGGTGGGCCCGGTACGCGTCGTTTTGCACAACCCTCCGCGCTCAGCGGGTGTTCCGGGCGGGGGGTCTGTACGCGCAGAGCGAAATTCGGCGGACAGCCGCAAGCCACCGGAACCATGCACGGAGGGGCCCCGGAGACCGGACGGCATCCCTTCCGACGCCATCCACAGGGTGTGGACAACACATCCACCGGCTGTGGACAACGCCCGACCCGTCGGCTTTAGTCCCCGCGGCCGGGCCGGAAACGACGCCGACGCCGGCCCGGAATGTTCCTCCGGGCCGGCGTCGGCCGATGACCTTCGCAGGAGTCGTCTCAGTGCCCCGCCTTGGCGTGGTACTCGTCGACGATCTCCTGCGGGATGCGACCCCGGTCGGAGATGTCCTTGCCGGCCTTGCGCGCCCAGGCCCGGATGGCCTTGTTCTGCTCGCGGTCGGCGGTGGCTCCACCCCGACCACGGGCGGCGCGCCCACCGACGACCACACCGCCACGGCCCACCTTGGTGCCGTGCGCGATGTACTGCGCGAATGCATCACGCAATTTGTCGGCGTTGGAACTCGACAGGTCGATCTCGTACTGAACGCCGTCGAGGGCGAACTTGACGGTCTCGTCCGCGTCCCCGCCGTCCAGGTCATCGACCAGCTTGTGAATGATCTGCTTGGCCACGTCCCACATTCCTTTCGAGCAGGGCTGATACTGCCATCTGCGACAGCAACAATAACCTGTCAGATGCTTGTCACGTCAATAGGACGCGGTAACGAGCCGACGAGTTCCGTACGACTACTCCGGGCGAACCAACGGGAACAGGATGGTTTCCCGAATTCCCAGGCCGGTCAGCGCCATCAGGAGTCGATCGATTCCCATTCCCATGCCACCGGCCGGCGGCATTCCATACTCCATGGCCCGGAGAAAGTCCTCGTCCAGCCGCATCGCCTCATCGTCGCCACGAGCGGCCAGTTGCGCCTGGGCGAGCAGCCGTTCCCGCTGCACCACCGGATCGACCAACTCCGAGTACGCGGTGGCCAACTCGAACCCGAACACATACAGGTCCCACTTCTCGGCCACGCCCGGCTCACTGCGATGTCCACGGGTCAGCGGGCTGGTCTCCTCCGGATAGTCGCGCACGAAAGTGGGTGCCTGAAGCCCGGGCACGACCAACTCCTCGAACAACTCCTCGGCCAACTTGCCCGGCCCCCACTTGGGGTCGACGCTTACGCCGACCTTGTCCGCGTACTCGACGAGACGGGCCCGTTCGGTGCGGACCGTGACCTCCTCGCCGAGCGCATCGGAAAGCACACCGAAGAGGCTCACCGAACGCCACTCGCCGCCCAGGTCGAACTCCTGACCGTCGGCGTGCGTCACCACGGTCGACCCGGTTGCCGCGATCGCCGCCTGCTGTATGAGATTCCGGGTCAACTCGGCCATCGTGTTGTAGTCGCCGTACGCCTGGTACGCCTCGAGCATCGCGAACTCCGGTGAGTGCGAAGAGTCGATGCCCTCATTACGGAAGTTACGGTTGATCTCGAACACCCGCTCGACGCCACCCACCACAGCGCGCTTGAGAAAAAGTTCCGGCGCGATTCGTAGATACAGGTCGGTGTCGAGTGCATTGCTGTGGGTCACGAAAGGCCGGGCCGCCGCACCGCCGTGCAGCAACTGAAGCATCGGGGTCTCGACCTCGATGAATCCCTTGTCGTGCAGCAAATCGCGCAGACTGCGCACCGCAGCCGCCCGGGTACGCACCATCTGGCGCGCCTGAGGGCGGACGATCAGGTCGACGTAACGCTGCCGTACCCGGGCTTCCTCACTGAGTGGCTTGTGCGCCACCGGCAGCGGGCGCAGGGCCTTGGCGGTGACCGCCCACTCCTCGGCGAGCACCGACAGCTCACCCCGCCGGCTGGTGATCACCTCGCCGGTGATGCCGACCAGGTCCCCGAGGTCGATCAGGCGCTTCCAGTCGTCCAGCCGCTCCGCGCCGACCCGGTCCAGCGACAGCATGGCCTGCAGTTCCGTGCCGTCGCCGTCCCGCAGAGTGGCGAAGCAGAGCTTGCCGGTGTTCCGTACGAAGATCACCCGGCCGGTGACCGAGACCCGGTCGCCGGTCGCCGTGTCGGTGGGCAGTTCCGCGTAGCGCTCCCGCACCTCGGCGAGGCTGCTGGTGCGCGGGAAGCTGACCGGGTAGGGCTCGACCCCGTCGGCGAGCATCCGCTCCCGCTTCTCCCGGCGGACCTTCATCTGCTCGGGAAGGTCGTCGGCGGGGTCGACTGGCACGGGGCTCTGCTGGGTCACGGCACGCTTCCTCAGAGGGAGAATTCGGACGGGGTCAAGCCCAGAGCGTACTCAAGCCCCCGAACCCCCGTTACCGGATAACCCGCCCCCATGACCAACCCCACCACCACCCCTTGGAGAAGCCCGCAAGGAACGGCTGAACCCCACCCACAACAGATCAGACGTTCCGCTCATAGACCATGCGCAACCCCATCAACGTGATCATCGGCTCGTGATGGGTGATCGTCCGGCACTCGTTGAGCACCAACGGCGCCAGCCCACCCGTGGCGATCACCGCCTTCAGCTCGCCCATCTCCTCGGCCATCCGCTCGACGATCCGGTCCACCTGCCCGGCGAAGCCGAAGTAGAGCCCGGCCTGCAAACACTCCACGGTGTTCTTGCCGATCACCGACCGCGGCTTGGTCGCCTCGACCTTGCGGAGTTGGGCGGCGCGGGCCGCCAGCGCGTCGAAGGAGATCTCGATGCCCGGCGCGAACGCGCCGCCGAGGAACTCACCACGACCGCTGATCACGTCGAAGTTGGTGGTGGTGCCGAAGTCGACCACGATCGACGGGCCGCCGTAGAGGGTGTACGCGGCCAGCGTGTTCACCACCCGGTCGGAGCCGACCTCCTTCGGGTTGTCGATGGCCAGTTGCACGCCGGTGCGTACCCCCGGCTCCACGATCACGCTCGGCAGTTCCCCGTAGTAGCGGGTCAGCATTGTCCGCAGCGACCGCAGCGCGGCCGGCACGGTCGAGCAGGCCGCCACCCCGGTGATCTCGACGGCGTCTCCGGCGAGCAACCCTCGGAACATCAGCCCCAGCTCGTCGGCGGTCGAGCGGGCGTCGGTCTTGATCCGCCAGGAGTGCACCAGCTGGTCGCCGTCGAAGGTCGCCAGCACGGTGTTGGTGTTCCCGATGTCGATGCAGAGCAGCACGCCACGCAGCCTAGACGGCCGGTCCTGCGGGGCTCACTCCGTACGCAGGTCCAGAGCGATGTCCAGGATCGGCGAGGAGTGGGTGAGCGCGCCGACGGAGAGGAAGTCCACGCCGGTCGCCCCGACCTCGGCGGCGTCGGCGAGGGTCAGCCCGCCGGTCGCCTCCAGCTCGGCGCGGTCACCGACGGCCGCCACCACCTCGGTGAGCAGCTGCGGGGACATGTTGTCCAGCAGCAGGAACTTCGCGCCGGCCTCGACCGCCTCCACCGCCTCGGCGAGGGTGTCCACCTCCACCTGCACCGGTACGTCCGGGAAGGTCTCGCGGACCCGCCGGTAGGCCGCCGTGATCCCGCCGGCGGCGTACTTGTGGTTGTCCTTGATCATGGCGACGTCGTACAGGCCCATCCGCTTGTTCGTGCCGCCGCCCGCGCGGACCGCGTACTTCTCCAGCATCCGCAGGCCCGGCGTGGTCTTGCGGGTGTCCAGGACCATCGCCTTGCTGCCGGCCAGGGCGTCCGCCCAGGCCCGGGTGTGGGTGGCCACCCCGGACATCCGGCTGAGCAGGTTGAGCGCGGTGCGTTCGGCGGTGAGCAGCACCCGGGTGGGGCCGGTCACCGTCGCCAGCACGTCGCCGCGGGCCACCCGATCGCCGTCGCGGGCCACCACGGACACCTCGACGGTACGACCACCGCCGGTCAGCTCGTCGGCCAGCTCGAAGACGGCGGCGGCCACGGCCAGCCCGGCCACCACCCCGTCGGCCCGAGCCACCACGTCGACGGTGTCGGTCTGCGTCGCCGGGATGGTCGCCACGCTTGTGACGTCGAGCAGGTCCGGGCCGAGATCCTCGACCAGCGCGGTCTCGATGATCCGGCGCACCTGCTCGGGCGCCAGCCCGGCCGCGCGCAGCAGTGTCTGAGTCGCCGCGCTCATGCCCACCCCTGCGGCACCGTTGTCGTTCATCGTGTCTCCTCCCACCGCATGGCCAGCCGGTTCTGCGCCCCGATCGCGCCGACCAGGTGGCCGTGCCACCGCGCATCGGCCGACGGGTGGTCCTCCCGCCAGTGACAGCCCCGGGTCTCCTGCCGGGCGTACGCCGCAGCGACAAGCATCGTCGCCACCGTCAGCAGGTTCGTCGCCTCCCAGTCGGCGGTACGAGGCGTACCACGACCCGCACCCAGCTCGACCAGTTCGGCGGCGGTCCCGGCGAGCGTCGCCGACGATCGAAGCACCCCCGCGCCCCGGGTCATCGCCCGTTGCAGGACGGGTGTGGCCGCAGCCGGCAGCACCCAGCCGTCGCCACCGCGCCAGGCCCCGGTCTCCGCCGGGCGGGCCTGCTCGGGCAGTCCGGCGGCGATGTGGTCGGCGATCCGCCGGGAGAAGACCAGCCCTTCCAGCAGCGAGTTGCTGGCCAGCCGGTTCGCGCCGTGCACGCCGGTGCAGGCGACCTCGCCGCAGGCGTACAGGCCGGGGATGGAGGTGCGACCGTGCAGATCGGTACGGACGCCGCCCGAGGCGTAGTGGGCGGCGGGCGCCACCGGGATCAGATCCACGCCCGGATCCACGCCGATGGCCAGGCAGGAGGCGACGATGGTGGGAAACCGGCGAGCCAGGAAGTCGCCGCCGAGATGGCGGGCGTCGAGGTAAACGTGGTCGGCACCGGTGGCCAGCAGCACCCGGTGGATGCCCTTGGCCACCACGTCCCGGGGGGCCAGCTCCGCCAGTTCGTGCTGACCGAGCATGAACCGCTTGCCGTCGGCGTCCACCAGGTGCGCGCCCTCGCCCCGCAGCGCCTCGGAGACCAGCGGCTGCTGGGCGTGGCCGTCGCCGGGCGTACGGGCCTGCTCGGGCACGATCAGCGCGGTCGGGTGGAACTGCACGAACTCCACGTCGGTGACCGCGGCACCGGCCCGCATGGCCAGGGCCACCCCGTCACCGGTGGAGACCGCGGGGTTGGTGGTCGCCGCGAAAACCTGACCCATCCCGCCGGTGGCCAGCACCACGGCCCGGCTCAGGATGGCGCCCACGCCGTCCTCGCTGCCCTCACCGAGCACGTGCAGGGTGATGCCGCAGGCCCTGCCGAGCCCGTCGGGGCCGTCACCGGGGGCGCGAAGCAGATCCAAGACCAGCGCGTGCTCGACCAACCGGATCCACGGGTCGCGGCGGACCGCCTCGTGCAGGGCCCGCTGGACCTCAGCGCCGGTCGCGTCGCCGCCGGCGTGCACGATCCGGTCCGCCCGGTGCCCGCCTTCCCGGGTCAGCATCAACGAGCCGTCGGGGTTGCGGTCGAAGGCGGCGCCGATGCGGATGAGTTCCCGCAGCCGGGTCGGCCCCTCCTCCACCAGTACACCGACCGCCGCCGGGTCGCAGAGCCCGACGCCGGCGATCTCGGTGTCGGAGGCGTGCATCGCCGGGGTGTCCGCCGGGTCGAGCACCGCTGCGATGCCGCCCTGAGCCCAGCGGGTCGAGCCCTCGTCGATGTTCACCTTGGTGACCACGGTGACGTGCAGGCCGGCCTCGCGCAGGTGCAACGCGGCGGTCAGTCCGGCCACTCCGGAGCCGACCACGATCACGTCGGTCGTCTCCACCCAACCCGGCGCCGGAGCGGACAGCAGGCGGGGCAGCGCCGGCAGGCCGACGGTCGGTAGCTCCATCCCCTCAGTCAACCCGAACGTCACTCGGCTCGGGCGGCGGGGGCGGGACGAGTGGTTCCCGCTACTTCGTCCGAACCGGCAGACCGGCCGGACCGGCCCCCTTGAGCGAGCCGGTCACCTGCCGGTCACTGAGCCAGAGGTAGCACCGCACCCCCCGGTCACCGGCCCGCCACCGACCGGCGCTGGGCGGGCGGACCACCAGGTCGGTGCGGTAGAGCAGGTCGGTGCTGTCCGGCAGACCGGCGTAGCGGGCGAGGACCGTACGACAGCCGGCGTAGAACGGCGCCCACTCCGCGCCGTTCGCCGGGTACGGGCGGTCAGGCGCCTGCCACACCCCGGCGAACTCGGCATTGTGGCGCTCGGCGCAGTCCACCTGCACCAGGGCCTGCACCACCCCGGAGCGATTGGTACGGGCCTGTTGACACCCCAACCAGAGCGGTGACGGTGGCCGCAGGGCGTTGCGCAGCGAGCCGCTGCGGGTCACCACCTTGGCTCCCGCCTCGGCGGTGGTCACCTCCATCAGGTCGCAGCGGTACCAGCGCGACCCGGCGGCCCAGCCGGCCCCGGAGGGCACCGCCACCGCCAGTCGCAGCCGGCCGGCCCGCCAGTTGTCCCCCACGTAGCCGTTGGTCCGCTGGTCACAGTCGGCGAAGGCGGTACGCAGTTCGGGTGAGGCGATCGGCGGCGGTTCGTTGCGTTCGGCGGTGAAGACTCCGACGTGCACCGTCTCCACCCGGTGCGGCGTGGCGCAGTCCACCGGCGCGTACGCCGCCACCGGCACCGCGTCGGCGAAGTCCGTCTCGTGGCAGACCTCGGCCGCCGGGGTGAACGCGCCGGGCGCGGCCATGGCCGGCCAGTCGTCGGTCAGGTCGCCGTCGAGCCCGTGCGACGCACCGCAGCCCGCCAGCACCGCCGCGACGGCCAGGGCCGCGGTCAGGGTTCTCGTCGCACGCTGCATGACGCCGCCTCCCCCAGCCAGCGGCCGTCCCCCGACGGCGGTCACAGCGTAACCAATAATGACCTTCCGGTGACAGACCGGATTCCAGGGCACTGCGGGGAGCAGGCGTTAACAAGGGGCCCTTTCACCTCACGAGGCGTTAAGAAGGGGCCCTTCCTTACACCGCCAGCGGGTTGGGGAGGGGGCTGCCGGCGGTGCCGGGAGCGGCGGTCGACGGGTCGGCACCCAGGTCGACGACCTTGTTGTCGGCGTCGACGTGCACCACCCGGGGGCGGTACGTGCGGGCCTCGGCGTCGTCCATCTGCCCGTACGAGATCAGGATGACCAGGTCACCCGGGTGCACCAGGTGCGCCGCCGCCCCGTTGATGCCGATCACGCCACTGCCCCGCCGGCCCGGGATCACGTACGTCTCCAGTCGGGCACCGTTGGTGATGTCGACGATCGCCACCTGTTCGCCGGGCAGCAGGTCGGCGGCGTCGAGCAGGTCCTCGTCGACGGTCACCGACCCGACGTAGTGCAGATCCGCCTGGGTCACCGTGGCCCGGTGGATCTTGGATTTGAGCATGGTGCGGTACATCGGGACGCCTTTCGCGCTGATGTGTCTGGTCAGGACGCCGGGTGCAGCAGGACGGGCGCGTTGTCGATCAGCCGGGTCTGGCCCACCCAGGCGGCGACGAGCAGCCGGGCCGGCCCCTGCACCGGCCCCGGTTCCAGGTCGGGGTCGGTGAGGACCAGGTAGTCGAGCCGGGCACCGGGCTCGCCGGCTCCGAAGGCGGCGTGCGCGGCGCTCAGCACCGCCCCGGCGTCGCGGCCCGCCTCGGCGGCCTCGGCACCGGCCCGCAGCGCCCGCGACAGGCTGAGCGCCACCTGCCGCTCCTCGCTGGAGAGGTAGCGGTTGCGGCTGGACAGCGCCAACCCGTCGGACTCCCGGACGGTGGGTACGCCGACCACCTCGACCGGCACGTCCAGGTCCCGGCACATCCGCCGGACCAGGGTCAGCTGCTGGTAGTCCTTCTCCCCGAAGAACGTCAGGTCGGGGCGGGTGAGCTGGAGCAGTTTCAGCACCACGGTGAGCACACCGTGGAAGAAGCCGGGGCGGCTCAGCCCTTCCAGGTCCTCGCCGAGCGGACCCGGGTTGAGCCGTACCTGCGGTGCGCCGCCGGGATACATGTCCGGCACCGCCGGGGCGAAGACCAGGTCGGCACCGGCCCGTCGGCACACCTCGAGATCAGCGTCGAGGGTCCGGGGATAGCGGTCGAAGTCCTCGGTCGGGCCGAACTGGAGCGGGTTCACGAAGATCGTCACGATCACGTGATCGGCGCGCTCCCGGGCCGCCCGTAGCAACGACTCGTGCCCCTCGTGCAGAGCACCCATGGTCATCACCACCCCCACCGTTCCGGTGAGGGCGGACCGGGCCTCGGCCAAGTCGGCACGGGTGTGCACAAGCCTCGTCACGCGATCCATCTGGTCCACCAATCCGCTCACGCCGCCACCCCGCTCTGGTCCCGGTCGAGTACCCCGAGCAGCGGCTCGGCATCCACCGGCCGCAGTCGGCCGGCGGCCATCGCCCGGTCGGCGGTACGCCGGGCCAACGCCAGGTAGGCGGGAACCGATTCGGGTGCGGTGGCCGTCAACTGCGTCAGGTGCCGGGCGACCGTACCCGCGTCACCCCGGGCGACCGGGCCGGTCAACGCGTCGTCGCCGAGGCGCAGCGCGTTCTCCAGCGCGGCCCGCAGCAGCGGGGCGAGCACCTTCTCGGGCTGCGCCACACCGGCGTCGCGCAGCCGGTCGGCCGCCTCGTTGACCAGCGTCACCAGGTGGTTCGCGCCGTGCGCCAGCGCCGCGTGGTAGAGCGGCCGGTCGGCCTCCCCGATCCACTCGGGCACCCCGCCGAGATCCGCCACCAACCGGGCTGCCAACGGGCGCAGTTCGGCCGGCGCGGTCACCCCGTACGAGATGCCGGACAGCCGGCTGAGGTCGTCGGGCGTACCGGTGAACGTCATCGCCGGGTGCAGCGCCAGCGGGCGGGCGCCGACCGCGACGGCCGGGGCGAGCACCGCGAGGCCGTGCGCCCCCGACGTGTGCGCTACCACCTGGCCGGGTCGCAACGCCCCCTCGGCGGCGAGCCCGGCGACCACCCCGGCCAGGGCGTCATCGGGTACCGCGATCAGCAGCAGATCGGTGGCCGCCCGGGCGACCTCGGCGGCCGCGCGGCGGGAGACGGTGGGCAGCAGCAGCGCCACCCGCGCCTGCGAGGCCCCGGAACTGCCGGTGGTGGCGACCACCCGGTGACCCACGGCCGCGAGTGCGGCCCCCAGCGTGGCACCGACGCGTCCAGCGCCGACGATGCCGACGGTGAGCACGGCGGGAATGGTGGCGAATGGCACGGTCGCGGGCCGTCGACGGGCGGCCGGGCGCGTGCGCAGCGGTGCGCTCATGTCACGATCCAGTCCTCGAGATGGGTACCGGTCGAGGCAAGTATGCGTCGCCGACGGGGATCCGAAACAAGGATGTGTGAAATCGTTCACCGCCGTTGAATCGGTGCGGTGGAAGCGCTGAAAGCGGGGGCTGAGCTGATGGCAATGCGCTGGCATCAGGCCATGGAGCGGGCGCTCTACGGCACCGACGGTTTCTTCGTCTCGGGTGCGGGGCCGGCGGCGCACTTCCGCACCAGCGTGCACGCTTCCCCGGTCTTCGCTGACGCGCTGCTCCGGTTGATCCATCACCTTGACGGGGTTCTCGGTCATCCTTCCGTCTTCGACGTGGTGGATGTGGGAGCGGGGCGGGGTGAGTTGCTTCGGGCGCTGTTCGTCGGGGTGGGGGTTTCCGGGGAGCCCACCCGCTCCGGGCGGTCAGGCTTGATCCCTGCGCGGGTGGGCTCCCCGGAAACCCCGACCACCACGGCCACCGTCCGCCCCTCACCCGTCAACCCTTTGAAGATCACGACGGGGTACGGCGACAGCTACGCATCGGACGTCACCGTGGGCGGGTCAGTGCCGCTGGCCCAGCGGGTACGGTTCACCGCCGTCGAGCTGGCGCCGCGCCCCGATGACCTGCCCGAACAGATCGCCTGGACCGATCGGATTCCCGCCGGTGTCACGGGTCTGCTGCTGGCCACCGAGTGGCTCGACAACGTCCCCCTGGACCTCGCCGTGCACACCGGAACCGGTTGGCACTACCTACTCGTCGACCCCACCTCCGGCGAGGAGACGATCGGAGAACCAGTCGGCCGAGCAGATCTCGACTGGATCTCCACCTGGTGGCCCAGCTCGACCGGGTCGGGTTTCCGGGCAGCCCGACCGGCGCAGGGATCAAGCCTGACCGCCCGGAGCCGGTCGGGCTGCCCGGAAACCCCCACGGACCGCACCCCGCTCCCGCTCGAACGCGTGGAGATCGGCAGGAACAGGGACGAAGCCTGG
Source organism: Verrucosispora sp. FIM060022 (assembly GCF_003977705.1). Taxonomy (NCBI): domain Bacteria; kingdom Bacillati; phylum Actinomycetota; class Actinomycetes; order Micromonosporales; family Micromonosporaceae; genus Micromonospora; species Verrucosispora sp. FIM060022. Next base: position 692,339 of record NZ_RQIV01000002.1, read on the forward strand.
GCGGACGCGGTTGGCAACGTCGAACGAGGGCTGGCGTTGGCGGTGGACTACGGGCACCTGCGTGCGGAGCGGCCGGTCGACGGGACGTTGACCGGGTACCGGGCCGGGCGGCAGGTGCCGCCGGTGCCGGACGGGTCGTGTGACGTCACCGCGCACGTGGCCATGGACTCGGTCGCCTCCGCCGGTGAGCGGGTCGCCCGGTGTGCGTACCTCCTGGGGTCGCAGCGGGACGGGCTGCGGGCGCTCGGGGCCGACGGAGGGCGACCGCCGCTGAGCCTGGCTGTCAGTGACCCGGCCGGGTATGTGCGGGCGTTGGCCGCGGCATCGGCGGCGGCCGAGCTGACCGATGCGGCCGGGCTCGGCGGGCACTTGTGGTTGTGGCAGCCCGTCGGCCTGTCCGCGGACCGGCTACCGGCGGGGTGTGCCGGACCGATCGACACCGCTGCGCCGTCGTGACCGGCCGGTCATGGCACGATGGCGGGCATGACCACGGGCGACCTGCGTGAGCTGACCGTCGGTACCGGCGCCGGGCTGGTGGCGGGCACCGGCGGGGAGCAACTCGGCACGGACATGGTGCTCAACATCGGACCGCAGCACCCGTCCACGCACGGTGTGCTGCGCCTGAAGCTGACCCTGGACGGCGAACGGGTGGTCGCCGCCGAGCCGATCGTCGGGTACATGCACCGGGGCGCGGAGAAGCTGTTCGAGGTACGCGACTACCGGCAGATCATCGTGCTGGCCAACCGGCACGACTGGCTCTCGGCGTTCGCCAACGAGCTGGGCGTGGTGCTGGCCGTGGAACGGCTGATGGGCATGGAGGTGCCGGAGCGGGCGACCTGGTTGCGGATGGCGCTGGCCGAGTTGAACCGGGTGCTCAACCACCTGATGTTCCTCGGCTCGTACCCGCTGGAGATCGGCGCGATCACGCCGATGTTCTACGCCTTCCGGGAACGGGAGACGCTCCAGGCGGTGATGGAGGAGGTCTCCGGCGGGCGCATCCACTACATGTTCAACCGGGTCGGTGGGCTCAAGGAGGAGGTCCCGTCCGGGTGGACCGGCCGGGCCCGGGCCGCCATCGGTGAGGTTCGCCGCCGGATGCCCGATCTGGACAATCTGATCCGGCGCAACGACATCTTCCTGGCCCGTACGGTCGGCATCGGGGTGCTCTCCGCGGCCGACGCTGCCGCCTTCGGTGCCTCCGGCCCGGTCGCCCGCGCCTCCGGGCTGGACCTGGACCTGCGCCGCGACGAGCCGTACCTGGCCTACGACCAGCTCGACGTGCCGGTGGTCACCCGCACCACCGGAGACTGCCACGCCCGCTTCGAGGTGCTGCTCGACCAGGTGTACGCCTCACTGGATCTGGCCGAGCAGTGTCTGGACCGGGTCGACCGGCTGACCGGGCCGATCAACACCCGGCTGCCGAAGGTGCTGAAGGCCCCCGAGGGCCACACCTACGCCTGGACCGAGAACCCGCTCGGCATCAACGGTTATTACCTGGTGTCCCGGGGCGAGAAGACGCCGTGGCGGCTCAAGCTGCGCACCGCGTCGTACGCGAACGTGCAGGCGCTGGCCACCCTGCTGCCCGGCTGCCTGGTGCCGGATCTGATCGCCATCCTCGGCTCGATGTTCTTCGTGGTCGGCGACATCGACAAGTGATTCGGCGGCCGGTGGCGCGGCGATCCGATCAGCGCCAGCGGTTGTTCGGATCCTGGACCGGCTGCCCGTAGCCGGTGTCCTCGGCCCCGTGCCGCCGGCCGTACGGCTCCGGTTCCGGCTGGTAGCCGTGCGCCGGTTCCGGCTGGTATCCGCGCGCTGGTTCGGCCAGGTATCCGCGTGCTGGTTCGGGCTGGTACGCCCGGGACGGCTCGGGCTGGTGTCCGCGTTGTCGTGGAGGACGCCACTCGTCCGGGACCGGCACGCCGCCGGCGGGCAGGCCGGGCCGCCGCTCCGGTTCACCTCGGCCGTCCCGCCATCCCTCGTCGCCGTCGGCGGCACGACGTGGTTCGCCGTGGCGCACGCTGGCCCAGCGGTCCGCCATCCGGTACTCGGTGCCGGTGTGGTCCGCGTTCACCTCGGCGTGTCGTTCACCGACCCGCAGTTCGCGCCCCCGCTCGTCGTCGCGTACGGCGGCCCAGCGGTCCCCGGCACGTAGCTGCGCCCAGTACTCGCCGGTGTCGTCCGGACGCGACGGTCCAGGTGCCACCTCGGCGGCAGCCGCCCACTGCTGCCCACCGTCACCCCAGCCCCGCTCGTCGCGCGGGGCTGCCCAGTCCCGCTCGTCCCGGTACCCGGAGCCGTCCTGGAATGTCGAGCCGCCCTGGTGTGCAGAGGCGTCGTGGCGTGCAGGGCCGTCCCGATACGCAGAGTGGTCCTGGTAAGCAGAGCGGTCCTGGTAAGCGGAGCCGTCCTGGTGTGCGGAGCGGTCGTCGCGGTGGGTGGACCGGTCGTCACGAGGCCCGGACCAGGGACGCTCGTCCCGGGGCTCCGACCAGGCGACATGCTCGTCGCGGGCCGGTCCCGACCAGGCTCTGTCGTCATCGCGGCGAGGGCGCTCGTCGCCGTCGGGCCAGTGTCGTTCGGCAGGGTCCACGCCGGGTCCGCCGCGTGGTCGCTCACCCGCCGACCATGGGGCGGCGTAGCCGCCATACCGGGGCACCTCACCCATCCCACCACCGTCCACAATGGTGTGCCGGGTGGTGACGTGCACCGTTTCGGTGTGGCGGACGACGCCCTGGCCTGCCGGTTGGGCCGAGCCGTAGACCCCGCCGGGGCGGGTCTGTCGCTCCCCCACACCAGCCGGTGCAGGCCGCTCCCCGAAGGGTGCTGGCGCGGGCCGGTCTCCGAAAGGGGCCGATTCAGGTCGGTCTCCGAAAGGGGCCGGTTCGGGTCGCTCTCCGAAAGGGGTCGACGTGGGCCGGTCCGCGAAGGGTGCGGGCGGTGGGGGTTCCGGTGCCGCGACCCGGGCGCGGCCTCCGCCGACTGGTTCCGCACTGGCGGGCGCAGCATCACCGGCTGAGGAACCGGCAGCGTCCGCAGTGCGACGCAACCCGGCCAGCGTCTGCTGGACCCGTTGGAGCTCGTCCAACGCCTGATTGCCCCGCTGCGCGGCCGCCACGATCTCGCTACGCAGTTCCCGCCGCAGCTCGTCGAGTTCCTCGCGCAGTTCCTCGGTGTATTGCTCGTGACCGTTGTCGCCGCGCAGCGTGATGGAGAGCCCGATCAGCACCACCGCCAGGATGGCCAACAGCGCGGCGAACCGCAGTGGACCGTTCCCGTCGGCGACCAGCAGAATCAGCGCCGCGACCGGGGCCAACGCCACTCCACCCCAGAAGAGGGCGGTGAGCAACTGCTTGCTGCGCGGATCGGTGGGCACCGTTGCGGGCATGGGTCCGGAGCCTACCGAGAGTTGCGTTGGCTGGGAACGGGGCCAGTGGCAGGGATCGCTACCGAAGTTCGACGCCGGTCGCTGATCGACCCGTGAGCAGCAACGACGGGCCGCCCCCGACCAGGCCGGCCGGGGGCGGTGTCGGTTCAGCTCGTGGCGTACGCCGCGTCGGTGGAGAAGACCAGGCCGACGCTGATCGTGCCGTTACGCAACCCGGTCTTGGTCAGCGGACCACCCTGGTCCAGCGAGGAGAACGAGCCGACCGAGAGCCCGTAGGTCTGCTCCAGACCCGGCTTGCAGAACGGGCGCTCCTGGCACTCCGGCGGGCCACCCAGCACCGTGGCGGTACCCGAGCACTTCGCGGCCAGCTCGGACAGCGTCCGTACGCCGTACTTCTCGGCGAACTCCTTGGTCACCGCGAAGGCGTTCTGGTTCTGCGCCGGTGCCGGCTGGCCGAAGCTGAGCCCCACCTGCTCGCCGAGACCGCGCAGGGCGGTGACGGTCTTCTCCACGTCGGGCGAGGAGACGGGGTCACTGCCCCCGCCGGTCTTGCCCTTGAGGAACTCGGCCATCGTCGCCGCGTACTCCGGGACGACCTGGATCTCACCCTTCTCCAGCGCCGGCTCGTACAGCTCCCGGTTGCCGATCTGCTGCACGGTCACCTGGTAACCGGCCGCAGTCAGCTGGATCTTGTAAAGCTCGGCGATGATCTCGCTTTCGGTGAAATTGCCCGCGCCGACCGTGATCTTCCCGCCCGGGCCCTTCTCCACCCCGTCGGCGAGCCCGTTGGCGGCGCTGAACTCCTGCGCCGCCGCCTGTGCGCTCTTGCGGTCCACGTCGACCGCCTTGTTGAGCTGCACCAGCTTCGGGGTGTCGAGCACCGCCGAGACCTTGTCGAGCGCCGCGACGAGCTGCGGGGTGGCGACCTTGGTGTTGATCGCCGGGATGATGTTGTCAGCGTTCTGCAGGGCTTTGTCGTCCGTCAGCGCGATCAACTGCTCCCCGGCGACCGGGGCGCAGCCTTCGCCCGAGGCGGACTGCTGTGGCGCCTCGGTGCCGGACGAACCTGCCTCGCCGCAGCCCGCCAGCACGCCTGCCGCCGCGACGGCGCCGACAACGGCGATGGACAGTCTTCTACCTGCGCGCATGGACCCGCCTTCCGTGTCCCGGCGCGGCCCGTTCGGGCCGGCCGCGTGTCCGACGGGCGGCGATCTTGCGGCGGATCATCCCGCCGATCCCGCCTTCCGGCCGCCCGCTGATCCACCCAACATCCTGCCGAGCGCCACCGACAACTTCTGCGCCGCGTTCGTCACCGGAACGTCACCATCCGCCGGCGACGCCCGGCGTCCCGTCCTTGCTTGACACCGTTGCGGCGGAATGGTGGTTACCAGGCACCCCGGTGACCGCCATTCCGCCGCAACTACGACCTTGCATCGTGGCGCCCGTCACCACCATGGCGGAACCACCGAGGCGCGGCGGCGGTCAACCGGAGATCAGGCCCGCAGTGCGGGAGATCAGGTCAGCCGCCGGTGACCGCGTCGGCGGCGCGACGTGCGGCGCGGCGCCGGGCGCGGCGCAGCGGACGTGGCGTGACCAGCCGCTCGACGAGCCCGAAGATCAGCTCCGCGCTGACCGCGAGCCCGGCGACCAGCAGGCCACCGGCGAGGATCTGGCCGCCGCCCACCGCGATGCTCAGACCGAATCCGAGCCGGATGATCTCGCCAAGGCCCCCACCGTTGACGAAGGTCGCCAGGGCGGCCGTGGCGACCACCTGGACCGCGGCGGTCCGGAACCCGGCCGCCAGGTACGGGATCGCCAGCGGCAACTCCACCTGGCGCAGCACCTGCGGCCCGGTCATCCCCATGCCCCGGGCCGCCTCCCGGGTCTGCGGATCGACCTGCCGGACGCCGGTGTAGGCGTTGGCCAGCAGCGGTGGCACCGCGAACACCGCCAGGGCGACGACCACGGCCGGTCGACCGAAGCCGAGGAAGGTCAACGGAAGGATGGTGAGCAGGGCCAGGGTGGGCACCGCCAGGGTCACGTTGGAGACGAGCACGACCAGCCCGCCGCCCCGGCCGGCATGGCCCAGCCACAGCCCCAGCGGCCAGGCCACCAGGCAGCCCAGCAGCACCGCAGCGGCCGAGATGGTGACGTGCTCGCCGAGCCGGTCCAGGACGCCACCCGGGTTCGTCCAGTTCAGCGGGTCGTTGAGCCAGACCACCGCCTGCTGTACGGGATTCATCGGCACCTCCGCATCACGCCCGCCGGCCCGGCGGCCCTCATCCGACCCGCCCGCGCAGCCACGGGGTGAGCAGCCGGCCGACGCCCACCAGGAGCAGATCGAGCACCAGGGCCAGCAGTACGCAGAGCAGCGTCCCGGTCATGATCTGGGCCTTGTAGAAGTTGTTGTTGAAACCGGCGAAGATGATCTGCCCGAGCCCGCCCCGCCCGATCACCACGCCCACGGTGATCAGGGCGACCGTGGAGACCGTGGCCAGCCGAAGGCCGGTGAGGATGCCGGGCAGGGCCAGCGGCAGTTCGACCCGCAGCAGGCGACCCCAACGGCCGTACCCCATGCCCTCGGCGGCCTCCCGCACCTCCGCCGGCACCTGGTTGAGCCCGGCCACGGTGTTGCGGACGATCACCAGCAGCGCGTACAGCACCACCACGCTGAGCACCGTCGCGACGCCGATGCCCAGATAGGGCGCGACGAACGCGAACAGGGCCAACGACGGGACGGTGTAGAGCACCCCGGTGAGTGCGACAATCGGCCCGGTGAGCGGTCGGAACCAGTACGCCACCACGGCCAGCGGGACGGCGATCAGCGTGGCGATCAGCACCGCGCGCAGGGTGAGGGTGGTGTGGTCCCGCAGGGCGGCCAGCACCGTGTCAGAGTTGTCCCGCACGTACTGCCAGGAGAACCACGGGTTACCCGGGTCGGCCCGGTAGCTCAGGCGGAAGGACATACGTGGACGGTACCCCGGTCGCCGACGACGGCCAGCGCGCGGCGTCGATCACTCTCGACGGCATCGGAAAGCGTTATCCGGACGGCACCGAGGCGGTCCGCGACCTCAGTCTGCACGTCGACGCGGGTGAGCTGGTGGTCCTGATCGGGCCGTCGGGTTGCGGCAAGTCGACAGTGCTGCGGATGATCAACCGGCTGATCGAGCCGACCAGCGGGCGGATCATGCTCGGCGACGCCGACGTCACCCGGACCGATCCGGTGCGGCTGCGTCGACAGATCGGTTACGTGATCCAGAACGTCGGGCTCTTCCCCCACCAGACGGTGGCGGCGAACGTGGCCACCGTGCCCCGGCTGCTCGGCTGGTCCAAGGACCGCGCCCGGCGGCGGGTCGACGAGTTGCTGGAGTTGGTCGGGCTGGACCCGACGCAGTTCGGCCGGCGCTACCCGCACGAGCTCTCCGGTGGTCAGCGACAGCGGGTCGGCGTGGCTCGGGCGCTCGCCGCCGACCCGGTGGTCCTGCTGATGGACGAGCCGTTCTCCGCCGTCGACCCGATCGTGCGTACCCGGCTGCAGGAGGAGTTCCTGCGCCTGCAGGCCGAGGTGCGCAAGACCATCGTCCTGGTGACCCACGACCTGGACGAGGCCGTCCGGCTCGGTGACCGGATCGCGGTGCTCTCCGAGGGGGGTCGGCTGGAGCAGTACGACACCCCGGCGACGCTGCTCGGCGCGCCCGCCACCCCGTTCGTCCGCGAGTTCGTCGGCGCCGATCGGGGCATCCGCCGGCTGGTGGTCACCCCGGTCACCCGGGAGGTGCTCGCGCCGCTGCCCAGCGACGGTGTGGCGGACCTGCCGGCGGTGGCACTGGGCGGCTCGGCGTACGACGCGCTGGCCGTGCTGCTCACCTCGGCCGGTGGACAGGCCGTGGTGACCGAGCAGGGCCAGCCGGTCGGTCTGCTCAGCCGGGAACGTGTCCTGGCGCTCGCGGAGCCGACCGGCTGATGTGACTGGCACCGGGCCGGCCACCTGAACAGGTCACGGGGCCGGCCACGGCGTCAACGACGTCCCCGCCAACCGCCCAGCGTGGCGATGCCGATGATCCAGCCGGTGAACAGCCCGTACTCCGCACCATCGCCGGCGGCCTGCAACGCGCCGAGCAGCGAGGGGTTGGTCCGGATCAGTGCGGTGAGCAGGGCCGCCAGGGCCGCTGCGAAGACGTACGCGGCCCAGCCGGCGAAGAACTGGCTGAGCGTGCCCCGGGCGCGGGCCAGCTGGGAACCCGGAAGCAGGTAGAGGAAGACGAAGGTCAGGACGACCAGGAGGATCGCCTTCAGGTCCGCCGCGATGATCTCCTGAATGGAGTCGGACGAGTCGAACCGCCAGGCGGGCCAGGCGAGCAGTCTGAGGAACCACCCGCCGGCGCTGTCGGGATCGGTGTTGTCTGCGGCCCAGTCGGCGTACCAGGGGCTGCCGAAGACCAGGACCAGCAGGAGCGCGGCGAGGGTGCCGGCTCCAGGTGCGGACTTGTATCGGTTGGTGAGAGCCATGGCCCGCTAGTTCCCAGCGGATCGACATGAACAAACGCGAGGGCGCGTTTTGTGACGGTATGCCGGGACAAGCGGATGTCGCGGTCAGCAGCCCCCGGTCAGTGCTTCAACAGATAGTCGATGAAGGCGGCGCGCAGCAACGGGGCGGACTCCTCGTAGCCGTGACCGGTCATCTCCCGCCACAGCGCCACCGCCTCGTCGACCGTCGGCCCCACCGAGTTCGGGGCACCGTCGAGCGCGGCAGCCTCGTCGGCGTTCGGCAGATGCCGGAGCACCGACCAGAAGAACTTCACGTCCCGGCGCTCCCGAGCCACCGCGAACGCCTGCTCACGCAGTTCCTCGGTGCTGAGCGCGTCCAACGCCTCGAACGACCGGCCGCCGGAGCTCGATGATGTGTCGGTCATGCGCCGAGCCTAACTGCCGAGATCACATCCGGCTCGCCGACGACGCGCGAGAACATCGTTCACCGGTCGTCGGCCTGCCAGATCGGCGAGTTGGTCTCCCAGCGGCGCGGGCCCCACGGATCGGTCGGGTCGCCCGTCGACTGTGCCGGCAGGACGGGCGGCCAGTCGCCGACCGGCTCCGGCTGGGACATCGCCCAGCCGCCGGCACCTCCCGTGGGTTCCCCGGCCGCCGGCGGAGACACCGGGCGGGGCGGTCCGACGACAGGTCGGCCGTACCGCTCGACCAGCCGGGTCACCGCCAGTCCGGCCGCCAGCGCCGCCCCGCCGACGACCCACCGGCTCACCGTCCAGCCGCGTGCCTGCGCGTAGGCGAGGAACAGGCCGACCGCGCCGACCGTCAGCAGCGTGCCGAAGACGCCACCCCGCAGACCGAAGGCGCTGGTGCCGGCCAGCAGCACCGCACCGACGGCCAGCACGGTCCAGTCCAGCCCGTCCCCCGGGATGACCGCGTCGTCCTTCGACGCGAGCAGGGCGCCCGCGAGCATCGCCAGCACGGTGGAGCAGACGTACCCGCCGGTGGTGACGACGGCGGCCGCCACCCCTCGCCGTCGGGCCGGGTCAGCGACCGGACGGAACCGGCCCACCAGCCGGCGGATCGGCCCGATCGCACCGAACAGCCCACCGATCACGGTGAGCGCGGCGAAACCCACGAAGAGCTGCCCGGCGATGTCGCGCGGGTCGTAGTCCCCCTGGACCAGCACCGGAGCGGCACGCTGCTCGATGTAGACGACCACGCCGGCCGCCGCGCCCAGGCTCGCGGCCCAGCCGGGGACGTGCAGCAGCACGACCACCAGCCCCAGCACCAGGCCACCGACCGCGGCCACCGCAGCGGGGGTGCCCACGGCGATGAGCAGGCCCCGGTCGCTCTGCTCGGCGAAGTTCAACCCGGCGGCGACCGCCACCGGCCCGATCGCGAGGTTCACCGCCGCGGTGCGCAGGGTCAGCCCGGCAGCCAACGCCAGCAGACCGAGGGCGACCACGTCGACGATGAGGGCACGCAGCCCGCTGCCGCGCAGCGCCGTCGGGTTCTCCAGCCAGAGCAGGTAGACCAGGGCAGCGAAGCCGAGCAGCAGGAGCGTCTCCCAGAGCACGTAGACCCCGAAGCGGTCCCCGCCCGGCTCACCGTTCTGACGGTCGTCGGCGACGGTGTCCGTGCCGACGGTGGATCCGACCGGAGTCGACTCTGCCTGCCCACTGCGGCCTGGTTCGTCGTACGCCATCATGCCTGCCTTCCAGCGGCCGCCCGGACTGCTTCGACGAAAGGGCATATTGGTGGTGACCGCTTGCCCTGCGGTCGCAGGCACCGTACCCGCGAGCGCAGCCGGACGTAACCCCTGTGCGGAAGGTGGGTCTAGCGGCGACCCGGCTGCGACTCCCAATCGTCGGGCTCATGGTCGTCGTCCGGCCGTTCCGGAACCCGGCAGGACCGCTCCAGCCAGAGCGCCGCCGCCACCAGGGCGACCGCGGCCACCAGCCCGGCGATGCCGGCCGGCCGGTCCTGCTCCGCAGCCCGCGTCGACTGGACCAGCAGCCAACCGGCCAGCCCGGCGTAGAAGCCGGCGAAGATCGCCCCCACCAGGGCGGAGGCCTTGGCGAGGACGACGAACCGGGCGACCATCAGCGGGTTGACCGGTTCGCGGCCCGGTCGCCGTTCGATCCGCCCCCGGGTGTTGATCGCGGCGTACGCCTCCAGCACGGCCAGCCCGGCCAGGGTGACCACCGGCAGCCACGGCAGCGGTGGCAGCCGGTCGTAGTAGATGCTGCTGATCAGCAGCCAGGCGACCGCCGCAGCGGCCAGGGCGGCGACCACCAGGGTGGAGATGCGCGTGGGGCGCATCCGCGACCCGTCGGGCGGTGGGGTCTGGGTCATGCCGGCCACCTGCGCGGCGTGCCGTCACGACGCGCCACGGCACCGCGTTGATCACTCGCTCGCTGCCGCTCGCTCATGTGGTCGACTCTAACGCCAGATCCGGTCGGGGACGCAGTTCCGCGACCTCGGCCGCCGCCGGCCCGGAGGTCAGCAGATCGGTCAACCAGCCGTGTCCGGGCAGCTCACCGTACGGCTGAATGTCGATCCACGGCCGCAGCACGAAGGCGCGCAGATGCGCCCGGGGGTGCGGCAGGGTCAGCTCCGGATCGGCACTGAGCACCGGCTCGCCGTCGTCGGCCCAGACCGCGATCACGTCGACGTCGAGTGTGCGCGGGCCGAACCGACGGTTCGGGTCGCGTACCCGCTCGGCCGCCTGTTCGGCGGCCCGCGCCCGGGTCAACCAGTCGTACGGGCCAGCCTCCGGGTCGGCCACCAGCAGCACGGCGTTCAGGTACGCCGGCTGGTCGGTGTCGCCCCACGGCGGGGTCTCGTACACCCCGGACGCCATCAGCACGTGCTCGCCGAGCACCGACACGGCGGTACGCAGGTGCGCCATGCGGTCCCCCAGGTTGCTGCCCAGGGAGAGGAGGGCCCGGCTCATCGGGCCCGACGCATCGTGACGGCCACGTCGGTGAAGGCGTGCGGGATCGGCGCCTCGGGTTTGCGCACGGTGATCGTCGCGGCGTTGACCCGCGGGTCGGCCAGGCAGATCGTGATCAACCGGTCGGCGAGGGTCTCGATCAGGTTGACCGGCTCCCCGGTGATCACCGCGACCAGCCGCTCGGCGAGTTCGCCGTAGTGCACGGTGTCGCTCACCTCGTCGGAGCGGGCGGCCGGCGCGAGATCCAGTTCCAGGACCGCGTCGACCACGAACTCCTGCCCGGCGACGCGTTCGAAGTCGTACACCCCGTGCCGCCCGTGGGCCCGCAGCCCGGTCAGCTCGATCCGGTCCGTCATCGCCATACCCCCTGCGGATCGCCGGTGGAACCCGCGCCCGCCAGCGCGGTGCCGGCTGCCGGGGCCAATCGTGGACGACCGGTCGCCTGCCAGACGGCCAGGGCGTCCACAGTGGCGCGCACATCGTGCACGCGTACCCCCCAGGCGCCGGCGGCGACCGCCAGCAGGCTGGTGGCGACGGTGGCCGCCCCGCGACCGCCGGTGGGTCGGGGTACGCCGTCGGGTCCGGCCAGCAGCAGACCGAGGTACGACTTGCGGCTCGCGCCGAACAGCAGCGGATAGCCGAGTTCCAGCAACTCGGGCAGCCGGGCGCTGAGCTGCCAGTTGTGGGCGGCCGTCTTGGCGAACCCGAGCCCCGGATCGATCACGATGCGATCGGCGGCCACCCCGGCGGCGAGCGCGGCCTCCACCCGCTGGCCGAGTTCGGCGCGTACGTCGGCGACCACGTCGTCGTAGGCGGCCAGCTCGGTCATCCGCCGGGAGTGACCTCGCCAGTGCATCAGCACCCACGGACAGCCGGCGTCGGCGACGACCCGGGCCATGTCGGGATCGGCGAGCCCACCGGAGACGTCGTTGACCACCACCGCACCGGCCGCGAGGGCCGCCGCGGCGACCTGGGCACGGGTGGTGTCGATGCTGACCGGCACGCCGGCGCCGGCCAACTCCCGGATGACCGGCACCACGCGGGCCACCTCGGTCTCGGGGTCGACGCGCTCGGCACCGGGCCGGGTCGACTCGCCACCGACATCAACCAACCCCGCACCCTCGTCACGCAGCCGGACGCCGTGTGCGACAGCGGCCCCGACGTCGGCGTAGCGTCCGCCGTCGGAGAACGAATCGGGCGTGACGTTCAGGACGCCCATCACCACCGGGGCCGGGGCCCGCACCAGATCGGTCACGACTAGACGGTACCGGTCGTCGAGACCGCCGTGATCGACCCGGGTCAGGGCGCTGACATGCGAATTGAAACGTGTGTACGATCGGTCGTCCGGGTCGTATCGGGCAGACTCTTCGCGGCTTGTCGCAAAGGGGGGCGGCCCGTACGCTGTGGAATTGCCCAGCATCGAGATGGCGACGCTTGGAGGGAGGGCCAAAGCGGGGTAATCCGCCCAAAAATCGCCACCTACCGTGGCGAGCTACGCACGCAGGGTCTCGGCCGCTGCGCACAGTAAGCACCGATCCCGCAAGGCTTGCCTACTGCACCACCGCGGCGCCGCCGGCCGCGACTTGGGGAGGTTCCAGTGATCGCCATCGAGCTGATGGAATCGGCGTCGAGCAACGCCGCCCACCTGCTCACCGCCCTGGCATCGTCGATTCCACTCGCGGCCGAGGAGCCGAAGGGAATCAACACCGAGGGCGTCGTCACCTTCTTCGCCAGCAAGATCGCGCCGATCCTGCTCGCCGTGCTCGGCGTCATCTTCATCGGCCGAGCCAGCCGAGGCGAGATTTCGAAGGTGCTGACCAGCTCCGCCATCGCGATCGTCGGACTGGCATTCATCGCCGGAGCCGCCACTCTCTTCTTCATCGGCGACTTCCTGATCAACCTGATCTTCGAATAGGCGCGGGCACGAGATGCGGCTGCGCACCGACGACGACATCTACCGGGCCCGCCTGGTCTATCTCGGGCCGCCCGGCTACACCCTTCCGGTCCACCTGCCCTACGCCCAGTACGGGCTCTTCATGCTGCTCGTTCCCCTCTACATGTTCATCCACTGGCTGTTCACGTTGCAGGTCGAGCTCTTCCCCGCGTGGGAGATCGCCCTCGCCATCGTGACCACCTCGTTCGTCTTCCGGTACGTCGATCCGGACCGGCCGGCGCGCATGGTGATCCGCACCGCGCTGACCGACTGGCGACGTACCCGGGAGCCGGCCGCCGAGCAGCGCGACCCGCGTCTGGTCGGAAGCGGGATCAGGATCCGGGAGGAACTGGCATGACCGGCTGCACGCCGTACCGGCCGTCGGAGGGTTTGCCGCCGACTTGCGAAGCGGATCCGCAGCCGCCTCGCCGCCATCGGGTGACCACTGCGAACACGGGCAGGGCGATCGCATGAGCCGCTCCTCCACGCCGGGGTCCCCGGCCGGGCGTTCGGCCGCACCGCACGGTAACCGTGCGCGATCGTTCGACTACCCACAATCCGCAGATCCCGAGGACGCCTCGCTCGATCCGGCGCTGGCCACCACCCCGGGGCACGGCAGCGTGGGAGTCTTCCAGGCACCCCGCCCGCCGCAGCGCCGGTCGGCACCGGCCGAGCCCTCGCCGGTCGTACCCGCCACCCGCGACAGCGCCGACATCGACTCGCCGTTCCTCGACCTCTTCGGTGGCACCTACGCCCGGCCCGGGTCCGCGCTGCGCGGCAGCGGCCAGCCGGCCCGGGCCCTGCCGCAGCAGGCGACCCCCGCCGCACCGGCTCCGGTGACCCGCCGACCGGCGCCGGCCCCGCTACCCGCACCACCCGTCCCGCCGACGCCGATCGCCGCGCCGGAGCGCCCCGCCGACGCCCCTCGCCCGGTGGCCGGCCCGGCGATCGTGCCCCCCGCGCCGACTCCGCCGCCGCCCGTCACCACCGCCACCACCACCAGCGACCGATTGCCGAGCGCCCGTCCCCCCGCCGACGACCGTCCGCACGACGGTCCACCGGTGGACGCCGCGCCCAGCCGCCGAGCCGGCGCACCGGCCACCGGCGTCGCCAGCCCACCCCGGCAGCGCTCGGCCGACCGTCGGGACCGACCGACCAAGCCGGTCCGGGTCCGCGCCCCGAAGATCAAGTTCGGCGACCGTGATCCGGCGGTGGAGCTGGCCATCACCGAGATCGCCGGCCACCTGACCTTCACCCCGAACACCGTCACCGCCTGGTACTGGCTGCCCGAGGTGCGCTGGGCCTTCCGCCCGGACGCGGAACGCGAGGCGCTGCTCTCGGCGATCTCCGAGCAGTACGCCGGCCTGGCCGGGTTCCGACTGCACCTGCGCCGCACCACCCGCCCCTTCCCGGCCGACGAGTGGGCCCGCACCATCGACGCCCACACCCACTCCCCGCTGCCCGACGTGCCCGGCACGCCGAGCTGGGCCGACCATCTGGTGGCCGCCCAACGGCACCTGCTCTCGGTCAACCATGCCGAGGGCCAGACCTACCTCGGCGTCACCTTCGCCCGTCGCTCGCTCGGCGACTCGCTCACCGAACGATTGCTGCGCACCTTCGGGCGTGGCGTCGCCGAGGGCGAACGGCGCAAGCTGGGCCGTACCGTCGAGCAGTTCGACGAGGTGCTCGGCGCGTTCGGCATGCGGGGCCGGCGGGTCACCGCACAGGAACTGGAATGGCTGCTCTACCGCTCGGTGGCGCTCTGCATGGCCCCTCCGGGTGCGCTCTCGCCGATCACCGACGGGCGTTGGGAACGCGGTGACCTGCTCGCGCTGACCGAGCAGGTGGAGCGCTACCGCACCCCGTACGGCTCGACGGTGAAGCTGGTCAACCGGATGACCGGCGAGGAGCGGCACGTCGCCGTGCTCGCGGTGGGTCGGATGGAGCCGCTGGAGATCCCCGAACGGCACGAGCCCTGGCTGCACTTCCACGAGCGACTGCCGTGGCCGATGGAGCTCTCCACCCGGGTCGACATCCTCGGCTCCGGTGACTCCTTCCGTAACCTCGAACACCGGTTGCGGATGATCCGGTCGCAGCAGCTCGACTACGCCGAGCACGGCATCGACGCACCGCCGGAGCTGGAGCGGCTGGCCAAGCGGGCACTGGTGATCGGCGACGAGATGACCACCGGCCTGCCGGTGGACTCCGCTCGGGCGCACGGTTGGCACCGGATCGCGGTGGGTGGGCGTACCCGGGAGGAGTGCCTGGAGCGGGCCCGCCGGTTGATCCAGCTCTACTCCCGGGAACTGCGCATCTCCCTGCAGCACCCGAAGAACCAGGACTGGCTGGCCCGGGAGTTCATCCCCGGCGAGCCCATCGCCAACACCGGCTACGTCCGGCGAATGCCGGTGCACCTGCTGGCGGCGGCGCTGCCGCAGGCCGCGTCGACGGTCGGCGACCGCCGCGGCGACCTGATCGGACGAACCGCCGGCACCTGCCGTCGGCCGGTCTTCCTCGACCTGCACTTCCCGATGGAGGTACGGGAACGCTCCGGCCTCGCGGTCTTCGTGGCCGAGCCGGGTGGTGGCAAGTCGACACTGCTCGGCGCGCTTGGCTACCTGGCGGCCCGGCGCGGCGTGCAGGTGACCCTGCTCGACCCGTCCGGCCCGCTGGCCCGCCTCTGCGCGATGCCGGAGCTGCGGCCGTACTCGCGGGTGCTCAACCTGACCGGCTCCGAGCACGGCACCCTGGCACCGTACTCGCTGATCCCGACGCCGCTGCGCAGCGAATTCGGTGCCGGCCCCGCCGGGGACCGCGAGTTCGAGATCGCGGTCTCCAACGCCCGGGCCGAACGCCGGATGCTGGTGCAGGACATCTGCATGATGCTGGTACCGCCGCAGGTGGCCCGCGAGGCGTCCACCGCGACCCTGTTCCGGCACGCCGTACGCCAGGTGCCGGCCGAAGAGACCTCCACCCTGGACGACGTGGTCACCTGCCTCGCGCAGCTCGACGACGACGCCGGCCGGGAACTGGCCAACCTGCTGCTGGACACCGCCGAGATGCCGCTGGCCATGCTCTTCTTCGGCCGGCCGCCGGAGGGCCTGCTCGGCGCGGACGCAGCGCTCACCGTGATCACCATGGCCGGCCTCCGGCTGCCCGACCTCAAGATCGAGCGGGAGTACTGGTCGGCCGAGGAGGCGCTGGCCCTGCCGATGCTGCACACCGCGCACCGGCTGGCGGTCCGCCGCTGCTACGGCGGCTCGATGGCGTCCCGCAAGCTGGTGGGCCTGGACGAGGCCCACTTCATGGAGGGCTGGCGGTCCGGCCGCTCCTTCCTCGTCCGGCTCGCCCGCGACTCCCGCAAGTGGAACCTCGCCGCGCTTGTCGCCTCCCAGAACCCTCGCGACATCCTCGGCCTCGACGTCCAGAACCTGGTCTCCACCGTCTTCGTCGGCCGGATCGCCGAGGACGCCGAGATCGCCTCGGAGGCGCTGCGCCTGTTGCGGGTCCCGGTCGACGACGGTTACGAGGCGACCCTCGCCTCGCTCTCCACCGCCGACGCGACCTCCTCCCACCGGCTCGGCTTCCGCGAATTCGTGATGCGCGACGTCGACGGCCGGGTGCAGAAGGTCCGAGTCGACGTCTCCTACGTGGATGGACTCTTGGAGCACCTCGACACCACCCCCGCCGCCATCGCTGCCGCCGCCGGGGTGCTGCCGACCGTGCTGCCTGACCTGGAGGCATGACATGGCGAGGGCCCGGGCACGGATCACGGCGCTCCTCCTGGCGATCGGCGTACTCGCCGGTGCCACGATCAGCTGGCCAGGGCTCACCGCCACACCCGCGTACGCCGCTCCGGTCGCGTACCAGGCCCCCACCGACCTCTGCACCACGGAGGAATGGCAAGCCGACTTCCGCGCCTGCGTCGCCAAGCTCCACCAGGTCGCGGAGAGCGAAGCGACCTGCCTGAACCCACCGACACCGACGGCACCGGACTCCGGCATCGCCGGCTGGTTCGCGTCCCGGCCCGAAGCCTCCAAGCTCGCCGGCCCCAAGGGCTACTACAGCGACTACGGATACGCCGGCTACAGCTACACCACCTACAAGATCGAAACCGGCTGCGCGACCACGCTGCTGCACCCTGACTACAAGTTCACCAACACCATCGCCAACGGGGAATTCATGATCGCCACGGCGATCATCGGTGCCTCGAACGCGTTGCGGGAACGCGCCTGGGATCCGGGGACGATGTGGGGCTGGGCGGATCCGCTTGTGGACCAGGCCACGAAGGCGATCTACCAGAAGGTGTTCAGCGTCTTCGGCATCATCACGCTCTGCGTGGTCGGCCTCTACCTGCTCTGGCGCTCACGCCAGAGCGACATGAGCAGCGCGATGACCACGGCGGGATGGGCGCTCGTGGTGATGGTGGCGGTCACGGCGCTGGCCGCCTGGCCGGTCAAGTCCGCGAACCTGGCCGACGGTGCACTCATCTCCACCCTCGGCGTCGTACATGACGCTGTCGGGCCGGCATCCAAGGACGTGCCGCCCGATCGCTGCGCCATGCCGAACCCGGATGCCTGCACCGACAAGCGCCCCCCTGCGGTGAGGGCGAGCGACACCGCCACGGAGGGCATGCTCTACCGGAACTGGCTGCGCGGCGTGCTCGGCTCGGCCGACAGCGAGACCGCCCGCAAGTACGGCGCGGCGCTCTACGACGCCAAGTCGCTGTCGTGGGGTGAGGCGGAGAGGATTCGAAGTAATCCCGAGCTTCGCGAAGCCACTATCAACGCGAAGAAGCAGCAGTGGATGACGGTGGCGGCGCAGATCGAACGAGAGGATCCGGAGGCGTACGAGTACCTGCAAGGTGTGCGGGACATGGACCGGGTCGGCGCGGGTTTCATCGCGGTGCTGGCCGCGCTGCTCTTCGCGATGTTCGACCTGACCGCCTCGCTGCTCGTTTTGCTCGGCTTCCTGATCTTCCGGTGGGCGGTGATCGCCGCACCGATCCTGGGCACCATCGGCCTGCTCCGACCGGCCAGCGCCGGTCTGCGCCGGCTGGGCAACGCGGTGGTGGCCGCCCTCTTCAACATCGCCATCTTCGGAACCGGTGCGGCGATCTACCTCTTCGCGGTGGACCTCATCATGAGCACGCCCACCCTGCCCGGCTGGCTCCAGGTGGTGCTTGTCTGGCTGTGTGGTGTGGTCGGCTGGCTGCTGTTGCGCCCGTATCGGCGGATCACCCAGCTCGGCGGCAAGGACAGCAGCGAGGCGGTCAGCTCGGCCGGCTCGTGGCATCGGCGGTTCTTCCGCGACATGCGTACGGCGGCCCGGCTCGACGTCGCCGAACCGGGCGGCACCACCGAGCCCGCCATGGGACGGCGCCGCACTGTGATGGTGGAACAGCCGAAGGTGCGGCCGGAGGCGCGCCCGGACCCGGTTCCCAGCGGCGCACCTCCCGCCGGCGAACGTTCGGAAAGCCGCGGAGCCAGCGACGACCGAGGCAAGGGCGAGGAACAGCCGCGTCCCGAGAAGCAGCCGGTCGCACCCCGGCCCAGGCGTCGGCAGCCCGCCACCTGGACGGAGCCGGATGTACCCGAGGAGAACCCGTCCTTCGCCATCTACCGTCCGGGTTCGGCTGAACGGACACCCGAGAAGCCAGCACCCCGGATCCGCTCCGAGGCTCGGTGACCGCAGTGCGGCGGGTCATCGAATTCCTGGTCACTCGGCTGCTGCGCTCCCGACTAGGGGTCGCCCTCGGCATTGCCGTACTGGTGCTCGGCGTGGTCGGTGCGGCCCGGCTGGTCGCCGGTCCTGCTGACCCGACGACCGGTTTGAGCAACCGGCCGTCTGAGCCGATCACCACGGTGCATCCGACCGCGGGCGACGACGGTGCGATCTCGACCACCACCACTCCGACCCCGGTGACCAGCCCTGGCGAGGCGAAACCGGAACAGGTCGCGAAACGTTTCGTGGTGGCCTGGCTCGGCGGATCGGGCCTGACCGCCGAGGACTGGCACGAGGGTCTCCGTCCGCTCTCCACTGCCACCCTGATGGACAAGCTCGCTGGTGCCGATCCGGCCGGCGTTCCGGCGGGTGAGATGACGGAGGAAGTGACCATCCGGCCGCGGAGCGAGACCTTCGTGGAGGCACTGATCGCGCTCGACAGCGGACGCCTCCGACTCGAACTGGTAGCGCCGCAGGGGCGGTGGCTGGTGGACGCCGTGGACTGGGAGCGGTCATGACCGATGCGAATCCTTCCCGCCGCCGACCGGTGCGGATCGGCGCGTTGGCCGCCGCGCTCACCGCGACGCTGGCGTTCCTGTGCTGCACCGGGGGTGCCGGTGCCTTCTTCCTTACCGAGTTGGGCGGCGACGCGGCCGAACAGATCACGCCGGCGAGCCTGGAGTGCACCGGAGACTTCACGGTCGAAGTGACCGGCAAGATGCCCCGGATCCCGCAGTACGGGGAACGCCAACTCCGCAACGCCGCAGTGATCATCAAGATCGGCCAGGACATGAAGGTGCCGGCCCGTGGCTGGGTGATCGCGGTGGCGACCGCCATGCAGGAGTCACGGCTGCTCAACCTGGCCAACCGCACGGTCGCCGAGTCTCAGGACATCCCGCACGAGGGCGTCGGCGCCGACCACGACTCGGTAGGGCTGTTCCAGCAACGCGCGTCGTGGGGCACCGTCGCGCAACGGATGAATCCCGAGTACGCCTCTCGGAAGTTCTACGAGAAGCTGGTGGACCTGCCCGACTGGCAGAAGCTCCCGCTCACCGTGGCCGCCCAACGCGTGCAGATCAGCGCCTTTCCCGACGCGTACGCCAAGCACGAGGAACTCGCCGCCCGGATCGTCGACGCATTGGCCGGTGGCGCGGCCCGGACCGCCCTGATCGCCGGGCAGGAGGTGTGTGACGCGGCCGCGTCGGGTGAAATCGCCGCCTCCGGCTGGACCGCCCCGATTCCGGGTGGCGTCGGTTCCGGTTTCCGCACGGCGAGCCGGCCCGGTCACAACGGGGTCGACATCGCAGCCCCGAAGGGCACCCTCATCCGGGTCGCGGCCACCGGTCGGGTCCTGGTCTCCCGCTGCGACCCGGACTGGCGAGGCAGGCTCAGCTGCGACGTGGACGGTTGGCCGAACAAGGGTGGCTGCGGTTGGTTCGTCGATGTCCTGCACGCCCAGGGCATCGTCACCCGCTACTGCCACATGGTGAGTCGTCCTCGGGTCGCTGCAGGCGAGACCGTGGAGGCTGGTCAGGTGATCGGCGAGGTGGGCAGCAGTGGCAACTCGTCCGGACCGCACCTGCACTTCGAGGTGCACACCGATGGCGACCGCAGCAGCCGCAGCGCCATCGACCCAGTGCCGTTCATGCGGTCGAAGGGTGCTCCGCTCAAGGGCGCGGAGTAGCCTTTCTGCGTCATGAGCGAGCCACTACCGGACCCGTTCGCCGATCAGCCGGACTGGGCACCGCAACCGCCCCGACCCGTGGAGATCGTTCCGGCGGCCGGCCGAGTGGACCTGCGCGGACAACGGGTGCTGGTCGGGCTGCCCGGCCTCGGCTGGCGAGGTGACCTGCGGGCCGACGAGAAGGTGGTGCAGAACAGCCGCACCTACGTGCCTGTCATACCCGAACACGAGTGGTATCGCGCCGAGTCCGACCAGGTGGAGGTCTTCGCTCCGCTGGTGCCCATCGAACGGGTCTGGGTCGAGACGATCGGCTCAGCGCCCAGCAAGCCGACTGTGGATGGCGGGGGCCTGCGGCTCGTCTCGCTGGATGCGCCGGCACACCGGCCGCCGACACCGGTCTTCGAGGCGGACTCGGTGGTCGGTCGCCGGGTGGTTCACATGGTCGGCGGCGTTGAGCAGCGCGACCTGCGCGCGGTCACCGAGACCTACTCGGGTGCCGAGGGCGACATCTGCGTACGGGTCGCGCCGGAGGTGGAGTGGTACCGCTGGGCCTGGCGCGGCCAACCACCAACCACGTTGGAGGTTCCTGTGCATATGCTGTGGCTGGAATAGCGACAGGTGTAGAGCCTAGTCCTTCCGCCCCGCGGAGCAGATGCGCCAATCGTCACTCAGTTGTAGCCCGAAGCTCCATGACTGACGGTCCGTCTGACGAACACCATCGACATGAGCTGCAAAAACCAGGTCTAATCGCACTTCGGCAGAGTTGCCATTGACAGCCGCCTGAAGCTCTTCCCAACTAACTAGCATTGTGGTCTCGAATCGCTCCTCGCGCGCCTGCAGGTCGCTCCGAAGCAACCGCAGTTGATCGAGGTCCGCGCTGCCTTCACAGGCGAATAGGGTCGCGCGAACATCGTTTTGGTCCACGAGGAACGCCCGTAGATAGCTGTCCACCACCACTACCGGAGAGTTGCGGTCGGGAGTGGTGGCGCGGTCGTAGACGAGGTAGCCGACGACGCCACCGCCCAGACACATCGCCGCGAGCACTCCGGCGACCACCGCCAGCACCGTACGGACCCGCCGACGTGGTCGCTGTGGTGCTGGCGCGACGGTGGGCGGTGCCAGATCCTCTGGCGGGGTCCGTTGCGCCGGTACGCGGGAGACCTGGGAACCGGCGGGGGGCGGCACTGATTCCACCCCCTGAGGCTATCGGCTGGAGGCTGTGGACCCAATGCCCCAGATTCAGCAGATCGTGACGGACCCCTGCCGACCGGTGAGATTCACGACAACACCGACGCAGTACCGGCACACGTCCCAGAGGTCCGGCGGTCGCTGGGATACCGTCGTCTCTGCTCGGCCGGGTGGGTGCCGACCTCGGGCGGGAGGAGGTGAACGCGGTGGGCGGTCCGAAGGTACGGGCCCTGCGTGCCGCCGCGTTGCACCGTCGGGCCGCCGCGACGGTCGCGGCCGCGGCCACCAGTCTTGACGACACCCGCCCAGCCCCGGCGGACCAGCGCCGCCAGTACGCGCTGGCCGAACGGTTGCGTACCGCTGCCGCCGTACTCGCACCGGATTGGGCGGGCAACGCGCTGGACGGTATCGAGTCGACGACCCGTGCCGGGGAAGCTCCGCCGCCCTTCGTCCGGGTCGGCACCGCCGCGCCGTTGGACGATGCCCGCTTTCCCGCCCTGGTTCCGCTGCTCGGCACCGGCCACCTGACGGTGGACACCGACGCGCAGGATCCCCGGGTGGCCGGCATGCTGCGGGGGTTGATGCTGCGGCTGGTGGCCGCGACGCCGGCCGGGACGCTGCTGGTACGGGCGGTGGATCCGACCGGTGACGTGCTGGCGCCGTTCGGAGCGCTCGGTGATGCCGGGCTGCTGTCGCCGCCGGCCCGGGATGTCGCGGGGCTGCGTGCCCTGCTCGACGAGGCGGAGCGGTGGGTGACGCCGGGCTCGACCGGGCCGCGTCGACATGACCGGATGCTGCTGCTGGTGCTCGCCGGGCTACCCGAGCGCACCGGAAACGATGAGCTGGCCCGGATCGAGTCCCTGGCCGAGCAGGGGCCGGCCGCCGGATTGCACCTGGTGGTGGCGGGGTGGCCGACTGTGGACCATGCTCCGCTGCCCCGGGCCACGGCACTGGCGATGCGCACCGGGTATGCGTTGCTGGGCGACGCGCCCGGTGCCGCCTTCGCCGCAGCCGGTTCCGAAGGCGGGTTGAACTCGCCGGTGTTCGTCGAGCCGGACCCACAGGCGGGGCTGGTGGAGGAGGTGTGTCGGCGGCTCGCCGCGCAGGTCGAGGCCGGCACCCGGCTGTCCCTGGCGAGCCTGCTGCCCTCGACTGAGGACGAGTTGTGGCAGGCGGACGCGACCGAGGGGATGAGCACCACGGTCGGTGACGCCGGTGGTCGAGCGGTGTCGCTCGGCTTCACCGAGTTGACGCCACACTGGCTGGTCAGTGGCCGGTCGCGGGCCTGCCGGTCGACGTTTTTGACCACCGCGCTGCTCGGTCTCACCGCCCGGTACGGCCCGGACGAGTTGTCGTTGTACCTGGCCGATCTCGGCGAGGGCGAGTCGTTCGCCGAGTTCCTTCAGACCGAGCGCGACAGGTCCTGGGTTCCGCAGGTACGGGCGGCGGCGATGGCCGCCGATCGGGAGTACCTGCTCGACCTGTTCGACCAGTTGACTGCCGAGGTCCAGCGGCGGGCCGAGGCTTCCGCCCGCGCGGGCGGGCAGCGGTTCGCGGAGTTGCGCCAGCATCAGCGGCTGCCCCGCATCGTGTGCGTGGTGGACAATCTGCCTCTGCTGTTCGCCGAACGGGATCGGCTGACCGTCGACGCCGCCGCCCGGCTGGACACCTTGACCAGGACCGGTCGGCTGCACGGCGTGCACCTGGTCCTCGCCGGTGAGGCCGATCTGGGCCTGGGCGTACGCACTGAGGGCGGGCAGCGGGATTCGCTGCTCGGCCAGTTCCCGGTCCGGGTGGCGTTGCCCGGAGGCGGAGCGGTGCTGGAGCCGACGAACGATTCGGCGGCCGGGCTCCCGGCGGGCAGCGCGGTCGTCAACACCGCCGGTGGTCTGGGTGGGCCGCGGGGTGCGATTCGCGGACACGAGCGGATGATCCGGTTCCCTGATCCGCAGGACGAACCGGAGGTCGTGGAGGGGCTACGGCACCGGCTCTGGTCGGCCCGTACGGAGGGTGCCGTCCCGCCGGTGGTCTTCGCCGGCTACGCCCGTCCGCAGTTGGGCAACGATCCTCGCTACCGGTCGGCCCTTGCCGGGCGGTCGTTGGCACCGGCGGCGCTGTTGGGGCGGGCGGTGGATGTCGCGCGGACCACCGCAGCGGTGCCGTTCGGGCCGGCCGCCGGCCGGAATCTCGCGGTGCTGGGTCCTCGGCCCGACGGCAGCCGGCTGCTGTCCGTGGCCGCCCGCAGTACGGCAGCTCACCATCCGCCGGGAACGGCGCGCTTCGTGATCGCCGTACCGGATGTCGAGGCCCGGCCGGTGGCCGACGCGCTGGCCACCGAGTTGGCCGCACGGCATCCGGTCGAGACGGTCGACCTGGCCGGGTTGGTGGCCGTGCTGGACGACGGAGCGCCGGCCTACCTGGTGGTGTTCGGGCTGGATGTGGCGCCTGCGGAGGACCTGCCGCCGGCTCGACTGCGGATGTTGCTGCGCGAGGGCCCGCCGGCCGGGCAGCATCTGCTGGGCTGGTGGCGTACGGTGCCGTCGTTCGCGGCGCTGATCGCTGCCGAGGAGACGGTCGACAAGCTGACCGCCGTGGCGGTGGCGGGTGTGCCGGGTGCTCAGCTCACGCCGGTCTTCGGCCGGCCGGTGGAGTGGCGGCCGCGCCCCGATCGGGTGGTGCTCTGGGACGGCCCGGATGAGCAGGGGGTCGTGCTGGTGCCGTACGACGTGCCGGAGGGCGGGCAGCAGGCATGACGATCAGCCAGGCGGGGACCACGCCCGTGCGTCCCGGTCGACAGCGGACAGCCGCGGCACCGACGCCCGAGGAGTCGCTGCCGACGGCGTGGGCGGAATATCTGGCCGCCGCCCGCCAACTCGACGGGGTACGCCGCGACGCGGCGACCGCCGCGAGCGAGCAGGCGCGCACCGTCCAAGCGGCCCGGGAGGAACTGGTCACGGTACGCACCCGCCTGGCGGCCCAGGAGGCGCGCCTGTGTGAGCTGGGCGTACCGCCGATCTCGCTGGCGCCGACCCCGCCGGAACTGTCGGAGGCGACCCGGTCGATGTCCGGTGGCCCGGCGGCGGTGCTCGCCTCGTTGCGGGAGGCCCGGCGGTGGGCGTACGGGGTCGACGACATCCTCGCCGCGCGTGGCCTGTCGCGGGTGGCGCACTTGTCGCCTCGCCCGCGCAACCTGCTGGTCTACGGTCCGTTGGGGCTGCTGGTCCCGCTGCTGCTGATCGCGATCTACCTGGCCGCCGGTACCGGTCCGGTGACCATCCTGGCCCTGGTGGTGGGGCTGCCGGGCCCGGCGGTCGCCTTCGGGGCGGGGTGGCTGGCGGTGGGGCGGCTGTTTCCGTCCCAGCCCGGGGAGCGGGTCGACCGGACTCCCCGGTTCGGTGCCCTGGCCTGCCTGATTCCGGCGGTGGTCGCCACCGCCGGAATCGTCCTGGCCATGCTGGCCACCTGACCGGCCGCCACCGCCCGCAGAGCAGCGACGGCCGATCAGCGGCGAAAGCCGATCAGCGAAGAACGCCAGTCAGCGGAGGAAGCCGGTCAGCGGGGATGGATGAGCGCCATCGCCTCGGCACGGGACTTGGCGTCCCGCTGGAGCGTGCCACGCACCGCCGAGGTGATCGTCTTGGCACCGGACTTCTGGATGCCGCGCATGGCCATGCACATGTGCTCGCATTCGAGTACGACCACCACCCCGCGCGGTGCGAGCCGGTCCATCAGCAGGTCCGCGATCTGCGAGGTGAGCCGTTCCTGCACCTGCGGCCGGCGGGCGTAGACCTCGACCAGTCGGGCCAGCTTGGACAGGCCGGTGATCCGCCCGTCCGGGCCGGGGATGTAGCCGATGTGGGCGCTGCCCCGGAACGGCAGGAGGTGGTGCTCGCAGAGGCTCATCACGTCGATGTCCCGGACCAGCACGAGTTCCTCGTGGTTGGCCTCGAAGGTGGTGGTGAGCACGGTGGCCGGGTCGACCCGCAGGCCGGCGAAGAGTTCGGCGTAGGCGCGGGCCACCCGGGCCGGGGTCTGCTGGAGCCCATCCCGGTCGGGGTTCTCGCCGACCGCGATGAGGATCTCGCGGACCGCCTTCTCGATGCGGGCGAGGTCGACGATCTCCTCGACCGGTCGGCCGGTCAGCCGGCCGTTGACCAGCCGTGCGGCGATGTAGTCGAGGGTGTCGTCGGGTTCGGTTGAGGAGGCGGCCAGCCCCCGCTGCGGGGGGCTGGCCGCTGGGTCGTTGGTGCTCAGTGCGGGCCATCCGAGTTGTTGGAGTTCGGGCTGCCGACGGTGGCCTGTGCCCCGTCGGCCTCGGCCTGCACCTTGAGCGCCTCCTTCTCGGCCGGGGTGAGTACCGGCGGCTCGGTGGAGGGCTGACGCTTGCCGAAGCCGTTGTACGGCGCCATCGGCGGCCGCTTGACCACGCGGGCGCAGATCCGGGCCATGTCGGCGGTGGAGAGGGTTTCCTTCTCCATGAGTTCGAGGACGATGTTGTCCAGCACGTCCCGGTACTCGACCAGGATCTCCCAGGCCTCGTCGTGGGCCAGTTCGATAAGTGCCCGCATCTCGCCGTCGATCTCGGCGGCGACGGCGTCGGAGTAGTCCCGCTCGTGGCCCATGTTGCGGCCGAGGAACGGCTCGTCGCCGCTGGTGCCGTACTTGATCGCACCGAGCTTGGAGCTCATGCCGTACTGGGTGATCATCGCCCGGGCCAGTGCGGTGGCCTTCTCGATGTCGTTGCCGGCACCCGTGGTGGGCTCGTGGAAGACGAGTTCCTCGGCGGCCCGCCCGCCCAGCGCGTACGCCAGGGTGTCGATCATTTCGGCGCGGGTCTGGGTGTACTTGTCCTCCGTGGGCAGCACCAGGGTGTGGCCCAGGGAGCGACCACGCGACAGGATCGTCACCTTGTGCACCGGCGCGGCGTGCGGCAGCGCCCAGGCGACAAGCGCGTGCCCGCCCTCGTGGTACGCGGTGATCTTCTTCTCCTGGTCGCTCATCACCCGGGTACGACGCTGCGGGCCGGCGATGACCCGGTCGATCGACTCCTCGAGCGACTCGTTGCTGATCGCCCGCTGGTCCTTCCGCGCCGTCAGCAGGGCCGCCTCGTTGATCACGTTGGCCAGGTCGGCGCCGCTGAAGCCCGGCGTCCGCTTGGCGACCGAGTCGAGGTCGACGTCCGGCGTGAACGGCTTGCCCTTGGCGTGCACCCGCAGGATGGCCTTGCGACCCTCCATGTCGGGGGCGTCGACCGGGATCTGCCGGTCGAACCGACCCGGGCGCAGCAGCGCGGGGTCGAGGATGTCCGGCCGGTTGGTGGCGGCGATCAGGATGACCCCGCCCTTGACGTCGAAGCCGTCCATCTCGACGAGCAGCTGGTTGAGGGTCTGCTCGCGCTCGTCGTGACCGCCGCCCATGCCGGCACCACGGTGCCGACCGACGGCGTCGATCTCGTCGACGAACACGATCGCCGGGGCGTTCGCCTTGGCCTGCTCGAACAGGTCGCGGACCCGGCTGGCACCGACACCGACGAACATCTCCACGAAGTCGGAACCGGAGATCGAGTAGAACGGCACCCCGGCCTCACCGGCGACCGCCCGGGCGAGCAGCGTCTTACCGGTACCGGGCGGGCCGAACAGCAGTACGCCCTTCGGGATCTTCGCGCCGAGCGCCTGGTACTTGCCCGGGTTCTGCAGGAAGTCCTTGATCTCGTGCAGTTCCTCGACGGCTTCCTCGGCCCCGGCCACGTCGGCGAAGGTGGTCTTCGGCGTGTCCTTGGTGATCATCTTCGCCTTGGACTTGCCGAAGTTGAGCACCCGGGAGCCGCCGCCCTGCATCTGCGACATGAAGAACAGCAGCAGCAGCACGAGCAGCACGATGGGCAGCAGGTTGACAAGCAGGCTGACCCAGATGCTGTCGGACGACACCTCGGTGTCGGCCGGCCCGGTGACCCGGTTGTTGGCCTTGGCGTCGAGGACCTGGTTCCAGACCTCGTTGCCGACCTCGTACGGGAACTGGGCCTCGATCAGCTTGGTGGTGGTCTTGCCGAACTCGGCCTCCTGGGCGAGCTCGAGTTGGATCGTCTGTTCCTTGTCCTGGAACACGACCTTCTCGATGCCGCCCTTGTTGAGCTGGTCGAGCGCGACTGAGGTGTCCACCCGGTGGTAGCTGGGACCAGAGGTGAACAACTGACTGAGCACAACGGCGCCGAGGATGACCAGGATGACCCAGAACACCGGTCGGCGGAAGAAACGCGTACGTTCCATGCTTTTGTCGAGCGCCGAGACGCCCGCATCCTCCTGATCGACGTCCTGACCGACTGTTGGGTGTCGCCGCCGGGGCGGCTGCCGTAGCCGCCATGCGGGCCGGCCTCGACCCCGGGGCGCGAAATTGCCGCGCCACGGTCATTCGACGGTACACCGTGCGAGACGGATGTGAGCTGGCGAGCCCAGCACTTACGCGCACGGCGAACCGGGAGTCGACCGGCATGGTCGGGAGCGGAGTCCCCACCACCGTGCTCCACGGTAGCCAAATCACCTGAAAGCCCGCTGTATGTCAGACGGGTCGATTCGGCCGGGTGCGGGGTCAGCTGCGGGCGTACACCTCGGGCTTGAGGACGCCGACGTACGGCAACTCGCGGTACCGCTCGCCGAAGTCGAGGCCGTACCCGACGACGAACTCGGTCGGGATGTCGAAGCCGACGTACTTGACCGGCACCGTCACCTTTACCGCGTCCGGCTTGCGGAACAGGGCGACCACCTCGACGCTCGCCGCTGACCGGGATTCCAGGTAGCGCAGCAACCAGGAGAGGGTCAGCCCGGAGTCGACGATGTCCTCCACCACGACGACGTGCCGGCCGGCGATGTCCCGGTCGAGGTCCTTGAGGATGCGCACCACTCCGGAGGAGGTGGTGCCCTGCCCGTACGAGGAGATGGCCATGAAGTCCAGCTCCGCAGGCGGACCCTGGCGGCCCAGGGCCCGGGCGAAGTCGGCCATGAACATGACCGCCCCCTTGAGCACACAGACGAGCAGCAGCCCGTCGGTGACGTGGGCGTAGTCCGCGGAGACCTGCTTGGCCAGTTCCGCGGTCTTCTCGCGAATCTGCGCCTCGGAAATGATCACGTGGTCGATGTCGGCGTCGTACCAGGAGCCGTCAGCCATGCCACTAGCCTGCCGTACGCCCTGGGTGGGCCGTCGGCGGGGCCGCCCCTTTCGTGGGGCGGCCCCGGCCAGGTTTTCCGACGAAGCCGACCAATCATCCCAGCGGGGACCGGATCACCACCGGCGGCCACCGTCGGAGGGCTTCCAGTCGGCCGAGTCCCTGCTGTCGGCGGTCAGGCCGGCGGCCGAGGCGGAGGTGAGGACGACGAGGAGGAACAGCACGAATAGGAACTCCATGGCGGCGCTCACTTTCACAGGGTTTCTGGTGTTTTGTCGCCGCCGGTGCGCACCGACTGATATGAGTCTGCGCTTCGCGCCTCCGCTCGAACAGTGGCAGGAATGCCACTGAACCTCGATTTTCCGCCACTGCTGCGGTTACCCTCGTCACATGCTCAACTCGGTGGCCGTACTGGTGCTGGATGGCGTCGCCCCGTTCGAGCTCGGCGTACTGGCCGAGGTCTTCGGCACCGACCGCACCGCCGACGGTCTGCCCGGCTACCGCTTCGACGTGTGCAGTCCGCAGGGCGCGACAGTCCGTACCTCCGCCGGTTTTCAGCTGGTGCCCAACGCCGACCTCGGCCCGATCGAGCAGGCGGACCTGGTGGCGGTTCCCGCCCACCACGGCGACACCGCCGCGCACCCCGAGGTGCATGCGGCGCTGCGCCGAGCCGCCGACCGTGGGGCGTACCTGTTCAGCGTCTGCAGCGGGGCGTACCTGCTGGGCGAGGCGGGGCTGCTCGACGGCCGGGAGTGCACGACCCACTGGCGGCACGTCGACGAGCTGCAGCGCCGACACCCCGAGGCGCGGGTCCGCTGCAACTCGCTCTACGTCCAGGACGGCCGGCTGCTGACCAGCGCGGGCACGGCGGCGGGCATCGACGCCTGCCTGCATCTGGTACGCCAGGAGCACGGCTCGGCCACCGCAACCCGGCTGGCCCGGCGGATGGTGGTACCCCCACACCGCGACGGCGGGCAGTCCCAGTACGTCGAGGCGCCAATCGCGAAGGTGCCGCAGGCCCCGACCCTGGAGCCGCTGCTGGAGTGGCTGATTCAGCGGCTGGACCGGCAGGTGACCGTCGACGAACTGGCGGCCCGGGTCGGCATGGCACCGCGCACCTTCGCCCGCCGGTTCCGCGCCGAGACGGGCACCACCCCGCACGACTGGGTGACCAACCAGCGGGTCCTGCTGGCCCGCCGACTGCTGGAGGAGACCGGGCTGACCGTGGACGAGGTGGCCGACCGGACCGGATTCGGTAACGCCGCCGCGCTGCGTCACCACTTCACCCGCCGGGTCGGTGCCACCCCGAACGCCTACCGGGTCACCTTCCGCGACCGCGTTCCCGCCGACTGACCTCAGTCGGGTGCGGGCAGCAGACGGTCGGCCTGGCGCACCACCCGTAGTCCGCCCGGCAGGTACGCCGCCCCCTGGCCCCGCCAGGCGGTGACCAGCGCGTCGAGCGCGGCGATGTGCCGGTGGGACAGCGCGGCCGGCGGTGAGCCCAGTTCGTGAGCCCAGGCGCGCAGCACCCGGCCGCGTACCGCGCCGGCCAGATCGGCCAGGGTCTTGGTCGCCAGCCCGCCGTCGGGGTGCCGCGCCGCGAGCAGCGCACCCCCGGCCAGTTCGTCCAGCACGGCATTGTCGGCCGCCACCAGTCGGGCGGTCCGGGCGAGGTTGTCGACGACACCGGGGCCGAGTGTCTCGACCAGCGCCGGCACCAACTGGGCCCGGACCCGGGATCGGGCGTACGCGGGGTCGAGGTTGTGCGGGTCCTGCCACGGCGTCAGGCGCAGCGCCGCGCACGCCGCCCGGGTCTGCTCGCGGCTGATCTCCAGCAGTGGCCGGACCAGGGGCACCCCGCCCAGATCCCGGCGTACCGGCATCCCGGCCAGCCCGCGCGGGCCGGCACCCCGGGCCAGCGCGAGCAGCACCGTCTCGGCCTGGTCGTCTCGGGTGTGCCCGGTGAGCAGGGCAGCGGCGCGATGCCGCCCGGCCGCCTCGACCAACGCCTGGTAGCGGGCCTCGCGAGCCGCCGCCTCGGGGCCACCGGGTCGGCCGGCCACCTCGACCCGGACCACCTCCACCGGCGACAGACCGGCTTGTTCCGCCCAGCGAGCCACCGCCTCGGCCCGCTCGGCCGACCCGGTCTGCAACCCGTGATCGACGGTCACCAGACCGGCCACCCGACCCGATCGGGGCGCGACGAACGCGGCGGCGGCGGCCAGTGCGAGCGAGTCGGCGCCCCCGGAGCAGGCGACCAGCACCGGCCCGTCGGCCGGCAGTTCGGCCAGCACCCGACGAACCGCGACCCGGATCGCAGCGACGGACGGGGAGATCGCGGCCATCGTCGCCGGCTCAGTCGGCGGGCGGCTTCGGCCCGACCGGGCCGTGCACCCGGGCCACCCAGGCGTCGGGTTCGCTCAACTCGCTCAGCCGGGGCAGGGTCAGTGGCGATTCGAAGATCCGGTTGAAACCGGCCATGCCGACCCGCTCGACCACCGCGTGCACGAACTTGCGACCCTCGGCGTACTGCCGCATCTTGACGTCCATGCCGATCAACCGGCGGACGGTCTTCTCCACCGGGTTGCCGGCCTCCCGGCGGCGGTTGAAACCGGCCCGGATGCGCTCGACGCTCGGGATCACCTGCGGGCCGACACCGTCCATCACGAACTCGGCGTGCCCCTCCAGCAGGGTCATCAGCGCGGTCAGCCGGTCCAGCACCGCCCGCTGCCCGGGCGTCTGCACGATGTCCAGCACGCTGGAGCGGCCCTGCGGGTTGCGCACCACGTCAGCCAGGGTGCCCACGCCCCGGCGCAGCCGGTCGAGCAGATGCTCGCTGCCCTGCGCGGCATCCACGAACGCCTGCACCTCGCCGAGGAAATATCCCCGCATCCACGGCACCGCGGTGAACTGCGTGCGGTGGGTCACCTCGTGCAGGCAGACCCAGAGCCGGAAGTCGCGGGGGTCGGCCTGAAGCTTGCGCTCCACCTCGACGATGTTCGGCGCGACCAGCAGCAACTGGCCCGGATCGGCCGAGAAGACCTCGTACTGGCCGAGCACCCGGCCGGAGAGGTACGCCAGCACGGTGCCCGCCTGCACCCCGGTGACCCGGGAGCCGACCGCCTCGGTCAGCGCGCCGGGCTGCTTGTCCGAGGCCAGCCGACCGACCAGCGGTGTGATCACCTCGCGCAGGCCGGCGACGTTTGTGGCGGCCCAGTCCCGCCGGTCGACCACCCGCACCGGCGGATGGGCCACCTGCGAGGTGAGCCCGGTGTAGTCGGCCACGTGCCCGGCCGCCTCGTCGGTCAACCGGCGCAGCTCGGCGACCACCTCGGTGGCCTCGTCGTACGACACCCGAGGGCCGGTCTTGCCCAGAGCCCCCGCGGTCGCGACGGCCAGATCCCAGTCCACGAACTGCGCCATGCCACCCACCGTACCCGCGCCGGCACACCCGTCCACGCCATCGACGGCGGTACGGGTCAGCGGCAGCCGCAGGTGGCCAGGGCGGCGGCGATCCGGTCGAGGGCCCCGCGAGCCGGTTCCATCCCGTCGGCCGGGACGCGATCGGTGAGCACGGCGAAGGTGAGTGGCCGGCCTTCAGCCGTCGTCACCACTCCCGCGATGGCGTGCACCCCGGTCAGTGTGCCGGTCTTGGCGCGGACCGTCCCGGCCCCGGCGGCGGTGCCGGGCACCGAGCCGTACCGGTCGCGCAACGTGCCCGACCAGCCGCCGACCGGAAGCCCACCGAAGATGCCGCCCAGTTCGGGGCGGTCCGGGCTGGCCGCGAGGGCCAACGTCTCGGTCAGCAACGTGGGACTGATCAGGTTCCGCCGGGACAGGCCGCTGCCGTCGGCGAGGGCCAGGCCCTCGGTCGGCAGGCCCAGCTCGGACAGCACCTCGGTCATCGCCGAGGCGGCACCGGTGAACGAGGCCGGACGGCCACGCGCCAACGCGACCTGACGGGCCAGCGCCTCACCGATGATGTTGTCGCTGTCGCTGATCATGATGTCGACCAGCCGGATCAGTGGCGGCGACTGCACCACGCCGAGTTGCGCGCCCGGGCCGGTGGCGCCGACCGGCGCACCGGTCACCCCGGGGGCATCCGTCGCTTCCGTCGTTTCCGTCGAGCCTGCCGGGGCGGTGCCGCTGCGTACCTCGCTCTCCGGTACGCCGAGCAGTCGGGCGAACGCCCGCCCGGCGGTGAGGTCGGGCTGGTTGACCCGCTCGGCCCAGCCCTGGCCGGCCTTCGGATCCTTGCGGGCACCGTCGAGCATCAACGCGGTCATCTGCGCGCCGTATCCACCGGTGGGGATGTCGTCGTCCCAGCCCGGCTCCAACCGCGGCCCCGAGTAGAGCGAGGAGTCGACGACGACCCGGGTCGGCGCGGTCCCGCCCAGCGCGGTACGCACCTGCTCGGCGAGGTCTTCCAGGCTGGCGGCACCGGGGTAGAAGCCCTTGGGGCCCGCCGCCAGGGTGGGATCGCCGCCACCGACAAGCACCACCTCGCCCGGTTGCGCGCCGGCCACGGCTGTGGTCGGAATCCGGTATCCCGGGCCGCGAGCGGTGAGCACGGTCACCGCGGTCAGCAGCTTCGTCACCGACGCCGGCACGGTGCCCGTACCGCCGCCCCGCTCGAACAACTGCTGGCCGGTCAGCGCGTCGGTCACCGACACGTGGACCCGACCGCCAAGCGCGGTGTCGGCGATCAGCGGATCGAGTACGGCACGCAGCCCGTCGGTGGCGGGCATCGGCGCGCCGATGTCGGTGCCGGCCAGCACCGCCACCGGCGACGGCTCCGGCGGCTCGGCGCTCGGGGCGGCGGGGCCGTCGGCCAGCCAGCGTTCGACCGGCCCGGGACGCACCACGACCAGGCCCACCACGGCCAGCACCAGGACCAGCACCGCGGCGAGCAGCACCGGCAGCCGGCGGCGCGACGTCGGTCGGGGCTGCTCCGGAGGTACGCCGGACGGCACGCCCGGTCCGCTGCCGACAGCCGGCGGCGGTGGGCTGGAAGCTCTGGTCGTGCCCGCGCCGACGCCGACCGTCAGCGGCTGGGTCCGTTCCGCATCCTGCGGAGATTCGCCGGCGGGGGGACCGGTCGGCACGGCCGGTTGCGGCCGGAGGACCTGGGCCTCGGGCACCGGTACCCGCCCGGCTGCCGGTTTCGGGGGCGGTTGGCGGGAAACGCCGTCACCTGCGTCGTCGGGTCGATAGTGTGAATCTTCCCTCCCCACGACCCCCTCCTCCCCACCCGGAACCGGCCTGGGTGACACTACTTCGGTCCGAAGACTATGCGGCGGCCGGAGTATGCGGGCGGGTATTCGCCTGTCCGGGGGTGCGGCCGCCGGTTCCGTCAAGCCAGCGTGGGCGAATGAGGAGCGTGCAGATGGATTTCGACGTCACGGTTGAGATCCCGAAAGGTCACCGCAACAAGTACGAGGTGGACCACGTGACCGGCCGGATCAGGCTGGACCGCACCCTCTTCACCTCCACGCAGTACCCGGCCGACTACGGCTTCATCGAGGGCACCCTGGGCGAGGACGGCGACCCGCTGGACGCGCTCGTGCTGGTCCCCGAACCGACCTTCCCGGGCTGCCTGATCCGCTGCCGCACCATCGGCATGTTCCGGATGACTGACGAAAAGGGTGGCGACGACAAGGTCCTCTGCGTGCCGTACGAGGACCCGCGGCAGGAGCACCTGCGCGACATCCACCACCTGGGCGAGTTCGACCGGCTGGAGATCCAGCACTTCTTCGAGGTGTACAAGGACCTGGAGCCGGGCAAGTCGGTCGAGGGCGCGACCTGGGTGGGGCGTACCGAGGCCGAGGCCGAGATCCAGGCGTCGTACCGGCGGGCCCGGGAGGCTGCCGAGCGCGGCGAATCCACGCACTGACGGACGTTTCGACAGCCCGGGGCCTGCTCAGCCGAGCAGGCCCCGGGCTCGTTCGTAGAGGCCGAGCACGGCGCAGGCGATCGGCACCACGGAGACCACCAGCGCGGTGTCGGTGAGGTCGGCGAGGCGACCGAGGTACGGCGAGACCGGCCGCCGGGCGTACGTGGTGCCACCGGCCACGATCAGCAGGGCGACCAGCAGCCCACCGGCCGCCAGGAGCAGCTGACCCCGCTCCCCCGCCGCAGCGGCGAGGCTCGCGCCGAGGAGCAGGTACCCGGCCAGCCCGGCGAGCACGGGTGGCATCCGGTGGCGTACCGCCACGAACAGCCGGGCTCGCAGCAGCAGCACCGCCGAGGTCACCGCGACGAGCAACCGGCTCGCCGTGTCCGAGCCGCTGAGCACCAGCGCGGCGCCCACCGCCAGCAGGCCGTGCCCGATCAGCATCCCGGTGAGCATCTCCTCGGTGCGGGCCACCGCCGCGTACACCCGGCTGCGGTCGGGGAGATCCCGGATCCGGTCCGCGTCGTCCGGCGAGCCGGTGGGCAGGGTGATCGGCGGCAACGGAACCTTGCCCAACCGGATGGCCAGCAGCGGGACGGCCCCGATCCCGAAGGCCAGTACGCAGAGCAGCACGGCAGCGGTGCCGGCCGGGTGAAGCCACAGGCCGCCGACGGCGGCCGCGGCACCGACCGCGCCGACCACCACGCCGGCCACGAAGATCCGTAACCGGGTGGCCACCC
Organism: Verrucosispora sp. FIM060022; assembly: GCF_003977705.1. NCBI lineage: Bacteria > Bacillati > Actinomycetota > Actinomycetes > Micromonosporales > Micromonosporaceae > Micromonospora > Verrucosispora sp. FIM060022. The sequence goes on from NZ_RQIV01000002.1 coordinate 727,489, forward strand.
CGAACAGCCCGAGCACCGAGGCCAGCAGCAGCGCCACCGAGGCGGCCAGCAGTTCCGCCGCGCCGATCCAACGCAGCGGGCCGAACGGACCGACCGGGTCACCCGAGCCGACGGCGAGCGCACCGGCGGCTGCCGCATACGGCAGCGCGTACCCGCCGAGGGTGGCCCCGGCCGGGCCGTCTCCCTGCGCCCGGGACAGCACCGTGCCCGCCAACACGAGCAGTGTCGCCATCAGGGCCGCCGCGAACCAGCCGACCGGATGCTCCGGACCGCCGGCCAGCAGGGCGAGCAGGCCGACGGCGAGCGGGACCGCCGCCCCGCCCAGTGCGGCGGCCCGGGTGGCTCGGGGCGACCAGGCACCACCGCGACGACGGGCACCGTCGGCGATCGCCTCGACCACGTCGTCGTAGTCCAGTTCGGGCCACTGCACGCTGGCCGGCACCAGGTGCAGCATCTCCCCGTCGCGGACGCCCTGGGCGAGCAGCGCCTGCCCGGCCGTCAGCGCGGTGCCGTCGGCCCGTCGCAGCAGCCAGCCGCCGTGGCGCTCCCCGTCGTCCGCCAGCCCTTCGCCCGCGTGCCGGAGCACCTCCGGCAGCAGCTCGGCGAGCGGCACATGTGCCGGCAGGGCCACGTCGACCCGCCGCTGAGGCGTGCTGACGGTGATCCGGGTCAGCCCGACTGTCATCGACCGGCCTCCATGCTCAGTGGGGCGACGGCTGCGCGAACGGGAGCACTTTACCTACGATGAGCCAGCTTCGGGTTACCGAGCGCGGTCAGGAGGTCGCGTGTCCACTGTCGTCATCCGGCGGCCACCCCGGCGTCCGGCACCGCAGATCCCGGTCGGTGAACTGCCGGTCGAAGCGCCACCGGAGATACCCGCCGTCACCGGTGGACGTTGGCACCAGATGTTGATGGTGCTGCCGATGCTCGGCGGCACCATCGCCATGGCCATGATGTTCGGCCGGGGCGGTGGCGCCTACTCGTACGTGGTGGGGGCCATGTTCGGGCTCTCCTCGCTTGCCATGCTGGTCACCAGCTGGGGCAGCGCCTCGGGCAGCCCACGCAAGTCGGAGATGATGGCGGCCCGTCGGGAGTACCTGCGGCACCTGGCGACGTTGCGGCGGCAGGTGCGGCAGGCTGCGGCGCGGCAGCGTACCGGGCTCTGCTACCGGCACCCGGACCCGGGGCTGCTCTGGTCGACGGTGGACAGCCACCGGGTGTGGGAACGCCGCCCCACCGACCCGGACTTCGCCGTGGTCCGGGTCGCGGTCGGGCCGCAGACCCTGGCCACGCCGCTGATCCCGCCGGTCACCCGCCCGTTGGAGGAGTTGGAGCCGATGACGGCGGGCGCGCTGCGCCGGTTCCTCGACGCGTACTCGGTGGTGCCCGATCTGCCGGTGGCGCTGTCGCTGCGCAGTTTCGCCCGCGTGTTCGTCCGGGGCACGCCGGCCGGGAACACCGGCTCGCCGGCCGCGCAGGCGCTGGTCCGGGCGATGCTCACCCAACTCGCGGTCTTCCACGCCCCGGACGAACTCCTCGTCGCCGTCTGCGCCGGGCCGGAACGGCGCGACCGCTGGGAATGGACCAAGTGGCTGCCGCACGCCCAGCACCCGACGCGCAGCGACGCCCTCGGCCCGATACGCCTGGTGACCAGTTCGGCGGTGGAACTGGAGCCTCTGCTCGACGAGGTGCTGGTCAGCCGGCCTCGGTTCAGCCCGGCCGGGCCCGCCACGGACGGGCCCCACCTGGTGGTCGTGCTGGACGGCGGCGACCTCACCGGTGCCACCGAACTGGCGGGCGACGGTGGCATCGACGGGGTCAGCCTGATCGATCTGGACACTCCGCCACCTCGGCTGCTCGACCGGTTCGCGCTGCTGCTGGAGCTGCGCGATGGCCGGCTGCACTCCCACTCGGCGGACGAGGCCGCCGAGGTCGGCACCGCCGACGCCTTGAGCATCGTCGAGGCCGAGGCGGTGGCCCGTCGGCTGGCACCGTTACGGCTGGCCGCCGCCACCGGTGGCAAGGATGCGGTGCCCGGTGTCGAGCCGGGTCTGCCGGAGTTGCTCGGCCTCGGCGACCCGGCGGGCTTCACCGCCGAGCAGGGTTGGGCCCCTCGGTCGGCCCGCGAGCGTCTGCGGGTGCCGCTCGGCGTCGGCGTCGACGGCGGCGCGGTCGAGTTGGACCTGAAGGAGTCGGCGCAGGACGGGATGGGCCCGCACGGCCTGCTCATCGGCGCCACCGGCTCGGGCAAGTCCGAGTTGCTGCGTACGTTGGTGCTCGGGCTCGCCGCCACCCACTCGTCGGAGCAGCTCAACTTCGTACTCGTCGACTTCAAGGGCGGCGCGACGTTCGCCTCGTTCGACCGGCTGCCGCACACCGCGGCGGTGATCACCAACCTGGCGGACGCGCTGCCGCTGGTGGACCGCATGGTCGACGCGATCAACGGCGAACTGGTCCGCCGGCAGGAGCTGCTGCGGCGGGCCGGTAACTTCGCCAGCCTGCGCGACTACGAACGGGCGCGGGCGGCGGGCAGTCCGCTGGCCCCGCTGCCGTCGCTGCTGTTGATCTGTGACGAGTTCTCCGAACTGCTCTCCGCCAAGCCCGATTTCATCGACCTCTTCGTCCAGATCGGCCGGTTGGGCCGTTCCCTCGGTGTGCACCTGCTGCTCGCCAGCCAGCGGTTGGAGGAGGGACGGCTGCGCGGGCTGGACACCCACCTGTCGTACCGGATCGGTCTGCGGACCTTCTCCTCGCTGGAGTCGCGCACCGTGCTCGGGGTGCCGGACGCCTACGAACTGCCCCGTACGCCGGGGCACGGTTATCTGCGCTTCGGCACCGAGCCGTTGCTGCGGTTCAAGGCCGCGTACGTCTCCGGGCCGGTCCGGCGGCGGGGAGCGTCGGCCTCGGCGGCAGGTCCGGACCGGCCCCGGCTGCTCACCTTCTCCACCCACTTCACGCCGGTTGCGCAGCCGCCCGTCCCGGCCATCACCGCAGAGCCGGACGAGGAGACCGGTCAGACCCTGCTCGACCTGCTGATCGGCCGGCTCGCCGGGCAGGGTCCACCGGCCCACCAGGTGTGGCTGCCACCGCTGGACGGTGCCCCCGCGCTGGACGAACTGGTCGGGCCGCTCACGATCGATCCCGTCCGGGGCCTGACCTTCGGCAATCCGGAGTTGCACGGCGCCCTCCAGGTGCCGGTGGCGGTGGTCGACAAGCCGTACGAGCAACGTCGTGACCTGCTCTGGTTGGCGCTGGACGGCGCGGCCGGCCACGTCGCGGTGGTCGGCGGCACGCAGAGCGGCAAGTCCACCGCACTCCGTACGCTGATCTGCGCGCTGGCGCTCACCCACACCCCGGCCGAGGTGCAGGTCTACTGTCTCGACTTCGGCGGTGGTGGGTTGGCGGCGGTACGCGACCTGCCGCACGTCGGTGGGGTGGTCGGGCGGGCCGATCCGACAGGCGTACGACGCACCGTGGGTGAGATGGCCACCCTGCTGGCGGAGCGGGAACACGCCTTCGCCGAATCCGGGGTCGAGTCGGTGGCCGCCTGGCGGCAGCGGCGTGCCACCCGACTCGCCGGCGGGTCGGCCGAGAGCGATCGGTTCGGTGACGTCTTCCTCGTCGTCGACGGCTGGGCGACCCTGCGCGGCGAGTACGACGACCTGGAACCACTGATCACCGATCTCGCCACCCGGGGCCTGTCGTACGGGCTGCACGTGGTGGCGACCGCGGTGCGCTGGCTGGACTTCCGCCCCGCCATCCGGGACCTGTTCGGATCCCGCCTGGAGTTGCGGCTCGGTGATCCGTCCGACTCGCTCGTCGCCCGGCGCGCGGCGGCGGACGTGCCGGAGCAGACGCCGGGGCGCGGCATCACCGCCGCGAGTCTGCACTTCCTCGTCGCGTTGCCCCAGTCCATCGGCTCCGACACCGCCGCACTTGTGAAGCAGATCGACGGTGCCTGGTCGGGGCCGTCCGCTCCCCCGGTGCGGCTGCTGCCGGCGGTGCTGCCGTACGCCGATCTGGATCGCGACGCCGCCACCGGGTTGCGCATCCCGATCGGGATCGCCGAGGCGGACCTGCGCCCGGTCCTGCTCGACTTCACCACCGAGCCGCACTTCGTGGTCTACGGCGACGCCGAATGCGGCAAGTCGTCGTTCCTGCGCGCCCTGGCCAGCACGATCGTCAGCCGGTTCACGCCGGAGCAGGCCCGGGTGATCCTGGTCGACTACCGGCGCAGCCTGCTCGGCGTCATCGAGGAACCCCACCTGATCGGGTACGGCACCACCGCCGCACACACCAGCGACCTGGTCGAATCCGCCGCCGGTTACATGCAGGGCCGGATTCCCGGCCCCGATGTCGGGCCGGCCCAGTTGCGGGACCGGTCGTGGTGGACCGGCCCGGAGCTGTTCGTCCTCGTCGACGACTACGACCTGGTGGCCAGCGGGCCGGCGAACCCGCTGCGGTCACTTGAGGAGCATCTGCCGCACGCCCGTGACGTCGGGTTGCACCTGGTGCTGGTCCGTCGCTGCGGTGGCGCCGGCCGGGCACAGTACGAGCCGATCGTCCAACGGCTGCGTGAACTGTCCACCTCGGGCCTGGTGATGTCGGGCAGCCCCGACGAAGGTGCCCTGGTCGGCCCGGTCCGCCCCGGTCCGTTGCCCGCCGGGCGTGGCCGGTTGTTCACCCGGCGGGAGGGCGTACGGCTGGTCCAACTGGCGTACTTGCCGCCACAGTGACGTCGAGTCTCGCGAACGTGCCTGGAAACGGGACGGAACCGGTAATCTCCGATCGTCATGTCTGCTGCGACCGAACGGCTGAGAATGTGACAAGGGTGCGGCACGGTCGCCCGCCGGGGCCTCGACGGCTGACCGGCCGGGCGCTGCTCGCGACGGCTGCCACCGCCGTGTCGGCTGTCGTCGCGGCGGTGCCGGCTGCCGCCGTACCGGCGAACCCGACAGTCACCGTGCCGGTGGCGTACGCGCCCGGCGACGTGACCGACCGTGCCGACCAGATCCGCGACGAGCAGTGGCAGCTCGACAAGCTCGGTGCCCGGATCGCCTGGCGTACGTCGACCGGCCGGGGCGTGACAGTCGCCGTGATCGATTCCGGCGTGGACGGTTCGCACCCGGATCTGGCCGGGCGGGTACTGCCCGGCATCGACCTGGTCTCGCCGGACGGGGCGGCCGAGCCGGATCCGGTCGGGCACGGCACCACCGTGGCGGGCCTGATCGCCGGGCGAAACGACGACCGCCAGGGTGTGGTGGGGCTGGCCCCGGACGCCCGGATCCTGCCGGTACGGGTGCTCGACGAGGAGAACCGCTACGACGACGCCCTGATCGTCGCCCAGGGTGTGCGATGGGCGGTCGACAACGGCGCTCAGGTCATCAACCTGTCGCTCGGTGGCAGCGGGGACAGCCCGGCGCTGGCCGCCGCCATCGACTACGCCTTCGCCCGGGACGTGGTGGTCGTCGCCTGCACCGGCAATCTGGCCACCTCACCCGACGCGAAGGTGTGGTACCCGGCCCGGGAGCCGGGCGTGATCGCGGTTTCCGGCCTGGAACGGTCCAGCAACAACCTGTGGAGCGGCGCGATCACCGGCCGGGCCACCGTACTGACCGCGCCCGCCAGCGGTCTCGTCGGCGCACGGTCCCCCGCCGGCTACTGGCGGGTGCAGGGCACCAGCTTCGCCGCGCCGCTGGTCGCCGCCACCGCCGCCCTGGTCCGGGCCCGCTATCCGCAGATGTCCGCCGGCGACGTGGTGAACCGTCTGCTGGTCACCGCCAAGGACATCGGTCCCACCGGCCGCGACGACCGGTTCGGCTACGGCCTGGTGGACCCGATCGCGGCGCTGACCGCGGATGTGCCGCTGGTGCAGCACAACCCGTTGGACGACAACGAGGCACCGGGGATCAGCGGGTTCGGCCCGGCGCCGGGCTCGGTCCCCACCCCGGACCCGGACGCCGATCACCTCGGCTTCACCGCGCCGCAGCAGGAGACCCGCTGGCGGGCCCGGGCGGCGGGCGCGCAGGACAGCAGCGGCACGGATCGGCTCTGGATCGGCTCGGCGATCCTCGTCGCCCTGGTCACCGGCGCCCTGCTCATGGTGCGTCGGTTCCGGCAGTCGCACCGCTGACCGTCGACGAATTCGTCCGATCCCCGGTAGCGGACCCGGTGGTGCGGGTAGAACGATCGCCGTGGGCAGCGATCGGCGTATTCTCCCGCCTACCTCAGGGCGACAGCAGCGGCTGCCTGCGGCGGGCGCGACACCGTCGGGCCGTACGCCTGCGGTCAGCCTGCTGACGTTCCTGCCGTTCGCCCTGCTCGCCGGGTTGGTGCTGGGTGGTTGGGCACCGCTGCACCGGCTGGACGTGACGGTGACCGAGCACCTGCACGGGTACGCCGTCGCCCATCCGATCTGGGTCCGGGTGATGAGCGTGTGGACCGACGCCTTCGCACCGATGCCGCTGCGCGTCGCGGCGCTGTTCCTGGTGCTCTGGCTGGCCCGCCGCGGCGCTCGACGGCTCACGGTCTGGGTCGTCACCACCATGGTGGTCGGCGGTCTGCTCGGGCCGCTGTTGAAGCTGCTGGTCGGCCGGGCACGACCGGAACTTCCCGACCCCGTGGCGGAGGCGCCCGGCCTGGCCTTCCCGTCCGGGCACGCGCTGAACGCGATGCTCGCCGCCGGGGTCCTCGTGGTGGTGTTCCTACCTCGGCCGTCCACGCCGGCCCGGGCCGGTCAGCCCGCGACCGGGGCCGGGCCGGGTGTCCAGGCGGCGGTCTGGCTCGGCGCGCTGTTGATCGCCCTGGTCACCGGCTTCAGCCGGGTCGCGCTCGGCGTGCACTGGAGCAGTGACGTGCTGGCCGGCTGGCTGCTCGGGTTGGCGGTGGTCATCGCCACCACCACCGCCCTGGGCGTGTGGCCCCGGGCAGCGTCGCACCGGCGAAGTCCGGCACCGCACCGTTGAGCGTCAGGTGCACTCACCGGTGTCGACACCCCGGGTACGCTGCGCGCCCTCCAGGGCCACCGGGCGGGCCTCGGCGGCGGTCACCGCGAAGCCGGTGTTCGGGTCGTCCGCCGCCGCCGCGAAGATCACCCCGAGGACCAGCCCGTTCGAGGAGACCAGCGGGCCGCCGGAGTTGCCACTGCGCACCAGCGCCCGGATCGTGATGATCTCCCGGGTCACGTTGCCCGAGGAGTAGATGTCCGGCCCGGTGATCCGGTCCACGTCGCGGACCCGCGCCGACTGCGCGTTGTACGGCCCGTCCAGCGGAAACCCGAGCACGATGGCGTCCGCGCCGGTGGACGCGTTGCCGGCGGCGAACCGCATGGAGGGGCCGGGCAGCCCGGGCACGTACAGCACGGCCAGGTCGCGGTTCGGGTCGTAGACGACGACCTCACCCTCGTACCGCTCGCCGCGCAGTTCCACCGCCACCGAACGGGTGCCGGCGACCACGTGCGCGTTTGTCATCACCCGGTCGTCGGCGTACACGAAGCCGGAGCCCTCGATGCGGCGCGAGCAGCTCGGTGCGGAACCGAGCACCTTGACCACGGACCGTTGACCGCTGGCCACCACCTCGGAGCCGGCCAGCGCCGGGTCGGGCGGCTCGACCTGCCGAGCCTGGGTACGCCGCAGGCCGTCGAAGACGTCCGGGAACCCGTTCGTGTCGACGGTGTCTCGCAGCGCGGTGGAAAGTTGCTGTGCCTGGTCGGGCAGCACCCGGTCGACCACGTTGAGCAGGGCGCTGCTGCGTACCGAGGCAGCCAGCCAGGGCAGCGACGAGGAGCCGAGCGGCACCGCGACGAGCCAGGCCACCAGCAGCACCGCGAAGAGCGAGACGAACGCGCCGCCGACGTCGTCGACCCGGCGGGCCACGTCATTGTTGATGGTGCGGCGCAGGTGCGAGCCGAGCCAGCCGGCGAGTGCCTGACCGATCACGGCCAGTCCGAAGATGGCGGCCAGCGAGATCAGCACCCGGGTGCCGCTGTCGACGAACTGCTGGGCGAACATCGGCCCGATCTGGAGCCCGATCAGGGCGCCCAGGAAGAACCCGGAGAACGACAGCACCCCGATGACGAACCCCTGTCGGTATCCGCTGATCGCGAACACGAGCATGAGTAACAGCAGGACGAGATCCACGGCCGACACGGCTCAAGCGTACGGGCCGGCGGCTCGCGGAATGACGATCGCTAGCGGAAGGTGACCGTCAGGTCAGCGCATCGCGCTCTCGTCGACGTCGTCGGTGCCGGCCGAGGGGGCGGGCATCGCCTCGGTCGGCGGCAGGTCGATCACCCGGTCGAGGAACCACGGCCGGCTCCACCCGCCCATGTCCAGCAGGCCCGACAGCACCCCTGCGGTGAACCCCCAGACCAGCATCCCGCGTACGGAGAACGCCGGGCCGATCCAGCCGCTCGGGTGGCGTACCTGCATCCGGTTCTCCGGGTCGACCAGTTCGGCGACGGGCAGCCGGGCGACGTGGGCCACCTCTGCCGGCTCCCGCGCGTGCACCGGGTGCGGGGCGTGCCACCAGGCGAGCACCGGCGTGACCACGAAGTCGCTGACCGGGATCCATAGTCGGGGCAGTTCGGTCAGCAGGGTCACGCTGCTGATGTCGAGCCCGACCTCCTCGTTGGCCTCCCGCAGTGCGGTCGCGGCGGCGTCGGCGTCCTCCGGGTCGGCGGCGCCGCCGGGAAAAGCGGGCTGGCCGGCGTGGTTGCGCAGCGTCGCGGCCCGCTGGAGGATCAGCACGTCCGGCCCGGTCTCACCCTCGCCGAGCAGCACCAGCACGGCGCTTTCCCGGCCGCCGTGCTCCGGCGTACGCAGTTGGGTGAAGTCCTCGATGCGGGCGGTGCCGAGGCGGGCCAGCAGTGGTTGCAGCCAGGCCGGCGCGCGCCGGGCCGTCTCCGGTGGCTGACTCATCGCGCCACCCCCGATCACGCTCCGACCGTGATGTCGAGGTGCTGCGCAACGAGCTCGGTGAGCTGGGCGTCGTCCAGCGCGCCCGAGGTGTCGATGTGCCGGATCTGCCCGTCGGCGGTCAGGAACAGGGTCATCGGGAACGCGTTGCGGCGCAGGGCCCGCTGCATCGCCTGCCCCTGGTCGACAAGCATCGGGAACCGTACGCCGAAGTCCTCGCCGATGGACTGGGCGGCGCTGCGGCTGTCCTGGGTGTTGACCCCGATGACCCGGAGCTGCCCTTCGGCGCGTTCGCTGAGCCGTTGGAAGGCGGGCAGTTCCTTGCGGCAGGGCGGGCACCAGGAGGCCCAGATGTTGATCACTGCTGGGCCGCGTACCTCCCGCAGGGCGACCGGTGCGCCGCCGGTGAAGCAGGTCAGCGACAGCTCGGGCAGCTGACTGCCGCCGCTGCCGGTGTCGCCGGCCGGGCGGTCGTCGGCCGAGCCGTCCGGCGCACCGTCGTCGCGTGAGCCGTCCGGGGCGCTGGTCAGCGCGGCGCAGTCGGCGAACGGCGACGGGCGGCTGGCGGCCGGGTCCTGCCGGGCGGGTGTGGGCGTCTCGCTCTCGGCGGTGCAGGCGGCGGTGGCGGCCAGCAGCAGCGGCACGGTGAGCAGGGCGAGCCGACGGATCACGGTGCCTCCGCCCGGACCGCCTGCACCGGCACCAGCTCCGGATCGACCCCGGCGGCGACCGCGAGGTCACGGGCGCGGGGGCCCTTGAGCAGCTTCGCGGCGGCGGCCGGCTCGGTGGGCCCGGTGCCGTACGACGGGCAGAGCTTCGTCAACGTACACGCTCCGCAGGCCGGTTTGCGGGCGTGGCAGACCCGCCGGCCGTGGAAGATGATCCGGTGCGACAGCATGGTCCAGTCGCGCTTCGGGAACATCGCCCCGATCGCGTGCTCGATCTTGACCGGGTCGGTCTCCGAGGTGAGCCCCCAGCGGTGCACCAGCCGCTGGAAGTGGGTGTCGACGGTGATGCCGGGCACGTCGAAGGCGTTGCCGAGGATGACGTTCGCGGTCTTGCGGCCGATCCCGGGCAGCGTCACCAGGTCGGCCAACCGGCCGGGCACCTGGCCGTCGTAGCGCTGCACCAACGCCTGACCGAGCTGGATCAGCGAGTTGGTCTTGTTGCGGTAGAACCCGGTGGGCCGGATCAACTCCTCCATCTCGGCCCGGTCCGCCCCGGCGTAGTCGGCGGCGCGCGGATAGCGGGCGAAGAGCTTCGGAGTGACCTCGTTGACCTTCTTGTCCGTGCACTGGGCCGACAGGATGGTGGCGACGGCCAGCTCCAGCGGGCTGGTGTGGTTGAGCTCACAGTGCGCGTCGGGGTGCGTCTCGGTCAGCACGCGGCCGATCCGCCGCGCCCGTCGGGTACGCCCGAGGTCGGTCTCGGTGGCACTTCTGGTCACGACGGCCAGCCTACGTCGCCCCGCCGACACGGCGACGGGCACGCGTACGCCGGGTGGCTCAGCCCTCGTCGAGCGGCGGGTGACTCAGCCCGCGGCGGGCGGGCTGATCTTGCCGGAGTCGGTGAACCTGGCGCCGGTCTCCGGGAAGTCGAGCTTGGTGACTTCCTTCAGCAGCCCGAGGCCGCGGTCGTCGGGATCCACCACCGGCTTGCGAACCCCGTCCATGTACGTCGACACGAACGAGCCGCCCGCCCAGGTGCCGTCCTCCTCCAGCGACACCTTCAGCACCCCGCCCCAGCCGAGTCGCCCGTTGTTGCTCAGCGAGTTGCCGCCACCGGCGAAGTTGCCCAGGCTGTACGCGATCAGCCGGCCCTTGTAGAACTCCATGCCGCGCAGCACGTGCGGACCGTGCCCGACCACCAGGTCGGCCCCGGAATCGATCATGGCTCGGGAGAACTTGATCGGGTCACCCCGGTTCTCGCCGAGGAACATCTCGGTGCCCGGTCGTACCCGGGTCATCTCCGCACCCTCGGCACCCATGTGCACCTGCACCACCACGATGTCGGCCATGGTGGCGGCCTTCGCGATCACCTTCTTCGCGGCCGGGATGTCGGTGAGGCTGTTCGACCAGCGGTACGACGAGAATCCGGCCACCGCGACCTTGACGCCCTTGACCTCCACCACGGTGATCTGGTCGGGGGCGCCGGTGTGCTCCAGCCCGTGCTCCTCCAGCGCCTTCTGGGTGTTCTCGTACCCCTTCTCGCCGAAGTCGTAGCCGTGGTTGTTGGCCTGGTTGAGCAGGTCGAACCCGGCGTCGGCGAGGTGTGCGGCGTACTCCGGCGGGGCCCGGAACTGAAAGCAGCGGGTCGAGTCCGCCCCGCACTTGCCGGCCCCCGTGTCCACGGTCAACGGCTCTTCCAGGTTGCCCATCACCAGGTCGGCGGCGAGCGCCTTCTTCACCGAGTCGAAGAAGCCCTTGCCGTTGTTCGGCGGCAGCCGGTTGGGGGCCATCGCCATCACGATGTCGCCGGTGGCCGAGAGCGAGATCTTCTTGACCTTCGGCGTCGGCGACTCGACGGGGGCCCCGGTGCCGCCACCGCCCGCACCGGGTTGCCAGACCGGCCCTCCGGTGGCTTCGGCACAACCGGCGAGCAGGAGCGCGGCGAGCAGCCCGCCGAGCACGGCCAGGGCAGGACGGCGACGGCGGGACGCAAGGGGGGCGGGAGCATACATCGTGGGCGACCCTACCGGGCCGAAAACCGGATCACGACGGCCGATCGGTCGAGGAGTTCAGACCCGGAGCCGATCCGACCATGGCACGACTGTGCCGGTCCCGACAGCGAACACGGCGGCGTGAACCGCTCGGGCCAGCGGCGCTCCCCACTCCGACCGCGGGCCACCGTACGCGCTGACCGGCCCGGTCGGCGGGCACAGCACGGTGACCGCGTCGGTAGGGGTCCCGGTGCCCGGCAGGCCGAGTTCGGCGATCGCCTGCGCCTTGGCCTCGGTGGCCGTGGCCACCGCGTTGACCAGCGCGGCGTCGCCGAGCCGGGCCGGCACCCAGGCCACGATGTTGACCGTGCCGACCCGCTGGGCGACGGTCGGTGTCGCCGGCGCCGCCGCGGGGATCGGGATGCCCAGGCCGACCGTGGCCCACACCCGCACCCCGGTGTCGGCCCGGGTCAGCACCTCGCCCACGTCGACCCCGGTCAGCAGGCCCACCCCGGGTCCGTCCAGGCCGAGCCGGCGGGCCATCTCGCCCAGGTGGGCGGCGGGGTCCTCCCGGTCGTACGACATCGGCACTGTCGCGTTCAGCACCCACCGCCGTACGCCGATGCCACCGCCGAGCGGAGCGCTGCTGACCGCCCGCAGGGGTCGTCTCGCCCGCCACACGAGTAGCGGAATGTCCCATCCGTCCTCACGACGAGTGGTCAGCAGGGGGTCGCTCAGCACGCCGTGACCTTACGACCAGCGGCCTCGCCCGATCGGGTGGGCCGGCGATCGTACTGGGCGTGGGCAACGGACGGGTTACACCCAACGATCAAGATTCCAGGGGTGGACCTCTGATTACTGCTCACGTGCGCCTAGACTGGGCGGCGCGCGAGGGGATCAGCGGACGGCAGTCCCAGCCGAGCAGACGGCACGCGCAACCGGAGGTGTGCGCGATGGACGAGGTACTGGCCCGCAGCGGGATCTTCCAGGGCGTTGACCCGGAGGCTGCCGAGGCGCTCGCCAAGGAGATGGAGACGATCGAGGTCCGCAAGGGCGAGGTCGTCTTCAACGAGGGCGAGCCCGGCGACAGTCTCTACATCCTGCTGTCCGGCAAGATCAAGGTGGGTCGCCGCGCGGCGGACGGCCGGCAGAACCTGATCGCGGTCATGGGACCGTCGGACATGGTGGGCGAGCTGTCCCTGTTCGACCCGGGCCCGCGTACGGCGACCGCCACCGCGGTCACCGACAGCCGGCTGGCCCGACTGCGCAAGCAGGCCCTGCGCCCCTGGCTGAACAACCGGCCGGAGATCGCCGAGCAGCTGCTGCGGGTGCTCGCCCGCCGACTGCGCCGGACCAACGACGCCCTGGCCGACCTGATCTTCACCGACGTGCCCGGCCGGGTCGCCAAGAACCTGCTCCAGATGGCCGGCCGCTTCGGCACCCGCGACGGCGGCGTGCTGCGCGTCACCCACGACCTCACCCAGGAGGAGATCGCCCAGCTCGTCGGCGCCTCCCGGGAGACGGTCAACAAGGCCCTGGCCGATTTCGCCTCGCGCGGCTGGCTGCGTCTGGACGGCAAGAGCATCATCATCCTCGACCCGGAGCGTCTGGCCCGCCGCGCCCGCGTCTGACCCCGTCTGCTCACCCACCCGCTCGGCCCGCCACCGCGGACCGGGCGGGTGGCGCTTTTCCACGTCCAACCCGCTCCCCGGTTCTCGGTGCCTGCCCTTTCCCCGACCCCCTTCAGCCCTCGCCCCCTGACAGCCCTCGGTGCCCGCGGGCTGGGCCGGGGCCAGTCGGTTGGACCATCCGCCCCATGTCCACGCCCCCTTTTGGCCGCGGCAGCCGCAGGAGCTATAAAAAGTCAGTCTTGACTGTTTGTTTCTGGCGCGGCAGGCTGTGCGCGTGTCCACCGCATCGACCCGGGTCCCTCAACAGGAACGCAGTCGCGCCACTCAGGCCCGACTGCTGGAGGCGACCCTCGACTGCCTGGTGGAACATGGCTGGTCCGGCACCACCACCACGGTTGTGGCTCAACGGGCGGGCGTCTCGCGGGGTGCCCAACTGCACCACTACCCGACCAGGGCGGCCCTGGTCACCGCCGCCGTCGTGCACCTCACCGAGCGGCGGGCGGCGGAGTTGCGCGGCGAGGCCGAGACCCTGCCGACCGGCCCAGATCGGCTGGACCGGGTCGTCGACCTGCTCGCCGCCGCCTTCACCGGGCCGCTGTTCGTCGCCGCCCTCGAACTCTGGGTGGCCGCCCGCACCGACGCCGAACTACGCGCCGCGCTGCTGCCGCTGGAGGCACGGGTGGGCCGGGAGATGTACCGGCTGACCGTCGAGCTGCTCGGGGTGGACGAACGCCGGCCCGGCGTACGCGAGGCGGTGCAGGCGACGCTCGACCTGCTGCGTGGGCTGGGTGTGGCCAACCTGCTCAGCGACGACTCGGCCCGGCGGACCGCCCTGCTGCACGCCTGGAAACACCAGCTCGCCGCCCTGCTCACCCCCGCTGCCGACCCGCCGGGGAGCGCGCGGCACTGACGATCCCGCCCGGAGGCATCATGCTCGACCTGCCCGCACCGCCCACCACACCGGCTGCCACCGGGCGGCTCGCATGAGTCGGGCCACCGGCGCGGGGGCGGTGCTACGGGTCGGTAACGCCTCCGGCTTCTACGGCGACCGGTTCGCCGCCTGGCAGGAGATGCTCGACGGCGGCGAGTTGGACGTGTTGACCGGGGACTACCTGGCCGAATTGACCATGCTCATCCTGGGCCGGGACCGGATGCGCGACCCCGACCTCGGGTACGCGAAGACCTTCCTGCGGCAACTGGAGGGCACCCTCGGCACCGCGCTGGACCGGGGCGTACGGATCGTCACCAACGCCGGTGGGCTGAACCCGGCGGGGCTGGCCGCAGCCGTCCGGTCCCTCGCCGACCGGCTCGGGCTCACCGTACGGGTCGGGTACGTCGAGGGCGACGCTCTCGCCAGGCCGGACGCCCTGACCGCCAACGCCTACCTGGGGGCGTTCGGCATCGCCGCCTGCCTCGACGGTGGGGCCGATGTGGTGGTGACCGGCCGGGTCACCGACGCTTCGCTGGCCGTCGGCCCGGCCATCGCCCACTTCGGCTGGGGACGCGACGATCTGGACGCGCTCGCCGGGGCGACCGTCGCCGGGCACCTGATCGAGTGCGGGGCCCAGGTGACCGGGGGCAACTTCAGCTTCTTCACCGAACTGCCCGACGGCGGGCACCGGCCGGGCTTCCCGATCGCCGAGCTGCATCCGGACGGCTCGGCCGTGCTGACCAAGCATCCGGGCACCGGCGGCGCGGTCACCGTCGAGACCGTCACCGCCCAACTGTTGTACGAGGTGGGCGGGCCCGCGTACCTGGGGCCGGACGTGGTGACCCGGTTGGAGACGGTGACCCTGGATCAGGACGGGCCGGACCGGGTCCGGGTCTGCGGGGTCCGGGGTACGCCCCCACCGGAAACCCTCAAGGTCGGCATCAACAACCTGGGTGGCTTCCGCAACTCGATGACCTTCGTGCTCTGCGGGCTGGACATCCCGGCCAAGGCGGCCCTGGTCGAGGCGCAGTTGACCGAGTCGGTCGGCCCGGACGGGCTGGAGTTCACGCTGGCGCGTACCGATCATCCGGATGCCGTGGACACCGAGACGGCGAGCGCGCTGTTGCACGTACACCTGCGGGACGGTGACAAGTCGCGGGCCGGGCGGGCCTTCTCGGCGGCGGCGGTGGAGCTGGCGCTGGCCTCCTATCCGGGTTGCACCCTGACCACGTTGCCCGGCGACGCCACGCCGTACGGGGTCTTCACCGCCGACACAGTGCCGCAGGGCGCGGTCGCGCACGTCGCGGTACTGCCGGACGGCTCTCGCGTGTCGATCCCGCCGCCCCCGGTGACCTGTTTGGAAGGGCCCCTTATACAACACCAGGCGTTAATAAGGTGCCCTTCCTTTCACTCGACCCGGCGGGGGGTGCTGGGGGAGGTGGTGGGGGCGCGCTCGGGCGACAAGGGTGGCGACGCGAACCTCGGGGTGTGGGCGCGTACGGACGCGACCTGGGCCTGGCTGCGCGGTTGGCTGAGCGTCGAGCGGTTGGCCGAGTTGCTGCCGGAGACCGCCGCGCTGCGGGTGCAGCGGTACGAGCTGCCCAACCTGCGGGCGGTCAACTTCGTCATCGAGGGGCTGCTGGGTGCCGGGGTGGCCGCCTCCACCCGGTTCGACCCGCAGGCCAAGGCGCTGGGCGAACTGCTGCGCGCCCGGGTGGTGGACCTGCCGGCAGAGCTGACCGCCGGACCGGCATCGGAGGGAGCACAGTGAGCACACTGGACACCGCCGTCGATCCCACCTCGGCGGCGTTCCGCGCCAACCGGGAGGCGTTGCTGGAGCGCATCGCCGAACTGGACGACACCGTGCAGCAGGCGCGGGCCGGCGGCGGCGAGAAGTACGTGACCCGGCATCACGGGCGCGGCAAGCTGCTGCCCCGGGAACGCATCGAGCTGCTGCTGGACCAGGACAGCCCGTTCCTGGAACTGTCGCCGGTCGCCGGGTACGGCACGGATTTCCCGGTCGGTGCCAGCGTGGTGACCGGCATCGGGGTGGTCGAGGGCGTCGAGTGCCTGGTCGTCGCCAACGACCCGACGGTACGCGGCGGGGCGGTGAACCCGTGGTCGCTGGCGAAGACCCGCCGGGCCGGTGAGATCGCCCTGGCCAACCGGCTGCCCATGGTGAACCTGGTCGAGTCGGCCGGGGCGGATCTGCCCACCCAGGCGGAGATCTTCATTCCGGGTGGCCGGGTGTTCCGCGACCTGACCCGGCTCTCGGCCGAGAAGATCCCCACGGTCAGCGTGGTTTTCGGCAACGCCACCGCGGGCGGGGCCTACGTGCCCGGCATGTCGGACTACACGATCATGATCCGGGATCGGTCGCAGGTCTACCTGGCCGGACCGCCGCTGGTGAAGATGGCCACCGGTGAGGACGCCGACGACGAGTCCCTGGGTGGGGCGGCCATGCACGCCACGACGAGCGGCCTGGCCGACTTCCTCGCCGCCGACGAGCGGGACGGCATCCGGCTGGCCCGGCAGTGCGTACGCCGGTTGAACTGGCGCAAGCTCGGCCCACCGCCCCGCAACCTCCACCCGCAACCCCCCAAGTACGACCCGGAGGAGTTGCTCGGCATCGTCAGCGCCGACCTCCGGGTGCCCTTCGATCCGCGCGAGGTGCTCGCCCGTGTGCTCGACGGCAGCGAGTTCGACGAGTTCAAGCCGGCCTACGGCACCGCCCTGGTCACCGGTTGGGGTGAGCTGCACGGGTACCCGGTCGGGGTGCTCGCCAACGCCCGGGGCGTGTTGTTCAGCGCCGAGGCGCAGAAGGCGGCCCAGTTCATCCAGTTGGCCAACGCCACCGACACCCCGTTGATCTTCTTGCAGAACACCACCGGTTACATGGTCGGCACCTCCTACGAGCAGGGCGGCATCATCAAACACGGCGCCCTGATGATCAACGCGGTGTCGAACTCGAAGGTGCCCCACCTGACGGTCAACCTGGGTGCCTCGTACGGGGCCGGCAACTACGGCATGTGCGGCCGGGCGTACGAGCCGAGGTTCCTGTTCACCTGGCCGAACGCGAAGTCGGCGGTGATGGGCCCGGCGCAGTTGGCCGGCGTGCTGTCCATCGTGGCCCGGCAGGCCGCCGCCGCCCGGGGCCAGGAGTTCGACGCCGACTCCGACGCGGCGATGCGGATGATGGTCGAGCAGCAGATCGAGTCGCAGTCCGGGGCGCTGTTCCTCTCCGGTCGGCTCTACGACGACGGGGTGATCGACCCTCGGGACACCCGTACCGTCCTCGGGCTCTGCCTGTCGGCCATCCACAACGGACCGGTGAAGGGCGCCGACGGCTTCGGCGTCTTCCGAATGTGAGCGGGCGAATCATGATTAACAGGTTGTTGGTCGCCAACCGGGGGGAGATCGCCCGCCGGATCTTCGCCACCTGCCGAGCGCTCGGCATCGAGACGGTGGCCGTGCACTCCGACGCGGACGCCGACGCGCCCTTTGTCGCCGAGGCCGACCAGGCGGTACGCCTGCCCGGCAACAGCTCCGCCGAGACGTACCTGCGGATCGACCTGATCCTGGGCGCGGCCCGCCGCTGCGGGGCGGACGCGGTCCATCCCGGCTACGGCTTCCTCGCCGAGAACGCCGACTTCGCCACGGCGGTGGCCGACGCCGGCCTGACCTGGGTCGGCCCGCCCGCCAAGGCGATCGCCGCGATGGGCGACAAGCTGGCCGCCAAGACGCTGCTGGCCGAGGCCGGGGTACCCATGCTGCCCAGTTGGACCGAGGCGGACCAGGTCACCGACTTCCCGGTGCTGGTCAAGGCGTCCGCCGGGGGCGGCGGGCGCGGGATGCGGATCGTCCGCGACCCGGCGGGCCTCGCCGAGGCCGTCGCCGGTGCGCGCCGCGAGGCGGCGTCGGCGTTCGGCGACGGCACGGTCTTCATCGAGCGGTACGTCGAACGGGGCCGGCACGTCGAGGTGCAGATCGTCGGCGACCGGCACGGTACGGTGCTCGCCCTCGGCGAGCGGGACTGCTCGATCCAGCGCCGCCACCAGAAAATCGTCGAGGAGGCACCGGCGCTGCTCGCCACCGAGGTGCGGGCCCGACTGCACCGGGCGGCGGTGGCCGCCGGCCAGGCCGTCGACTATGTCGGGGCGGGCACTGTGGAGTTCCTGTTCACCGAGGAGGGCGAGTTCTTCTTCCTGGAGATGAACACCCGGCTCCAGGTCGAGCATCCGGTCACCGAGGCGGTCACCGGCCTGGACCTGGTCCGGCTGCAACTGCTTGTCGCCGAGGGTGCGCCCCTGCCGCTGTCGGCGACCCCGCCGGCCCAGGGCCATGCCATCGAGGTACGCCTCTGCGCCGAGGACCCCGCCCAGGGGTACCGCCCGGCGACCGGCACCCTGCACCGGTTCGCAGTGCCCGGAGTGGCCGCCGAGTTCACCCCGCACCAGGGGTTGCGGCTGGACTCCGGGGTGGTCGACGGCTCGGTGGTGAGCGTGCACTACGACTCGATGCTCGCCAAGCTGATCGCCTGGGCACCCACCCGCGCCGAGGCGGCCCGCGCCCTGGCCGGTGCGCTCGCCCGCGCCGAGTTGCACGGCGTCACCACCAACCGGGACCTGCTGGTCCGGGTGCTGCGCAGCCCGGAGTTCGGTGCGACGCAGGTCGACACCGGTTTCCTGGACCGGCACCCGGAGGTCCTCGCGCCGCTGCTGCCGCCCACCGAGCTTCCGCTTGTCGCGCTGGCCGCCGCGCTCGCCTCGGCCGCCGCCCGTCGCGCCGCCGCACCGGTGCTGGCCGGGCTGCCGTCGGGCTGGCGCAACGTGCCCGCAGTCCCGCAGGTCACCCGGTTCACCAGCGGCGACGGCGGCGAGATCGAGGTCCGCTACCGGCTGGACCGGGCGGGCTGGCTCGCGCACTGGTCGACGTCCCCGGTGGCTGCCGACTCGACCCCAGCCACGTCGACCGAATCCGACGAGGCCAGTGCGGAGAAGCGCGAGGCGGTCACCCTGGTCGAGGCGGGCCCCGAGCGGGTCGTGCTGGAGGTGGCCGGGGTGCGGCGGGCGTACCGCGTACACCGGGTCGGGTCGGAGGTCTTCGTGGACGGCCCGGACTCCGCGGCGCGGCTGGTCGAGTCGCCGCGGTTCCCGTTGCCCGGCGCGGCGCTGGCCGCCGGGTCGCTGCTGGCCCCGCTGCCCGGCGCGGTGACCCGGGTGCACGTCGAGGTCGGCCAGCAGGTCGCCGCCGGTGACCTGCTGCTGACCCTGGAAGCGATGAAGCTGGAACACCCCGTTTTCGCCCCGACCGACGGCGTGGTCACCGAACTGCCGGTCCCGCCCGGCGGGCAGGTCGACACGGGTGCCGTGCTCGCCGTGGTCAACCCGCTTGAGGAGACAACGTGACGAACTTCGACCTCAGCCCGGAACAGGACCAGTTACGCGAGGCGGTGCGCGCGCTGGGCCGCCGATACGGTCACCGCTACTTCGTGGAGAAGGCCAAAGCCGGCGAGCACACCACCGAGCTGTGGCACGAGGCGGGTCGGCTCGGCTACCTCGGCGTCAACATCCCCACCGAGTACGGCGGCGGTGGCGGTGGGATCACCGAACTGGCCATCGTCTGCGAGGAGCTGGCCGCCGCCGGCTGCCCGTTGCTGCTGCTCGTGGTCTCCCCCGCGATCGCCGCCACCGTCATCCACCGACACGGCACCGAGGAGCAGCGCAAACGCCACCTGCCCGGGTTGGCCGACGGCTCCCAGAAGATCGTCTTCGCGATCACCGAGCCGGACGCGGGCTCGAACTTCCACCGCCTGGCCACCGTGGCCCGTCGCGACGGCGACGACTGGCTGCTGTCCGGACGCAAGTGCTACATCTCCGGCGTCGACGAGGCGCAGCACGTGCTGGTGGTGGCCCGTACCGAGGACGCGGCGACCGGCAAGCTCAAGCCCGCGCTGTTCCTCGTACCCACCGATGCGCCCGGAATGACCCGCTCCAAGCTCGACATGGAGATCGTGTCCCCGGAGAACCAGTTCCTGCTCTACCTCGACGACGTCCGGCTGCCCGCCGACGCGCTGGTCGGTGAATCCCTCGACGCCGGTCTTCCGGCCCTGTTCGCCGGGCTGAATCCGGAACGGATCACGGTCGCCGCGATGGGTGCCGGCACCGGTCGGTACGCCATCGAGCGGGCCACGGAGTACACCGCCACCCGGGCGGTCTGGGGTGGCCGGACCATCGGCACCCACCAGGGGGTGTCGCACCCGCTGGCACACGCCGCCGTGCAGGTGGAGCTGGCCCGGCTGATGATCCAGAAGGCGGCGGCGCTCTACGACGCCGGACGGGATCTGGAGGCGGGCGTGGCCGGCAACATGGCCAAGTACGCCTCCAGCGAGGCGGCTGCGCTGGCCGTCGACACCGCCGTCCAGGCCCTCGGTGGTGCCGGCATGACCACCGAGTACGGCGTGGCCACCCTGCTCGGTGCGGTACGCGCCAGCCGGATCGCCCCGGTCAGCCGCGAGATGATCCTCAACTTCGTCGCCCAACACATCCTCGGCCAGGACAAGTCCTACTGAGACCGGGAAGAAGGGCCGGGGTACGGCGGGCGACCCGAACGCCTGTCGTACCCCGGTGAATTGAACGTAACTCAGCGGCCGCTCAGTGTCGCTACCGGCAGCGGTGCCACTACCGGCGGTAGCTGCTTCCGGGCGCCGCGAACCGGCGCGCTCCGCGCGGCCATGTCGCTGCCGGACACCTGGGCCCGGATGGTCGCCGCGAACTCCGGCACCTCCTGGAAGGGCTGAATGTCACCCTTGCAGACCGTGCCCTTCCTGGGCAGCGTCAGCCGCAGCAGGTACGCGTCCATGGCATCGGTGACGCAGGCCGACGTCCCGTACGCGGTGTGCCCCCAGCTGTCGCTGGACAGCAGCCGGCTGTTCGGCAGCAGCTTCGAGGTGGACACCGCCCCGTTGTAGTTGGTGGAGGGGTCCCAGTAGTTGCCGACCACCAGCACCGGGTTGGCGGTCCGCCGGTCGAACGGACCGGTGAAGCGGTCTTCGTCGCGCACCGTCCAACTGCCCCGGGCGCAGGGCGCGCTGGTCCAGGTCCAGAGCCGACCGAAGTACGGGTCCCGCTTGTCGGCCCTGGCCGCTCGGGCCGGCCAGGAGGCGATGTCCTTCGGGTGGTTGGCGTCGGTGCAGTCCACCCCGAGGAAGGCCTCCATCATGTTGTCGTACGGGATGTCGTCGAAGCGGGCCTGAGCCAGCCACCGGCCCAGCGCGGCCCGTGCCTGTTCGCGGTCCGCCGCGGATGCTGTCGGGTCGGTCAGCCGCAGCACCTCGGCGGTCAACCACACGATGTCGCCGTCGTTCCAGGGGTAGTACAGCAACCTGAGGACGGAGCCGATGAAGCTGGTGTAGGTGAAGGTTCGCGGGCCGAGGTACGGGACTTCGAGGACCACCGGCCCGGCCTTCAGCCGTTGCATCGCCAGCTCGAACTTGGCCGCCGGGTCGCCGGGGGCCAGCGGGCAGAGGTCGGCGCCGACGCTCTTGCACCGCTTGAGGATCTCGCCGAGCGCCTTGTACGCGCCCTGCGCGCTGCGCATCCGCGACTCCTGGTCGACGTCGCCGTAGTTTGCGCCACCGATCCAGGCGGTCGCGTCCAGCACCCCGTCGATCGCCACAGCGCGAACCCGGTCGGGGAACATGTTCGCGTAGTACTGCCCGAGGATGCTGCCGTAGCTGTATCCCAGGTAGGTCAGCTTCTTGTCGCCGACGGCCCGGCGCAGCACGTCCATGTCCCGGGCCACCTGGGCGGTGGACATCGCGCCACTGATCGGCTTGCCCGTGATGGAGCAGGCCTTGCCGACGGCGACCGAGGACGCCACGTACGCCTTCTCCTCCGCCTTGGTGTACGGGAAGGCGACGTTCAACCCCTCGTACGCCCGGGTCTGTTCCTCGACCGACCTGAAGCACCTGATCGGGTTGCTGGCACCCACCCCACGTGGGTCCATCCCGACGATGTCGAACCGCTCCAGCAGCACGTCACTGAGGAAGTACGGCGAGGCCAGGACGGTGGCGATGGCCGGGACTCCGGGGCCACCCGGGTTGATGAAGAGGCTGCCGATCTTGCGCTTCTGGTCGCGTGCCTTGACCCGCACGACTGCCACCTGGGTGGTGGGGCCCTTCGGGTCGTCGTAGTCCAAGGGCAGGTCGACCGTGGCGCACTCGGCGCCCTCGTCGCACTCCGCCCAGTTCATCTTGGGAGTGGGTACCCGGTCGACGCGCAGGCTCTCCTTGATGCTTGTGCGGTGCGAGACGGTCGCACCGATGGCGATCGGGGCGGCAGCGGCGGGTGCGACCGCCATCCCGGCGAGCAGTACGCCGGTGATAGCCGCTGCGGCCAGTGTCCGGGCTGGTCGTGGCATAGGGACGCCTTCCGGTGGGGTGAGGGACACGTCGAGTCGATGCTCGACCCACGACCACTTTAGATACTCAGAACTCATTGCTTTACCGGACAAAGGCGGCCCGTCCTGGCATTCATTCGGACGAATGTAACAACCTGTTCATCAGATGAGCTGTATTCAGCGGCACGATGCCGAGAGTTTTCCCAATCATGGGAAGTCCGTAGTTGACAGACCGGCGATCCCCGACATTCTGGACGAGTGAAACGCTTCTCCGACGCCCGAACCGTCGCGGTGGTCGCCGCCATCGCGGCCTGCTGGTTACTGGCGTCGCTGGTCGCCGGACGCCGACAGGATCTACTCGGCGTGGCGATGGCGCTGCTCTGCGTCCTGCTCGCCACCGTCGCCGGAGTGGCTGTCGCTGCCGCCCGTCAACAGGATGCCGCCGTTGCGTCCGATCCCGCGCCTCCACTCGGGCCCGCCAACGCCGCGCCGCCGGGCGTGGACGCCGACACGCTGGAGACGTTGGGCGACCGCGACGCAGTCCGCGCGATGCGGGCCCGCTACCGAACCGACGGCGACCAGTGACCGGGCATCCGCCCGCACACCGGTCGCGCCGCCCGGTCAGTTGCCGGTGAGCGTGGGCGAGGCCAGTCCGTCCAGCCCACGTCCGGCCAGGCAGCGATACGTGGGGTCGACCTGCGCATCGGCCGGAGGCAGCACCTCCAGGTTCCAGCCGGTCGTCGTACGCCCCCCGCTGATCAGCCGGAACGTCTCCTCGTTGCAGACCCGCCGGACAGCCGGATCGGCCACGATCTCGTCGTGGTCGGCGTCGACCAGCGCGGCAGGCAACTCACCCTGGGCGTAGCTCTCCCAGGTGTGTCGGCTGTCGCACGGCACCCGGCTCGCCTCGGCCCGTTGACCCCGCACCTGCACCGGCCCGAAGCACTCCAACTCCTCTGCACAGCGGGCCCCGCTGGGCAGCGCCTGCGGCACGGCGGCACAACCCGGCCGAAGTACGCCGGTCGCCGAGGGGCGAGCGGGCAGGGTCGGCTGCGTCGACGGCAGACCACCGGCGGCCCAGGCGCCGACCCCGGCCGACGCGGCCAACGCGGCAACGCCCGCCATGCCGAAGAACCAGCGTCGCCGACGCTGCCGGCCGGAGTCGCCGGAGACCGCGGCGGTGGGCGGCGGGTGGGGCGGACCGGCGGCGGCGTACCGACCGCCACCGAATCCGATCGAGCTGTCCTGGGCGTATCTGCCGGGAGCACCCAGGGAGAGACTGGCCAGCAGGTCGCGCAACTCCGCGGCGGACGGCCGCTCCCCCGGATCGTTGGCCATGCCCACGCGGAGCACGTCCATCAGGTCCTCCGGCACCCCGGGCAGGCTGGGAATCGGCTGATGGAACATCTCCAGCACGGTCACCAGGCTCGGGTTCCGCTCGGCCTGCCAGCGGGGCGGCCGACCGTGCATGACCGCATAGAGCGTGGCGCAGAGCGCGTACACGTCGACGGCCGGCGACGGCGGACTGTGATTGAACATCTCCGGTGGCGCGTACGCCGGGGTGAGCACCTCCAGGGCGACCGAGGCGTCCCGCATCTCGGCGACCACCGCCAGACCGAAGTCGGCCAGCACCGCGCTGTTGAAGTGCGAGTAGAGGATGTTTGCGGGTTTCACGTCGCGATGCAGCACGCCCGCGCCGTGCGAGTGGGCGATCGCGTCGGCGATCTTGACACCGAGGTCACGGGCCTCGACGGCATCCAGCGGCGAGGTACGCATCCGCTCGGCGTACGACCCGTCGCAGAGTTCCATGATCAGGTAGGGGTGCTGGTCGATGGTGACGCCGACGTCGAACAGATCCACCACGTGCGGGTGTGACGACATCCGACCGGCCGCCCGCGCCTCGCGCAGGAAACGCGCCTGGTCCCGCTCGCTGGCCAGGGTCCGATTCTCCACCTTGACCGCGACCTCACGACCTACCGAGATCTGAGTGGCCCGGTAGACCGTCGCGTAACCACCCCGGGCAAATACCTGCAAATCAGTCAGACCAGGCACAATGGGCATCGGCAAGGAGCCGGGCGGCGTGTCGGTCACGGTATCGAAAATACCCAACCGCACCGTCCGCTCAATGAACCGCATCGGCAGACGGCTCCACGTTCGACGTTCCCGCCCCGCCGCGCCCGCCCGCATCCGCAGCTTCGCCAGCCCGCCGGGCATCCCACCAGAGGCCCGCGGCGGTGGCCAACGCGCCCACGCCTTCCCAGGCCGCCACGCCGAAGAACGCGCCCGGCGCCACGTCGGCCAGCACCGCGAGCGTGAACACCGTGAACGTGACAAGCCGGAAGACCACCGTGAAGCGGTAGAACGCCCGCCACTCGGTGGCGGTGGCGAGCAGGTAGTAGACGCCCATGTTGAACGAGGCCATCGACGAGGCGGTCACGAAGACACCCGTGTAGTCGCCGGCCGTACGGGTCTGCGGAATCTCGAAGCCGAGCATCCCCAGCAGCGTCTCCGGCCAGATCAGCCCGACCGCGCCCATCAGCAGTGCCAACACGCCGAACACGGCGATCGTCCAGCCGGCAACCGAGCGCGGCAGCCTCATCTTCAGCCCTCCCCCTTGACGGCCCAGCGACCACGTCGACAAACGCGGGCAACTGCACGGTAACCGTCGGCGTTACGAATCACATCACCGAAACCGACACACCTGCAGCTGCCGTACCAACCCGCCGCAGCAGGGACGGGTCAGCCGGCGGCGCGTAGCCGGGCCAGCAGGGACTCGGCGGCGGCGCGCTCGCTGCGCTGCTCGGTGGCGTACGCCAGGCGGACCGCCTCCTCGGCACGGGCCGTCGCCTCGGCCGGGCGACCACACGCGGCCAACGCCTCGGCGAGCACGCTCACCGCGATCACCTGACTGCGGACGTCCTCCGCGGGCACCTGCACCGCCCGCCGGGCCCAGTCCAACGCCTGCTCCCGCTGTTCGTGCGCGAGCAGCGCCGAGGCGTACCGCGCCATCGACTGCCGGCGGGCGAACAGCAACGAGGGCGTACCCGCCGCAGCGGTGGCGACCGGCGCGAGCAGCCCGACCGCGGTACCGGAGTCGCCGGCCGCCAGCCGGGCGGTCGCCAGCAGCACCCGGGGCGCCACCTGTGCGGGCGCCTGCGGGTTGTGCGGCTCGACGCTGGTGAGCACGGCCCGGGCGTCGCGTTCGGCAGCGCTGACGTCGCCCATGTCCAGCGCCACGAAGCCCCGCAGGGTGCCGGCCATCCCGGTGAGCAACGGGTGGCCCGTGCGGTGGGCGTAGGCCATCGCGTCGGTGAGCAGGTCGGCGGCGTGCTCCGGCTCGCCCAGCCCGCGGGCGACCACCCCGCGTACGACCAGGGCGAAGCCCTGCCCCCACTCGTCGGAGGCGGCGGCGAACTCCCGGTACGCCCGCCGGGCCTCCCGATCCGCATCGGCAAGGTCACCGAGTTCGGCCTTGGCGTACGCGTCGACGGCCCGCAGGGTGCCCACCGCCCACGACTCGCCGACCCGCTCACCGAACGGCAGGAAGATCCGGGCCAGCCGGTGCGCCTCCCGTAACCGGCCGGCGAGCAGCCGCGCGAAGGCGGTGGTGCCGCGCAGCCAGGCCCGGCCGTACGGGTCCTTGAGCTCGGCGAAGAGTCGAGCCGCCCGTCCGAGGACGGCGTCCGTACCGGCGAAGTCCCCTCGGGTGGTGGTCACCCAGGCCAGGTTCTGCAACGACCAGGCCTGCCCCCGGCGGTCCTGTGCCGCCAGGCTGACCTGGTACGCGGCGGCCAGCCGACTGCTCGCCTGACCCAACCGGCCGGCGAGGAAGTCCGCCATGCCCAGTCGCCGCATCGCCGACGCCCGCAGGGCGGCCAGGTCGGCGTCGGTGGCCACCTGCAACGCCTCCCGCCAGTAGGTCTCCGCCCGCTGCAGGTCACCCATCACCTGCTGGGCCTGCCCGGCGAGCAGCAGCGCGCTGACCCGGGTCGCCGCCTGGTCCCCGGCGTTCGCCGCGATCTTCTCGGCGTAGGCCAGCGCGTCGGCGGCCTGCCCGACCTGCAGCAGCGCCCGGGCGTGGACCACCCGGTCGGCACCCGGCACCTCGCCCCGGGCCAGTGCGGCGGCACGCTCGGCGTACTCGACGGCCAGCGCCGGCTCACCCTCCTGCAGCGACCGACGCGCGGCGCGGCCGAGCGCGGCGACGCCCAGCGGCGCGACCGCCCGGGCCGGCGCGTCCGGACGCAGAGTGACCGCGTCGGCCAGCGCGGTCGCCCGTTCGACGTGACCTGCCACGAAGTCGTCCCGGGCGGCATCGGCGAAGCCGCCCGGACCACCCGATCCGCTCTCCGGCGGCGCCGCCCAACGGGCCAACGCGGCGTGCCGTTCGGCCAGCTCAGCCTTGCTTATCCCGGAGTACGCCGCCTCCCGCATCAGCGGTGTGGCGAACGCGTAGCCGGTCCGGGTGCGGTGCAGCATGCGGCGTTGCAGCAACTCCTCCACCGCCCGCTCCTGCTCGACCGCGACCACCGCGGCCGGCCGGCCGGCCCGACCGGCGCGTTGCTCCCACAGCGCCTCCAGCGCCCCGTCGGGCACCGTGTCACCGACCACCGCCGCGTCCCGCAGCACCGCGCGGGCCTCCGGCGGCAGGGCGTCGATCCGAGCCGCGAGCACGGCCGCCAGGTCGCGGGAGAGCAGCCGGCTGCCGAGCGAGCCGGGCACCAACCGCCAACTGTTGCCCGCCCCGGCGGTCAACGCGCCGCGTTCCATCAGCAGGGTGACCAGTTCCGCCAGGTAGAAGGGGTTTCCCTGGGCGGTGGCGAGCAGTCGGTCGGCGTCGGCCTGGGGCAGCCGTCCGCCGTTGAGATAGCTGGTGAGCAGGCGGGCCGCGTCGGCGCCGCGCAGCGGCGGCAGCGCGTGCACCTCGGCGTCCGCGACCCGGGTCAAGGTGCCGGCGGTACGCACCAGTTCGGGCCGGCCGAGCAGCAGCACCAGGATCGAACCGTTGAGCCGGGAGAGGGTGACCTCCAGCGCCCGGATCGTCTCGCTGGTGGCGTCGTGCAGGTCGTCCACCACCACCATCAGCGGCGCCTCGGCGGCGAGCGCGCTGAGCAGATCCGCCACCGCGTTGGGCACCGCCTCGGCGTCGGGCGGCGGAGAGTTGCTCCAGTCGACCTGGTCGGTGCCGGTGGGCAGTTCCGCGTACCCGAGCAGGGCCAGCAGCTGGTCGACGGCGACCGGGGCGGGATCGGGGCGGAACCGGCTGAGTCGCTGTCCGAGCCGCCGCAGCCGCTCCTCCACCGCCGCCCGGGTGACCGCGGTGGCCGTGTCGTTGGGCAGGCCGGCAGCGGCGCGTACCAGGTCGGCGAGGGGAGCGAGCCGGCGGCGCTCGCCGAACGCGGCACACCGTACCGACAGCACCCGGGCGCCGGTGTGGGCCGCGTACCGTCCGGCCCCCACGTCGTAGCCGGCGGCGAGACGTTCCACCTCGGCGGCGAACCGGGACTTGCCGATGCCCGCCTCGGCGGTCATCAGCAGCACGCGGGGCTCACCCCGGTCGATCACCTCGGCCAGTCGCCCGGCGACCCGACCGATCTCGGTCTCCCGACCCACGTAGGGTGCCTCGTCACCGAGACCGGAGCGGGTGCCCGGGGCGTCCAGCAGGCCGAGCAACTCGTACGCCTCGACCGGCTCGCGCTTGCCCTTGAGCCGCAACGGCCGCAGCGCCCGCCAGCTGGCCACGTGCCGGGTGGCCGCGGCGGTGCGCGCCCCGGCGTAGACCGCGCCGACGGCGGCGGCGTCGGCCAGCCGGGCGGCGGTGTTCACGGTGTCGCCGATGACGGTGTACTCGATGGCGGCCTGGATGCCGGCGATCACGTCGCCGGTGTTCAGGCCGACCCGCAGGCCCAGCGGTGCGCCACCACCGCGCTCGTCGTCGAGCACCCGGCGCACCGCCCGCTGCATGGACAACGCGGCGCGCACGGCCCGCTCGGCGTCGTCCTCGTGGGCCACGGGCGCACCGAAGACCGCCATGATCCCGTCGCCGGTCAGCTTGTCGACGTGCCCACCGAAGGTCTTCACCGCCCCGGCGAGGGAGGCCAGCACCCGGTCGGTGACCGCGCCGACCCGCTCCGGGTCGAGATCCTCCGACCAACTGGTGAAGTCGGACAGGTCGCCGAAGAGCACGGTCACCACCCGGCGCTCGGCGGCCGGCAGGGTCGCGGCGGCCGGCAGCGCGGCACCACAGTTGTGGCAGAACCGGCCACCGGGTACGGCGACGGTTCCACAGACCGGGCAGGTCACGGCGTGTCCAACCCCACGCCGTCAGCGCCGGTGTCCCGGCCCAGATACTCCAGTTGGGCGCGGACCGACCACTCCGCCGCCCACCACAACGACCGGTCCACGTCGGCGTAGACCTTCGCGACCACCTCCGCCGCGGTCTGCGCACCCTCGTCGAGGGCCGCCCGGACCTGGTCGAGCCGGGCCCGCCGGTGGGCGAGGTAGAACTCGGCGGCGGCACCGCAGTCGGCAAGCGCCGGGCCGTGTCCCGGCAACGCCGGGATCCCCCGGTACGTCGAGAGCAGTTCCAGGCTGGCCAGGTAGTCGCCGAGGTGGCCGTCCGGGTGGGCGACGACGGTGGTGCCTCGGCCCAGGATGGTGTCGCCGGTCAGCACCACCTGCCGGCCTTCCCGCTCGACCAGCAGGCAGATCGAGTCGGCGGTGTGTCCCGGGGTCGGCACCAGCCGGATGGACAGCCCGCACCCGTCGCCGCCCAGTTCGACGCCGGCCGGTTCGTCGCCGGTCAGCCCGCCGAAGGCCGGTTCGTCGCCGGCCAGGGGCGGGGCGGCGATGCTGTACGCGGGGTCGACGGCCCGGACCGGCACCCCGTCGAGCAGTTCGTGCAGCCGCGGGGAGCCCTCGGTGTGGTCGGGATGCCCGTGGGTGATCAGGACCAGCCCGATCGGCCCGAGCGCGGCGATCGCTGCCAGGTGCCCCTCGTCAGCCGGCCCCGGATCGACCAGGACGCCGTACGCCGCACCGGGAGCCCGCAGCAGCCAGGTGTTGGTGCCATCCAGCGTCATCACGCCCGGATTGGGCGCGCGTAGCAACGTCACCCACTCCGGCAGTTCGCTGGCGAGGGCGGTCACCGCCCCCGTCACATGCCCTCCCATGGCTGCGATCGTACGACCCCGCCAACCCGCCCCCGCGATCTTGCACTTTCAGTCCCCGATTCGCCCCTGATTAGCGCGTTTCGTCCCGACCGAAAGTGCAAGATCGCGGGAGAGGGAGCGGGGTCAGGCGACCTCGACGATTACTTCGACCTCGACGGGGGCGTCGAGGGGGAGTTCGGCGACGCCGACGGCGCTGCGGGCGTGGCGGCCGGCTTCGCCGAAGACGGCACCGAAGAGGTCGGATGCGCCGTTGATGACGGCGGGCTGGCCGGTGAAGCCGGACGCGCTCGCGACGAAGCCGGTCAGCTTGACCACCTTGACGACGTTCTCCAGGCCGACCAGCGCGTCGATCGCGCCGAGCGCGTTGAGCGCACACTGCTGGGCGAGCTGCTTGGCCTGATCGGCGGAGACGCCGGCGCCGACCTTGCCGGTGGCCAGCAACTTGCCGGCCGAGATCGGCAGCTGCCCGGAGACGTAGACGTGCTGGCCGGACTGCACCGCCGGCAGATAGCTGGCCACCGGCGGCACCACCTCCGGCACCGCCAGCCCGAGCTCCGCCAGCTTGGCGTGCGGCCCGCTCACGCCTTCGGCCGCTTCAGGTACGCGACGAGCTGCTCGGGATTCGGTCCGGGTACGACGGAGACGAGTTCCCATCCGTCCTCACCCCAGTTGTCGAGGATCTGCTTGGTCGCGTGGACCAGCAGCGGGACGGTGGCGTATTCCCACTTCTGCATCGTCGGAGAACTCCCTCGGTGGCATGGACACTTCGGGCCACAGCCTACGGTCCACCGCTCGGCTCGGAGGCGGGACGCGGTTCGGGTGTGGTCGGCAGGTCCCCGCAGGGGCCCCGATGGTCGTACGGCTGGGGGCAACGCGTGCGGTCGGCCAGCAGCAGATCGCAGAAGACGCGGTGGCGGTTGTTCTGGTCGTCGGCGGTCGACACCTCGGTCTCCCCCGCGTCCAGCTCGGGCAGGAAGTTCAGGGAGGTGGCCACCCGGCCGGCCAGGGTGGTCGCGGCGGCCAGGTCGGTCACCTTGATCGGCAGATGGATGACGTACCCGGGGCTCTCCTCGTCCCGCCCACCGGCCGGCTCCAGGCCCGGCGGATCGACCGGACGCCGATAGGACCGCTCGTTGACCGGCAGCCGGCCCAGGGCACCGACCCCGACCGGCCGGCCGCCCCCGCGTGCCCCGGACGGGAACTGGGCTCGGGGGGTGTTTTCCGTGTCGCGCATGCGCTTCCTCCGGGCGTCGTACCTGGTCACGGCACCCCCGACGATCCGGAGCCGCTGCCTCCGACCCCGGCCCCGGACGTGCCGGAGCGACCGTAGGACGGCCCGCAGGTCCCATCAACCAAGACGCGCGCGCCAGGGGCGTTCGGTCGCATTTGTGACACCTGTCCAGCAGTACGGTGATCGCGCCCGCGCCCGACAGACACCACGCCCCCCGCAGTCCCCACCCGGACCGCTACCCTTCCCGTCTGGACGGGCACCCTGCCCGGCCGCCCGATCCCATCGCTCGCCGACGCCCCGCGGCGATGCGCCCATACCGGGGGGACGCGATGACCCAGCCACCCACCAGCGGCCCGACCGGCCCCACGGAACTACCGCCGCCCCCGCCCACCTCGCCACCCCCGCCCGGTTATCCCCCGCCCGGCTACCCGCCGACCGGTTACCCGCCGCACGCGGCACCGGCCGGCCGGCCGCCCCGCAAGCGCGGTGCCCTGCTGGCCGCGCTCGCGCTCGCGGTGGTGTTGGTGCTCTGCGCCGGCGGCGGCGTGGCCGCGTTCCTGACGGTGCGTAACGCCGAGTCCGGCGAGGGCGCACCCGAGCCCTCCGTGGCGGTGGACGAGTTCCTCACCGCGATCTACCAGGAACGGGATGCGGCGAAGGCGTCCCGCCTGGTGTGCAGCTCCGCCCGGGACCAGCAGAAGATCCGCGCCAAGGTCGCCGAGGTCGAGGAATACCTGTCGGCTCACCAGAGCCCCCGGTTCCGCTGGGACACGCCGAAGGTGGACAACGAGACCGGTGACCGTGCCACGGTCACCACCACGGTGACGGTGACCACGGCCGACGAGAAGATCGCCAACCAGGATCTGCGCTTCACCGTGATCCGCAAGACGGGCTGGTGGGTCTGCGAGGTCGCCTGAGCCCGCCGGATGGATAGGCTCGACAGGTGGGAGCAACGCAGCGACCGGCCGACCGGGCCGGCACCGATTGGCCCGCCCGCCTGCACGTGGTGACCGGCAAGGGCGGCACGGGCAAGACCAGCGTGGCTGCCGCGCTGGCCCTGGGCCTGGCCGCCGGTGGGCGTCGCACCCTGCTGGTCGAGGTGGAGGGGCGTCAGGGCATCGCGCAACTCTTCGGCACGCAGCCGTTGCCGTACGCCGAGCGGCACCTGGTGGACGCACGCGACGGCGGCGAGGTGTACGCGCTGGCGGTGGACGCCGAAGAGGCGCTGCTGGAATACCTGGACATGTTCTACAAGCTCGGCGCGGCCGGCCGGGCGCTACGCAAGCTGGGTGCGATCGACTTCGCCACCACCATCGCCCCCGGGCTGCGCGATGTGCTGCTCACCGGCAAGGTCAAGGAGGCCACCACCCGCACCGCCGACGGGCGACGGGTGTACGACGCCGTGGTGCTGGACGCCCCACCCACCGGTCGGATCGGCCGATTCCTGAACGTGACCGCCGAGACCGCCCGGCTGGCCAAGGTCGGCCCGATCAAGACCCAGAGCGAGGGGGTCGCGGCGTTGCTGCGTTCGCCGATGACCGCCGTGCACGTGGTGACCCTGCTCGAAGAGATGCCGGTGCAGGAGACGATCGACGCGATCGGAGAGCTGACCTCGCTCGGCTTCGGCGTGGGCAAAGTGATCATCAACGCGGCCCGACCGCCGCTGCCGACGGGACAGCTGGTCACCGAGGCGGAGCTGGAGCACGGGCTGCGCGCCGCCGGCCTGCCGGTCGAGCAGCGGCTCGTCGCCGGCCTGCACGACGAGGCACGTGACCAGGTGATCCGCCGGGAACTGGAGGATTCGCTCCGCGCTGACCTGGTGGAGTTGGGCATACCGCTTGTGGAGTTGCCCCTGCTGCCCGGTGGGATGGACCGAGCCGGCCTCGACGTCCTCGCCGCAGCCCTGTTGAGGGGCGATTGACTCACACCTTGACGTCGGGCTGACACGTCAGCGGGGTTGGCCCGATACGCTCGATTGGTGCCTTCCGACAACGCCGCGCCACCGCTGGACGTCGACCAGATCCTGGCCGACCCCGGCGTACGGATCGTGGTCTGCTGCGGGGCCGGCGGAGTGGGCAAGACGACCACGGCCGCAGCGCTCGCGCTCCGTGCGGCCGAACAGCACGGCCGGCGTACGGTGGTGCTCACCATCGACCCGGCCCGGCGGCTGGCCCAGTCGCTCGGCCTGACCGAGCTGGACAACACGCCCCGGCAGGTCAAGGGGATCGACGTCGAGGCCAGCGGCGGCGAGTTGCACGCCATGATGCTGGACATGAAGCGCACCTTCGACGATGTGGTGCTCGCGCACACCGACCCGGCGAAGGCAGCGGAGATCTTCGCGAACCCCTTCTACCAGGCGATGAGTTCCACCTTCTCCGGCACCCAGGAATACATGGCCATGGAGAAGCTGGGTCAGCTGCACGCCCGGGGCGAGTGGGATCTGATCGTGGTGGACACCCCGCCGTCCCGCTCGGCGTTGGATTTCCTCGACGCACCGGCCCGGCTGTCCCGGTTTCTCGACGGCCGGATGCTGCGGCTGCTGCTCGCCCCGGCGCGTACCGGTGGTCGGAGCATGTTCAGCCTGGTCACCGCGTCCTTCGGGATGTTCTCCCGGGTCGTGCAGAAGGTGCTCGGCACGCAGCTGTTGACCGACCTGTCCGGCTTCGTCGCCGCGTTCGACTCGATGTTCGGCGGCTTCCGGCAGCGCGCGGAGCAGACGTACCGCATCCTGCAGGCCCGCGAGACCGCGTTTCTGCTGGTCGCGGCGCCCGAGCCGGACGCGGTCCGGGAGGCCGCCTACTTTGCCGGGCGGCTACGCGAGGAGAAGATGCCGCTCGTCGGTCTGGTGCTCAACCGGGTGCACCGTCCGGCGGTGCCCGAGTTGGACGCTCAGGCCAGCCGGGCCGCCGCTGACCGGCTGCGGTCGGTCGGTGGCCACGAGGGCACGGTCGAGGTGCTGCTCGCGCACGCCGCCCTGGCCGAACAGGCGGTCCGCGAACAGCAGGTTGCCGCGCGGTTCACCGAGGAGTTCCCGCAGGTGCCGACCGTGTCGGTGACAGCGCAGCCCGCCGACGTGCACGACGTCGACGGGCTACGCACGATCGCAGCGGCGATCAGCCGCTCCTGAACGGCGGTCGGTGCGGCGATCAGTCGTTGCCGACCGCGCCGGTGGTGACGAGGATCTTGTCCTTGCCACTCTTGTCCTTGGCGTTCTTCTTCATCGCCGCTTCGAACATCTTGCGCCAACTGGCGACCTGCGGATGGCGGCGCAGCAGCGCCCGGCGTTCGCGTTCGGTCATGCCGCCCCACACGCCGAACTCGATCCGATTGTCCAGCGCGTCGGCCAGGCACTCGTACCGGACTGGGCAGCTACGGCAGATCCGCTTCGCCACGTTCTGTTCGGCGCCCTGTACGAACAACGCGTCCGGGTCCCCGTTCTGACACGCCGCCAGCGACGGCCAGTCAGTGATCATGCCCATCTGTACTCGTCCCCCCTTGCAGTACTACCGACGCCGTCGCGGGCCAGCCGGCAATTCCCCCCGATCGACCGGCACGCCTCACCCCAAGGCGGCACGGACGACTCATGTGGCGCTTTCGCCGCCCCCATCATGCTCTGTAGTTGCCCGATTACGCAACGTTGTCGGCCAAATCCATCATTCCGGACAACCCCGGCTTCTCGGGCCAGGGTCCGCCGCTTACCCCACCGGAGTCCGCGAAAACGCTGCGAGCCGCCCCCGCGTGGAGGAAACTCAGCACGGAATCACGCAACCGGACACCCGGTGCCACGCGTCTAGCACAACGAGACCGGCGCGCGCAGGAAATGGGGAAAAGACGCCCCAGCGCCGCTCGTTACCTGTTCGCGTACCCTGTCGAGGTGACCTGGATGCGGAAACGTGACCATAACGTCCTGACCAATGCCGCATCGCTGCTCATCTGTGGGCTGCTGGCCGGCGTGGTCGTCGCCGCCGCGGCCTTTCCCGCGGTGGCGATGTCGGGTTTGGCCGCGAAGGCGGGTGCAGACACCTTCGGTGCGCTGCCGGGGGAACTAACCATGGCCCGCGCCCCCCAAATCAGTTATCTGCTCGCTTCTGACGGCAAGACGCCGCTGGCCACGATGTACGACGAGAATCGACGCGACGTCAAGTTCGAGGACATCTCGCCGTACATGCGCGCAGCGATCATCGCCGCCGAGGACCACGACTTCTACAAGCACAACGGAGTCGACCTCAACGGCGTGGCCCGCGCCTTCGTCAACAACAGCTCCGCCACCAACGACCGGCAGGGCGCCTCGACGCTGACCATGCAGTTCGTCCGGATGAGCATCGCCTACACGGCGACGCACCCCGCCGACGTGCTCGCCGCGACCGAGGACACCAGCGCGCGGAAGCTGCGCGAGATGCGCTACGCGATCCAGCTCGACAAGGAGATGTCGAAGGACGAGATCCTGGAGCGCTACCTGAACCTCGCCGCCTTCGGCAACGGCGCGTACGGCGTCTTCGCCGCCAGCCAGGTCTACTTCAACAAGAAGCCCAAGGACCTGACGATCGACGAGGCCGCCATGCTGGCCGGCCTGGTCAAGGCCCCCACCTCGTTCGACCCGACCACCAAGAGCGGCTACCCGCAGGCGGTCGCCCGGCGCGACTACGTGATCGACCACATGGTCACCACCGGGGCGATCACCAAGGAGCAGGCCGAGAAGGCCAAGGCCGTCAAGCTGGTGGTGAAGGGCAAGCGCGCGCCGAACGGCTGCGTCGCCACCAACAAGAACGCCTGGGGCTTCTTCTGCGACTACTTCTACCGCTGGTGGATGTCGCAGGAGACGTTCGGCGCCACCTCGTACGACCGGGAGCGGCGGCTCAAGAGCGGCGGCTACACGATCGTCACCACGCTGGACAAGCAGGCCCAGGACGGTGCCGACAAGGCGGTCCGCGCCGCCAAGCCGGTGACCGCCAAGGAAGCCGTGATGATCGCCGTGATCGAGCCCGGCACCGGTCGGGTACGCGCCCTGTCGGTCAACCGGAACTTCAAGCTCGACAACCCGAAGAACCCGAAGAACCGCCCGCACAGCGACCCGGTCCAGCGCGCCAAGGGCAAGCTCGGCAACTACCCGAACACGGTGAACCCGCTGCTGACCGGTGGTGACGGCATCACCGGTTACCAGGCCGGCTCGGTGTTCAAGATCTTCACCATCGTGGCCGCGCTGGAGAAGGGCATCCCCCTCAGCTACACCATCAACGCGCCGCAGCAGTTCAAGTCCGAGTACATCCTCCGCCAGGGCGCCCCGGCCACCTGCCCGGGCACGCACTTCTACTGCCCGACCAACTCGAACAAGCAGCCGGGCGGCGTGAAGGACATGTGGAGCGCCTTCTCGGCCTCGACCAACACCTACTTCGTGCCGCTGCAACAGCAGATCGGCGCGGCGAACGTGGTCGACGCGGCCAAGCGGCTGGGCATCCAGTTCCGGGTCACCAAGGAGAACGACTGGGCCAACGACAAGACGGCCGCCAACCAGTGGGGCGCGTTCACCCTCGGCGTCACGGACACCACGCCGCTGGAGTTGGCGAACGCGTACGCCACACTGGCCGCTGACGGCAAGTACTGCGAGCCGACCCCGGTGCAGGAGATCCGCGACCTGAACGGCAACAAGCTGGACGTGGCCAACCCGCGCTGCGAGAAACGGATCAGCACGGAGGTGGCCCGCGCGGCCGTCGACGCAGCCCGCTGCCCGGTCGGTGACAACTCCTCCACCAGCAAGTGCGGCGGCAGCCGTACGGCCGCCGAGGGCCGCTGGATCGTCGGCAAGCCGATCGCCGGCAAGTCCGGCACCACCGACGCGGAGAAGTCCGCCTCCCTGGTCGCGATGACCAAGCAGTACGCGGTGGCCGGCATCCTGGCCGACCCGGACTGGCCGCAGACCAACGTGAAGATGAAGCACAAGCCGGCCGACGGCATCAACCCGCCGGTCTTCCAGACGCTCAAGGCCGCCATGGCAGGCAAGAAGGCGATCAACTTCGACCCGCCGGGCCAGAAGATCGCGTTGGGCGACCAGCGGAGCATCCCCGGGGTCCGGTGCCTCAGCATCGACCAGGCGAAGTCCCGCCTCTCCGGTGCCGGCTTCACGCCCATCGTGTCGAGCGCTCGGGTCACCTCGGACTGCCCGGCCGGCAGCGCCGCCGGCACCAGCCCGGAGGGCCGCACCATCAAGGGCGGCATCGTGACCATCACGGTCAGCGCCGGCGGCGGAGGCAACAACGACGATGACGACGACGACAACGGTCGACCCGGCAATGGTCGACCGGGCAACGGGCCGCCCACCCGGCCGGGGACAGACCGTCCTGGCGGCTGACCGCGACCTGTAACGCCGAACGGGCGGGCACTCCTCACGGAGTGCCCGCCCGTTTTCTTCGACAGCTCAGAGACCGAGCTGGCGGCGTACCTCGGCGGCCACCCGGCCTCCCTCGGCCCGGCCGGCCACGGCCGCCTGGGCCGCCTTCATCGCCGGGCCCATCTGGGCCTTGCCGGTGAAGCCGCCCGCGGCGAGCGCCCCCGCGACCAGATCGGTCAGTTCGGCGTCGGAGAGCTGCTGCGGCAGGTAACGCTCCAGCACCTCACCCTCGGCGGTCTCCTTGGCGGCCTGCTCGGTACGCCCCGCGTCGGAGAACGCCGTCGCGGCCTCCCGACGCTTCTTGGCCTCCTTGGTCAGCACGGCCAGCACCTCGTCGTCGCTGAGCTCGCGCTTGGCCTTGCCGGCGACCTCAGCCGTGCCGACGGCCGCCAGGGCCATCCGCAGGGTGGAGGTGGTCAACTCGTCGCGGGCCTTGAGGGCGGCGCGCATGTCGGCGGTGAGGCGGTCCTTCAGCGTGCTCATGGACGCCCAAACTACCCTGATCGCCATGCGAAAGCGCACACTATTCCGGCTCGCGACGGCCACCGTCGCGACGGGCGCCGCTGCCCTGGCGTACGCGTCCCTGGTCGAGCGCAACATGTTCACGCTGCGGCGCTTCGACGTCCCGGTGCTGCCCGCCGGCACCGAGCCGCTGCGCGTCCTGCACCTGTCCGATCTGCACATGACCCCCAACCAGGTACGCAAACAGCACTGGGTGGCCTCGCTGGCTGCCCTCGATCCCGATCTGGTCGTGGTGACCGGCGACAACATGGCCCATCCGGAGGCGGTGCCGGGGGTGCTCCGGGCGCTGCAACCGCTGCTCGACTACCCCGGTGCCTTCGTCTTCGGCTCCAACGACTACACCGGGCCGGTCTGGAAGAACCCGTTCAGCTACTTCCTGCCGGACCGGGAGTACACCGAGGGGGTCGAGCTGCCCTCCGAGGAGCTGCGAGACGTCCTCATCGGGGCCGGCTGGGCCGATCTGAACAACCGGCGGAGCACCGTCAAGGCCGGCGGTCGGGCGATCGACATGGCCGGTGTGGACGACCCGCACGTCGAGCGGGACGACTACACCGCCGTGGCCGGCCCGGTCTCCGCCTCGGCGGATCTCTCCATCGCACTGACCCACTCCCCCGAGCCGGCGCTGCTCGACGAGATGGCCGCCGACGGCTTCGCGTTGCTGCTCGCCGGTCACACGCACGGCGGCCAGGTCTGCGTACCGGGCGTGGGGGCGCTGGTGACCAACTGCGGGCTGCCCCGGTCGATGGCGAAGGGCCTGCACCGTTGGCCCGGCTCGGACGCCTGGCTGCACGTCTCCGCCGGTCTCGGCACCCACCCGACCGCGCCGGTCCGGTTCGCCTGCCGCCCCGAGGCCAGCCTGCTCACCCTGATTCCCCGCTGACCGTCCCGCCCCCGGGGGTACCGAGTTTGACCCTCGGGACGGGTGGGCTACTATTTGTCGGCACGCCTCGGGGTGTGGCGCAGCTTGGTAGCGCGCTTCGTTCGGGACGAAGAGGTCGTCGGTTCGAATCCGGCCACCCCGACAGATGCGAGGCCCTGATCAGCAACACGCTGATCGGGGCCTCGTGTTCTATCC
Organism: Verrucosispora sp. FIM060022; assembly: GCF_003977705.1. NCBI lineage: Bacteria > Bacillati > Actinomycetota > Actinomycetes > Micromonosporales > Micromonosporaceae > Micromonospora > Verrucosispora sp. FIM060022. The sequence continues at coordinate 766,410 of NZ_RQIV01000002.1, forward strand.
ACGGCTCGGGACACAGGACCCGCCCCCCGGAGTGCGAGACGGTGCACTAGAGTCCGATCACACTGCCGCAAGTCGCCCGATTCCGGGTGACACTGCCGCCCGTCTCAACCAGGGCAGCTCGTTGCTAATACAAATTGCTACCGCAAACGTACTGAGATCCGCTCAATATTTGCTTGTTTAGGAATCCTCCGCTCAACTCAGGATAAACCAGACAGGTGTCGGTTCTTTGACGTTCACCACTGTCTCCCCACCACTCATCGTGTTACCGTACTGACCGAAACAGCGATCGTACGGGTTGTGAGCCCTGGCTGGGAATTTTCAATGGGGGGAACAGTGCGTTGTCCTAGCTCGGCGCGCTCCGAGTTGACGCCGCAGATGCTCGTATATGACGATTTCGACCATCGCAGCCAGGCCCGCTGGATGTCCTATGTGATGTATTTCCACCGGGTCAACTACCGATCTCCCGTAATTAACACCGATCGCTTGGGCTTTCGCATTTCTCACGGCACCGACAGTCAGACCTCGGCGGGTGGTGAGCCGGCAAACGGTCCGGTCCGGTTGCTGGCGGGCAGTTCGATGGCAATGGGCATCGGAGCGACCTGTGATCAGGCGACGCTCGCCTCGCGACTGTGGACCACCCATGCGCCGTCACGACCCTGGTTGAACTTCGCCGGGCGCAGTCATTCCTCCGCTCAGGAACTGCTGCTCTTCCTCTTCTATCGGCACCTGTTGCCGCCGGTGGAGGAAATTGTCATCCTCTCCGGGCTGAACAACCTGGCCCTGGCGCGACTTCCCGCCAGCCAACGCGGTGATGACGGCGCATTCTTCAACTGCGGCGACTACTTCGGCCAGATGGACAAACTCAAGTCCCAGTTCCGGACGCACCACTTCGGGTCAGGCGGTCAGCAGACCGGCGGCGACGAACCGGTCCGCCCGCTCCAGGTGCGGATCGCGGACGCCGCAGCGCTGACGATCCGGCACCTGGAGTCCTGGAAGCAGCTCTGCGCCGGCACCGACACCAGGATCACCTTCGTGCTGCAACCCCTGGCCACCTGGGTACGCGAGACGGCCGCACCCCAGGAGAGACGACTCTTCGACGAGCTGGACAAGATCTCGAACTTCTGGGAGTTGTTCGGTGACATCGCCACCAGGGAGACGGCCCGAAGGTACGCCGAACTACTGCAGTTGGGTTGCGAGAAAATTGATGTCAACTTCCTGGACATCAATCCTCTCCTCGCGAGCAGCGCCGCGGACGACAGCTGGCTCTATGTCAATCGAGCGCACATGACCGATTACGGACTCGACCTGGTGGCGCAGTTGCTGGCCAGGGAGCTGGATCTGTCGCGCTAGACCATCGGTTCATCATCAGAAGTGAGGACGGGAACATGAACCTGCTGCGCAGGATCTTCGGGAAGATCTTCGGTCGCAAGAAGAAGCCGAAGAACGACGCCTCGATCTATCCGATGTTCTAGCTTGCCCCGCAACAGCGGCGCCTCACCTTTCGTACCAGTAATGGAGAGCAGGGTTCTGCCGTGCTTTCCGTGCCGGACCGAATCGCTTCAGGCGCAGTCGGAAGCCAGTTGAGCCGAAGCGTCTCGGGACGACCCTTTTGGAGTGAACGGACGATACCTCCGCTCCGAACTCCTCGCGACGACGCAAGGTGTAAACGCCCGGTTACGGGCGTGTGTGCGGACTAGTCGAGGGATTGACAGTGTCAACGAATGCGGTCCACGAGTCGGGTCGGAATGCCGCCCGACAGCTTGGTCAACAGGATCACTCTCGCCGGCTCTATGTCATCGCGGTTGATCCCGAGACCTCATTTCCCGGAACTCCATTCATCGAACAGATCCAGGCGGAGATCGGTGATATCGCCGGTCGTGAGCCCATGCCGACCCCACTGGATGAGCTGCGGAACGAGGCGGTGCGGTGGTGTGCCGCCGAGGCCGGTCGCTTCGAGGGACTGGTCAGCAGTTCTGCGGACCCACTGACCACGGATTCCCTCGTCCGCCGCGCCGCGCTGGCGGCGGCACCACTCGCGCTGCGGTCGGGCGCCTGGTTGCAGTGGCAGAGCGCACCGGGCAATGCCGACGACGAGACCGTGTTGCGCATCCTGGCCCTTTATGCCTCGGATGTCGGTGTCGGTCGGCCGCAGGATTCCCGAGGCAGTGTCTATCTGTCCCTGCTCCGTCAACTGCACCTGTCCGAGCACGCCGCTCCGGTGGCCCGGCTGGTGCACGACCCTCGAGTGGCGGACCACCACTTCCACCTGGCCGCGACTCTGCTGGCGATGAGCAGGCGACCGGAGGACTTCCGGCCCGAACTCGTCGGCGCTGACCTGTGCCTGCGTACGGTCGGATTGCTGCCGGCGTTGAGACTGGTGCGTCAGGTGCATCCGCAGCTCGTGGACTGGACCGCGATCGACCCGTCCGCCGCCCGGGCCGACGATGAGCCCTCGGGGCTCCAGCTCTGCCTGGCGATCGTCGAGCACGGGTTCGATGACGGTGAGCTGGCTCGGGTGCGTACCGGTTTCCGGTGGGCGTTCACGGTGCTGAAGCGGTGGAGCGCAAGCCTGTTCGCCGAGCTCGACAACGCCCGCGACCCGGCGTACGAGATGGCCGAGCTGTTGCGTCACCGGGCCCGCGAGGGCGCGGTGTACCACCAGGTTTTCGCCATCGCCGGTCGATCGCTGTCCGACTGGCTCCACGACGCCCGGACCGACCCCAGCGAGCTGCTGACCGAGCTGGCGAAGAGCCGCCTGGTCAAGCCGGGCCGATCCGCGGACAGTCCGCTTGTCAATGGCCTGGTCAGTGAGCGTGGCCCGATGTTCCGGGTCTTCTCTCCGGCCGACCTGCTTGTCATCCGCCGATGGATCGACTCACTGCCCACCCGGCAGCCCGAGCCCGAGCCGCCGAAAGCGGCAACTGAGGCAGATGCCGTGTCGGCGAAGCTGCTGGCGACCGTCATGGCCGGCCCGGTCGACGAGGGCCGGGAGCCCGGTGACATCCGGGAGGCGTACCACCTGCTCCAGCAGCGGACGGACACCCCGGCGATCCGCCGGTTCGCCTTGGACTATGTGCGGGGCTGGCTGGCTCGGTCCCGGCACAGGATGGCGTCGGATCCGCAGCGCCTGCCCGAGGTCTGGGGACGCGAAGGTCTGCGCCCCTGGCTGGTCGAGCAGCACGACCGGCAGGGACGTGACTTCGAGGCGTCCGCCACCACCCCGATGCCGACCCGGGAAGAACTCATCGACTCCACCGTGCAGCTGGCACCGTTGACGCTTATCGACGGCGCCTGGCTGCAGGGGTTCACCGACTACGAACACGCGGCTTCGGAACAGGGCTACTTCCTGTTCGAGACCTACTGGGACGAGCTCGGCAACGGGGTGCCTCGGCTGAACCATCCGCTGATCTACCGGCAGGTGCTCGCCGAGATGGACATCAAGGTGCCGCCGACCGCGTCGCGGGAATTCGCCATGTGGGACGGATTCCGGGACGAGTCCTTCGAGCTGCCGGTGTACTGGCTGAGCATCGGACGTTTTCCGCGTACGTTCATGCCGGAGATCCTCGGGTTGAACCTGGCCATGGAGCTGTCCGGGGTCGGTGGCACCTACCGGCGGGCGCGCCAGGCGCTGAAGAAGTACGGCTTCTCCACGAAGTTCGTCGACATCCACAACACCATCGACAACGTCGCCACCGGGCACTCCGCCTGGGCCGCCGACGCGGTCGACACCTACCTCGCCTCGCTGCCCGTGTCCCATGGCGCCGGTGCGGTCGCCGAGGTCTGGGAACGGGTACGCACCGGGTTCCGATCGCTCAACCCACCGTCCGGCCTGCTGGCCCGGCGGGCGTTTCGTCGCGCCCGCAAGGCCAGCAGATCGCTCGCCGCCATCTGATCGACCGACGCACCACACCCACACTGAGGAGATCGATCGTGGGAAAGCTGGTTCTGGGCCTGTCCGCTTACTACCACGACAGCGCGGCCGTGCTGGTGCGGGACGGAAGGCCCATCGCAGCCGCTCAAGAGGAGCGCTTCACCCGTAAGCGCCACGACCCGGCCTTTCCGGCGGAGGCGGTCAAGTACTGCCTGGCTGAAGGCGGTGTCGGACTCGACGATGTGGATGCGGTCGCCTACTACGAGGATCCGAAGCTGAAGTTCGGCCGGGTGCTGACGAGCTTTGCCGCCTCGTCGCCCTTCTCCCTGGAGGCCTTCACCCGGGTCCTACCGGAATGGACGTCCTGGAAGCGCGACACGGTCGGGCGGGTGCGCCGTTCGCTTGCCGAGCTGGGGCAGGGCGCGGTCCCGGAGATCAACGTCCGGCGGCATCACGAATCCCACGCGGCCTCCGCCTTCCTGCCGAGCCCGTACGAGTCGGCAGCGGTGTTGTGCATCGACGGCGTCGGTGAGTGGGCCACCACCACGCTCTGGCACGGCCAGGGCAGTCGGATCCGCCACCTGGCGGAGATCAGGTACCCGCACTCACTGGGCATGCTCTACTCGGCGTTCACCTACTTCTGCGGATTCAAGGTCGACTCCGGCGAGTACAAGCTCATGGGCCTGGCCCCGTACGGCGTGCCGCGCTACGCGGACGTGATCCGGCAGCATCTGATCGACGTCAAGGACGACGGCTCGTTCCGGCTCAACATGAGCAACTTCGAGTTCCTGCGCGGTCAGGTCATGACCGGTCGCGGGTTCGAGCAGTTGTTCGGCGGGCCGCGCCGCGAGCCGGAGAGCCCGCTGACCGAGCGGGAGTTCGATCTGGCCGCGTCGGTGCAGCTGGTCACCGAGGAGGTGGTGCTCAAGCTGGCCCGGACCGCCCGCGAGTTGACCGGTGAGGCCAACCTCTGCCTGGCCGGTGGCGTGGCGCTGAACTGCGTGGCCAATGGCAAGGTCATCCAGGAGAAGGTCTTCGACTCGGTGTGGGTGCAGCCTGCCGCCGGTGACGCCGGTGGGGCCCTGGGTGCCGCGCTGATGGTGGCCGCGGAACTCGGTGCGCCGCGCGCACATCTCGCCGAGGGCGGCGACGGGATGTCCTCCTCGCTGCTCGGTCCTGGGTTCAGCGACGAGGAGATCGCGCGTTTCCTGGACGACCTGGGTGTGCCGTACACCCGATTGGACGAGGAGTCCATCGCCAAGCAGGTGGCGGAGGAGCTGGCCACCGGCAAGATCGTCGGCTGGTTCCAGGGCCGGATGGAGTTCGGTCCGCGTGCGCTCGGGGCGAGGTCGATCATCGGTGACCCCCGTGACGTCGACATGCAGTCGACGATGAACCTGAAGATCAAGTTCCGGGAGTCGTTCCGGCCGTTCGCGCCATCGGTGCTGGCCGAGGAGGTCGAGGAGTACTTCGACCTGCACCAGGAGAGCCCGTACATGCTGGTCGTGGCACCGGTCGCGAAGCAGCGGCGACTGGACGCCGAAGAGTCGGCGCAGGCCACCGGGCTGGACCGGCTGAAGGTCCACCGTTCGACCATCCCGGCGGTCACCCACGTCGACCATTCGGCGCGGGTCCAGACGGTGACCGCGTCGTCGAACCCGACCTATCACCGCCTGTTGACCGCGTTCAAGCAGGTGACGGGCTGCCCGGTGCTGGTGAACACCTCGTTCAACGTCCGTGGTGAGCCGATCGTGGCCACGCCGTACGACGCGTACCAGTGCTTCATGCGCACCAACATCGACCTGCTTGCGCTTGGCAACTTCCTGCTGAACAAGGCCGACCAACCCGCGTGGCGAGAGCAGGGCGACTGGCGCAAGGAGATCGCCCTGGACTGACCGACCACCACTTCGCCCACAAGGATTGATCATGAAAATCTTATGGTCGTTGATCTACTTTCTGGTATTCGTGCCGGTCGGCATCTTCTTTCGACTGTTCCGCGATCCGCTCCGTCGCAAGTGGCAGCCGGAGCTGAGCACGTACTGGATTTTCGACGAGAGACCGCGTTGACACCGGCCACCGGTCGGCAGAACCAGGAGAGCAGCACGTGATCGGTATCGACGCAGGGTTGGGCATCGCCGCGGTGGCGCTGGCGATGGTACTCACCCCAGGTCCAAATATGATCTACCTGGTCTCCCGGTCGATCACCCAGGGCCGGGCCGCCGGCCTGATCTCCCTGCTCGGCGTCGCGGTCGGGTTCTTCGCCTACCTGCTCGCCGCGGTGACCGGCGTCTCCGCGGTGTTCGCGCTGGTACCGACCATGTACACGGCAATCAAGATCGCCGGTGCGTGCTACCTGCTGTGGCTCGCCTGGAACGCCATCAAACCCGGCGGCCAGTCGGCGTTCTCGCCCAAGGATCTGCCCATCGACAGGCCCCGGAAGCTGTTCACGATGGGCCTGATGACCAACCTGCTGAATCCCAAGATCGCCGTTCTGTACGTGTCGTTGCTCCCGCAGTTCGTCGATCCGGCGAAGGGTGACATCGCGGCGCAGAGCCTCTCCCTGGGATTGATCCAGATCACGGTGGCGCTCACCGTCAACTGCCTGATCGTGCTCACCGCAGGCTCGGTTTCCTCCTTCCTCGCCCGCAAGCCGACCTGGTTGCGGGCACAGCGCTACGCCATGGGGACGGTGCTCATCGGCCTCGCCGTGAGCATGGCCTTCGACCGAACGGAAGCAGCAGCACCCCGACAGTGATTCACCCGTTCGAATCGGGACATCGACGCAGACGCGAGGAGGCCGTCCTGATGAAGCCGCACATTCTGATCATTCACCGCTGGCGTGACCACCACGCCGGGTACGCGGACTACCTCGACCACGACCTCCACCACGTCACCTACATATGCACCGAACTGGCCACCGCTTCGGTACCTGCCGCGGCCTCCGCCGTGTCGATCGTCGCGGCCACCGACCGCCTGGACCTGGTGAGTGCCGCTGCCGACGGACTGATCGAGCGATTCGGCCGGCCCGAACGGATCATCGCCCTGAACGAGGGCGATCTCGACACGGCGGCCGAGCTGCGCGCCCACCTGGCGGTGGCCGGTGATCATCCCGACCGGCTCGCTCCGTTCCGCGACAAGCTGGTGATGGCGCAGACCGTGGTGGCGGGCGGCGTCGCCATCCCGGAGTTCGCCGACGCGCCCGACACCGAGGCCGTCGTGCGCTTCGCGGACCTGCACGGCTGGCCGGTGATCGTCAAACCACGACGCGGCACGGCGAGCCGGGACGTGTTGCGCCTGAACTCGGTCGATGATCTGGTCCAACTCGACCGGCTCGCGCCCGAACCACGGATGGTGCAGACCTTCTGCCCGGATCAGGTTTTCCACATCGACGGCCTCTGGACCGGCTCCGAACTGGGTGCCTGGCGGGCTTCGCGCTACGTGAACACCTGCATGGAGTTCGCCGCCGGGGATGTGCTCGGCTCGGTGGAGGTGGACGACCCCGAGCTGCTCGGCCCGCTTGGCGAGTTCCTCGCCAGGGCCTGCGCCGCCTTCGGTGACGAGCCGTGGGTGTTCCACATGGAGGCGTTCGTCGGACACCGGGCCGACGGCAGCATCCGGATCAACTTCCTGGAAGCCGGTTCCCGGGTCGGCGGCGCGGAGATCCCGTTCGTCTGGCGCGAGGTGCACGGCGTGGATCTGGTGGAGGCCGCGGTGCACATCCAACTCGGCCGCCGCCCGATCGTACGGTCGATCAGCGGTCAGCGGGTCGGCGGCTGGCTCCTGGTGCCGACCCCGGTGCCCGCGCCCTGCCGGATCACCGTGGCGGAACTCGACCTGCCACCGGCCGAGTGGCCCTACGCCCGGGTGATCCCGGACGTGGGCACCGTGATTCCGAAGGCCGGCGGCTACGAGCACGTCGGGGCCCGGTTCCGGTTCTCCGGGGCGGCGACCGACGACGTGGAGAAGGCCATCCGCCGTACGGCCGGCCAGCTCTGGTTGGAGTGCGTGCCCAGCCAGTCGGACCTGCCGGTCGCGGGCTGACCCGTGATGACCGCCTCGTTGTCCTTCCTCAGCCATCCGCGCGGCCCGTTGAGCAGCATCGAGTCCAGGGCGTACGAGTTCGCGGTGCTGGGAAACCGGATCGACGCCGACTGCCCGCCGCCGGAGGTCGGCATCAGCCGGAGCGACTGGGCCCACGCCTGCGAGAGTCTGCTGCGACGCCGGTTGCTGTCCCGTGCCGACGACGGTGGCCTGACGGCGGTGCATCCCGAGATCGCGTTGAGCATTCTCAACGCGCCGCTCAGCGATGAGATCCGGCAGCGCGAGGAGGCGATGGCCACCAACGGCCGGGTGATCCAGTCGATCAGCAGGCGGCTGGCCCAGCTGGCCAAGGACGGCAGGCAGCGCGACGGCGTCCGGGTCGTCCGTGGCGAGCAGGCCCTCCGCGACGAGATTGACGCCGCGATCCTGCGCTGCACCACGGAGATCCACTCACTGCGTCCGGGCGGCCTGCGGTCGCAGGACCACTTCAGCGCCTCCGCGACGTCGGCGAGTTCGATCTTCGAACGTGGGTTGCGGTGCCAGTTCCTCTACCACCACACGGCCCGCTCCAATCTGGGCCTGGTCGCCCGGGCCAAGGCGGTCGCGGAGCACGGTGGAGGCATCCGTACCACCGCGGCGAGCTTCGAGCGCCTGGTCATCTTCGATCGCAAGCTGGCGTTCATCCCCGTCGACGCCCCGACAGCAGCGGATCGGGGCGCGGCGGTCATCTCCGACGAGCTGGTGGTGGAGTACCTGTACCGCACGTTCGTGCACCTCTGGGCCAACGCGGTCCCGCTCGAACTGCCCGAGGACCAGATGGACGAGGTCTCCCTGGACACCAGGATGGCGATCCTCCGGCTGATGTCCGCGGGGCTGAAGGACGAGGCGATCGCCAATCGACTGGGCATGGCCCTGCGTACCTGCCGGCGGCACATCTCCTCGATCCTGAAGGGCCTCAATGTGTCCAGCCGGTTCCAGGCCGGCATCAAGATCGCCCAGCTCGGGATTCTCACCGACGAGGTGATCGATTCCGAGCAGTCCGGCCGGACCGACATCAGCCCGCTGTGGTGACCCGTGCAGGTCGCCCTTCCCCCGTACCGACAAGGAGAGCCGAGCAGAGATGAAGCTCCAGCGTGAGATCCTGACGCCCCAGATGCTGCAGTACGACGACTTCTCGTCGCGCGGCGAGACCGAGTACGTGCCGTACCTGATGTACTTCAACCGGCCGAACTACCGGTCGGACGCGATCAACACCGACCGGCTGGGTTTCCGCATCTCGCACGGTGCCACGGAGCAGGCGTCGGTCGGCAGCAGCATGCCTGAGGGTCCGGTCCGTCTGCTGGTCGGCGGCTCCGTCCCGCTCGGCTACGGCTCCACCAGCGACGCGGCCACCATGGCCTCGCGACTGTGGACCGAGCACGCCCCGTCGCGTCCGTGGTTCACGTACGCCGGGCACTGCTACAACTCTACTCAGGAGCTGTTGTTGTTCCTGCTCTACCGGCACCTGCTGCCGCCGGTCGAGGAGATCGTCATCTTCAGCGGCTTCAACACCCTGGTGATGTCCCGACTCGTCGAGATGCACCGCGCGGACCAGGGCCCGTTCTACTTCTGCGGCGAGTTCTTCGAGCAGATGGAGGAGGTCAAGTCCCGGCACCGCAAGTCGTCCCGTGGCTTCGGTCGCCGTAACAAGCCGACGGTGCCGGCCTGGCCCTCACCCGACGAGGTACGCCCGGAGCTCGACGACGCGATCGCCAGCGCGGTCGACCTGGTCGGCCGGCACCTGGACAGCTGGCAGGTGCTCGCCGCGGCCACCGGCGCCCGGGTCTCCTTCGTGCTGCAGCCGCTGGCCACCTGGCTGCGGGAGGAAACCGCACCCCAGGAGAAGCTGATCTTCGACGAGCTGGACCGGATCTCCAAGCTGGGCACCTGGGAGGCGCTGTACGGCGACGTCGCCTCGGTGGAGGCCGGGCAGCGATACGCCGACGCGCTCGCACCGGCCTGCGAGAAGCGGGGCGTACGGTTCGTGAACCTCAACCCGGTGCTGCGCGCGGCCGTGACCGACCAGACCTGGTTGTACGTCGACCGGGCCCACCTGACCGACGAGGGCAACGACATCGTCGCCGCGCTGCTCGCCGAGCAACTCGGCCTGTCCTGAGACCCGGCCGATGACCAGGAAGCCATCGAATCACCACGAAAAGGTGCTCAACTGATGTTCAGAGTAGCCGTGATCGGGGGGCGACCCGCCCCGATCAAGGGAGCCAGGGAATTGGGCGTCGACGTCGTGCTGGTCCACCAGCCCGGCCAGTACGAGGAGTCGATCCGTGAGCACTGCGAGCGGATCGTGCACGCGCCGCTGGCCGATGGTCCGGCGATGCTCGAGGTGCTGCGACCACTGCACGAGGAGCGGCCCTTCGACCGGGTGCTTACCGTCTCGGAGCCGTGGGGCGTACCCACCGGGCACGTGGTGGACGGCCTCGGTCTGCCCGGGACCTCGGAGCGGACCGCGCGACTGCTGAAGAACAAGGCGCTGATGCGCGAGCGGCTCGCCAAGTACGACCTGAGCCCCGTCCGGTACCGGGTGGTGGGGTCGGAGCAGGAGGCGCTCGACTTCCTCACGGAGATCGGCGGCCCGGTCGTCCTCAAGCCGATCGACGGTGCCGCCAGCCGGCACATCCTGCGGGTGGACGACGCCGCCGGGCTGCGGGACGCCTGGCACCGGCACACCGAGGCCGGCAACACCTCGGTGCTCGCCGAGGAGTTCCTCGCCGGCCCGGTGGTAAGCGTGGAGTCGTTCTCCTTCGCCGGACGGCACCTGCCCGTCGGATACTCCGAGTACCTGGTGAACTCGCACCACGTCGAGTGGCAGGTCAGCGTGCCGAGCCGGCTCGCCGCGGCACACCTGACGGAGCTTCGTGATCTCACCGTGCGCCTGCTGGACGCGGTCGAGTTGACCGAGGGCCCGTCGCACAGCGAGTTCGTCCTGACCGACCGGGGTCCCCGGGTGCTGGAGTCGCACGCCCGGCTCGGTGGTCACGCCATCCCCGAGTTGGTACGCCGGGCGTACGGCCTGGATCTGGCGCGGATGTGGCTGACCGTGCCACTGGGCATCGACGAACTGCCTGCCGAAGCCCCGCAGCCCAGCGCGGGAGCAGCGATCCGGTTCCTGCGGCCCGAGCCCGGGAAGATCCGCGACATCACGGTGGCCGAGGACATCCCGGCGGTGGTGAAGCGGGTACCGCCCGGCGAGTTGGCCGACGTGTACCTCCCCTTGCTCGGCGAGTTGGTCGACGTTCCGGTCGGCGCGGTCGTGCACAAGAACCCCGGCGACGTGATCACCCCGATCCACACGCTTGCCGACTGCAGTTCCGGTTACGTGCTGGCCACCGGGGCGGACGCGGATGCGGCGGTCGACACCTGCGTGCTGGTCGACGAGAAGATCCGTTTCCACACGTGACACTCCTGGGGCATCACGACTTCCGGCTGCTGTGGACCGCGCAGACCCTGGGCCAGTTCGGCACGCATTTCAGCCGTGTCGGACTGCCCCTGGTGGCGATCCTGGCCCTGGACGCGACCGCCTTCGAGGCCGGTCTGCTGGCGACGTTCCAGACCGTGGCGTTTCTCCTGGTCGGCCTTCCCGCCGGAGCGTGGGTGGACCGGCGGCGCAAACGTCCCATCATGATCGCCGCGAACCTGGGCCGCGGCCTGCTGTTGGCGTGGGTTCCGGTGGGGGCCTACCTGGGTGTGTTGACGCTGACCCAGCTCTACATCGTCGCGCTGGGGGTGAGCGTCGGCACCCTGCTGTTCGAGACGGCGTACGTGAGCTATCTGCCACTGATGCTCGAACGCGGACAGCTGGTCGAGGGCAACGCGAAGCTGGAGAGCACCCGGTCGGTCGCCCAGGTCGGCGGCCCGACGCTCGGCGGCTACCTCGTCCAGTGGTTCGGGCCCCCGCTCGCGGTGCTCACCGTCGCCGGTGGATACCTGGCCTCGGCGCTGGCGGTGAGCCGGATCCGCATGCGGGAGGCCCTTCCCGTCCGGGGCGCCAGCAGCCATCTCGTCGGGGAGATCCGACAAGGGCTGTCGTACGTCTTCCGGCATCGCGTCCTGCGGGCGCTCGCCGTCTCGGGCGCGCTGTTCAACCTCGGGGTGTACGTCACCGGGACGGTGGTCGTGGTGCTGCTCGCCCAGCAGCTGCGCATCTCCCCCGGAACGGTGGGACTGTGGTTCGCCATCGGCGGGCTGGGCGGGTTGGTCGGCGCCTTCGTCGTCCAGCGGATCAGCGTACGGCTCGGGCCGGGGCCGACGGTCTGGGTCGGCATGGCCGTGGCCGGTGTCGCCGGCCTGGTCGTACCGCTCGCCGACGCCGACTGGCGACTCTGGCTCGCGGGAGCGGGCAACGCGCTGGTCTCCACCGGCCTGGTGATCAACAACGTGAACAGCATGGCGATCCGCCAGCAGCTGTGTCCGCAGGAGTTGCAGGGCCGGATGAACGCCACCATCCGCTTCCTCGTCTTCGGGGCCATGCCGATCGGCTCGTTCCTCGGCGGGTTCCTCGGTGAGCAGATCGGGCTGCGCGAGACCCTGTGGGTGGGTGCCGTGCTGAGCCTGGTCGCCGTCCTGCCGGTCTACTTCTCGCCGCTGCGGACGATGCGGGGCCAGCCGGATGCCGACGACCGGAAGGCTGCTCCGGAGAAGGTGGGGTGAGCGACCTTCCGTCACGCCCACGGCGAGAGTTCTAGACAGGTCGGGCTTCCGCCCGACCTGTCGGTGTGCCATGCTGACAGGCAACAGTTCTAGAACAGATGGAGCCGACGTGACGGACCTGACGGTGCTGCCCAACGGCAGCCTCATGGCCGATCCCGGCGAGCGCGGCAGGTTCGGTGGGCACGGTGGGCGCTTCGTGCCCGAGTCGCTGATCCCCGCCTGCGCCGAGCTGGAGGAGGCGTTCCGGGAGGCGTGGGCGGATCAGCGCTTCCGCCGCGACCTCGACCGACTGCTCGCCGTGTACGCCGGCCGCCCGACCGCACTCACCCCGGCCTGGCGGCTCTCCGCCGAGCTCGGCATCAACGTGCTGCTCAAGCGGGAGGACCTCGCCCACACCGGCTCGCACAAAATCAACAACGTGCTCGGTCAGGCCCTGCTGGCGCGCCGGATGGGCAAGACGCGGTTGATCGCCGAGACCGGTGCCGGCCAGCACGGCGTCGCGACGGCCACCGCCGCCGCGCTGCTCGGCCTGGAAGCAACCGTCTACATGGGGGCCAAGGACGTCGAGCGGCAGGCACTCAACGTGTTCCGGATGGAACTGCTCGGCGCCGAGGTCATTCCGGTCACCGGCGGCAGCCGCACCCTCAAGGACGCCACAAGCGAGGCCCTGCGGCACTGGGTCACCCGGGTCGACGACACCCACTACTGCATCGGCTCCGTGATGGGCCCGCACCCGTACCCGTGGATCGTGCGGGAGTTGCAGCGGGTCGTGGGTGAGGAGGCCCGCGCACAGTGCGCCGCCGAGCTGCGGACCGGCGTGCCCGACTACGTGGTGGCCTGCATCGGCGGCGGCTCGAACGCCGCCGGCACCTTCGCCGGCTTCGTCGACACCCCGGCGCAGCTCATCGGCGTGGAGGCCGAGGGTGGGGCGGCGGTCGCCTTCGGCCGGGTCGGTGTGCTGCACGGCTTCCGCTCGTACGTTCTGCAGGACGAGGACGGTCAGGTCAGCGAGGCGCACTCGATCGCGGCCGGGCTCGACTACCCGGGCATCGGCCCGGAGCACGCCTTCCTCAACGACTCCGGGCGGGCCCGCTACGTCACGGTCAGCGACGAGGAGGTCATCCCGGCGGTACGGCGACTGGCCCGCACCGAGGGGATCCTGCCGGCCCTCGAATCGGCCCACGCCATCGCCTGGGTGATCCGGGCCGCCGAGAGCGGCGAACTGCCCCCCTTCTGCACCGTGCTGGTCACCCTGTCCGGGCGCGGCGACAAGGACATCCACACCATTCGGGAAGCGGCATGAGCGGCAAACTCCTGGTTCCCTACGTGACCGGCGGCATCCGACCCGACTGGACCCGGTACGTCGAGGAGTACGCGCGCCACGGCGCCGACATGATCGAGATCGGGCTCCCGTTCTCCGACCCGATCCTCGACGGGCCGACGATCCAGCAGGCGTCGCACCACGCCCTGCAACAGGGCGTCACGGTGCGTTCCATCCTCGACGACCTCACCGGCCTGAACGTCGACGTACCGCTCATCGCGATGACGTACTACAACCTGGTGATCCACAACCCGTCGTTCTGCGCCGATCTCGCCGCGGCCGGCGTCAGCGGGCTGATCGTGCCCGACGTGCCGATCGACGAGGTGGACGAGCTGGAGGCGACGGCCACGGCGGCCGGGGTCGACCTCGTCCTGCTCGCCGCGCCCACCACCACCCCGTCGCGGCTGGCCGCCATCGCGCAGCGCAGTCGACGCTTCGTCTACGCCGTGTCCGTCATGGGCACCACCGGTGAGCGTGACCGGCTCGGCGAGGACGCCCTCCGGCTCGCCCGTGAGCTGCGGGCCATGACCGACCTGCCGGTGCTGCTCGGCTTCGGCATCTCGCAGCCCGCCCATGCGGTGGCGGCCGCCGACGCCGCCGACGGTGTCGTGGTGGCGTCGGCGCTGATGCGGATGGTGCTCGACGGTGCCGGCCCCGAGGAGATCGGTGCCACGATCGCGGAGTTCCGGGCGGCGCTGGACGGCGTGGTCGTGGGAGTCGGCGGGTAAGCGCGGGCCTGGGCAGGTGCCCTGTGCCGCTGCCGCCCACGGTGCGCCAGACTGGGGCACCGGTACGGCGGTGCGGTGGACGGGAGACTCCCATGGGTGATGCGACGACGACGCCCGGAGCGGGTGCGCCGGCATCCGGTGGCCGGCCACCCGCGCGGTACCGCCAGATCGCAGTCGACCTGGCGTCCCGCATCCACCAGGGCGAGTACGCGCCCGGCGAAGCGCTGCCCGCCCAGCGGGAGCTGAGCGCCCACTACGGCGTCACGCTGATGACGCTGCGTCAGGCCCTGCAACAGTTGTCCGACGAGGGACTCATCGTCCAGCAGGCAGGGCGGGGCACGTACGTCACGCCGGTTCAGGCGGCGTACCGGGTGGACACGCTGCGCAGCTTCACCGAGGACCTGCGCGAGCAGGGCCACGAGGTGGTCACCCAGGTCCTGTCGAGCGGGCTGCGACGCCCGCCGGCCTGGGTGGCCGACCGGCTCGCAGGTGGTGACGGCGAGCGCACCCTGCGCCTGGAACGGCTGCGCCTGCTCAACGGCCGTCCCGCCATCCACCAGGTCTCCTGGGTGCGGTCGCCGCAGGGGGCGGCGATCCGGGAGCGCGACTTCGTCACCACGTCGCTGTACGCCGCCCTGGCCGACTGCGGAGTCGCCATCCTGCGCGCCTCGGAGCGGATCGTCCCGGGCGTGCTCTCCGCGCCGGTGGCCGGGCACCTGCGCCAGCCGGTCGGCAGTCCCGTCTTCGTCAGCGAGCGGACGACAGTGGCCCTCGACGGCACCGCAGTGGTGGTCGACCGGGCGGTGATCGTCGGCAACGCCATGGAGATCCGTGCCGAGCGGGCCGCGACCCGACTGTCGGTGCGGTGGGGTGCCGTGCACTCCCCGGCCGCCTCGGGCGACGAGCGACAGGCCCCGCAAGCACCGGTGCGGTAGGCGACCGCTCGCGCGTCACCGCCGAAGAAGCGCGCGTCACCGCCGGGGAAGGCAGCAAGGTGCCTGGCCACTTCTGGCCTCCGCGACGGCGTTGTTACCCATCGTGTCCGTGCGGCATCTTGGGGTCTCGGGTGTCCGAACGACTGGGCGTTCCACCCGACACGACCGCGAGTTGGGGATTCGCGGCGACTCCCATGATCGGAGCCAGACATGTCCCGCGCACTTCGGGTGGCCCGTCACCACCTGGACGACAGGACCCGTGACCTGCTCGACAAGGAGCTCACGGCCGCCCTCTGCGACATCACGCTGGATTCGGACGCGCACGAGGCGATCCTCGCCCGAATCGGCGCACACGCCCTGCAGACCCATCTTCCCGGCGAGATCCTCCAAGCGTTGACGTTCTACCCGGCGACCGGCTCGCACGTCCTGACCATCGGTAACCTGCCGCAGCAGGAGTTCCCGGCCACACCGCGCAACGGCTTCACCGACGAGACCGCGATGGCCGTGACCAACGCGCTGCACTTCGGTCTGCTCCAGTTGCTCTCGCTGACGCCGTTCGCGGTCGACTACGAGAACAACGGCCGCTACATCCGCAATGTCGCGCCGAATCCGGCGGCGGCCGGCACCACCAGTTCCTGGGGTGCCGATTCGGAGTTCTTCTGGCACACCGACAACCCGCACCTGCCGTTCGGCGGCAAGGGCGTCGACCCGCGCCGGTACGTCCCGCGCTACCTCAGCTTCTATGCGGTCCGCAACGACGAGCAGGTGCCCACCGAGGTGCTCGCCATCGAGGACGCCGTGGCCGCCCTCGACGACGCCACCGTCCAGGCCCTCCAGTCGGCCCAGTTCCTCGTCGGCCCGCCCGCGTCCAACGACGAGACCGCGCCGCTACCCGACGCCGCCCTGTTGGAGCAGAGCTACGAGGGCACCCGGGCACGGTACGACCGGGGCACGGTCACCGGGACCACCCCTGCGGCGGCCGCGGCCCTGGACCGCTGGGTGCAGGCCCTGGAGCAGGCGCGAGCCGAGGAGTTCGTGCTGAGCCCCGGAGATTTCCTGATCTTCGACAACTACCGGGTGCTGCACCGCCGACGGGCCTTCCAGCCCGGCCCGACGGAGACCGCCCGCTGGTTGCGTCGTTGCTATGCAAGCTGACCTGGGTACACGGAGGAAGACCATGGGCAAATATCGCGTCGCCGTCATCGGTGGTATGCCCGCGCCGATCCACGGCGCCAAGGAACTCGGCATCGACGTCGTGCTGGTGCACGAGGAGGGCAAGTACGAGCAGTCCATCCTGCAGCACACCGAGCGGGTCGTACACGCTCCGCTGGCCGACGGCCCGGCGATCCATGCCGCGCTGAGCCCGCTGCATGCCGAGCGCCCGTTCGACCGGGTGATGACCACGACCGAGGTCGCCGCGATCTCGTCCGGCTACGTCGTGGACCAGTTCGGTCTGCCCGGCGTCACCGAGTTCACCGCCCGTGCGCTCAAGGACAAGGCGCTCACCCGGGAGTGCCTGGCCAAGGCCGGGGTGGAGAACGTCCGCTACCAGGTGGTCAGCTCGGTGGACGAGGCGGTCGCCTTCCTGGCGCAGGTCGGCGGCAAGATCGTCCTCAAGCCGCTCGACGGCGCGGCGAGCCTGCACATCAAGGAGGTCGAGACCCCCGCGCAGGTGGCCGAGGCCATGGCGGAGCTGGCCGCCGCGGGGATCACCAACCCGATGGCGGAGGAGTTCCTGTCCGGCCCGGTGGTAAGCGTCGACTCGTTCTCCTTCGAGGGCCGGCACCTCACGATCGGCTACTCGGAGTACCGGATGAACGACCGGTTCGTGGAGTGGGAGGTCAGCACGCCGAGTCGGGTCGCCGTGCCGTACCTCGCCGAGCTGCGGGAACTCACCGCCAAGCTGCTGGACGCCGTCGGTGTCACCGAAGGGCCGTCGCACAGCGAGTTCGTCCTCACCCCGGACGGTCCCCGGGTCCTCGAATCGCACGCCCGGCTCGCCGGCAGCGGCGCCCCGGAACTGGTCCGCCGGGCCTTCGGTCTGGACCTCAACCGCATGTTCCTCACGGTCCCGCTTGGCATCGACGAGCTTCCGCTGGAGTCTCCGGCACCGATCGGCGGCGCGGTCGCGCTGTTCCTGACCCCGGATCCGGGACCGATCAAGTCGATCACCGTGCACGAGGACATCCCGGCGAAGGTACTGCGGATCCCGCCGGGTGAGCAGGCCAAGGTGTTCATGCCGTACCTGTTCGAGTTGGGCGCCGAGGACACCGCCGTCGTCATCACCAAGAACCCGGGGGACGAGGTCGCGCCGCTGTTGACGGTCGCCGACTGCAGCAACGGCTACATCCTGGCCTCCGGCACCGACGCGCTCGACGCGATCGCCAAGGCCGAGGCGATCAACGCACAGATAGAATTCGCCATCGGTTGATGCAGCCACGCGGCTGCGATCGGGCGAAGTGCCGTCCTCCGGGACGGCACACGCCTGCCGGAACAGTGGGAACGGGAGACGAAACGCCATGAAGCGCACCGCGGTCGTGACGGGCGCCAGCAGCGGCATCGGAGCGGCGACGGCGCGCCGGCTGGCCAAGGACGGGTTCTTCGTCGTGGTGGCGGCCCGCCGACTGGACCGGCTCCAGGCTCTGGCGGCGGAGATCGGTGGTCAGGCGGTCGCGCTCGACGTCACCGACCAGGCGTCCGCCCAGGCTCTGGCCGCCGGGCTGGAACGCTGCGACGTCCTGGTCAACAACGCGGGTGGGGCGGTCGGGGCTGACCCGCTGGCCAGCGCGTCCCCGGCGGACCTGATGCAGAGCTTCGAGGTCAACGTGCTGGGCATGCTGCACGTCACCCAGGCGCTACTGCCGCTGCTGCGGTCCTCCGACGCGCCGACCATCGTGACGGTGACCTCGACGGCGGCCCACGTGAACTACGAGTTCGGCGGCACCTACACGGCGGCCAAGCACGCGGAACACGCGCTTGTCGAAACGCTCCGGCTGGAGTTGTGCGGCGAACCGATCCGGGTCGTGGAGATTGCGCCGGGGATGGTCCGTACGGACGAGTTCGCGGTGAACCGGTTCAAGGGTGACGCGGACAAGGCCGCCGCCGTCTACGCGGGTGTGGACCGGCCGCTGGTCGCCGAGGACATCGCCGAGTGCATCGCCCTGACGGTGGGGCTGCCCAGTCACGTCAACGTGGATCGTCTCGTCGTGCGTCCGGTCGCCCAGGCCGCCCAACACAAGGTGCACCGTCAGCCCCTCTTCGGCGGCTGACGACCGGCTGCGGGCGCAGCCGCCGTGTCAGGCGGCTCAGTCCAGGTCCTCGGCTCTGAGCTTTCCCTTCGCTATCAGGCTTCGGGCGAGGATGATCCGGCCCATAATGATCGCCTGCACGTTGCCGAGCACGACCAGGACGGCGGCGAACAGGTTGTCGCCGTCGATCAGGATCCAGGCGGGCAGAGCGGCGAAGAGGACCACGGGCACCGCGTACACCCAGAGTGGATAGCGCAGGTGGTGGCTGAGTGAGCTGTCGAAAAGCTTGGGCACGGGATCATTAGATCTCACCTGGGACGGATTGCCTGCCCCAGCTACCGGCTGTGCCCGCTGCCGCTGGTGGATCACCACCAGGTGGGGTAGTGCCGCAGAACCCGTTCCGCTGGTTCCGGCGGCTTCGACGTGCGTTCCCGCCACGCCCGGACGACGTCCGGGCCGTGCACGAGGGCGCCCGCGACCAGCAGCAACGGTGGCGTGAGCCATCCGAGCCAGTCGAACCACAGGCCGAGACCGGCCACCAGCCACAGCAGGAAGCCGAGGCCGAGCAGTACCTGTCGAAGACGTGGGCGCCGCACGCCGGCCAGTGTAGAACCGTTTCCGTACGGCGCCCGCTCCGAGCAGCTCAGCAGTTGGTGTAGCCCTTGCCCTTCTTGCTCCACGAGCACTTGTCGATCTGCTTGCCGCTGGCGTTACGCAGGTAGGCGGTGTCGCCGGTGTTGTTCCAGATGTAGTTGCCCGAGCCCCAGTAGCGGGTGCTGGCGGTGTTCTTGCCCTTGCCGGTACGGATGATGACGCTCTTGCCCTTGCCGAGCTTGAAGTCGCCGCTGAACTTGTAGACGTGGTTGGCCTTGTCGCGCAGCGTCCAGTTCTTCAGGTTGATGGTGCTGGACCGCCGGTTGGTCAGCTTCACGTACTCGGCGTTGAGGCTGGAGTTCGAGCGGTTGTCCGTCCCCGGCGAGTCGTAGTACACCTTCGTGATCTCGATGGCCGGAGTGGCGGCCTGCGCCGGAGCGGCGGCGGCCAGCGAGCCACCCACCGTCATGGCAACCGCGGTGATGAGTCCGAGAAGCCTTCTCGTCATGCGTCTTTCCCCCACTGAGAGCGCCGAATTCGGCGCGGTCGTGTCACACCGACGCGCGTGACGGCAGCGAGGTTAGCGACGGGAACGGGCGACGTGAATACCCGCGCACGCCGTGCCGTCGAATACGATCCGCGCGGGTTGATCGGACATCCGGCCGGCTCGAATCGATCAGCCGTTCTGGATGATCAGGACCGACCCTGGTCCAGATTCACATCGACCGAAGGGTGCTTCGTCGGCCGTTGTGGACGGTGCCTCGACGGCTCTGGGCATCGGCGCGGCCCAGGAAGGGCCCCGTTGGCCAGCCCCACCCGTACAGGAAGCTCAGTAGCCGCAGGTCATGCCGGCGGTGTGGCTGACCTGAACGGTGTGCGTGACACAGCCGCGGTCGCTCACCTGATGCAGCAGCAGGGCGGTCGGCTCGGTGACCCAGCCGATCTGCTCGTCGTCGCTCATGGTCAAGGTGGCCTGCCGCCAGGTGCTCGG
Organism: Verrucosispora sp. FIM060022; assembly: GCF_003977705.1. Taxonomy (NCBI): domain Bacteria; kingdom Bacillati; phylum Actinomycetota; class Actinomycetes; order Micromonosporales; family Micromonosporaceae; genus Micromonospora; species Verrucosispora sp. FIM060022. The sequence goes on from NZ_RQIV01000002.1 coordinate 786,843, forward strand.
CGCGACGGTCAGCACCGTGCCGGCGAACATGGTGGTCACCGGCCGGTGCAGGTGCCCGGCGGCGACGCGTACCACCTGGGGGTGTCGCAGCAGCACCTCGGCGAAGGCGTCACCGTCGGCGAGGCGGATCTCGTCGGCGGCCGGGATGCCGACCTCGACCGGCGGATGGTGCAGGCAGAGGACGGCCGGCACGTCGGGCCGCGCGGCGAGCACCCCGTCGAGCCAGGTGAGCTGCTCGGCACCGAGTCGACCGCCGTTCGAGCCCGGAACCAACGAGTCGAGCACCACCAGGGTCAAGCCGGGCTGCTCCACCTGGTAGTACGCCGAGAAGCTGCCCCCCAGCCAGGGCGTACCGCCGAAGGCATCCAGCAGCGATTCCCGATCGTCGTGGTTGCCGGTGGTCAGATACAGCGGCAGCGGGAAACGACCGATCACCTCGCGCAGCGCGGCGTACTCGTCGGGCCGACCATGGTCGGCGAGGTCACCGGTGATCACCACGCAGTCGGGCCGGGGATTGAGGGCCAGCACCCGCCCGAGCGCGTGATGCAGCCCGGCCGCCGGCTCGGCACCGAGTACGCCGGTGGTGAGGTGCGGATCGCTGAGGTGGGCGATGAGCATGGCGCCTCCACTCGACCGGGACCCTCACGCTATCGCTGCGACGGCCCGCGCGTGGGCCCACAGGCTGCATCCACAGCCTGTGGATAGCACGTGTGTACGAACAAATCCGCTCCCCGCCACCATGAGTACGCTTGATCAGCGTCCCGGAACCGGCCGGGACCCGAGCCGACCTGGGACGACGCACAAGTGGATCACCAGCAAGTCATCCGCGACGTCACGGTCCGCCTACCCATGGCGTCGACCGTCGCCGAGGTCTGCCAGGCGACCGTGGACGCTCTGGCCCGCTACACCCCCGCGACGATCGCCGTCCTGCTGCACGTCAACGGTCGACTCCGCTGCGTCGCCGCCACCGGTTCCTGGCAGGTCTTCGCCACCGTCGCCCCCGACGCCGGCATCGTCGGGCGGGTCTTCACCGGTGGTCGGTCGGCCGTCGTCCCGGACATCAGCACCGACCCCGACCACATCCCGGTACGCCCCGACGTCACCGCCGAGGTGTGCGTACCCATCTGCGATCCGGCGGGCCGCCGCATCGGCGTACTCGACGTGCAGTGGACCGGCCCGGCCGAGCTCGCCGCGTGGCGGGCGACCGCCGAGCGGGTCGCCGGACGGCTGGGTGCCCGGATCATGGCGCTCGGCGGCCCGGCGGAGAGCCGCAGCGAGAAACTGCTCCGGCACGCCGCCGCGATGACCGCCGCCACCACCGAGTGGGACCTGCTGGCGACCGCGACCCGGGCCGCCCGAGACGTGTCCGCCCTCGACACGGCGATGCTGCTGCTGTCGGGCCGCAGCGGTCCGCAACTCAGCGAGCCGACAGCCACCCCCGGCGAGCTGGAGACCCGGATCCGCGCCGAACTGGCCGAGGCCGGCCCGCAGGCGCTGCGCGCCATCGTCGCCCGAGCCCACCGGTACGGCACCGGTCACACCCTCGGCGAGGCGGGCCACCCACCGACCGAGGAACACGACCCGCTGGTACGGGCCGGGGTGCGCACCCTGGTGGCGGTACCGCTCGGCTCACCCGAGGGTGGCGGGGTGCTGCTGGTCGCCGGCGAGCGGTTGCTGCGCCCGGACCCTCGGACGGTCAACCTCCTGGAGTTGCTGGCCGGCCAGGCGTGGACCTGCCTGGACCGGCTGCGCACCCTCGACCGGCTACGGGAGCAGGCCAGCTCCGACCCGCTCACCGGGCTGCGGCACACCGGCCCGTTCGGGCAGCGGATCGCCACCGCCACTCCGGGGCGTACCGCCCTGCTGGCGATCGACGTGGACGGCTTCAAGACCGTCAACGACACGTACGGCCACCAGGCCGGTGACCGGGTGCTGGTCGGGCTGGCCCGAGCCCTGGAAGGCGCGCTGCGGCAGGGCGACGAGCTGTACCGCATCGGTGGCGACGAGTTCGTCGCGGTGATCGAGGTGAGCCGCCCCGAGGAAGCGGTCCGAGTGGCCGAGCGACTCACCGAGGCCGCCCGCCGGATCGGCCGTACGATCAGCGTCGGTGTCGCCCTCCCCCGCCCCGGCGAGTCGCCCGAACTGACGCTCCGCCGCGCCGACCAGGCCCTCTACGCCGTCAAACGCCAGGGCCGCGACGGCGTCCGCCTCTCCGCCGCCTGACCCACCCAGCCCCAGCCCCAGCCCCAGCCCCAGCCCCAGCCCCAGCCCCAGCCCCAGCCCCAGCCCCAGCCCCAGCCCCAGCCCCAGCCCCAGCCCCAGCGATCATGCACTTCCCGTCGCCGTTGTGCCACTTTTGCCCCGATATGACGGGACGAAAAGTGCAAGATCGACGCGGACCAGGGGGTCGTGGTCACGGGAGGGGAGGTCAGGGGTGGGTTAGGTCTTTGGCTAGAAGTTCGGCGATCTGGGCGGTGTTGAGGGCGGCGCCCTTGCGGAGGTTGTCGCCGGTCACGAAGAAATCGAGGGCACGGGGGTCGTCGAGGGCGCGACGGATCCGGCCGACCCAGGACGGGTCGGTGCCGACGGCGTCGATCGGCATGGGGAACTCGCCGGCCGCCGGGTCGTCGACCACGATCACCCCGGGCGCGTTGCGCAGCACCTCGCGGGCGCCGTCGGTGTCGATCTCCGTGGCGAAGACCGCGTGCACCGCCACCGAGTGGCCGGTCACCACCGGTACTCGTACGCAGGTGGCGGAGACCTTCAGGTCGGGCAGGCCGAGGATCTTGCGCGACTCGTCGCGCAGCTTCATCTCCTCGGAGGACCACCCCTCGTCGGCCAGCAGGCCGGTCCACGGCACCACGTTGAGGGCCAACGGCGCGGGGAAGGGACCGAGGTCGTCACCGACCGCCTGCCGTACGTCGCCGGCGCGGGAGCCCAGCGCGCGGTCGCCGGCCACCTTGATGAGCTGGTCGTGCAGGGTGTCCGCACCGGCCTGACCGGCCCCGGAAACCGCCTGGTACGAGGCGAGCACCAGCTCACGCAGCCCGTACTCGCGATGCAGGGGCGCCACCGCGATGATCATCGCGAGGGTGGTGCAGTTCCCGTTGGCGACGATGCCTCGTGGCCGGTCCCGCAGTTGCTCGGGATTGATCTCCGGCACCACCAACGGGACGTGCGGGTCCATCCGGAAGGCACCGGAGTTGTCCACCACGACCGCTCCCCGGCGTACGGCGATGGGCGCCCAGTGTGCGGCGACCTCGTCCGGTACGTCGAACATCGCGACGTCGACGCCGTCGAGCGCCTCCTCGGTCAGCGCCTGGACGGTGAGTTCCTCGCCCCGGCAGCGGACCTTGCGCCCGGCGGACCGTTCCGAGGCCAGCAGCCGGATCTCGCCCCAGACGTTGCGACGCCCGGTGAGCAGCTCACACAGGACCGTGCCGACGGCTCCCGTCGCCCCGACCACGGCCAGGGTGGGCAGCCCGGCCACCCGCCCTACCGTCCCGTCCCCGCGTACACCACGGCTTCGGTGTCGCCGCCGAGGTCGAAGGCCTCGTGGATGGCGCGGACCGCAGCGTCCAGGTCGGTGTCCCGGCAGACCACGGAGACCCGGATCTCCGACGTGGAGATCATCTCGATGTTGACGCCGGCCTGGCCCAGCGCGGCGAAGAAGCCGGCGGCGACACCGGGGTGCGAGCGCATCCCGGCACCGATCAGGGAGACCTTGCCGACGTGGTCGTCGTAGAGCAGGCCCTTGAAGTTGACCGACTCCTGGATCTTGCTGAGCGCGGCCATCGCGGTGGGGCCGTCGGCCTTGGGCAGGGTGAAGGAGATGTCCGTGCGACCGGTGCCCTCGGTGGAGACGTTCTGCACGATCATGTCGATGTTGATCTCGGCGCTCGCCGCGGTGTCGAAGATCCGCGCCGCAGCGCCCGGCTCGTCGGGCACCCCGACGATCGTGATCTTGGCTTCGCTGCGGTCGTGAGCCACTCCGGTGATCAGTGCCTGCTCCACTGGAAGCTCCTCTATCGATCCGGTGACCATCGTGCCGGTGTTTGTCGAGTATGACGAACGAACGTGGATCGGCAGGCCCGCCCGGCGGGCGTACTCCACGCTGCGCAGGTGCAGGACCTTGGCGCCGCAGGCGGCCAGCTCCAGCATCTCCTCGTAGGTGATCTGCTTGATGTGCCGGGCGTTCGGCACGATCCGCGGGTCGGCGGTGAAGACGCCGTCCACGTCGGTGTAGATCTCACAGACGTCGGCGTTCAGCGCGGCGGCCAACGCCACCGCCGTGGTGTCCGAGCCGCCCCGCCCCAGGGTGGTGACGTCCTTGGTGTCCTGGGAGACGCCCTGGAAGCCCGCGACGATCACCACGGCGCCCTCGTCGAGCGCGCCCTTGAGCCGCCCCGGGGTGACGTCGATGATCCGCGCCCGACCGTGTACCGAGGTGGTGATCACGCCCGCCTGCGAACCGGTGAACGAGCGGGCCTCGTAGCCCAGGTTGTGGATGGCCATGGCGAGCAGCGCCATGGAGATCCGCTCACCGGCGGTGAGCAGCATGTCCAGCTCGCGACCGGGCGGCAGCGGGCTGACCTGGTTGGCCAGGTCGAGCAGCTCGTCGGTGGTGTCACCCATCGCGGAGACCACGACCACCACGTCGTCGCCGGCCTTACGGGCGGCGACGATCCGCTCGGCCACCCGCTTGATCCGCTCGGCGTTGGCGACGGAGGATCCGCCGTACTTCTGCACCACGAGTGCCACGACGGCGCACTCCCTCCCGGTTGCCCTGAGCGTGCCGCTGCCGGGCGGCACTCAGGCTGAGCGTGCCGACGCCGCCGGCACCGGTGGCCGGCGGCGCGGGTCGGTCGACGTCAGCGTATCGGTCTGCTCTGACCGTCGGGTCAGGTGATCCCACGATCCGGCCCGGGTACGCGGGCGACGTGGCGCGCGACACGCCGGAAACGGGAGCATGCCGGGGGGGTGTCCGCGCGACGCCCTCAACGCCGAGAATGACCGGGTGTACGCCCACCGGGTCGCCCCGTTCGTGTTTGCCCTGTCCGTGCTGCTCGCCGGCTGCTCGACCGATCCGCCCGCCGATCCGCCGCCACCGACCTCGGCGCCTCGCCCGGTGGGGATGGACGCCGCCCGCGACGAGTTGGCCGCGCACGCCGCCGCCGCCCAGGATCGGCACCTGGTCGCCCGCTACACACTGCGGGTCGACGGCGAGGCGGACCGGTTGATCCTGGTCACCAGCGCGAACGACGGCAGTTGGCGGGTGGACGTGCCCGGAGGTGCGCTCGGCGGCACGGCCGACATCTCGCTCGCGGCCACCACCGACGGGCTGTTCCAGTGCGCGCTTCCCACGCCGACCCGCCCGGAGCCGGCCAGTTGCGTACGCCTGGGCGAACGGGACGACACCCTGCCACGCCGACTCGACCCCCGGGTGCAGCACCCGTTCACTGACTGGCTGGACGTGCTGACCGACCGACGCGCTCCGCTGTCCGTCTCCCCCGCCATGGCACCCGCCGGGGCCAGCGGCTCCTGCTACTCCGTGGAGACCACCGCGGCGTCGATCAATCCGCCGCTGGACGTGGGGATCTACTGCTTCGACGCGGACGGCACCCTCACCGCGGTACGCGCGGCGTTCGGCACCCTGACGCTTGCCGCGACGCCGGAGCCGGCCCCGGCCTCGGTGCAGTTGGCCGGGCCGGTGGTGGAGGGCGAGCCGCTGGGCATGACCGCTCCCCCCGACGCACCGCCGACGGCGGAGGGCGACCCGACCGGTACAGGAACGCCCTGACAGCATATCCGTTACGGGTGCTTTTCACCACATCCACCCGCCCGGACCAAAGTGATCAAATCCCCCATAGGGGACACTGTTCGCATGACCGACCTCACCCCGTTACTGGCGTTCCGGTGGAGCCCCCGAGCATTCGACCCGTACGCCGAACTGACCCGAGCCGAGGCGGCGACGCTGCTGGAGGCGGCCCGCTGGGCACCCTCGATCGACAACGGGCAGCCGTGGCGGTTCGCGGTCGGTCACCGCGACGACGACACCTTCAAACGAATCCTGGTCAACCTGCCGCCCGGCGAACAGCGCTGGGCCGGACGGGCCAGTCTGCTGCTGCTCGTCGCACACCCCCGCACCGGACACCCGATGGCCGCGTACGACCTGGGTCAGGCGGTGGCCCACCTCACCGTGCAGGCGACCGCGCTCGGCCTATACGTCCGCCAACTCACCGACCTGGATCGGGCGGGCCTGGCGACCGACCTCGACCTGGCCGACGACCTGCGACCGTACGTGGTGGTCGCGGTCGGGAAGTTGGGTGATCCGCTGAGCCTGCCGGCCGACCTGGTGCCCGACGAAACGGGTCTGCGCCACCGCCGACCGCTCGGCGAAATGGTCCTGACCTGCGACGATGCGCCTCGGTGACCAACAGATGCGAATTGCGTCTCATATTGCGGACGCACCTTCCCACTCTCATCCCCATCACGTAGGGTGACTCTGTCATGTGGCAGGCGAGCCTTCTCCTTGGTCGCCGCGACGAGGCCTGACGGCCGGCACCTCGTCGCGGAGTCGAACCGCGCCGCCAGCACTGCCCCGGATCCTTCCCTCTCGGCACCGCTGCCGACAGCCACTGCTGACGTCACATGACCCAGGAGACTTTCGCCATGGCTCACCAAGCCAGCACCACCGACATCGATCCCATCGCCCGGCAGCGTCCCAGCGGGATGCCGTACCGCCGTTACGAGCCGTACCGGCAGCAGTTCCGGATCGACCTGCCCGACCGCACCTGGCCCACCCGGCACGTCGAGGCCGCCCCCCGCTGGTGCGCGGTCGACCTGCGCGACGGCAACCAGGCTCTGATCGACCCGATGTCGCCGGAGCGCAAGCGCCGGATGTTCCAACTGCTGGTCCAGATGGGCTACAAGGAGATCGAGGTCGGCTTCCCGTCGGCCAGCCAGACCGACTACGACTTCGTCCGGCAGCTGATCGAGCAGGATCTGATCCCCGAGGACGTGACGATCCAGGTGCTGACCCAGTGCCGGGAGCACCTGATCGACCGGACCTTCGAATCCCTGCGCGGCGCGCGCCGGGCGATCGTGCACTTCTACAACTCCACCTCCACGCTCCAGCGGCGGGTGGTCTTCGGGCTGGACCGCGACGGCATCGCCGACATCGCCACCACCGGCGCCCGGCTCTGCCAGAAGTACGCCGAGATCCACACCCCGGACACCGACATCCACTACGAGTACTCGCCCGAGTCGTACACCGGCACGGAGCTGGAGTACGCGCTGGAGGTCTGCGCGAAGGTCATCGAGGTGATCGACCCGACGCCGGACCACAAGCTGATCATCAACCTGCCGGCCACCGTCGAGATGGCCATGCCGAACGTGTACGCCGACTCGATCGAGTGGATGCACCGGCACCTGCCCCGCCGCGACAGCCTGGTGCTCAGCCTGCACCCGCACAACGACCGGGGCACCGGGGTCGCCGCCGCCGAGCTGGGCCTGCTGGCCGGGGCGGACCGGATCGAGGGCTGCCTGTTCGGCAACGGCGAGCGCACCGGCAACGTCGACCTGGTCACGCTGGGCCTGAACCTGTTCTCCCAGGGCATCGACCCGATGATCGACTTCTCCGACATCGACGAGGTCAAGCGGGCCGTCGAGTACTGCAACCAGTTGCCCGTGCACGAGCGGCACCCGTACGCCGGTGACCTGGTCTACACCGCCTTCTCCGGCTCCCACCAGGACGCCATCAACAAGGGCTTCGCCGCGCTGAACGCCGACGCGGCGGCGGCCGGCGTACCTGTCGACGAGTTCACCTGGGCGGTGCCCTACCTGCCGATCGACCCGAAGGATCTGGGCCGCAGCTACGAGGCGGTCATCCGGGTCAACTCGCAGTCCGGCAAGGGCGGCGTCGCGTACATCATGAAGACCGAGCACCAGCTGGACCTGCCCCGCCGGCTCCAGATCGAGTTCTCCGGCGTGGTGCAGCAGGTCACCGACCACGACGGTGGCGAGGTCGCCCCGGAGACCATGTGGCAGATCTTCGCCGCGCAGTACCTGCTCGACCACCAGAGCGACCCGAGAGTGACCCTGACCGAGTACGCCATCGGCACCGCCGACGGCAAGGTCGAGATCACCGCGCAGGTCGACGTCGCCGGGAAGCCCCAGGCGCTGACCGCGATCGGCAACGGCCCGATCGACGCGTACGTCAACGCGCTGGCCTCGACCGGAGTGGCGGTACGGGTGCTCGACTACCACGAGCACGCGCTCTCCTCCGGCGGCGACGCGCAGGCCGCGGCGTACGTCGAGTGTGAGGTCGACGGTCGTACGGTCTGGGGCGTCGGCATGGACGCCAACATCGTCACCGCCTCCATCAAGGCGGTCACCAGCGCCGTCAACCGCGCCCACCGCTGAGGTCCAGGGGGAGGGCCGCCGAGCCCTCCCCTACCCCTCGCGGGGTGGACGGTGCACGAACACCGCGGCGATGGCCGCCCCGGCCAGCAGCAGCCCGGCGCACCAGAGCAGGGCCCCTCGATAGGCTGCGGTCAGTTCGGTCGGCTGCGCGTACCCGGTGCCGGAGAGCCCGACCAGCAGCGGCAGGGCGGCGACCGCGAGCAGCCCGCCCACCCGGGACGCGGCGTTGTTGAAGCCGCTGGCCACCCCGGCGAACCGGTCGGCGACCGCGGCCAGGACCGACGCGGTCAGCGGCGCCACCACCATGGTCAACCCGAGCCCGAACACCGCCACTCCGGGCAGCACCTGCCGCCAGTAGGACGCGCCCGGACCGACCTCGCGCAGCAGCAGCAGACCGACAGCGGCCAGCGCCGGCCCCACGGTCAGCAGCAGCCGTGGTCCGATCTTCGCCGACAGCGCACCCGCCACCGGTGAGCCGACCAGCAGCAGCAGGGTCATCGGCACCAGCGCCAGCCCGGTCACGAACGCCGACCAGCCGACCACGTTCTGCAGGTAGACGGCGATGAAGAAGGTGAACCCGCCGAGCGCGGCGTAGACCAGCACGGTGAAGACGTTCAGCACCGAGAACAGCCGGCTGCCGAACAGCCCGGTCGGCAGCATCGCCGTCTCGCCGCGTCGCCGCTCCACCAGCACGAACGCCACCGCGGCGAGCACCGCGACCACGGCCGCCCCGGCCACCGGCGGCGACTGCAGGCCCCGACCCGGCGCGTCGACCAGGGCGTACGTGACACCGGCCAGCGCGACCGCACCCAGCAGCGCACCGGCGACGTCGAAGCGTCGGCCCCGCTCGCCGGTCCCACGGGTCCGCGAGGTGCACTCGTCCCGGCTCTCCGGCACCCAGCGCAGGGCGGCCAGCACCACCAGCACCGCCAACGGCACGTTCAGGAAGAAGATCCACCGCCAGGAGAGGGCGTCGATCAGCCAGCCGCCGAGGAGCGGGCCGAGTGCCGTGGAGACCCCCGACAGGCCCGACCAGACGCCGATCGCCTTCGCCCGTTCGTCGGGGTGGAAGCTGGCCTGCAGCAACGACAGCGAGCCGGGTGTCAGCAGGGCCGCGCCGGCCCCTTGCAGCAGGCGGGCGGCGATCAGCCAGTCGGTCCGCAGGGCCAGACCGCAGAGCACCGATGCGCCGGTGAACCACAGGACGCCGAGCAGGAAGACCCGTCGCCTGCCGAAGCGGTCGCCGAGCGCGCCTCCGAGCAGGACGAACGCGGCCAGGGTCAGCAGGTACCCGTTGACCGTCCACTGTAGGCCGGAGACCGAGGCGTCGAGGTCGGCGCCGAGCCTGGGCAGAGCCACGTTGACCACGGTGGTGTCCAGAAAGGCCATGCCGGAGGCGAGTACGGCGGCGGCGAGGGTGCCCCGGCCGGCTGCCGTACTCATCCGTAGGGCGGGTGCTGATTCAGGCATGCCTACCAATCTGCCGTGCACCATCTGCCAGACACTACGAAACGCCAAAACACCGTACGGGTACTGTGCGGGATCGGCGAATACCCGCAAGCTGGAGAGGTGTCGTCTGTGCGTACCAGATCAGGACCCCGCGCCCTGGGGGCGCTCGCGCTCGTCGCGGCGCTGACCCTCGGCGCGGCCGGGTGTGTTCCGCTCGACGAGGTGCCGGACACCTCGTCGAGCAGCGGCGGTGGCACCGCCAACCAGATGCTCTCCGAGCTGACCGTCGCCGAGGCCAACCCGATGCGCGGCTACAGCCGCAAGCGTTTCCCGCACTGGCGTAAGACCGGCCAGAACTGCGACGTCCGCGACACGGTGCTGGAGCGCGATGGCAAGGGCATCCAGCGCTCCGGCTGCAACGTCGTCGGCGGCCAGTGGGAGAGCGTGTACGACGGCCGCAGCTTCACCGATCCCCTGCAGGTCGACATCGACCACATGGTTCCGCTGGCCAACGCCTGGCGTTCCGGAGCCGACGAGTGGGACGACACCAAGCGGGGCGATTTCGCAAACGATCTGGACCGGCCGCAGCTTTTCGCGGTTTCCGCCTCTTCCAACCGGGCAAAGGGTGACCAGGATCCGTCCCAGTGGAAGCCGCCAAGCCAGTCATATTGGTGCCAATACGCCCACGACTGGGTGGCGGTCAAGCACCACTGGCAGCTGACGGTGACCAGTGCCGAGAAGGCCGCACTGACCGACATGTTGGAGGGCTGCACATGGGAGAGCAAGCCGTAACCGGAGCGGCCGACGACCCGACGTCCGAGCGTACGCCGGACGCCGACGCAGCGGAGGCGGCGGCGACCGGCGGCCCGGGCCCGACCACGGCCGGGATGACCGCCGACGGCGCTGCCGCGAGCGAGGTCGAGGTGCCGGGCGCGGGCATGATCGCCGACGCCGGGGGCGCGAGCGGCCCGCAGAGCCGCACGACGGACATCGTGCCCGGGCCGGGCGGGGTGATGACCGACGAGGTCGGCGTGGTCACCGGTGAGCTGACCCTGCGCACCGAGTTCGCCGACGGCCAGGTCACGCTGCACGTCCAGTACAAGGACGCGGACGAGTGGTACGTGGTCAGCGGCGGCAAGGCCCCGCTGGACGACGCCGCCGGGCTGGACGCCGTGCACAGCATCGCGGTCGGCCTGCTGAACCGTCCCGAGGGCTGAGCCCGTCCCGGACGCTCAGCCTGCCCGAGCGCCGAGCCCGCCCGGGCCCGCTGGAGCGTGCCAGCGCAGGGCCGCAGACGTTAGAAAGGGCCCCTTCCTATACGCCAGGCGTTAGGAAGGGGCCCTTCCTTACACGAAGGAGCCGGGTTCGGTGGGAGCGGAGACGGTGCCGGGCTCCTCGCCCTCACCCGCCGGCCGGACGATCTCCACGCTCACCTTGTGCGGACGCAGCTCACCGCTGGCGATCCGCTCCGCGAAGTGGCAGGCGACCCGACTCTCGCCGATCTCCCGCAGCACGGGACGCTCGTCCGCACAGCGGGTCGGCTGGGCCCAGGGGCACCGGGTGTGGAAGCGGCAGCCCGCCGGCGGATTGGCAGGTGAGGGCAGGTCACCGGCGAGCAGGATGCGCTCGCGCCGGTCCTCGACGTCGGGGTCCGGCACCGGCACCGCCGACATCAACGCCCGGGTGTACGGGTGCAGCGGCTCGGTGTAGAGCCGGTCACCGGGCGCCTCCTCCACAAGCGCGCCCAGGTACATCACGCCGACCGTGTCGGAGATGTGCCGGACCACCGCCAGGTCGTGTGCGATCACCAAATAGGTCAGGCCGAGGCTGTCCTGCAACTCGTCGAGCAGGTTGACCACCTGTGCCTGGATCGACACGTCAAGCGCGGAGACCGGCTCGTCGGCGACGATCAGCTCCGGCCCCAGCACCAGGGCACGGGCGATGCCGATGCGCTGCCGCTGCCCGCCGGAGAACTCGTGCGGGTAGCGGGACAGGGCCCAGCGGGGCAACCCGACCTTGTCCAGCGTCTCCGAGATGATCTTCCGGCGTTCCTCCCGGTTGCCGCCGATGCCGTGCGTCTGCAGACCCTCGGTCAAGATCGATTCGATGTTCTGCCGGGGGTCCAGGCTGGACATCGGATCCTGGAAGATCATCTGCATCCGCTTGCGCATGGCGCGCAGCTTGTTCGGGGCGAGGGTGGTCAGCTCGACACCGTCGAAGCTGACCTGACCGGCGGTCGGCGGATTGAGCTGGAGCAGCGCCCGCCCGAGGGTGGACTTGCCGCAACCCGACTCGCCGACCAGCCCGTAGGTCTTGCCCCGAGCGATGCGCAGGTCGACGCCGTCGACCGCCTTGACGTAGCCGACCGTCCGGTCGAACAGCACTCCCCGCTTGATCGGGAAGTGCACCTTCAGGTCCCGTACCTCGACGAGGATGTCGCTGTCGGTCATGGCTTCTCCTCCTCGCGCGGCGCCGGCACCTGGCCACCGGCCGAGGCCGCCTCGCCGGTAGCCGCTGAATCGGCCGATGCCGCCGGGTCGACGGGTGCCGCTGCCGGGGTCGCGCCCGCCGGCGGAGCCGGGTTGACGCAACGGTAGCTGCGGCCGTCGTGCGCCGTCACCAGCTCCGGCGGCTGACCCACACAGGCATCCACCCGCCGGGTGCAGCGCGGGGCGAAGGCACAACCCTCCGCCCAGGGCAGCAGATCCCGTACCGAGCCCGGGATGGGGGTGAGCCGCTCGCCACGTCCGGCGTCCAGACGCGGCACCGACCCGAGCAACCCCACGGTGTACGGGTGCCTGGGCTCGCGGAACAGCGGACGGCGTCGGGCGGTCTCCACCACCCGGCCGCCGTACAGGACGTTGATCGTGTCGCACATGCCGGCCACCACACCGAGATCGTGGGTGATCATCACCAGCGCGGTGCCGGAGTCGCGGACCAGGTCCTTGAGCAGTTCCAGGATCTGCGCCTGGATGGTGACGTCGAGGGCGGTCGTCGGCTCGTCGGCGATCAGCAGGCGCGGCTGGCAGGCCACCGCCATGGCGATCAGGGCCCGCTGCCGCATCCCACCGGAGAGCTGGTGCGGATATTCCTTCAGTCGCCGCTTCGGATCCGGGATGCCCACCCGGTCCAGCAGTTGAGCGGCTTCCTTCGCCGCCGCGTCACCCTTCATCCCGCGGTGCCGGGTCAGCACCTCGGTGACCTGGAGGCCGATCGGGATGACCGGGTTCAGCGACGACAGCGGGTCCTGGAAGATCATCGCGATGTCCCGACCCCGGATGTCGCGCCGGGACCGGTCGTCGAGCTGGAGCAGGTCGGTGCCGTCGAAGACGGCCTTGCCGCCCACCGTCAGGCCGGGTTGCTTGGGCAGCAGCCCCATGATGGCCAGCGAGGTCACCGACTTGCCGCAGCCGGACTCACCGACCAGGCCGACCACCTCACCGGTGTCGACCGTGAAGGAAACCCCGTCGACGGCGCGTACGGTGCGTTGACCACGCCGGGCGAAGCTGACCGAGAGGTCTTCCACTTCAAGTAGTGCCATTTTTCTACTTCCGCAGCTTCGGGTCGAGGGCCTCACGCATCGCCTCACCGAGCAGGGTGAAGCCCAGCGCGGTGATGATGATGGCGACCGCCGGGTAGATGGCCAGTGCGGGCCGGATGCCGAGCCACGGCTGCGCGTCGGCAAGCATGACGCCCCACTCGGGTACGGAGGAGTCCGGGTTACCGAGGCCGAGGTACGACAGGGCGGCGGCCTCGATGATCGCGGTGGCGAGCGTCAGCGTGGCCTGCACGATGACCGGGGCCAGCGAGTTCGGCAGCACGTGCGCCAGCGCGATCCTCGACTTGCTGACGCCGAGCGAGGTGGACGCCAGCACGTATTCCTTGTTGGACTGGACGATCATCGAGCCGCGCAGCAGCCGGGCGAAGATCGGCACCGAGACCATACCGACGGCGATCATGACGGTGATCAGGCTCGGCCCGAGCAGCGCCGCGATGCTCACCGCGAGCAGCAGGCTGGGCAGCGCCAGCAGCATGTCGATGAAGCGCATCAGGACGGCGTCCACCATGCGGCCCCAGCGGCCACCGAGCCCGGCGGCGGCACCCGCCACACCACCGATCAGCGCGCCGAGCGCCAGACCGATCAGGGTGGCGACCACGCCGACCAGCAGGGTCTGCCGGGCTCCGATGATCATCCGGCTGAACACGTCCCGACCCTGGTGGTCGTAGCCGAGCCAGTGTTCGGAGGAGGGGCCGGGGATGAGGCCCTGCCCCACCTTGACCACACCCTCGCGGATGCCCATCGTGTCCTTCGGTCCGTACGGCACGAAGAACGGCCCGAAGATGGCGACCAGGACGAAGATGGCCAGGATGACCGCGCCGACGATGGCGGCGGGGTTACGTCGCAGCCGACGGAACGCGTCCTGCCAGAGGCTGACCCCGCGCTCGTCCTCCCGGGCGGCCAGTTCGGCGAGCCGGTCGATCTTCTCGCGCTTCTTCCCGCTGATGATCGTCATCGGACCCTCACCCTCGGGTCGATCAGGCTGTACGAGAGGTCCACGATCAGGTTCACCATGACGTAGACCACTGCGATGATCATGATGAAGCCCATCAGTACGGGATAGTCACGGTTACTGATGGACTCGGCGAGGAAGGCCCCGATCCCGCTGAAGGCGAAGACCGTCTCGGTGAGCACCGCGCCGGAGAGCAGTCCGCCGGTGAGCAGACCGATCGAGGTGGCCACCGGCAGCATCGCGTTGCGCAGCACGTGCCGGCGGCGTACGACGTTCTCGGTCAGGCCCTTGGCCTCGGCGGTGCGGACGAAGTCCTCGCCCAGCACTTCGAGCACACTGGCCCGGGTGATCCGGACGATGATCGCCAACGGGATGCTGGCCAGTGCCATGCCCGGCAGGACCAGATGCCAGAGGGCGTCGGCGGCGGCGTCCCATTCCCGGGTCATCAGCCCGTCCAGGACGAAGAAATTGGTGATCCGGGTGGCGCCGAGAATCGGGTCCTGGCGACCGCTCGACGGGAACCAGCCAAGGTTCTCCGAGAAGATCGCCTTGAGCACGTACGCCAGGAAGAAGACCGGGATGCAGATGCCGATCAGCGATCCACCGACGGACGCGTAGTCGAGGAACCGGCCGCGCTTGCGGGCGGCCAGGTAGCCCAGCGGGATGCCGATGCCGATCGCGATCACCATGGCGGTGATGGTCAGCTCGATGGTGCCGGGGAAGCGCTGGAGGAACTCGGTGGTGACCTCGCGCTTGGTGGAGATGGACGTGCCGAGATCGAGGCGGATCATCCGCTTCACGAACCGGCCGTACTGGATCAGGATCGGCTCGTCGAGGCCGAGGTTACGGCGAATGGCGGCCCGCATCTCAGGCGTACCCCGCTCGCCGAGGATGGCGGTCTCAGGGCCGCCCGGCAGCCGCCGGAGCCAGATGAACAACAGAATGGAGAGCCCGAACAGCGTGGGTATCAGCTGTAGCAGGCGTCTGATGATGAACCGGAACACGGCGGCCTCGGAGGGGTGCTGAGGATCGCGGGCGGACGCTGTGGGTAACAGCGCCCGCCCGCGGTCGGTGCTTCAGGTCAGGACTTGAACTCGGCGGTGGAGAACCGCTCGTCGGTGAGCGGGCTCGCCTTGACCCCGGTCACGTCCTTGCCGAACACGATGGCCGGCGGCGAGTGCGAGATCGGCACACCGGGCAGGAAGTTCATGATGTCGGCGTTCAGCTCCTTGTAGAGCGCGACCCGCTCCGCCATGTCGGCGGTGCTGTCAGCCTTCTTGAACTTCTCGAACAGGGCCGGGTTGTTGAAGCCCCACTCGTCCTTCTGCCGGTCGAAGAACGTACCGATGAAGTTGTAGCCGTCGCCGTAGTCGCCGGTCCATCCGAGGAAGTGGATGTCGTGCTTGTCACCGGAGGTGGTGGCGTTGAGGTAGTCCGGGCTCCACTTGAGCGGGATCGCCTCGATCTTGATGCCGACCGCCTGGAGGTCCGCCGAGATCAGCTCGAACAGGTCCTTCGGGTTCGGCATGTACGGCCGGGTGACCTCGGTCGGGTAGTGGAACCGCAGGGTCAGGTCCGACGCACCGGCCTCGGCCAGCAGCGCCTTGGCCTTCTCGGCGTCGTACTCGTACTTGGTGACGTCGCCGTTCCAGCCCTCGACGGTGTCCGGGAAGAAGTTCACCGCGACCTGGGCGCCCGGGGGCAGCTTCGAGTCGACCAGGGCCTGGCGGTTGATCGCGTGCGCGAGCGCCTGCCGGACCTTGAGGTCGGCCAGCTTCGGGTTCCCCTTCTGGTTGATCGCCAGGTAGAGGATGTTGAAGGCCGGGCGAGTCAGGACGTTGAAGCCCTCACCCTTCAGCGGCTCGACGTCGGCCGGGCCGACCAGGTCGTAACCCTGGATGCCGCCGGAACGCAGCTCCTGCTTACGGGCGTTCTCGTCCGAGATGGTCTTGAAGATCAGGGTCTTGAGCTTGGCCTTCTCGCCCCAGTAGTCCTCGTTCCGCTCCAGGGTCAGCGTCTTGTTCGGGACGTCCCAGGCCTTGAACTTGAACGGGCCGGTACCGGTCGGGTGCGCGGTCGCGTACGCCGGGTACTTGATGTCATCCGCGCTACCCGAGATGTTGCTGGCGTCGTACTGCTCCAGCGCCTTGGGGCTGTGGATGGAGAAGGACGGCAGCATCAGGGCGGCCGGGATCTTGCTGGAGACCCGGGTGAAGGCCAGGCTGACCGTGGTCGGGTCGGTGGCGGTGCAGGACTTGAAGAGGCTCTCGCCGAGGGCGGGGTCCTCGTTGGCGGCGTAGCCGCCCATGATGTCCTGCCAGTACGCCGTCACGTCCGGGCTCTGCATCAGGCCCTTGGCGTTGTACCAGCGGTTGAAGTTGTAGCAGACGGCCTCGGCGTTGAACTCCTCGCCGTCGTGGAACTTCACACCGGAGCGCAGCTTGAACGTCCAGGTCGTGCCGGCGGCGTCCGGCTCCCAGGACTCGGCGAGACCGGGACTGACCTTGGTGCCACCGTCTTCCGGGCGGACCAGGGTCTCGAACACCTGACGGGCCACGCGCAGCGACTCACCGTCGCTCGCGAGACTCGGGTCCAGCACCTTCGGGTCTCCGGCAACGCCGAAGACGAGGGTGTCCTTCTTATTACCGCCGGAGCCTTCTTCGCGGTCGCTTTCGGCGCAGCCTGCTACCGCGAGGGCCGCGGCCGCGATGGCCGCGATAGCGACCTTCGGCCTGGATGCACGCATGGTGCTTTCACCTCGTCCTAGGGGGTACGGACAACGTGGTGACAGGGTCACCGCTGGCGGTGACCTTAGCTCCCGTTCGGACTGGCCGGAAACGGCACGGGAAGCTCTTGGTACCGGATCGTGTCCTTAGTGACCGACCGCTGTAACAACCCCTGTCGGACTATCGGACAAACAGCCCGATTATCCCACGCCAATCGATATCATTCTGTTACATCGATCGAACATCCGATCACGACAGTGTCATACGTTCACGGGCCCGCGCGAGCCGTACCCGCCAGCGCGGGCACGGCTCGAACACACCCGCCCGTCGGCCGGCCCAGCGACCCGCCCGGCGGCGGCGCTAGACGGCCCGCCGGCCCTCGAAGGCTCGGCCCAGCGTGATCTCGTCGGCGTACTCCAGGTCACCGCCGACCGGCAGCCCACTGGCCAGCCGGGTCACCGAGATCCCCATCGGCTTGACCATCAACGCGAGGTAGGTGGCGGTCGCCTCGCCCTCGGTGTTCGGATCGGTGGCCAGGATCAACTCACGGACCGCACCACCGCCGAGCCGGGTCATCAACTCCCGGATGCGCAGATTGTCCGGACCGATGCCCTCCAGCGGATTGATCGCCCCACCGAGCACGTGGTAGCGCCCGCGGAACTCACCGGTCCGCTCGATCGCCACGACGTCCTTCGGCTCCTCGACCACGCAGATCACCTCGTCGCTGCGACGCGGGTCGCGGCAGATCCGGCACTGGTCGGACTCGGCGACGTTGTAGCAGTTGGTGCAGAACCGCACCAACTCCTTGACCTTGCGTAACGCGCCCGCCAGCCGATTGACGTCGGCCGGATCCGCGGACAGCACGTAGAAGGCGATCCGCTGGGCGCTCTTCGGACCGACGCCCGGCAGCCGACCCAACTCGTCGATCAGATCCTGGATGGCACCCTCGTACATCTGCGGGCTCAGAACCCGGGCAGGCCGAGGCCGCCCATCCCGCCCGCCACCGGGCCCATCTTCTGCTCGGTCAACTGGCGAGCCGCCTCGCTGGCGTTGTGCAACGCCGCGACGACCAGGTCCTCCAGGGTCTCCACGTCCTCCGGGTCGACCGCCTTCGGATCGATCTTGATGCTCTTGATCTCGCCCGCCCCGGAGACCGTCGCGGTGACCAGACCACCACCGGCGGTGCCGGTGACCTCGGCCTCGGCCAACTCGGCCTGCGCCTTGGCGATCTGCTGCTGCATCTTCTGCGCCTGCTTCAGCATCTGCTGCATGTTCGGCTGTCCACCAGGCCGCACGACGGCTCCCTTGACTCGGCTTACGTAACCACGCCCACCCTAACCGCCCCCACCGACCCCACCCCGCCCCCATGCACCCCCTTCCCGCCCCGCGCCCCGCCCGCGTCGATCTTGCACTTCCGGTCGCCGAATTGCCCAGAATGCGGCCTTTACCCCGGCAAAAAGTGCAAGATCGACGGAGTAGGGGGGACGGGGGACGGGGGGACGGGGGGGGTTAGCGGGCGTCTGGTTCGCTGATTTTCTCGGTGGTGGCGAAGGCTTCGCGGAGGAGGCGGAGCGCCTGTTCCTCGCTCGACTCGCGGGCGGTCTTCTCGTCGATGATCTCGTCCAGCGGCTCGTCGCCCGGGTCGAAGCCTTCGTAGGCGGCGGTGGGGGCAGGCTGAGCACCGGTGCTGCGGATCGGGCCGTCGAAATCCGGATCGTACGGCGGCTCACCGGCGAATTCGGCGTCCGCGGTCTGCCGGGTCGCCTGATCGGTACGCGCACCTCGCCCGGCCGCCGCCGCACGGGCCGCGGCGATCGCACTGCTCGCCGGGGCGGCCCTGGTGCTGCCCGGCGGAACGGCCCTGGTGCTGCTCGCCGGGGTCGCCTTGGTGTTGCCGCTGGTTGACGCGCCGCTGGGCGAGACGGTTTCGGTCGCGGCACGGGCGGTTGCGATCGTGCCGGCGGACGCGCCACGGGCCGACGGAGCCGTCTGGTCACCTCCGCCACCCGGACGCGCCGGCTCGGGCCACTCGTCGACCACATCGGTCGCCGCCGAGACGACGGGAGCAGAGCCGCCGGGCCGGGCCGGCTCCGGCCAGCCCTCGTCGTCGACCGCCTCCGCCACCCCGACCGAACTCGCCACCCCGGCTGAGCTTCCGGCACCGGCCGAGTTCCTAGCCCCGGCAGAACTGGCGGCACCGGCCGAAGTCGTGGCCCCGGGCAAGCCCGCAGCGCCGACCGAGTTCGTAGCTCCGGGCGAGCCCGCAGCCCTGGCCGAGTAAGCAACGTCGGCCGGACCCGCAGCCCCGGCCGCGGTTGCGGAACCGGTGGCTGGTCCGGTGCCTCCACCGGGTCGGCCTGGCGCGCCGTGCTCCGCGCTGGACGAGCCGGCGGACGGTCCGGTACTCGCCCTGCTGTCGGCTGGGGCGGGTGCCGGACGGGACGGAGCCGACGCGGCACGCGGACTCGCTGGCGCGCCGCCACCACGCTCGCCGGCCACCTCGCACCGGATCTGCCAGCGGCCACCCAACTCCTCGTAAAGCGCCTCGATCAGCAACTCGGGTTCGTTGGAGAGGGCCTGGGCGTGGAAGGGATAGCGGAAGGTCAGCACCAGCGTCTGGCCGTCGACCTCACGCACCGTGGCCTCGCGGGCCCAGGCGGCGACCTTCTTGCTCTTACGGCCCACCTTGCCGACCACTTCGGGCCAGATCCGGCGCACCGCGGCGGCGTCGAGCACACCGGGCTGTACCGCGCCGGGTCGAGGCGGTTCGGGTGTGACGGGGTCTGGCATGACCGCCGAGGGCGGCACCGGACGACGCGACGGTGGCGCATCGGCCGGAACACCGGACGAGGCCGTGTCACCGGCATGCCCGCCGGTCGGTCCCGGACCGGCACCGTTCGGGTTCGGCGCTCTCGTCGCCTCCCGGTTCACACCGTGGTCGCTTCCGTCGTCGGCTGCCGGAGCACCTGCGGACGGCTGATGGGCATCCGCGTCGCTTGCCGCCGAGCCACGGGTACCCGGGCCACCGGCGGCCTGCGCGCGAGTGCCGGCGTTCGCGGCGGCGGCACGGGCGGCGGCCACCCCGGAAGGGGTACCGGGAGCCGCCGGTTCACCGGCGGTCCGAGCCGCAGACGCGGCGCCAGCCGCGGGCGGGGCGGGCGGCTGGGGGCGTACCGCCGGGGTGGTGGTCGGCGCGGAGTCGGCGGCGGCCGGCAGGGCGTCGGTGCCGGCGAGGGTGAGCCGGCGTTCCATGCGTTCGAGGCGCTGGAGCAGGCCGCCGGTGGAGTCGTCCGCGGCGGGCAGCAGCATCCGGGCACAGATCAGTTCCAGCAGCAGCCGGGGCGCGGTGGTGCCGCGCATGTCGACCAGGCCGTTGTGCACGATGTCGGCGCAGCGGGACAGCGTGGCGGGGCCGAGGCGCTGGGCCTGGGCGGTCATCCGCTCGATCTGGTCGGCCGGGCCGTCGATCAGGCCCTTGGCGGCGGCGTCCGGCACCTGCTGGAGCACGATCAGGTCACGCAGCCGTTCCAGCAGATCCGAGGCGAACCGGCGCGGGTCGTGCCCGGCCTCGGCGACCCGGTCAACCGTGGCGTACGCGGCGGCGCCGTCCCCGGCGGCCAGGGCGTCGCACATCTCGTCGATCAGTGCCGCGTCGGTGACACCGAGCAGCGCGGCGGCCCGGGCGTACGTGACGCCGTCCGGACCGGCACCGGCGATGAGCTGGTCGAGTACGGAGAGACTGTCCCGGGCGCTGCCGCCACCGGCCCGCACGACCAGTGGGAACACCGCCGGCTCGACCTCGACGCCCTCGGCCTGGCAGAGCTGCTCCAGGTAGGGCCGCAGCACCTTCGGCGGGATCAGCCGGAACGGGTAGTGGTGGGTCCGCGACTTGATCGTGCCGAGGACCTTCTCCGGCTCGGTGGTGGCGAAAATGAACTTGACGTACTCCGGAGGCTCCTCGACCAGCTTGAGCAGGGCGTTGAAGCCGGCCGACGAGACCATGTGCGCCTCGTCGATGACGTATATCTTGAAGCGGCTGCTGGCCGGCGCGAAGAAGGCCTTCTCCCGCAGCTCACGGGCATCGTCCACGCCACCGTGGCTGGCCGCGTCGATCTCGATGACGTCGATCGAGCCGGCCCCGTCGCTGCCCAGCGAGCGGCACGACGCGCAGACCCCGCACGGCTCCGGGGTGGGACCGTGCTCACAGTTGAGGGAGCGGGCCAGGATCCGGGCGCTGGAGGTCTTGCCACACCCACGCGGCCCGGAGAAGAGGTACGCATGGTTGAGCCGCCCGCTACGCAGTGCCTGCGACAACGGCTCGGTGACGTGCTCCTGCCCGATGACCTCGGCGAAGGTACGCGGCCGGTACTTGCGGTAGAGCGCCAATGCCACGGCGTCCCGCCTCCTCTCGACCGCGCCATTCTCCGCCGCCCGCGCCCGACTGACCACCCACCCCGCTGACGGGATGTAAGGAAGGGCACCTTATTAACGCCTCCGGTAGAGGAAGGGCCCCTTCTTAACATCTGCGCCGAGCGCTGCACCTGGGTCGGGCAGCACTCCGCCGACTGCGTGATCTCGGGTTGCGGCACGTCGTGCCATCCAGTTGCCCGGAAGCCCCGGCAGCCGCGACGGGAGCGCGGCGCAGCCAGGCCGGAGACAGAAAGGCCCCCCGTGCACCCGGCAGAGCTCGCTTATCCTTGCTGCCTTCCGGCCCTGGGGAGGTTCACGAGGTACCGCCGCACGGGAGGTAGCACCAGCCTACCCGACCCGTCGTCGATCTTCAGGGGGTGGTGGGGTGGGCAACGTCTCGGAGACCTGTATCCTGGCTCGCGGAGGATTCGCCTAGAGGCCTAGGGCGCACGCTTGGAAAGCGTGTTGGGTTAACACCCTCACGAGTTCGAATCTCGTATCCTCCGCTCGCCTGAGCAGCACGAACGACAGGGCCGGCCCCACGGGGACCGGCCCTGAGTCGTCGGTAGGGGCTGATCAACTCCGTATCGCCGAAGTGGCGGTATCCGGTCGGTGGTGTCACCGCCACATCGCCGAAACGGCGCGCACTCACGTCGCGGCGACAGAGCGGTGATACTGGCCGGGTGGGAGCACGTGCGCGGGCGAACCCGCCCCAGACCGGCGTCGTACACATGTTCTATCCACAGGCTGTGGACGCGGGATGAGTTACCAGCTCAGCGCGATTGTCGCGGACGCCGAGCTGCTGCGCGAGGAGACCCGCGACCTGGATCATGCCGTGCTCGGCGAGTTGCGGCAGGACTTCGCGCTGCTGCCGGTGACGCCACAGCTGGTGCAGGAGTTGACCGGCGCCGCTCTGGACTACGCGACCGGCGAGCCCGGGCCGGAGCAGCCCTTCGCCCTGGCCCTCTCCCCCGCGCTTACCGAAACGCTGACCCGCTGGTCGCGGCGGGGGCCGGTGGCGTACGTCGAGGCGGAGTTCGCCGGTGGCGTCGGGCACCAGGCGGCGGCCGTCTGGTTGGACGGCGCGCCGGCCTGGGGGCCGCGGTTCGACTCGGCGTTCGACGGGCCGCGCCCGCAGTGGCCGATCAACGCCGCGCTGATCGAGTTGGGCGCGGAGCCCGGCAACTGGATCGATCCCTTCGCCGAGCTGGGGTTGCACGTCGAGCGGAGCACCGAAGGGTGGCTCGCGCACGGGCGACGCGGGCTGAGCGCCGACTACTGGGACGAGTTGGCCGAGGAATGGGAAGCCCGGCAATAACCTCTGCGTCCCCGTCACGTTGGTGACTGGGGGATTCTGATGAAATTGCGACAATTCGGCTTCATCGCCGCACTGCTTCTGGCTGCCTCGGCATCGGGCAGCGGACCCATGCCACCGGAGGGCATCGCCATGCCCGAACCCGTCGCGTCGGTCACCGTTGTCGATCTCGACGGACTGGCCGATGTGGACTTCGGCGACACCGAGGCCGAGCTGACCCGACGCGGGATACTTCGGACCGACGTCGACGCCTGCGGACCGACGCTTGCCGGTCACGCGATGGTCAGTCCGATCTTCATCGACGATCGGCTGGTGCTGCTCTGGGCCGGCGACCCGGTACGCACCCCAGAGGGGATCGCGGCCGGCGCACCGATCGCCGAGGTCCGGGCCGCGTACCCGACGGTACGCGAGCTGAACGCTCCACAGGGGACGTACCGTCTCGACGGTCTACTTGCTCGCGACGGCGACCGCGCCTACCTCTTCCTGCACGACGGTCAGGCGGTCCAGAAGATCATCGCCGGCTACGCCAGCTGGGCACATCGCCTCTTCGTCGAGGGCCACGGCCCCTGCTGACCCGGCGAGACCAGCGCCCGAATGCCGGCCTGCTCAGCGGGGTTGCGGGACCGGGTGCAGGCAGATCCCGGGCATCAGCACCTGCATGATCGAACGGGTCAGTTCCTCGGGCGGGGTCGACGCACGGGCCCAGACGAACGTGTAGATGAACAGGCCCAGGATGCCCTCCACGAACGCGAGGTCCAGTGGCCGGAACTCGCCGGCGGTCGCGCCCTCCTGGAGGACCTGCCGCCACCGGTCGAGGTACTGCTGGCGGCGCTGGAGGATCTGCGCCTTGCCGTCCGCGCCGAGGACGCTGTACTCGCGGAGGAACACCGTCCAGGCGGCGAGGTCGGCGGCCATCGCGTTGCCCAGGTCGGTACCGAGTTGCCGCAGCTTGGTGGTGGCGTCACCGTCGGTGGCCAGGATCTGGTCGCTGCTGACGAGGATGCGGTCGATCGGGTCGAGCATGATCTCCAGCAGCAGCTCTTCCTTGCTGGCGATGTGGTGGTAGAAGCCGCCCTTTTGCAGGCCGACCGCGTCGAGTAGCTCCGCCAGACCCGTCCCGTGATACCCCTGCCGCGCAAACAGGTCTGCGCTGGCGGTGAGGATGCGGCCCCGCGTGTCTTCGCTCCTCGTTCGCATCAGATCGTCCCTTTCAATAACCCCGGCCGAATGCGAGCGGGTTACGTTTCGATTTCAAGCTACCGGACCGACCGGTCGGTCCGGTACGGTCCTCCTCAACGTACCGACTGGTCGGTAGGGGTCGCTGGGGAGGTGACACATGCCGGATAGTGCAGCAGCTGATGGCCTGCTCGCGGTCCATGACGGCCTGCGGACGGCCCTCGCCGGACGCCCCGAGATCCACGTCGCCTGGGGCCCGGAACTGGCTGAGGACACTTCCCCCGCCGCCGCGGCGCTCCGTGCCGTCGAGGCGAGCTGGGAATGGAGTGCCCTGGGCTTCGCCAGCCGATCCTTCTGGGATCTGCACGTGGGCATCCTTCCCGTCGAGTCGGGCTTCTCCGTAGGCCTGCACTGGACCCGCGCACTCGACCACGAGGTCCGCCCATGGGCGCCGATCGCGGTGCCCGGAGGAACCCTGCGGTTCGCCGCAGTCGCCGGAGAGTACCAACTGCTCACCGCCGACTCCACAGGCGTCGCGACGCACAGTATCCGATCCGCCGTGGACGTGGCCCTGGCCGTCGCCACCCGGGTCCTATCCAAGATCACCGATGACGCTCACCCGGCCGAGGTGTTCGCACCAACAGATTGCACAACTAGGGAGAAGACATGCGGTTGAAAGGACGGCTGGTCGTCGCCACGTTGGCGAGCACCTGCATGCTGTTCGCCGCCGGGTGCGGTAACGCGACCGGCGACTCCAACTCGTCGGCGGGCTCGTCGGGCTCGTCGGCAAACGGTTGCGACACCAAGGAGATCGGTCCGGGTGTCACGGACAGTGAGATCCTGGTGGGCACCACCATGCCACTGTCCGGCTCCGGTGCCGCGGGCGGCCTCGGCACCAAGGAAGGGCAGGAGGCGTACTACGCCAAGCTGAACGCCGAGGGTGGCGTGCATGGTCGGAAGATCAAGCCGATCATCCTCGACGACGCGTACGACCCGTCGACCGCGCAGAAGCAGATGCGTCAGCTGGTCGAGAAGGAGGAGATCCTCGTCGTCTCCGGCGGTGAGGGCACCCCCAACTTCCTCGGCGCCGTGCCGTACCTCGACCGCAAGAAGGTACCGGCCATCGCCCCGTACGCGCCGAGCGACGAGCTCGGCGGCGACAAGAACCAGCACGTCTTCATGGCGACTGTCGACTACATCCAGGAATTCGAGATCCTGACCGACTACGTGCTCGACCAGGAGACGCCGAAGAAGATGGCGCTCGTCGGTGTGGCCGGCAACGTCGGCGACAACGCGAAGCTCGGCATGGAGAAGGCGCTGGAGGGCAAGGGCATCGAACTGCTCTACGTCCCCGAGACGCCGGGCACCACCGACTTCACCCCGATCGCCACCCAGCTCAAGCAGTTCGACGCCGAGTACGTGTTCCTCATCCTGACCAACGCCGACACCGGCGGCCTGCTCCAGGCGATGTCCCGCATCGGGTACACCCCGAAGACCGGTGCCTGGGCCGGCATGAGCGACGACTCCTACATCAAGGAGTTCGGCGCGCTCTCGCAGGACATGCTTGTCGCGCTGGAGACCTCGTCGCTGGACAGCGAGAACCCGCTGGTCAAGCAGTTCGTCGCGGACTTCACCGCGCAGACCGGCAAGGCGCCGAGCAAGTTCAACCAGCTCGGCTGGGTGCAGGCGCAGCTGACCGCCGAGGCGTTGAAGCGGGCCGAGGGTCTCAACCGTGGCTGCGTGGTCGAGGCGCTCGAGACCTTCGAGAACTTCGAGACCGGCATTCTGCCCCCGGTCACCTGGGGCAAGGGCGACCGCGCCGGCGTTGACGCGGTCGGCATCGGCCAGATCAAGGGCGACAAGCTCGTCGTCCTCGAAGAGACCAAGTCCCTGCAGAAGTGACCCCTCCGGGGGTGGGTCCGGCGCAACCCGACCCACCCCCGGACCAGTACGAGACCAGGAGTCCACGTGGGTGACCTCGGTCAGATCCTTCTCGGTGGTGTCACCACCGGCAGCCTCTACGCACTCTTCCTGCTGGGCGTGCTGATCGTCTTCCAGGTCAGCAAGAGCATGAACTTCGCGTACGGGCAGGTCGGCATGATCGCCGCCTTCAGCGCATGGTTCTTCTACTCCGAGCAGGGCCTGCCCGTGCCGGTGGCGCTGGTGATCGGTGTGCTGATCGCCGTGATCGTGAACAGCGCGATCGACTTCGCCGCCATTCGCCGGATCCCGGCGGGTCGGCCGGGCCTGGACCTGGTCGTCACCCTCGGCATCTTCCTGCTCATCACGGCCGTCATGCAGCAGCTGATCGACGCCAACGCGCACACCTTCGTCTCGCTCGGCGCGGACACCCGCACCGAGGTCGCCGGGGTGGTGGTCAGCATGAGTGACGGCATCGTCATCGGCCTGACCGTGGTGACCGTTCTGGCGGCGTACCTGCTGCTCAACCGGACCAGCCTGGGCACGTCGCTGCGGGCCAGCGCCGAGGACGCCGGCATCGCGCAGGCGGCCGGCGTGAACGTCCGCGCGCTGCGGACCGCCACCTGGGCGGTGGCCGGTCTGATCGCGGCGGTCGTCGCCATCCTGGTCGCCAGCCGGCTGTCGGTCGACGCGTTCTACATGACGCCGTTCCTGATCAAGGCGTTCATCGCCGGGATGATCGGCGGCCTCGACCGGTTCTGGCTGCCGCTGGTGGTCGCCGTGGCGCTCGGGGTCTACGAGTCACTGGCGGTGTACCTGCTCGGCGCGAGCGCCGGCACGCCGGCGGTCTTCCTCCTGATCATCGTCGTCCTGGCGCTGGTGCCGAAGCGGTTCGTCAACGAGCGGAACGAGGTGCGAGCATGACCGGCACCACCATGACGCGGCCACGCCGCGACGGGAAGAACCCGACGGTGGGCAAAGGTCGGGGCGTACCCCGCCTGCTGACCCGGGTGGCCGTCTTCGCCGTGATCGCCGCGGTTCCGCCGCTGCTCTTCGACGACTACTGGGTGTTCATGGCGGCGCAGGTCCTCGCGTTCGCGGTGGCCACCCTGGGCCTGGACATCCTGTACGGGCGGACCGGGCAGATGTCGTTGGCGCACGCCTCCTTCATGGGCGTGGGGGCCTACACCACCTACGTCATGGCGACCCACGGCTACGGGCCCGCCATGCAGCTCGCCGCGGTGATCGGCGTGGCGCTGGTCGCCGCGCTCGTCGTCTCCGTACCCACGCTGCGGTTGTCCGGCATGCGGCTGGCACTGGTGACGCTCGCCTTCGGTGAGCTGCTGGCCTGGGCCATCCGGAACACCACCGACCTCACCGGCGGCACCCAGGGGGCCTCGGTCGACCCGTTCCTGTTCGGGCGGCTGGACTCCAGCGAACCGCTGCACGCCTACCTGATCGCGCTGGTCCCCGCGGCCATCGCCACCGCGTTCGCCGTGCACCTCGGCCGGACCCAGCTCGGCCGCCGGATGCTGGCCGTACGCGACAGCGAACTCGCCGCGGAGTCGGTAGGCGTGGCGGTGGCCCGCACGAAGATCACCGCGTTCCTGATCAGCGCCGTGTACGCGGGCGTCGCCGGCTGGCTCTACGCCGGCATCACCGGATTCATCGCACCGCCCGACTTCGACCTGTTCGCCTCGGTGTACCTCTTCGTCGCCGTGGTGATCGGCGGCGCGGGCACCGTGCTGGGGGCCTGGCTGGGCGCCTCGTACGTGGTGCTGATGCCCGAGGTGTTCACCCTGGCCGGCCAGCCGAACCTCTACCCGATCGTGGGTGGCGCCCTGCTGGCGATCGTGGCGCTGGTGGTGCCCGACGGCATCGTCGGGCTCGGACGCAACGTGTGGCGTCGGATCAGAGGCGTACGTGGGGACGAGGAGGAATCCAAATGAACACGACCACCGACGCGCCGCACGTACGGACCGAAGGGCTGACCGTCCGGTACGGCGCCTTCCAGGCACTGCGTGACGTCACCGTCAGCCTGCCGGCGGGCGGGATCAGCGGCCTGATCGGCCCCAACGGCGCCGGCAAGACGACACTGCTCAACGCGATAAGTGGCTTCACCCCGATCGCCGAGGGCTCCGTGCACATCGGTCACCGCAACATCACCGCGCTCGGCACCCGCCGCCGCGCCCTCGCCGGCGTGGTGCGCGGCTTCCAGACGGTTCGGCTGATGGAACGCGAGTCGGTGCTGACAAACGTGCTGGTCGGGACCGAACGGCTGCCGCAGCCGAACGCGCTCGCCCAGTTCCTCGCGTTGCCGTCCCAGTGGCGTGCCCGCAACCGGGACCTGGCGGCGGCGACCGAGGTGCTCGACCTGCTGGGCCTGGCCCGGCAGGCGCACCGCCGGGTGGACGAACTGCCGTTCGCCAGCCGCCGCCTGGTGGAGGTGGCCCGGGTCCTGGTCTCCGCACCGTCGGTGATCCTGCTGGACGAGCCGGCCGCCGGTCTCGACCAGGAGGGGCGGCAGGAGTTGGCAGCCGTACTCACCCGGGTCCATGAGAACCATCCGTCGACCATGGTCGTCGTCGAGCACGACGTGGACCTGGTCAAGAGCCTCTGCTCGTACGTCATCGCC
This sequence comes from Verrucosispora sp. FIM060022, assembly GCF_003977705.1. NCBI lineage: Bacteria > Bacillati > Actinomycetota > Actinomycetes > Micromonosporales > Micromonosporaceae > Micromonospora > Verrucosispora sp. FIM060022. Next base: position 815,409 of record NZ_RQIV01000002.1, read on the forward strand.
CTCGACTCCGGTGCCTTCCTGCGCGACGGCACCCCGGCCGAGGTGTTCGGTGACCGGCAGGTGCAGCTCGCGTACTTCGGGAGGGCCGCAAGTGCTGACGCTTGAGTCGGTCAAGGGCTGGTACGGCTCGACCCAGGCCCTGTTCGGGGTGAACCTGCGCGTACCGCCGGGCAAGACCGTCGCCCTGGTCGGCACCAACGGTGCCGGCAAGACCACCACGCTGCGGGCCATCCTCGGCGCGGTCCGCACCGAGGGATCGGTACGCGTCGACGACGTGGACATCTCGGCGAAGCCGACGCACCGGCGGGTCAACGACCACCACATCTCGGTCGTCCACGAGGGGCGTGGCCTGCTGTCCCAGCTGTCCGTCCTGGAGAACCTGACGGTCGGGGCGAACCGCGCGCAGCGGGCCCGCATCGACGAGGTGCTGGACCTGTTCCCGGCGCTGCAGGGGCGTACCCACCAGAAGGTGTCGCTGCTCTCCGGCGGACAGCAGCAGATGGTGGCGCTGGGTCGGGCGCTGCTGCGCGACCCGAAGTACCTGCTGCTGGACGAGCCGGGACTGGGCCTGGCACCGGTCGTCATCGATGAGATCTACCGCTACATCGCCGAGTTGTGCTCGCGCGGCATGGGGGTGCTGCTCGTCGAGCAGAGCGTCGCGCGGGCCGCGAGCGTCGCCGACGAACTCGTCCTGCTCCGCGTCGGCACCGTCGACCGGGTCATCGACACCGCCGACTCCGCCCAGGTCGACCAACTCGTCGCCGACGCGTTCGGCGTCCATCACTGACAATCGAAAGGACTTACGTGAGCACCATCGCACTGACGAACGCCACTGTCTTCGACGCCACCGGCGCGGAGCCCGTGGAGGGTGCCACCGTCGTGGTGGACGGCGAGCTGATTGTCGACGTGGCGGCCGGCGGTGCGGTGCCGGCCAGCGCCGACCGCGTGATCGACTGCGGCGGCCGGACCGTGATGCCCGGCCTCATGGACGCGCACGTGCACATCGGCGCGATCGACGTCAACATCCTCGAACAGCACCGGAACTACCAGACCAGCCACGCGGCGCTGAAGATGGGGCGGATCCTGAACCGCACCCTGATGCAGGGCTACACCACCGTGCGGGACGCCGGTGGCTGCGATGCGGGTTTCCGGCAGGCCGTCGAGCAGGGTGACATCCTCGGCCCCCGGCTGCTGGTGTCGAACGCGCCGCTGTCCATGACGGGGGGTCACGCCGACTGGCGGCGTCCCACCGAGCGCGGCAACACCGTCGAGTGCTGCTCCCAGGTGGGCATGAACGCGATCGTCGCGGACGGCCCGGAGGAGATCCGCAAGGGCGTACGGGAGAACATCCGTACCGGGGCCGACCAGATCAAGGTCATGGCCAGTGGCGGCGCGATGTCCCCCGCCGACGAGCTGGACACCATCCAGTACAGCCCGGAGGAGCTGCGGATGGCGGTGCAGACCGCCGAGGCGGCCGGCAAGTACGTGCTGGCACACGCCTACTCCTCCGCCGCGATCCGCAACTGCGTCGAAGCCGGGGTCCGCTCGATCGAGCACGGCAACCTGATGGACGAGGCGACCGCCGCGCTGCTCGCCGAGGTCGGCACCTACCTGGTGCCCACCCTCTCCACCTACGAACTGCTGCACCGCCAGGGTGCCGAGCACGGGGTGGCCCCGGAGCCGCTGGAGAAGATCCGGATGGCCCACGAGCAGGGCCTGCGTTCGCTGGAGTACGCCTACCGTGCCGGCGTCCGCATCGCCAGCGGCTCCGACCTGCTCGGCCCGATGTTCGTGCACAAGCACCGGGAGCTGTCCCTCAAGGCGGAGATCATGCCGGCCGCCGCGGTGCTGATCGCCACGACCCGCGTCAACGCGGAGCTGTTCGGCCTGGCCGACCGGCTCGGCACGGTCGAGGCGGGCAAGCTCGCCGACCTGATCGTCGTGGACGGACGCCCCTGGGAGGACATCGAGGTCTTCGCCAGTCCCACCGCCGTACCCGTGGTCATCAAGGGCGGCGACCTGGTCAAGTACGAGCTCTCCTGATCCGACCCCCTGACGAGGAGGAAAACCATGGCCCCCGTGACCCTCGCCGCCGCGAACGTGCGTATCGAGCACGACAAGGCACGCAACCTGGCGAAGTTCCTGGAGATGATCGACGAGGCCGCCGCCAAGGGCGTCGACGTGCTGGTGCTGCCGGAGGTCGGCCTCCAGGGCTACGCCGATTTCGCCTTCGGTCTCGGTGACAAGGGCACCGCCGCGCAGAAGCAGTACTACTTCCGCGAGTCCGAGCCGGTGCCCGGCCCGTCCACCGAGGCCATCCGGGCCAAGGCCGCGGAGCACGGCATGTACGTCCAGCTCGGGCTCGCCGAGCGGGCCGCGCACGGCAACGTGATCCTCAACGCGACCGCGTTGATCGGCCCCGACGGTGTGGTGGGCGTGTACCGCAAGACCCACAACACCTTCGAGTTCCCGTATTTCAACGCCGGTCAGTCCGCGCCGGTGTTCGACCTGCCGTTCGCCCGCGTCGCCAGCCTGATCTGCTACGACCTGGCCTTCCCCGAGCTGATGCGGGTCTTCGCGCTGAAGGGCGCGACGCTGGTGCTGAACTCCACGGCGTGGCCGATGAAGGGTCACGACCCGAACGACGACTACCACGGCTTCGCCATGGACCTCTCCGCCCAGGCCAACGCCTTCTTCAACCAGTCGTGGCTGGTCGTCGCCAACCACTGTGAGAAGGGCGTCTACAGCGCGGGCCTCGACTACTGGGGGCACAGCCAGATCGTCGACCCGTACGGCAAGGTCGTCGCGATGCTGACCGACGAGGAGGGCCTGGTCACGCACACCGCCGACCTGGACGCCACCACGCTGGCCAGCCGCACCGAGGGCTTCTTCGGGCTGAACCTGCTCCAGGACCGGCGACCCGACCTGTACGGCCCGATCGTCGCCACCGACCCGTACGCGCCGGCCGACCGTCCCGCGCCCACCCCGCGTGGTCCGCTCGACCAGAAGGCCGGCTGACATGTTGCGTCAGGTCATCCTGAAGACCGCGGCCAGTCGCCGCGCCCGGCGGGCGATCGAGGCCACCCCGCTCACTCGTGCCGTGGTGGACCGGTTCGTCGCCGGGGAGAACGTGCCCTCCGCCGTACGCGCGTCGGAAGGGCTGAACGACGCCGGTTGTCTCGCCACCCTCGACTATCTCGGCGAGGACACCACCGACCGGGCCCACGCCGAGCACGTCACCGGGCAGTACGTGGCACTGCTCGACGGGCTCGCCGACGCCGGGCTGACCGGCATGGCGGAGGTCTCGATCAAGTTGTCCGCGCTCGGTCAGGCCCTGCCCCGCGAGGGCGAGGCCGTGGCGTTGGACAACGCGTCCCGCATCTGCGCGGCCGCCGCGCGGGCGGGCACCACGGTCACCGTGGACATGGAGGATCACACCACCACCGACTCGACGCTGGGCATCGTCGCCCAGTTGCGTCGGGACTTCCCGGAGACCGGCGCGGTCATCCAGGCGTACCTGCGGCGCAGCGAGGGCGACTGCCGTGATCTGGCGACCGCCGGTTCGCGGGTCCGGCTGTGCAAGGGCGCCTACCGGGAGCCGGCGAGCGTGGCCTACCAGGCTCGCGCCGAGGTGACCCAGGCGTACCTGCGGTGCGCCGAGATCCTGATGGGCGGTCCCGGCTACCCGATGCTGGCCACGCACGACCCGGAGCTCATCGTGGCCGGCACCCGGCTGGCCGCCGGCCGCCCCGGCGGCGTCACCGGCTACGAGTTCCAGATGCTGTACGGCATCCGCCCGGCCGAGCAGCGGCGACTCGCCGAAGCAGGCCACCAGGTCCGGGTGTACGTGCCGTTCGGCGAGGAGTGGTACGGCTACCTCATGCGGCGTCTCGCCGAGCGTCCGGCCAACCTCATGTTCTTCCTCCGGGCTCTCACCAGCCGCAACTGACCAGGAGCAACGCAGTCTGATGGACGCCGTCACCACCACCCCCGCACCGGTCAACGAGCCGAACCTCTCGTACGCACCGGGCAGCCCGGAACGCGCCGGACTGACCGCGAAGCTTGGCGAACTCGCCGGCCAGCGGTTCGAACTGGACATGACCATCGACGGTCGACGCCGCATCGGCGGCGGCGACCGGATCGACATCGTCCAACCGCACCGCCACCGCCACGTCCTCGGCACCCTCGGCAACGCCACCCACGACGACGCCCGGGCGGCGGTCGACGCGGCGAAGCGGGCCGCCGGTGACTGGCGGGCGCTCTCCTTCGACGAGCGGGCGGCGGTCTTCCTCAAGGCCGCCGACCTGCTCGCCGGGCCGTGGCGGCAGACGCTCAACGCAGCCACCATGCTGGGCCAGTCGAAGACGGCGTTCCAGGCGGAGATCGACTCGGCCTGCGAGCTGATCGACTTCTGGCGCTTCAACGTGCACTTCGCCCGGCAGATCCGCGCCGAGCAGCCGCAGTCCTCGCCCGGCGTGTGGAACCGCGTCGACCACCGGCCGTTGGAGGGCTTCGTCTACGCGATCACGCCGTTCAACTTCACCGCCATCGCCGGAAACCTACCCACCGCGCCCGCCCTGATGGGCAACACGGTGGTGTGGAAGCCGTCGCCGACGCAGCAGTTGGCCGCGTGGTGGACGATGCGCCTGCTGGAGGCGGCCGGCCTGCCGCCCGGGGTGATCAACATGGTGACCGGTGACGGTCTCGCCGTCTCCGATGTCGCGCTCGCCGACCCGGACCTGGCCGGCATCCACTTCACCGGCTCCACCTCGACCTTCCAGCACCTGTGGCGCACCGTCGGCGAGCGGATCGGCAGCTACCGCAGCTATCCGCGGATCGTCGGCGAGACCGGCGGCAAGGACTTCATCGTCGCCCACCCGTCGGCGGACGTCGACGTGCTGCGCACCGCCATGATCCGGGGGGCGTTCGAGTTCCAGGGGCAGAAGTGCTCGGCCGCCTCCCGGGCGTACGTGCCACGGTCCCTGTGGACCCGGCTGCGCGAGGAGCTGATCGCCGAGGTGGAGTCGCTGACCATGGGCGACGTCACCGACCTGTCCCACTTCATGGGGGCGGTCATCGACGGGCGGGCCTTCGCCCGGCACGCCGTCGCGATCGAGCGGGCCCGCGCCACCGCCAGCTGCGAGATCCTCGCCGGTGGCGGGTACGACGACAGCGAAGGCTGGTTCGTCCGGCCCACGATCATCGAGTGCACCGACCCGACCGACGAGGTCTTCACGACCGAGTACTTCGGGCCGATCCTCGCGGTGCACGTCTACGAGGACGAGGCGTACGAGGCGACGCTTGCCCAGTTGGAGTCCGTCTCCGCGTACGCGCTGACCGGCTCGATCATCGCGCAGGACCGCGCCGCCATCGCGCACGCCGCCCAGGTGCTGCGCTTCGCGGCCGGGAATTTCTACGTCAACGACAAACCGACCGGGGCGGTGGTCGGTCAGCAGCCGTTCGGCGGCGGGCGCGCCAGCGGCACCAACGACAAGGCCGGTTCCGCCCAGAACCTGCTGCGCTGGACCAGCGCCCGCACCATCAAGGAAACCTTCGTGCCGGCGACGAACCACCGCTACCCGCACATGGCCTGAACGCCGTCGCCCCCGCCATCCCTGCTTCGCAGGCGGTGGCGGGGGCGATCGGGCCGCAGATCAGTAGTACATCAGGGCGCCGGACTGGGCGGTGGCCAGGCGACGGCCGTACCACTTGGGCCAGACGAAGTCGGTGCGCATACTCGCACCACTCCATGAGGCGGTCTGCGGAACCAACCCACCGGAACCATCGTGGAACAGGGCGACCGACCCGGATGCGGGCCGCTCCGGGTCCGCGCCGACCAGTTCCCCGGGCGAGGTCACGACAGCGTCCAGCGGGCCCCTGCCGTCGAGGTTGAGGATGGCCACCGCACCGCCGAACAGGTCGTTGCTCTCGGCCCCACCCGGTACGACCGGGTGGTCCTGGTCGAAGCCCTGCGCACCGGTGCCGGTCAACCCGGAGGCGGACCCCTTGAGCAGAGCAACCGTGCCCGCCCGCTTCTTCGTACCGATCGCCTCACCGGGCGCGCCCACCAACACGTCGGCCCGACCGTCGCCGGTCACGTCACCGACCGCCAGGGTCGCACCGAACAGGTCACCGACCTCCGCCGAACCGGGTACCCCGGGCGTACGCTGGCTGAACATCTTCACCGCGCTGCTGGACAGGCCGGCGCCACCGCTACGACCGGTGAAGACCGCGACCATGCCCTCGTTGCCCTTCGGGGACTGCGTGTACGGCGCGCCCGCGATCACCTCGCCCAACTTGTCGCCGTTGACGTCACCGATGGCCAGCGCCATGCCGAGGCTCCGCACATAGCTGTCGGTACGACCGGTCGCCTTGCGCAGCGCCGCCGCGGTGATCGAGGTCGCGCCACTGAGCTTCACGCCGTTCGCCGAGCCCCACATCAGCGTGAGCATGCCGCTGCCGGTCGAGGAACTGTTCTCGTTCTCGCCGGGCGCGCCGATGACCAGGTCGGCGTACTTGTTGTCGTTGACCTTGCCGATGGCCAGGGTCCAGCCGAAGTGGTCGTTGCGCTCGGCGGAACCCGGCACGGCGGCCTGGTTCTGGTGCAACTGCTGCGCGCCGGTGCCGGTCAGTCCGCTGGCCCCGCCGTACAGGACGGTGACCGCGCCGGCGTACGTGATGCTGCCGATCGCCTCGCCGTACGCCCCGATCGCCAGGTCGTCGCGGCCGTCACCGTTGATGTCACCGGCCGCCAGCGCCGAGCCGAACCAGTCTCCCTCCTCCGAGGCGCCCGGCACTCCCGGGCTGCTCTGGTTGAAGTGCTTCGCCGCGTCGATTCGCAGTCCGGTACTGCTGCCGGGGATCACCCAGACCCCTCCGGCGTTCGCCTTCGCGCTCAGGTCGTATTCACCGAGGTCGGCGGCGGCCAGGTCGTCGTAGCCGTCACCGTTGAAGTCCCCGGCGGCGAGGACCTCCCCGAAACAAACGCAACCGCCGGCCGGCGTGACCCCGGTCGCGAAGTAGTCGACGTACGGTGCCGAGGAGTACCGGACCACCACCAGACCCATCGGTGACTGCGGGAAGCGCTGCTCGAAGGGGTCGGCGGAGGCGGCGATGTCGTCGACGCCGTCACCGTCGAAGTCGGACCGGGTGGGCCCGGTCCCCTTGACCGGCGTGGTCGCCTTCGCGACCCGGTAGTGCTGAAGAACGATCCCGTCCCGGGTGACCGTCCGGTAGTCGTTCGCTGCCGCCGGGGCGGGCACACTCACCGCCAGACCAGCTCCGATGGCCAAGGTGGACAGTCCTGCGACACTTCGCCGCATCAAGAACCCCCGCTTTCGAAAGATCAGAAATATCGTGGGCCGCCACTGACCGGGCCGGCGATCCGCGCGCCATACCGCAGCGGCCAGATCCGGTCGGTACGCAGCGACGCACCACTCCAGGAGCCCGCCTGCGGCACGAGACCGCCCGAGGCACCGTGGAACCGCGACAACGTGCCGGAAGGGTACCCGGCCTGGTCACCTGCCACTTCCTCACCCGTCGATGCCACGATCGCATCCAGTGGGCCCTTGCCGTCGAGGTTGAGGATGGCGACCGAAGCGCCGAAATGGTCGCCACGCTCCGCACCGCCCGGCACCACCGCATGGTCCTGGTCGAACCCCTGGGCCCCGGTACCGGTCAGCCCGGAGGCAGAGCCCCTGAGCAGGGCGATCGTGCCCGCCTTGGTCTTGGTGCCGATCGACTCACCGGGCGCACCCACAAGCACGTCGGCCCGGCCGTCGCCGGTCACGTCACCCACCGCGAGCGCCGCACCAAACCGGTCCTCCTGCTCCGGGCTGCCCGGAACACCGGCCGTGCGCTGGGTGATGATCTTCACAGCAGTGGCGGACAGGCCCGCGCCACCGGTACGACCGGTGAAGGCCGCGATCAGACCACCGTTGAGGTGCGGGGTCTGGGCACCGGGTGCCCCGGCGATCACCTCGCCCAACCCGTCACCGTTCACGTCACCAATCGCCAACGCCTCACCGAGATACCAGGCGATGGTGTCCTGGCGGCCGGTCGCCTTGTAGACCCCCGCGCCGGTGACCGAGGTAGCACCGCTGAGCTTCACCCCGGTCTTCGCGCCCCACATCAGGGTCACCATGCCGCTGCCGTTCCAGGTCTGACCGTCGTTCTCGTGCGGCGCGCCGATGACCAGGTCGGCGTACCTGTTTTCGTTCACCTTGCCGATGGCCAGCGTGAAGCCGAAGTGGTCACCGCGCTCGGCGGCACCCGGCACGGCGGCGAGATTCTGGTGCAGTTGCTGCGCACCGGCCGTCCGCAGGCCGCCCACCCCGCCGTACAGGACGGTGACCGCACCGGCCTCCCTGACCTTGCCGATCGACTCGCCGTACGCCCCGATCGCCAGGTCGTCGCGGCCGTCACCGTTGATGTCACCGGCCGCCAGCGCCGCACCGAACCAGTCGTAGTCCTCCGCCGCACCGGGCACCCCGGGGCTGCTCTGGTTGAAATGCTGCGCCGAGTTGACCACCAGGCCGGTCCGGCTGCCGGGAATCACCCACACCCCACCGGCATGGGTCTTGTTCCCCGGGTCCACTTCGTCGGAGTCGCCGATGGCCAGGTCGTCGTAGCCGTCGCCGTTGAAATCGCCGGCCACCAGGGCCATGCCGAAGCAGCCACAGCCGCCGTCCGACGAGAGCACGCCCGCAAAGTAGTCGACGTGCGGTGCGGACGAGTAGCCCACCGCCACGACCCCGGTCGCGTGATGTGGCAGTCCGCTCTGCGACAAGTCGCTGGCCGCCGCGACATCATCGACCCCGTCACCGTCGAAGTCGGACCGGGTCGGCCCGGTCCCCTTGACCGGGGTGACCGCCTTCGGCACCCGTTGGTACTGGAGGATCACGTCCTCCCGGGTGATGGTCCGGACCTCCTCTGCCGCCGCATGTGCAGGAGGACTCACCATCAGGCTCGCCGCAACCACCGACACCGACACTCCGGCAAGCCTGCGCCGCATCTGCGCCCCCGTCTTCCTGCTCAGTACCACGGTCCACTGCTCTGCGGCCCGGCGATGCGCTGGCCGTAGTTCAGCAACTCAAGACGGTTGGTGTTCAGGGCACGCCCGCTCCACGAGCCGGACTGCGCGACGATCCCGCTGGAGGAACCGTGGAACCGGGACAACGTCGCGGAGGGGTAACCGGGAATGTCTCCGGCGACCTCCTCTCCGGTCGATGCCACGAGCGCGTCCAGCGGGCCCTTGCCGTTGAGGTTCAACAGCGCGAGCGAGCCGCCGAACCGGTCGCCGCGCTCGGCCCCACCCGGAACGACGGAGTGGTTCTGGTCGAACCCCTGCGCGCCGGTGCCGGTCAGCCCGGACGAGGAACCCTTGAGTAGGACGATCATGCCCGCCTCGTCCTTCGTACCGATCGCCTCGGTGTACGCGCCGACCAGCACGTCCGCCCGACCATCGCCGGTCACGTCACCGGCCGCCAGGGTCGCGCCGAACCGGTCCGCACTCTCCGGCGAACCCGGCACCCCGGCCGTACGCTGCGTAATGATCTTCACGGCCTTGCCGGACAGCCCTGCGCCGCCGGTACGGCCGGTGAAGACCGCGATCAGACCACCGTCGACGTGCGGGGTCTGCGCGTTCGGCGCCCCGGCGATCACCTCGCCCAGCCCGTCACCGTTCACGTCACCGATCGCCAGGGACATGCCCAGGTACCAGGCGATGGTGTCCTTGCGTCCGGTCGCCTTGTACACCCCCGCGCCGGTGACCGAGGTGGCCCCACTGAGCTTCACCCCGCTCGCCGAACCCCACATCAGGGTCACCATGCCGCTGCCGTTGGCACCGCTGCCGTCGTTCTCGTGCGGCGCGCCGATGACCAGGTCGGCGTACTTGTTGTTGTTGACCTTGCCGATGGCCAGCGACATGCCGAAATGATCACGGCGCTCGGCCGAACCCGGCACCGCCGCCTGGTTCTGGTGCAGCTGCTGAGCCCCGGTGCCGGTCAGGCCGCCACTACCGCCGTACAGGATGGTGACCGCACCGGCCTCCTTGACGCTGCCGATCGCCTCCTTGAAGGCCCCGATCGCCAGGTCGTCCCGACCGTCGCCGTTGATGTCACCGGCCGCCAGCGAGGCACCGAACGCGTCGCGGTTCTCCGACTCGCCGGGCACACCGGGGGAACTCTGGTTGAAGTGCTTGGTCGAATCGACAACCAGGCCGGTACGGCTGCCCGGAATGATCCAGACCCCACCGCCATGCGCATTGTTCTTCTTGGTGTCGGCCTCGTCGGCGTCACCGATCGCCAGGTCGTCGTAGCCGTCACCGTTGAAGTCACCGGCCACCAGCGCGATGCCGAAGCTGGAGATGTTGTCCACCCCGGTGCCGATGAAGTAGTCGACGTGCGGCGCGGACGAGTAGCGCACCACCACCACGCCCGTCGGATAGTGCGGCAGGCTGTGGTTGAGCCAGCCGGCCGAAGCCGCGATGTCGTCGACCCCGTCGCCGTCGAAGTCGGAACGGGTCGCCCCGGTCCCCTTCACCGGCGTGACCGCCTTCGCCACCCGGTGGTACTGCATGATCAGGCCGTCCCGGGTGATGGTCCGGAACTCGTCGGCGGCCTGGGCGGGAGCGCTCACCGCCAGCCCGGCCAACACCGTCAGAACCGTCAGCCCGGCAAGCCTGCGCCGCATCGAAACCCCCGCATCCCCGTTGTCGCTCTCACAGCATAGGGAAACGTAGATCAAAAACCATGCCTATCCGGCCAGACATCGCGGTCTGCCCGTCCGGAACCGGCCGTCGCGGACGGGCAGACAGCAGAACGCCCGGTGCGATCCTGACGGACCGACCGGGCGTACCGGCCCCCGGGGCCGCAGCCACCGACTGACAGCGGTCAGTACGTCCGCAACGGCTCGACCGGCCCGGCACCCGGCACTCTCGCGGGCAGTGCCGGTTGCAGGGCCTCCAGCGCCCGGCTGACGCCCAGGCCGGCGAGGACCGCCAGCGCGAAGACGACCGTCGACAGCCACCGGGGGCCGTCCGCGACGAGGATGGTCATCTGCACCAGGCTCAGCAGGGCGACCCCCAGCACGGTGCCCGCGAAGCCGCCCCGCCCGCCGGCCACGCTCACGCCGCCGAGCAGGACGGCGCCGGCCACGAACGCCAGCTGGCCGTTGTCGGCCGACAGGGTTGTGGCGCCGATCCGGCCGGCCAGCAGGACTCCGGCCGCGCCCGCGATCAGGCTGGAACCGCCCAGGCCGATGACCGCGCCCAGCAGCCGTGCGCCGAACGGCGACGGCGGCTCCCCGGCGACGACCCGGTTGCCGCTCAGCGCCCGCCGCACCGCCGGGATCGACCACACCACCGCGCCGCCGATCGACAGCAGGAGAAACAGCACCAGCCACCCGGCCCCGGCACCGTCGGACCGGATCCAACCTTCGCTCGCGAGCCGCCGCGGACCGCCGCTGCCGGTGGTGGCGAGCAGAATGCCCTGCGCCAGGGCCAGCCCGCCCAGCGACACCGCCCACCCGGGCGCCTGCAGCAGCCCGGCGACCAGGCCCATCCCGAGACCGAAGAACGCCGCGGCGGCGACCGCGGCGACCGCCGCGACGAGGACCGGGGCGCCGGCGTCGAGCACCTCCGCGTACGTCAGGCCGGCGAGGGCAGCGACGGCGACGACCGCCAGGTTGGGCGTGGCGGTGCGCAGCGACAGCGCGAAAGCGGTCGCCAGCAGGCCGGCGGAGGCGATGTTGAACACCAGCGGCGACAGCCGCGACCCGTCCTGGGAGTACCACACCACCGCGGCGACGACGGTCAGCGCCAGCAGCACCGCCTCCCAGATCAGGTGCGGCCGAAGGGAGCCACCGGAACGGGACGTGACCGGTCCGGCGGGTGCCAACGGTTGTGCAGGCGTGAGAACCACAGCGCTTCCTCCCTTGAGCGGACGCTGACACTAACCGGCAGACGCCACACATACACGAGCCCGGATACCTAGGGCGGGCCGGAGTCGAATGCTCAACTCCGCCCGGACGCTCGCCGCAGCAGCCAGTCGCCCACATGCAGGAGAACAGCAGCGTCCCAGCAACGACGCACCAGGCACACCGCACGATCCGAACCGCGCTTAACGAGGCGGTACGCCGGGAGACCTGGCCAAGAATCCGGCCAGCCTCGCCAAGGCACCGCGCCTGCCGGAAAGCGAGATCGAGCCGGAAGCACACCCCCGATCCAAAAGCAAGTGTCGATAAGACGACGCCGCCTCACCTTGCCCTCATGAGTGCGTAATCATAGCGTGACGCCATGTGGTCGAGATTGTCACAGCTTTGGGGAAAAAGAAGTGGAACTACGAACGAGGAAAACTGGAACCAGGTCATTAGCGATGGCTCCCAAAGCTGGCATCCCGACCATGTCCGGAGTCTGATCCTCGACGCTGAGGAGAAACTCCACCTTCAAGGGCTATGGCGCAAGGTTGGGATCGCCTGGATCCTCGTAGGAAATATCGCCCTTATCGCAACAGCAACAGTCGCCACGTTTTCCAATCTCGGACAACTGACCCGTTTCTCCACCCCACTCTACGCAGCATGCGCCGTATCGCTTCTCGCTTCGCCTGCGCTGGCTTACTGGCAGTACAAGCGCATGAGAAAAACCCGCATAATCATCAAAAAGCTGCACGTCATCCGCCGGCGAACCCAGTCCGACCTAGACACGAGCACGAGCAGCGGAGAGAATTCGGCGCTGCGCGCGCAGAAGCGCTACAGGGATGACGTCCCCGACCTCATCTCACAGTTCCGTGAGGATGCCGGGAGGACCCGAGGAATTCATAACCGCTTCCAAAGCGTGATTATTGTCGGCTCGGTAGCCACCTCCGCGATTGCTACAGCGTCAGTCGCCTTTAGCCAAGCAAGGTGGCTAACTGTGGCAGCAAGCGCCGCCGTCGGGCTATCAGCCGGCTTCACCGGGTATTTCAAATATCACGAGCGCAGCTTCAACTCACAGCAGACGGCTGACGCGATTGAGCGTGAATACGAGGCGGTTGAACTTCGCGTGGGCAAGTACGCGGGATTAGATGAGGCAAAGGCATACGCCCTCTTCGCCGACACCGTCGAGAGGCTTCGTGACGAGCAGAACAAGCGACAGCAGCAGCTTGATCAGCCCGCCGAGGTCAAGCGCGAAGAGTGACAGGGCACTCACCGGACGCCGGTCTGCACGCAGCGCGTTGACGACGACTGAGACCACAACTGACACCACAAGCGGAACGCCCGGCCGATCCCTGCGGATCGACCGGGCGTTCTCGCTGTTCACGAGCGGTGGCGGCGGGATTTGAACCCGCGGAGGGCGTAAACCCTCACACGCTTTCGAGGCGTGCTCCTTAGGCCACTCGGACACGCCACCGCCGAAGAGGCTACAGGACTCCCGGTTCGGACGCCGAACCGGTCCCCGGCCGGCCGGCCTGGCAGGATCACTGGCATGAGTACGCACATCGGCGCGAAGCCGGGCGAGATCGCCGAGCGGGTCCTGATGCCGGGTGACCCCCTGCGGGCCAAGTGGATCGCGGAGACCTACCTCGAAGGGGCGAACTGCTACTCGACGGTCCGGGGGATGCTGGGCTTCACCGGCCGCTGGAACGGTGTCGAGGTCTCCGTGCAGGGGTCGGGGATGGGCATGCCGTCCGCCTCGATCTACGCACACGAGCTGGTCAACGAGTACGGCGTGAAGTCGCTGATCCGGGTCGGCTCGTGTGGCGCATTGTCCGAGGACCTTCAGCTGCGGGACGTGATCGCGGCGATCGGGTCGTCGACCGACTCGAACATGAACCGGGTGCGTTTCGACGGGCTGATCGACTACGCCCCGGTGGCCGACTTCGGGCTGCTGCGTACCTCGGTGGAGGTGGCCGAGCGGCGCGGCATCGCGATGCGGGTCGGGCCGATCCTGGCGGCGGACGCCTTCTACACCGACCGGCCGGATCTCTACGACCGGCTGGCCGACTACGGGGTGCTGGCGGTGGAGATGGAGTCCGCCGCGCTCTACACGATCGCGGCCCGGTTCAAGGCACGCTCGTTGACTCTGCTGACCGTGAGCGACCACATCAAGACCGGTGAGAAGACCACCTCCCAGGAGCGGGAGCAGACCTTCAGCCAGATGGTCGAGATCGCCCTGGACACCATCGTCGCCTGACTCGCGGCACCCGTCGGCGTCCCGTCACCGCTCGTCGGTGGCGGGACGCTTCGTGTGCGGTCTTCGCCGCCCGCGCCGAACACCGCACCGCCGTAGCCCCAGCGCTGATCCACTCCATATCGCCGTAATGGCGGTATCCGCAGCGCCGCGTCACCACCATTACGCCGAAACGGCGGAGCACCACAGCCGGGTGACGGCGGTCACGACAAAAATAAGTACGACCGGTCGGTCGTATTGTGTAGGGTCAGCGGTATGACCGTTGACGGCCGGCTGGCCCGGGGTGAGCGCACCCGCACCGCAGTGCTGGATGCCGCCGTCAGCCTGGCCAGCGAGAACGGCCTCGACGGGCTGTCACTCGGGCATCTCGCCGACTCCCTCGGGGTGAGCAAGTCCGGCATCTTCGCGCACTGGCGTTCCAAGCAGGCGCTCCAGCTCGCCACCATCGACCGGGCCGTGGCCCAGTGGCAGGAGCTGATCATCACCCCGGCCCTGCGCGCCCCCCGGGGCGTACGCCGGATCTGGGCGCTGCACGAGGCCCGGATCGATTTCTACGCCACCCGGGTGCTGCCCGGGGGGTGCTTTTTCGGCACCGCCGAGTTCGAGTTCAACGCCCGGCCCGGTGCGGTCCACGATCGCCTCGCCACGGTCCTCGCCGACTGGACCGCGTTCCTGGAGCGGCTCGTCCGCGAGGCGGTCGAGCTCGGTGAGCTGCCCGCCGAGGTGGATGTGGCGCTGCTTGCGTACGAGATCGATTCGTTCGGGATCGCCGCCGCGATGCGCTCCCGACTCTTCGACCCGGAGAGCACCTACCGGCATGCCCGCCGGAGCGTGCTGGACCGGCTCCGGGGCCTGTGCCCCGATCCCACCCTGCTACCGGAAGGCACCTGATGAGCAACGCCGTCGCCGACCCCACCGCCGTCGAGTACGGCCACGTCGAGCACGCCATGGTGCACTTCGACGACCTCGACGCCATGGGCATCCTGCACAACGCGCGGTACGCGCTGCTGCTGGAGCGGGCGCTCACCGCGTACTGGTCCGCCAACGGGGTCGCCTTGCAGAACGGGCAGGCCACCACCCCCGACGTGTTCCACGCGGTCCGCGAGTTCGCGATCACCTACCGTGCCCCGATCACCGGCACCGGCCCGGTCGGGGTGCACTTCTGGCTGGAGCACCTGGGCACCAGCAGCGCCGTCTACGCCTTCCGCTTCCACTCGCTCGACGGCACGACGGTGTACGCCGAGGGACGACGGGCCGTCGTCCGGCTCGACCCGGCCACTCTGCGCCCGGCACCCTGGACGGACACCGCCCGAGGCATCGCCAGCGCCCTGCTGCGCCCCGCCTGACGAGAGCACCAGCGACGGCAGGGCTTCAGCGGAAGAAGGCACGCATGACGGTGCCGGTCTCGGTGGCCAGGACTCCGCCGTACACCTCGGGGCGGTGGTTGAGGCGGCGGTCGCGCAGCACGTCCCAGAGCGAGCCGGCGGCACCTGTCTTCGGTTCCCACGCGCCGAAGACCACGGTGGACACCCGGGACAGCACCAGCGCGCCCGCGCACATGGTGCACGGTTCCAGGGTGACCACCAGGATGCAGCCGTCCAACCGCCAGCGGCCCAGCCGTTCGGCACCCCGCCGCAGCGCAAGCACCTCGGCGTGCGCGGTCGGATCGCCGGTCAGCTCCCGCTCGTTGCGGCCGATCGCCAGTTCGTCACCGTCCGGGCCGTAGAGCACCGCACCCACCGGCACGTCGTCGGCCTGCCCGGACGGGTCGGCAACCGCCGGACCGGTGACCGCGACCTCCAGGGCGCGGCGCATCCAGAGTTCGTGACGCTGTCGCCGGCCGATGCCGCCCGGATCGGCGAGGCCCTCGTGCGCGCCCGGCCCCACCCGGCCGACCGCACCGGGAGTGGGTTGCCCGGCCCGGACCGTCTCCAACGCCGGATCGGTCGCGTCCGCCGGCTCCCCACCGCCCACCGGCGCGCCAGCAGATCCGGCGCTACCCAGCGGCAGCCCACCGGCAGATCCGACACCACCCGGCGGTGCTCCGCCGGCTGGATCAGACCTCACGCAGTTCCTCGACGTCATCGACGCAGCCCAGCACCTGGCAGACCTCGGCGGTGACGTCGGCCGGCATCAGTCCTTCGTGCGCGCAGAGGGCGAGCAACTGCTGCGCGGAGATGCCCAGGTCGGTCAGGATGTCCGCCTCACCGACCGGGTCGGCTTCCGGGTCGACGGCCGGTTGCTCGTTGTCGTCGCCACTGGTCGTGGCGGGAGGCGTCTCCTCGGCGTCGTCGAGCCCGGCGATCGACGTCTTGAGGTCACCGACCAGCAGGGCACCCAGCCGGGACTCCTCCCCGAAGGCCGAGTCCGAGCCGAAGACCCGCAGGTCCTCACCCTCGTCGAGGCGCAGGATGACCAGGTAGGTGTCGTCCGCCTCGACGAACAACAGCGACAGGTCGGCATCCGGTCCGACGTCGCGCAGCCGCTCGGCGACATCGTCGACGTCGGCGACACCCCGCAGACTCAGCTCGGCGGCTGTCCAGCCGCCCTTCTCGCGTACCACGGCCGCAGCGAAGTACGACACGGTCCCCCCAAGTAGCCCTTGGCACAGCTCACGCCAGCCGTTACGCGTGCACGTTAGCCGGTCGGATCGGTAGGCGACCGGTCAACGCCCCGAAGCGCCGGCCGGTCATTCCTGGGGAAGTATCTGGTTCCGCTCAGCCGGCGAGCCGCCGACGGGTGGCGATCAGCTCGCGCAGTCGTTCGGTGCGCGCCCGCTGTGGCCGTTCTCGTTCGCGTATCGCGCGGGCGTCCGCCAACTGCGCGAGCAGCTGAAGGCGGCGACGGCTGCGATCCGGGTCGAGCCGCGGAGTGGTCCAGGCCATACCGGGAGAGTGCCGAGTCCTGGCGGCACAGTCAAGATGGGTTTCAGTGCCTGCACGACGACGCAACGCACTCAATGCCGGTAGGAATCACCAGAGCGGCCAGTCGCCGCTGGTCCACCACCGGACGGCGACCGCGGCAGCGGCGATGCTCCACCCTCCGGCGGTCACGATGGCGATGCCGGTGGCCACCCCCCGGTCGCCGTACCGGACCAGCACGAGGGACACCAGCCAGGCCAGCGCTCCGGCGATCAGGGTCCACCAGGCGTACCCGGTGAAGGTGCCGCCGAGCAGCCCGAAGATGACCAACCAGGCGGTCGTGCCGGTGGCGCCGGCGGCGATGGCCGCTCCGCTGACCGGGTGCGGCTCACGGTAGGTGGGACGCGGCGGGCGTCCGCTGGGGAAGAGACCCGACGGGCTGTACGGCATCATCGCTGGCCACTCCTCCCACGCCTGGCCGGTACTGCTCACCGTACCGGGGAGGACCGCCGCTGGGCGGGCGGGCGAGCGCACGCGGCCGGGCCGGACGGGACGGGTTCTGTCAGGATGGCCGGGTGGTTGCGCTGACCGGACGACGACACCTGCCGTACGCGGCGCTGCTGCTGGTGCCGGTGCTCGCCGCCGGCTGCGCGACCGGTCCCGGACCCACCTGGTCCGCACCGACCAGCAGCCCGACAAGCGCAACGACCGGAACCAGCCCGACGGCACCGGCCAGCACCACCCCGACCGCCGCCGGCAGCCCGGGGCCGGAGAGCGCCGATCAACCGGCGCCGACCGCCACCCCGGGTGCCGACCGGCTGCCGCACGTCTTTCCGGTACGCGCCCGCAACGTCGACTACCACCCGACCCACTCCGGGTACCCGGGCACGGACATCTTCGCCGACTGCGGCGAACCGTTCGTGGCGGTCACCGACGGTACGGTCGGCGAGGTCAGCCGCCGGGACCGGTACGACAAGCGGGGCCCACAGGGCCCGTACAACGGTGGCCTGTCGGTGTCGGTGCTCGGCGACGACGGCGTGCGCTACTACGGCTCGCACCTGACCGAGATCGCCGCGGGCATCGAGCCCGGCGTGCGGGTACGGGCCGGTCAGCAACTCGGCACCGTGGGCCGGACGGGCAACGCCAACAACGTCTGCCACCTGCACTTCGGCATCTCTCCGCCGTGCCTGGGTGAGGACGGCTGGTGGATCCGTCGGGGTGTGGTCTGGCCGGCGCCGTACCTCGACTCGTGGCGCAGGGGCGGCAACCGCGCACCGGGTGCCGAGGTGGCCCGATGGCACCGTCGGCACGGCTGTCCGGCGAAACCACCGGGGCGCTGAACGGGGCATCGCGTCCCGCGTCATTCGCACGTCATCACTCCGCAACATTGACGGAGGTCTCATTCGTGAACTACCGTCCGCCTAACACCTCAGAGAGCGCTCTCTGGCCTACCTAAACTCACAATGACGACAAAACGCGCCCACCGGTCGCGGCCGGACCGGCGCGATGGAGGAAAGATGAGACCTCCCGTCCCACACCGCACCCACCACCGGCTCCTGGCCGCCGGCGCCGCCGCGGCCCTCGTCCTCGGCGGGCTGGCCGTCATCGCCACCTCCGCCGCACAGGCCGCGCCGGTCGGTGCCGGCAGCTACACCACCACCCCCGTCGGCCCGCTCCCCAGCGGCTGCGGAAACCTCACCACCAACCCCCGGCAGTACGTCACCGCCGCCGCACCCGCCGGGCCGGTACCGACAAACGACTGGTGGTCCTCGCTGCTGTGGAAGCGCTTCAACTGCGCCTTCAGCGAGCCACTGCACGCCCACCCGGTCGCCTACCAGCCGGTCACCGACGGCCTCGGCTTCTCCGCCACCTCCACGGCCACCATCACCGGCACCGCCACCGGGGTCGGCGAGTTCAAGTACCCCTACGTCGAGGACATCCGGGTCGGCTTGGCCGGGCTGGGCGCCCCGAACGTTCTGGTGGACGACTGGACGGACTGGACGGTCACCCCGTACTGGAGTGACGGGTCACGCACCCTGCGGGCCACCATCGGACACGGCCTGCCGTTCACGTACTTCCGCAGCACCGGCGGCGACGCGGTGATCAACGCAACCGGCGGCAGCCCCACGATCTGGTCCAACAGCGGTGGAACCATCGGCTTCACCGTCCGCGGCCACGACTACGTCGCGTACGCGCCGAGCGGCGCGACCTGGACCGTCAGCGGCGCACGGATCAGCTCCAACCTCGCCGGCCGCGGCTACTTCTCCGTCGCCCTGCTGCCGGCCACCGCCGACGGCACCACCCGCGCCCAACTCGCCACCACCTACGGCCGGTACGCGCACGCGCACGTCACCGGCACCCGGGTCGCCTACAGCTACCAGCAGTCGAGCAGCCAGGTGGAGACCCGATACACCTTCACCACCACGCCCCGCGAGGGCACCGAGACGCGTACGGTGGTCAGCCTCTATCCGCACCAGTGGAAGGCGCTGACCGGGGCCACCCCGATCAGCCAGACCTACCCGTCGGCCCGGGGCCGAATGAAGGTGCTCACCGGGGTCGCCGAGTTCCGCACCTCGATGCGCTTCCACGGCGTACTGCCCGAGGTGCCCGCCGTCGCCACGGGGGTCGGCGCCGACCTGACCACGCTGCGCCAACACCTGGCGGCGACCCGCGCCAACCCGATGGACCAGCGCGGCGGAGACACCTACTGGACGGGCAAGGGGCTGGGCCGGGCGGCCCGGATCGCCGAGATCGCCGACCAGGTCGGCGACACCGAGACCCGTACGGCCGCGTTGAACGCCATCCGCGCCACGCTCACCGACTGGCTCACCGCCTCGCCCGGCGAGACCGAGCGGCTGTTCTACTACGACCAGCGCTGGGGCACGCTGATCGGCTACCCCGCCTCGTACGGCTCCGACCAGGAGCTCAACGACCACCACTTCCACTACGGCTACTACATCGCCGCCGCCGCGACGCTTGCCAAGTTCGACCCCGCCTGGGCCCGTCAGGACCAGTACGGCGGCATGATCGACCTGCTGATCCGGGACGCCAACAACTACGACCGCACCGACAGCCGCTTCCCGTACCTGCGTGACTTCGACATCTACGCCGGGCACGACTGGGCGGCCGGGCACGGCGCGTTCGCCAGCGGCAACAACCAGGAGTCCTCGTCGGAGGGGATGAACTTCGCCAACGCCCTGATCCAGTGGGGACAGGCCACCGGCAACACCGCCGTACGCGACGCCGGCATCTTCATCTACACCACCCAGGCCGCCGCCATCCACGAGTACTGGTTCGACGTCACCGGTGAGAACTTCCCCGCCGCGTTCGGCCACAACAACGTCGGCATGGTCTGGGGGGACGGCGGGGCGTACGCCACCTGGTTCAGCGCCGAGCCGGAGATGATCCAGGGCATCAACCTGCTGCCGATCACCGGCGGGCACCTCTACCTGGGCTACCACCCCGACTACAACGCACAGAAGTACGCCGAACTGGTCCGCAACAACGGCGGCGAGCCGACCATCTGGCAGGACATGCACTGGCAGTTCCTGGCCCTCGGCGACGCCGACGCCGCCCTGGCCAAGCTGCGCGCCAACCCCGGCTACACCCCGGAGGAGGGCGAGAGCCGGGCGCACACCTTCCACTGGGTGCGCAACCTGGCCGCGCTGGGCCGGGTGGACACCGAGATCACCGCCAACCACCCGTTGGCCGCCGTCTTCAACCGCAACGGTGCCCGGACGTACGTGGCCAGCAACATCTCCAACACCCAGCTGACCGTACGGTTCTCCGACGGGACGCAACTGTCGGTGGCACCGGGACGGACCGCCACCAGCGGCGCGCACACCTGGAGCGGCGGCAGCGGCGGTGGCGGCACGCCCCCACCGACCACCACCCCGACGCCCACTCCCACGCCGACCCCGACGCCCACGCCCACCCCGACGCCCACCCCGACCCCGACCGGGCCGGTCAGTTCGCCGGTGCGGTACCTGCTGTCGGGCGGCGGTCTGGGCGCGGCGGGATCCGCCGGCAGCACCACCGTGACCAGCGCCGGCGGCGGCAACTACGACGGCACCCCACGTAACCCGGTGGTGTTCACCGCAACCGGGCTCAACCTCAACCACAACGGCGGGCAGACCGCGTTCGACCTGCTGCTCGACGCCGGCCAGGCGGTCGGCAACGGGGTACAGCTCCGCATCTCGTACGACCTGACCGGCAACGGGTCCTGGGAACGGATCGAGACCTACCGGTACTTCGCCACCGACCCGGTTCCCGGTTGGGAGCACTACACCCAGGCGGCCGGGCTGCACTCCAGCACCGGATCGCTGGGGAACCTGCGCAACGGCACCGTACGGGTGGAGGTCTGGTCCGCCATCGGCAACAACCCCAGCACGCTCGGGATCGGAAACCAGTCGGTGATCAGACTGCCGTACAGCTGATCACCGCCCACCCGGGTCGGGGCGTCCACGTCCGGTAGGACGCTCCGGTGCCGACTCGGGGCCCTCGTCCACTGCTTCGGCCCCCAACCCCGCGCCGCCGGTCGTCTCCCGACCGGCGGCGCGGGCGCGTAGTTTGCAGACCATGACCCGTGATCCCATCGCCGACCTGCGTCGGATCGCCTTCCTGCTGGAGCGGGCGAACGAGGCCACCTACCGGGTCCGGGCCTTCCGGTCCGCCGCGAGCGCCCTCGCCGCGCTGCCGGCGGCAGAGGTGGCGCAGCGTGCCCGGGCCGGCAAGCTCACCGAGTTGGCCGGCGTCGGTGACGTGACGGCCCGCTGCGTGGCCGAGTCGCTGGCCGGCGAGGAGCCGGTCTACCTGCGGCGACTGCTCGCCACCGAGGGCACCGACCTGGACGCCGAGGCGAGCCGGCTGCGTGCCGCGCTGCGCGGCGACTGCCACACCCACTCCGACTGGTCCGACGGCGGCTCGCCGATCGAGGAGATGGCGCTGGCCGCGGTCGAGCTGGGCCACGAGTACCTGGTGCTGACCGACCACTCGCCCCGGCTCAAGGTGGCGCGCGGCCTGACCGCGGACCGGCTGCGCCGGCAACTCGACCACGTCGCACAGCTCAACGAGGCGCTGCCTGAGGGATTCCGGATCCTCACCGGCATCGAGGTGGACATCCTCGCCGACGGCTCCCTCGACCAGGAGGAGGAGTTGCTCGCCCGCCTGGACGTGGTGGTCGGCTCCGTGCACAGTGGCCTCAACGACGACCGGGCCAAGATGACCCGGCGGATGCTGACCGCCGTCGCCAACCCGCACCTGGACATCCTCGGGCACTGTACCGGCCGGATGGTGTCGTCCCGCCCGGCCGGCGTGACCGGTCCGGGCGACCGCGGACACCGCGCCCGGACCCGCCCCGAGAGCGACTTCGACGCCGACGCGGTCTTCGCCGCCTGCGTCGAACACCGCACCGCCGTGGAGATCAACTCACGGCCCGAGCGTCAGGACCCGCCCAAGCGGTTGATCCGCCGCGCACTGGAGGCCGGCTGCCTCTTCGCCATCGACACCGACGCGCACGCCCCCGGCCAGCTCGACTGGCAGCGCTTCGGCTGCGAACGGGCAGCCCGCTGCGGCGTCCCCGCCGACCGCGTCATCAACACCTGGACCGCCACCGACCTGACCGCCTGGACAACCCCCTGACCACCTGCCCTCGGCCTCAGTGCTTGATCCACTCCATATCGCCGTAATAGCGGTATCCGTGGTGCCGCGTCACCGCCATTCCGCCGAAACCGCAGAAGGCACCCCAGCCGGCGTCGTCCCGGCGCGCACTGGGTCGGAAGGTCGCGCGGTGCCCGCCCGGCGGCGGCCGATCAGTCCCTGCGACACGGCCACGCCGAGCAACACGATCAGCGCGCCGACCGGCTGGTGCCAGGTGAGCCGCTCGTCGAGCACGAGCGCACCGATCACGATGGCGAAGACCGGGATCAGGTAGGTCACCATGGCGGCCGTGGTGGCGCCCACGATCCGGATGTTGCGCAGGTTGATGACGAAGGCCAGTCCGGTACCGATCGCGCCCAGCACCAGCACGGAGGCGACCACGCTCGGCGACAGGCTGGTCGGTACCGGCGGCGCGCCGGCCACCAGCGGCGCCACGATGGCGAGCTGGGCCGTGGCCAGCACCAGCTGCGCAGTCGACAGCGACAGTCCGGACAGCTCGCTGCCCGCGACGAACTTCTTCTGGTACGGAATGGCGAGGCCGTAGCAGGCCGCCGCCGCGAAGCACATCAGCTGACCCACCAGGTGGGCACCGCCGACGCCCTGCCAGACGCCGAGCACCACCAGCACACCGGCGAAGCCGAGCGCCAACCCGACAGCCTTGCGTACGGTCAACCGCTCGGTACGGAACACAAGTACCGCCATCGGCAGCACCACCAGCGGGGTGGTGGCGTTCCAGATGCCCGCGAGCAACGACTCGATCCGCTGCTCGCCGTAGCCGAACAGGCTGAACGGCACCGCCACCCCGAAGGCGGCGATCACCCAGAGGTGGCCCCACACGCGCGGGTCCCGGGGCAGCCGGTCCCGCAGCAGGGCGAGCACCACCAGCAGGGTCAGCGCACCGGCACCGACCCGGTAGAGAGTGAGGTGCAAGGGGTGCAGTTCCGCCACGCCGACCTTGATGAACAGGAAGCTGGAGCCCCAGATGGCGGCGAGTGCGACGAATCCGGGCAGCCAGCTCCGCAAGGCCGGCTTGTCAGGGGTGAGATCCACGGTCACCCCTGACACTCTGCCCCTGGGGAACGACATTGTCCTGCGGATTTCCGCCGCCGTGTCGCGCACCACAGGAACCGGGCACCCCACTGCCGTCGGCGGGTCGCCACGCCGGTGCGGAAGGGCCGGAAAGACGGCAACCTCTGTCCGGCCGTCTCGCGTAGGGTCGCGTGCGTGGGACGAATCGACGACATCGCCAACCGCTACGTCGCCGAGTGGGCCGCGCTGAGCCCGACCGGCGCCACCTACGTCGGCATTTCCGGTTATGACGACCAACTGGACGACCTGTCGCCGGACGGGTACGCCGCCCAGGCCGACCTGACCCGCCGCACCCTGGCCGACCTCGACGCCACCGAGCCGGACACGGAGGCCGAGCGCATCGCCCGGGAGGCGATGCAGGAGCGGCTGGGTCTCGACCTCGCCCGCTACGACACCGGGGAGACGACCAGCGAGGTCAGCGTCATCACCAGCGGGTTGCACCACAGTCGAATGATCTTCGATCTGATGCCGACCGAGGGTGCCGAGGCGCAGGCCAACATCGCCGCCCGGTTGGGCCTCTTCGCCGGTGCGATGGAGGGCTACAAGACCACGCTGCGCGAGGCGGCCGCGAAGGGCCACGTCAGCTCGCAGGCTCAGCTGCTCAAGGTGGCCGAGCAGTGCGACGCCTGGGTCGACCCGCAGGGCGACAACATCTTCCACGGGCTGGTCGAGCGGTTGGGTGCCGAGGGCGCCCTCGACGCCGACCTGCGTCGGGGGGCGGCGGCAGCCACCGCGGCGATCGCCGAGTTCGGGCAGTTCCTGCGCACCGAGCTGGCTCCGCACGGGCGGCAGAAGCAGGCTGCCGGGCGGGAGCGGTACGAGCTGGCCTCGCAGTACTTCCTCGGTGCCCGGATCGACCTCGACGAGACGTACGCCTGGGGGTTCGCCGAGTTGGCCCGCCTGGAGGCCGACATGCGTACGGTGGCCGGGCAGATCCTCACCCCCGGTGCCACCATCGACGAGGCGGTGGCCGCGCTGGACGCCGATCCGACCCGCACCATCCAGGGCAAGGAAGCGTTCCGGGACTGGATGCAGCAGCTCGCCGACCAGGCGATCAGCGAGCTGCACGGCACCCACTTCGACATCCCCGAGCAGGTACGCCGGATCGAGTGCATGATCGCGCCGACCAGCGACGGTTCCGTCTACTACACCGGCCCCAGCGAGGACTTCGCCCGGCCGGGGCGGATGTGGTGGGCGGTACCGCAGGGGATCACGGACTTCTCCACCTGGCGTGAGGTGACCACCGTCTACCACGAGGGCGTGCCCGGCCACCACCTTCAGATCGGGCAGACCGCCGTCCGCGCCGAGATGCTCAACCGCTGGCAGCGGCTGCTCTGCTGGGTCTCCGGGCACGGCGAGGGCTGGGCGTTGTACGCCGAACGGCTGATGGACGAGCTGGGCTACCTGGAGGATCCGGGTGACAAGCTCGGCATGTTGGACGGCCAGGCGTTCCGGGCGGCGCGGGTGATCGTCGACATCGGCATGCACCTGGAGTTGGAGATCCCGAAGGACAATCCGTTCGACTTCCACCCGGGGGAACGCTGGACGCCCGAGCTGGGCTGGGAGTTCCTGCGGGAGCACTGCCGGGTGCCGGACGAGATGCTGCGGTTCGAGTTGAACCGCTACCTGGGCTGGCCGGGGCAGGCACCGTCGTACAAGGTGGGCGAGCGGATCTGGTTGCAGGCCCGCGACGACGCGAAGACCCGCAAGGGCGCCGACTTCGACCTGCGTGAGTTCCACCGGCAGGCGCTCGACCTGGGTGCGCTCGGGCTCGACCCGCTGCGTCGGGCGCTGGCCCGTCTCTGAGTCCGCACACGCTGAAGGGGTGGACCCGCGTGGGTCCACCCCTTCAACGTCGACGTGTTCAGCGGGTCAGCGCTTCTCCGCCTCGCCCTGCGTTCCGCGCTGGAGCGGCACGGTGGGTTCCTCGGAGCGCCAGTTGGTCGACGCCGGCGGGATCTCGTCGGTCAGCGGACCGGCCGCGCGGTCGTCGTCGCGTACCGCCGGCTGGTCCACCCGGGTCGGCGCCGGGTCCGCCCCGGCCCGGTGGGTGCCCACGGCCGCCGGGGCGGGCCGGCGGGAGAACAGCAGCGCGGCGACGATCAGCGCCAGACCCAGCACGACCAGGGCGAGCGGTGCCCACACGCCCAGGATCGCCAGCTGACCCCGGCTCGACTTGGCCCGGTCGGCGGAGGCCGTCACGGTCTCGTCGTTGTACACGAAGTCCGCGTCCAGCAGCGTCACCGGTGCGCCCGTGTCGGGCGTCAGCACCTTCTTCTGCTGCTCCCGCACCTTGATGTAGGAGCCGGTCACCGGGTCGACCCAGACCGTACGGGTGTTGCTGTAGACGATGTCGCCGGCGGTCGCACCCGGGACGAGCGCGCCGAGCAGCAGGGCGATCCGCTCGGCGGGCAGCGGCAGCTTCTCGTCGGTGATGACCTGCTCGTACCGGTACGTCTCCAGGCCCTCGATCTCCTCGGTGCCCTTGAACTCGGCCATCCGGGTCTGCCGCAGGTCCCGGTCGAAGACCTCGTAGTTGCTCTGCTCCGCGTTGAACGGGAACTTGTAGACCTGCCCGGCGAACGAGACCTTCTCCGGGGTGCCGCTGTCGTCGAGGAACTGGTCGTTCCACTCCACGGCCGCACCGGAGACCCGGTCCAGGGCCAGCTCCGCGCCGTACGCGCTGACCAGTTCCTTGGTGTCGGTCCGGTCGACGGTCTGGCCGACCCGCCACACCACGGTGTCGCCGGCGAGGTCACCGCTGAGCGCCGCGGTCTTGTCGCGGTCCGGAGTGACCAGGATGGTGGACTTCAGGTCAGCCTGGTCGATGTCGACCGCGCCGTTGGTGATCTGGAGAAAAGTCGCGCCCTTGGCCTCGGCGACCGAGGTCGAGGGATCCAGGTCGTAGGGCAGTTTGGTCATCGCCGGTTTGACGACGAACACCAGTCCGGCGGCCAACGCCAGGAGCAGGACGCCCCCGCCGAACAGCACGGCACCCACGGCGCGGTGCTTCATGTTTCCTCCCTAGAGGAGCGAATTTCGTCGGTGTCAATCAGTGGGATGGCCGCGAGGTTACTACCTGGTCACATAGCAACGCGACCCCCGGTCAGCTCTGATTTCTGCACCGTGTCGGGCTGATGCTCCGCGCGACGGCGCAACACCAGGACGAAATTCCAGGCCACCACTTCCCGCAGCCAGGGAACCCGGATCACCCAGCGGGCCCACCACGGGTGGTACCGGGGCAGCGCATCGACCATATCGATTTGGTCATTGCTCCGCGCCCAGCGCAGCGTGTCGGCGATCGACACCGGGAAGAGCGTCTCCCGGAACCGGTTCTTCGGCGGCCGTCCGGTGCGGCGTTCGTACCGGCGGCGGGCCCGGTCGCCGCCGAGATAGTGCCAGGGCGCGGTCTCGTGCCCACCCCAGGGCGAGAACCACGGGGTGTACGACACGAAGATCAGCCCGCCGGGTCGGGTGACCCGTACCATCTCGTCGAGCATCCGGGGTGGCTCGGCGACGTGTTCCACCACGTTGGACGAGAACGCGATGTCCACGCTGCCGGTGCGTACCGGCAGCGCCGTGCCGCTGCCCCGCAGCATGCCCGCCACGGACTCCCCGGCTGCGGAGAAGTCACCCACGTCCGGGTCGAGCCCGACGTAGTGGGATCCGGCCGCGCGGAAGGCGGCGGCGAAGTACCCCGGCCCACCGCCCACGTCCAGCACGGTCCGGCCAATCAACTCCGTGTAGCCGTGCAGCTGAGTTACCGAGTCGGCGGCCAGCAGGCCGTAGAAGTGGTCCGGGTCGGTCTGCTCGACCAGGAATGCCCGGAACAGGGTCACCGACCGGCGCAGGGTGGCGAAGCGACGCCGTGCCGCCCGCCGCGCCCGGTCGTCCGCTGTCGTCACCGCGTCACCGTCCCGTCCTCGGTCCCGCCCTCGGCCGCCCGTGGCGGCTGTCCGGATGTGCCCGGCGTCACATCATGCGCGACGGGCGGCTCGGTCCGTACGCCGGGTGTGGGCATGACCGCCGCGACCACCGCGCCGACCGCGACCAGCATCGCCGCCTGCACCCAGGAGCCGTAGGCCCAGCTCTGCCCGTGCCCCTGCACCCGTCCGGTCACCGCGATCACGGTGGCCACCGTGAGGCCGCCGAGCACCACCACCGGCAGGGCCCGCACGGCCAGTTGCCGCAACACCATCGCGGCCAGCACGATCGCCACCGGCAGCACCCCGCCCAGCGCGGCGAGCAGCACCACCAGCAACCCACCGATCAGCCAGGCCGGCGCCTCCGCCGGGATAGCTGCGGCCCCGCCGCCGTCCACGGACGCGCCACGCCCGGTGCCCAGCGACGCATTACGCCCGGCGTCGACCGACGCGACACGCACGGTGTCCAGCCGGCGGCGCGCCGGCCACGTGGCCAGCAGCAGCACCCCGACGACCGTCAACGCGCCGGCCAGCAGGGCACCTCGATAGGCGCGGTCCGGCGCGAAGATCAACCTGACCTCGCCGCCGGCACCGGCCGGCAGCACCCACGCCTGCTGCCAACCGTCCACCCGGGTCGGGGTCAACGGCGTACCGCCAAGCGTGGCCGTCCAGCCCGGGTTGGCGTTCTCCGGCACCACCAGCAGCGCCGACTCCCCGCCGTCGACCCGGACCGTCCGATCCGTCGGTGCCCAGTCCAGCACTGTCACGGCCCGATGCCGAGGCTTGTCGACAGCGTCGACAGCACGCGCGGCGGCACCGTCCACCGCAGGTGAGGTCGCACCATCCACCCCGGGTGCGGTCGCACCGTCCGCCGCACCGGAAGTCGCGTCCGCCACCGGTCGCAGGCTCGCGTCCTGCACGAGGAAGCCCTTCGAGGGCGAGGTTCCCAGCCGGTGTCCGCCGGCCGGCAGATCCAGCACGGCACCGCCCGGCCCGCAGACCCGCAGCGGCACCGGCCGGCCGGCCAGCACGTCGCCGAGTCGGGCGTCGACCGACGTGTCGTAGCGGTGGCCGTCCAGCTCGACGGTCGGTCCGTCGCCGCACCGCTCGACGACCCGGGTCTCGGCGTCGACCGGCTCCAGCAGCTTCGCCAGAGCGGGGATCTCCACCTCGGCAATGCCTGCGGTCGCGGGCCAGCCGTTGCCCCGCTGGTCGGCGATCCGCAGTTCGGTCGAGCGCACCACGATCTCGATCCGGTTGGTGCGTACCGCCGGGAAGCGCACCGTCCCGTCGGCGCCCACCGGTACGACCACCTCGCGGCCGGGTGTGCGGATCTCGACCTCGTCGGGCAGCGAGCCGACCGGCAGTTGCGCGGCCCGCAACCGCAGCTGGTCGATCCGACGCGGGCCCGACCAGCTCAGCCGCAGGGTGGGCCGCAGGTCGCCGGTGTCGGCGAGCCAGGCCGTGCCGGGATCACCGTCGATCGCCGCGTACGCCGTCACGGCCGGGTCTCCGGCCAGCCGGGACGAGGCGCTCGCCGTCACCTTCAGGCCGGAGAGCTTGAGATCGCCGCCCGGGCGGGCCACCGCCCGCAACGCCATCCGGTACGTGTCGGCGGCCGGGTTGCGGAAGATCCGGTCCAGCCCCAGCGGCTCTTCACCGACCCGGGCCAGGAACCGGTCGCAACGGATCACCGTGTCGGCCGCCCGCACCGGCGACCCGACCGGGACGATCCGGTCGGCTTCCGACGCCTGGGCGAGGTGGCACGCCGGACGGTCGGCCGGGCCCCGGCTGAACACCCAGCTCACCGGCCCGGCCGGATCCTGTGGCAGGTCGGTGGGGGCGCGCAGCGCGCGACGCGGCTCGGTGTCGGCGATGGTCAACTCGCGGATGCCGACGGCACCGTCGAGCCGTCCGTCGGCCACCGCCAGCACGGTCACCCGTACCCGGCTGGTCGGTCCGGGCAGCGTGTAGTACGTGTGGCCGCCCAGCGTCGGGGCCACCTCGTGATCCACCGAACCACGGTCGGTGGTCAGCCGGAACCGGGTCACCGGCCAGCCCACAGCCAGGTCGGTGACGAACGACAGTCGCACGTTCTCCACCTGGCGAGGAGTGTCCAGGTCGACTTCGAGCCACTGCCCGACCGGCCCGCTCAACGGTGCCGAGTGCCAGGCGGTGTGCGGGTCGCCGTCGACGGCCGCGAACGGCAGGCGGGACGGGTCGGCCGGGCCGAGCGTGTCCACGAAACTCACCGCCGAGGACGCCGACACCTCGCGTACGCCCTGGTAGGTCGCGGTGGTCTGATGCTGCTCGCCGGAGAAGGGCAGCAGGTCGAGGGCGACCCGGCCCTGCCGTCCCGACTCGTTCGCGGTCAACGTCTGAGAGAGGTTGTCCCGCACCCGGCCGATGTCGCGTTCCCGGCGGCGCAGCCCGTCGGTGACGATCCACGACTCGCCTGTCGCCTCCGGTGTTTCGTCCCGGTCGCCGGCGAGCACCACCGGCCGGTCCCGTTCCACCACGCCCTGTTCCAGCAGGGCCAGCAGGGATTCCGGGCCGCCGCTGACCGTCGGTACGTCGGCGGTGAGCACCGCCGAGGCAGCCGGGACCGGCGCGTCGACCTGGTACACCTCGATCGCCGGCAGGGTGTCGAACCCCTCGTCGACCGGGCTGCCGATGGTCCGGGTCAGGGCGTCGGTGCTGCCGAAGGTGGCGACGCGGGTGATGCCGGGCGACTCGGCCAGCGCCCGGCGCAGCACCGCCACCGGTGGGGCGTCCACCTGGATCCGGTCGATGTCGTTGCGCAGCAGCAGATGCCGGAATCCGGAGCGGGCGAGCAGGTCGGCCAGCCCGGTGGAGCCACGTCCGCTGGCCAGCACCTCCTCGACGGTGTCCATCATCCGGGTGTTACCGGCCGAGCCGAGCGGAATCTGGTGCCGGACCGCCCACGGCGCCCCGGCCAGGGCCTGCAACGGCTCGTCGACCGTACGTCCCCACTCGTACTGCCCGAAGCCGGAACCGGGCACCATCAGCGTGCGGGCCAGCGCGTCCCGGTCGGCCAGCCAGGTCGCCGCCGACCGCCAGTGCGGCGGCAGGTCCGCCCAGCCGGGGCCGGGCCGCAGCAGCCCCAGCCAGGCCGGTGCGGCCGCACCCAGCACCAGCATCAGCACCGGTACGAAGACCAGCGGGCGCAGCCGCACACCGGGCCGGCGTCGGGCCAGCGCGTGGTGCATCCGGGTGGCCACCGCGTCGACGCCGTGCGCGAAGCCGAGCATCAGCGGCAGCCGCAGCACCGGGTCGAGCTTGTGCACGTTACGCAGCGGGGCGAGTGGGCCGTCGAGCAACTCCCGGACCACTTCGGAGAGCGGGCTGTCCACCGCGCCGACGTAGCCGATGGTGAGCAGGGTCAGCCCGGCGAGGAAGCCGGCCACCAGAAACCGCCGCTGCGGCAGCAGGTTGCCGGCCAGCCCGGCCAACCCGATCAGCGCGACCACCGCGGTGAGGGCCATCAGCACCGGGTGGTCGATCAGCAGCCAACCGGCCGGCCACCACGGCTCGCCCTGCACGATGTACGCGACCCACTGGTTCGTGCCGCGTACCGCCTGGAACAGCGAGGCCACCGCCGTGGTGGTGGTGGACGACTCGATGTAGTCGAGGAAGGGCAGGCTGTACTGGCCGAGCAGCAGCAGCGGCACGATCCACCACAGGCACACCCCGACCACGCAGACGCACCACCAGGCGACCAGCCGCCGGTGCTCGGCGTCCCAGCGCCGGGTCAGCAGCCAGACGCCGGGCAGTACCAACGCCATCAGCACCACCGCCGCGTTGATCCCACCCATGCCGAGCACGGCCAGCGCGGAAAGCGCGGCGGCCCGGCGTGGCGAGCCGATCCGGCGTACGGTCACCAGCGGCAGCAGCACCCAGGGCAGCATCGCGGCGGAGAGCGTCTCCGAGGA
The DNA here is from genome assembly GCF_003977705.1 of Verrucosispora sp. FIM060022. NCBI lineage: Bacteria > Bacillati > Actinomycetota > Actinomycetes > Micromonosporales > Micromonosporaceae > Micromonospora > Verrucosispora sp. FIM060022. The sequence continues at coordinate 847,060 of NZ_RQIV01000002.1, forward strand.
GAGCGCGCCGACCTCGGTGAGGATGCGCGGGGCCAGCGCGTAGCCGAGCGCCGCCGCGTACCGGGTCGGTTCGGTGCCGATGTTCATCGCCCGGGCCAGCCGCAGCAGCCCGTAGAACGCGGCGGCCAGCAGCAGCGCCGTCCACAACCGCTGGGTGATCCACTGTGGGATGCCGAGCAGTTGACCGGCGGCGAAGAACGGCCCCATCGGGAACAGGTAGCCGTACGCCTGGTTCTGCAACTCCCCGGAGGTGGCCTCCGGGTTCCACAGGTGCAGCGCGCGGGCCATGAAGTGGATCGGGTTGGCGGCCAGGTCGAGCTTGGTGTCGAAGGTGACCTGACCGGGCCGCTGCGCGAAGGCGATCGCGGTGAGCAGCAGCAGCGACAGCACCGTGCCGGGTGAGCGGCGTACGCGTGCCGACAACCGGCTCAGGGGCGATGCCAGCAGGCGGCTCATCGGCGGCACTCCGGTGGCAGGCAGCTCAGGTCCGCCAGGGCGGAGAAGAAGATGCGGCGCATCCCGCTGGGCTGTGCGGTGACGAAGACCCGGCCGCCGGTGACCTTCGCGATCGCCTCCAACTCCTCCGGGTCGATCGCACCGCCCAGCCCGATGAAGATGATCGGCAGTGGTCGGCGTGGTTCCTGCATCCGCTTCAGTTCGGCGAGCAGGGCGGCCCGGCCGATGCTGTCGTCGTCCTCGTTGCGGCCGTCGGTCATCACCAGCACCAGGTTGATCCGCCCGGGAGTCCAGTTCCGCCGCGCGTCGCGGTACGCGGCAAGCGTGCTGTCGTACAGCCCGGTGCCGCCCTGCGGCTCGACCCGGACGGCCGCCAGCGCCTCGGCCAGCCGGTCACGTTGAGCGCCCAGCGGAGCCACCGGCAGGATCTCCTGATGGTCGCGTTCGCCGTCGAGGTTGGTGGCGAAGGCCCAGACACCGAGTTCGCTGTTGTCCAGCAGCAGCGCCGCGCCCTCCTCTGCGGCCCGTACCGTGGCGTCGAGCCGGGTTCCCCCACCGGGCACCTGCGCGGCCATCGAGCCCGAGACGTCCAGCAGGGTGAGGATCCGGGCACTGCGTTGCACGCCGCTCCAACCGGTCAGCACATCGGTGACGGTCTCCTCGGCGGGTAGTGGCACCGGCCGGCGTTCGTCCGCCCGCAGCCGGTCGTCGCTCGGCATGGCCGGCGGGAAACCCGACGCGGTCCGGAAGCCGTGGCCGACGAAGATGTCCCGGCTGGTGGCGGTGAGCAGTTCGGTGAGGAGCCTCGCGGCGGCGTCGCGGGCCCGCCCCTGCGCGGCGGGCAGCACCACGTACGGCAGGTCGAGCCAGGGCACGGCGATCTCCGGGTACGCGGCGACCAGCTTGCCGGACGTGGTCAACGCGTTGTGTTCGAGCACCGCCTGCTCGCTCGCGGCGACCACGTCGACGCGGCCCGGCAGGTCACGGCCGGGCGTCAGCGAGCTGGCCTGCTCGCCCGGGCTGAAGGTGCGGGTGGCCAGGCGACGCAGGGTCGCCGCCACGGTTGCCGCCGAGTCCTTGTTGTCGTCGGCCAGCACCCGTACGCCGAGCAGGGCAGCGGCTCCGGCCGGGTCGGCCGCCGGGTCGGGCAGCCCGACCTGGACCTGCCGCGCCTTGGCGCCCACCAGGGATTTCCAGGTCAGCGGCTTGGCCGGCCAGCCGGAGCGGCGGGCGACCCGTTCGGTCACCGCCAGCACCACCGGGGTGCTCGCCACCGAGGTGCCCGCGCCCGGAACCTCGAAGGCACCTGCGGCCCGGGCCCGTCGCAGCCAGAACGTGGACTCCGGCAGCCAGGCGTCGGCCACGTCAGCGCCCTCGGCGAGTTCCCGGGCCACCGCCGCCGACGGTCGGGCCTGCACCTCGACCGAGACGCACGGCTGGTTGCCGGCGTTGGCCCGCGCCACCCGGTCCAGCGCCGGCGCGATGACCGGGGCGGCAGCCACCCGCAGCCGCACCTGTTCGACACAGGTCGGCGTGCCACGGTCGGCGCGCACGTAGGCCACCGCCGCCCAGCCGGCCAGCAGCACCACCAGGGCGGCACTGAGCAGCACCACCGGCGACCGGTGGGACAGGGCGCGCGTGGGCGCGCGACGGTCGGCCTCCACCGCCGCCTCACCTCCTCGTCACCCCTGCGGACGACACGCCATCGCAGGTCACACGCGCCGCGACGGGTTCGCCGCGACGGGCAGGCGAGCATCGCACGCTGTTGCGCTGCACACCCTGCCAAGGTTTGTGCGGCTCGGCAAACCCCTGATCGACGAACCGACATCCGACCCACGCTGCCGGATCTGCCCATTGCGCACCCGGGTCGGACCGCCCTAGGGTGGCGCGATCGTGCTCACTTACTCGTCGGTAGGAGCAGCGTGGACAACTCCGACACCCCCTCCCGCCACGTCCTGTTCCTCAACTGGCGCGACACCACCAACCCCGAGGGCGGCGGCTCCGAGGTCTACATCGAACGCATCGCCGCCGAACTCGTCACAGCAGGTAACCGGGTGACTCTGCTCTGCGCCGCGCACGACAACGCGGGCCCGGCCGAGACCACCGAAACCGGCGTACGGGTGCTGCGTCACGGCTCGCGGATGACTGTCTACCTGCGCGCGGCGCTCACCTGCCTGGCGGGTCGCTTCGGGTTCGGCCCGCTGGGTCGGCGTGGCCTGGGCCGGCCGGACCTGGTCGTGGACGTCTGCAACGGGGTGCCGTTCTTCGCCCCGCTCTACGTCGGTCGACCGGTCATCGCGCTTGTGCACCACGTGCATCGGGAGCAGTGGCCTGTGGTGTTCGGCCCGTGGATGTCCCGGCTGGGCTGGTGGATCGAATCGTGGCTGGCGGTACGGCTCTACCGGCGCTGCCGGTACGTCACCGTCTCCGAGGCCAGCCGGACGGAGTTGACCACGCTGGGCGTGGACGCCGAGCGGATCGACGTGGTGCCGAACGGCACCCCCACCGTGACCGGCCCGTCCCTGCCGCGTACGCCCCATCCGTCGCTGCTGGTGCTCGGCCGGCTGGTGCCGCACAAGCGGGTGGAGATCGCCCTGCGGACGGTCGCCGAGCTCGCCGACGAACTGCCGGAACTGGAGCTGGTGGTGGCCGGGCAGGGCTGGTGGGAGGAGCCGCTACGCGAGTTGTCCGAGACGCTCGGCATCACCGACCGGGTGCGGTTCACCGGCTTCGTCAGCGAGGAGGAGAAGCACGCCCTGCTCTGCTCGGCCTGGCTCGCCCTCACCCCGTCGCTCAAGGAAGGCTGGGGACTGACCATCGTGGAGGCCGCCGCGTGCAGCACCCCGACGGTGGCGTTCCGCTACGCCGGAGGGGTGGCCGAGGCGATGGTCGACACGGAGACCGGCCTGCTCGTCGACGACGAACAGGAGTTCACCGCCGTCGTCCGCGAACTGCTCGCCGACGACGTACGGCGCAAGGCGATGGGTGAGGCTGCGCTGACCCACGCGGCCCAGTTCACCTGGACCGCGACCGGTGCCCGCTTCGCCCAGCTCGTGGCGCAGGCCACCGCCCGCGGCTGATCGGACACGACGACAAGGCGCCCGCGTCGCGGGCGCCTTGTGCCGTTCGAGGTCAGCGCGTGCCGTACAGCGGGGACTCGGTCTGCTCACTCACCTTGGAGTTCGCGGCCTCCTTGGCGGACGGGCTGAGCACGTTCGCCAGACCGACGCTGCCGAGCATGCCGAGCACGACACCGAGTACCCCGACGGCGACGAACGCGGGCAGGTTCCTCATCCACCTTCTCCTTCCGCGGGACTCGCGTGCCGGGACGCTACCACGCGGTAGCTCCGTCGCGCAGCGTCCAAAAAACCGATGGCCAGCACCACCGTTGCGGCAAGGAGATGCGCCAGGCCAACCGGTCCGGGACGGGCCGGGGCAGGCGCGGGTCGCCATTGCGGATTCTCGTACAGGGTCAGGTCGTCGCCCGCGTACACCCGGTGGAGTCCGTCCAACGTCGCCGGGTCCACCGGCGGGCCGGCCGCCCGCTGCACAAGCACCCACCGAGGACCGGCCGTTGCCACCGGTTCCCCCGCGTCGAGCAGGTCCCGCACTCGGGCGGCCTGCGGGTCTTCGCCCGCCACCGCCGTACCGTCCACGCGCAGCGTGTCGTCGATCAGGACCGGCACGCCCAGATACCGGGGCGCTGGATCGATCACCACCTGGTCGTCGTTCCACGAATAACTCTGGTACTCCTGGAACGGCAGCGAGATCACCTCACCCGGCCGTTCCTGCACCAGCCGGGCCACCACCGCCCAGTCCGCCGGCCACGCCACCGGGCGCAGCCGACCCACCCCACCGAACGCCAGGTCGGGCAGGACGGCCACCGGCAGCAACGCCGCACCGACAAGCAACACCCGCCCGGTCGCCGCGTCGAACCGGGCGGTCAACCACCCGGCGAGCCGCTCCGCCCCCAACGCTACGGCGACCGCCAGCAGCAACGCGTAGGGGACAAGCAGCTTCTGCCCGTCGCGCAGCAAACCCGCGCCCGGCACGTTGGCGACCAGCCAGCCCAGCACCGTCACCGCACCCGGCAGCACGCCGAACACCGCCGCCAGCCACGACCCGACCGCCAGCAGGCCGAGACGGTTGGTCACCCCGGCCGCCCAGCGACGCCGCAGCAGCGGTACGCCAGCAGCGGCGACCACCAGCAGCAGCCCGGTCGCCACCGGCACCAGCAACCCGGCCCGCGACGCCGGAGTGGCCTGTGCGTTCCAGATGCCACCGGTACCGGCGAGCGCCACCAGGGGACCCGCCCAGTTCTCCGCCCGGGCCGCGAAGACCGCCACCCCGGCGGGATCGGACCGCCCCTCACCAGCGCTGGTGAAGCCGGCCACCAGCCACGGCGCGTTCAGCAACAACGTCACGCCCACCCCGACCGAAGCCGACCGGGCCGTACCCCGTCCGACGAGCAGGACGGCGACGACCACCAGGGCGAGCAGGCCACCGGTCGGGGTGATCGCCGAGACCGCCACCGCCAGCAGCAGCCGGCGCAGCGCACCGCGCTCACCCGCCCGTACCCCGATCGCCGCACGCACCAGCCACGGCATCGCGGCGTACGCGACCAACAGTCCCCACTGGCCGATCAGCAGCCGCTCGGCCAGGTACGGCGTCCAGGCGTACCCGAGGGCGGCGACCACCCGCACGGCCGTCCGCCGGGTCGGCACCAGCCGGGCGGCGCCCAGCGCGGCGAAGTACAGGATCGCCACAAGCACCAGGCGTTGCAGCAGCCAGCCCGGAACCAGTTGGTTGGCCAACGCCACCACCGCGTCCTGCGGTACGGCCCGGGGCAGTGCCGTCGCCGGGGCGATCACCTCCCAGCTCAGCGCCTGCCTCGGCACGAAGACCATGTCGTAGCGCAGCACGTAGCCGGGCCGGGCCAACGGCGCGAGCACGACTGCCGTCACGGCGGCAGCCACCAGGTGCGGCACGAGGCGACCGACGGCACGGCCACGCTCGGCCGCCGGGCCGCCCTGCCGCAGCCGTTCCCGCATCCGTGGACCTCACCTCGCCGGTACGCGGCGACCCGCCGCGTCGGTGGCGGCCACTGTAACCGGCAGACTCCGCCCGGGTCGCCAACCGGTCGAACCATCCGTTGACCTGATAGGGAACGCATTCAGTGGTGTGGCAGTCTTCCCGCCATGGCATCAGCGGGGGCAGGCGTGTCGGCGGTACCGGAGCGGCCAGGCAGCCGACTGAGCGGCGACCGGATCGCCACGGCGGCGCTGGTCATGATCGCGGTCAGCGTGTTGTGGCGCGCCCAGGTGGCGTCCCGCGGTTTCCTGGCGGCCGACGACTACGTGCTGATCACCCAGGCGGCGGAGTCCCGGCTGACCGTAGAGCACCTGCTCGCGCTCTACAACAACCACCTCATGCCCGGCGGGCGGCTGCTCATCTGGCTGGTCACCGAATACGTCGGCCTGGCGTACTGGCCGTACGTGCTGCTCATGGCGATCGGCCAGGCGATCCTCGGGATCACCTTCTTCCGGCTGCTACGGCGGATGCTCCGCCCCTCCGCGCTGCTGCTCCTGCCACTCGGCCTGCTGCTGTTCAGCCCGCTGACCCTGGAGGCGAGCACCTGGTGGGCGGTCGGCGTCAACATGCTGCCGATGCAGATCGCCATGGTGCTCGCGGTCTCCGCCCAGGTCGGCTACGTGCAGACCGGGCGTCGGCGGCACCTGGTGAGCCTGGCGTCGGCTCTGCTGCTCGGCCTCTTCTTCTTCGAGAAGTCGATCCTGATCGTGCCGCTGGTCTTCCTGCTGACCGCCGCCTGCTACGCCGACGGTGGTCCGGTACGGGCCATCTGGACCACGATCCGTCGGTGGTGGCCGTCCTGGCTGATGCTGACCGTACTGTCGCTCGGTTTCGCGGCGGCCTACCTGGGCCGTTCGGAATCGTCGCTGCGTCGCCCGGAATCGGTGGGCGAGGTCTTCTCCTTCCTGACCCAGATGTTCGGGTCGACGGTGATGCCCGGCCTGGTGGGCGGCCCGTGGCAGTGGCTCGGGGCCGGTGACGGCGCGCCCGTCGCCTCGCCGCCGCAACTGGGCACCTGGGTGGGCTGGACGATCGTCGCCGCCGTGGTCGCGGCGACCGTACGCCAGCGTCGCCGGGCCGGCCGGGCCTGGCTGCTGCTCGCGGCCTACCTGCTGATGGTGGCGGGAATGCTTGCCGCGACCCGGCTCGGCTCGGCCTTCAGCGGGGTCGCCGGCGGCGTCCCCCGGTACGTCAGCGACGTCGTCGTGGTCGCGGCGATCTGCCTGGGCGTCGCCGTGGTCGGGCTGGCCCGCATGACCGGCCCGACCGTGCCGACGACACCGGCGCAGCCAGCGACACCGGCGCAGCCGGTGATCGCGTCGACCACGCCGGCTGTTGCGGCGACGGGCCAACCGGCACGGCTGGTCTCCGGGCACGGTGTCATCCACGCGGAAGCCCCCGTCGACCCGGAACCCCATCCCGGCCGGGCCGCTCCCGGACCACCCCCGGCCGACGTGCCACCGTCGAACCCGACCGAGCCGCCCACGCCGGGACTGCTCGGTCCGGTGCCGGAGCGTTACCGGGAGGCGGTCACCGTCGTCCTCGTCCTCCTCCTGGTCGCGGTCGGCCTGGGCACGGTCTGGACCACCGCCCGGTACGGCGACGAGTGGGCGGCGAAATCCGGCCGGTCGTACATCGACACCGTGCGGATCGAGATGGCCAGCGCGCCACCGGACACCGTCTTCTTCGACGCCCCGGTGCCGGACAACGTCGTGCCCCGCCTCTCCTCGCCGTACAACCTCCAGTCCCGGTTCTTCCGCGCCTTCGGTACCCGCCCCACCTTTGTCGACGAGACCGACAACGCCTCGGTCCTCGACGATCTGGGCCGCATCCAGGTGGCCACGATCGTGGGCAGCACCATCCAGCCCGGCCCTCAGGAGGGTTGCGGCTACCGGGTCGGCACCGGAGAGACCGTACGGATGCCGCTGAACGAGCCACGCTTCGAGTGGCACTGGGTGGTACGCATCGGCTACCTCAGCTCGGCCGACGGCACGGCGACCCTGCGGCTCGGCGACGGCGTGGCCCAGTTCCCGATCCGCAAGGGTCTCAACCAGCGGTTCTTCCGCATCACCGGTGGCGGCGACACGGTGGAGCTGACCGTGACCAGCGGCGAGGTGTCGCTCTGCACCAACGAGATCGCGATCGGCGACCCGGCACCCAGACCCGAGTAGCGGCGTACGTCACTCGGGGCGGAACAGCACCGAGTTGACGTACCGGGGACGGGGCCAGACGACCCGGCGGGCGAAGCTCTGCCCGACCCGTACGATCGCCTCCCGCTGGTGTCCACCGAGGTCGAAATCGGCAAGCGGCACCCATTCGCGCTCCGGCAGCACATATCCGCGGTAGCCCCAACCGGTGAGCAGGTCCAGCAGCGGCTCGACCGGTTGGATCCGCTCCTCCACCTCGATCAGCAGCACCGGCCGGTCCCGCTTGACGGTCTCCGCCGCGCCGCGCAGCGCCGGCAGTTCGTGCCCCTCGATGTCGAGCTTGACGAACCGCACGTCGGTCAGGCCCAGCGAGTCGAGCGTGATCCGTCGTACCGGCACCGGCTCACCCTGTGTCGGATCCTCCAGCGACGAGGTGCCCACGATCGCGCCCCCTGCGGGCAGGTACAGCGTGGCGGAGCCCTCGTGGTCGGAGACCGCCGCCTCGACCACCTCGACCGCGGGGAAGGCCGATCGCAGCTGTCCGGCCAGCGCCGCCGTCGGCTCCACCGCGACCACCCGCTCCGCCCGCCCCAGCAACCGGGCCGTCCACGGGCCGTACCAGGCACCCACATCCACCGCCGTACCGCCGGACGGAACGAACTCCGCCAACCGGGCCAACTCCGGCTCGACCCGCGGATAGGCACGGCGGATCGCTGCGCCGAGCAGCCGCTCGGGAAGCATTGCCGCCAGGCCGGAGGTCGCTGCGGGGGCCAGCTTCGTCGACGCCATGGGGCAGCACACTAGACCCTTTCCGCGGCGCTGGGCAGGGGCCGTCGGTGCGGGGCTGTCCGGAAAGGCTACCGGCCGGTACCGTCTTGCCGGTCGGGCCGCTTCCCGACGGGATCAGCCGGCCGGTCGTGCGGGCGGCCGGCAGACGCGGAGTGGCATGACACAGACGACGGGCAGCGACACCAGCAGGGTTCGGCTCGGCGCGGCCGGTGCCGCCGTCACCCTCGCCACGCTGGTGACAAACGCGCTGGCGTACGTCGTACCGGTGCTGGGCGCCCGCCGGCTGAGCGCCGCCGACCTGGGCGCGCTGGCCACCGTCCTCGCGCTGGCTGCGATCGCCGCGGTGCCCGGGTTCGGGTTGCAGATCGCGGTGGCCGCGCACCGGGCCCGCTGGGGTGGCGACGGAGCCGGCCGACTCGGGCTACGCACCGCCGCGCTCACCGGTGCCGTCACCCTGGCCCTGGCACCGTTGTTGACGGTGCTCCTGCGGCTGCCGGCCCCGCTGACGCTGCTGCTCGCCACCACCACGTTCGCCACCGTGATGGCCGGCCGGTGGCTCGGTGAACTGCAGGGCGACCAGCGTTTCCTGCGGCTCGCCGTCGCCATGGCCGTACTGGCCGCCGGCCGCTACGGCGGGCTGGTCGTCGGCCTCCTGCTCGGTCGAGGACCGGCAACCTGCCTGCTGTTGACCACGGTCACCGGCCTGCTCGCCCTGCCACTGCTGGCCCGCCTCGCCGCCCCCACCACCACTGCGACAGCCACGCCCGGTGCGGTGCCGACCGGGTCACGAGATGATCAGCCGAGGTCCGCCGAACCGGGCGACCCGGTGCCACGCCGGCTGGGTGCCCGGCAGGTGACCACCGCCTGCGCCGCCACGCTGGCGATGCTCGCCATCTCGTACGCCGATCTGATCCTCGCCCGCCAACTGCTGCCCGCCGCCGACTCCGGCGCGTACGCGGTCGGTTCGGTACTCACCAAGGGCGCACTGTGGGCACCTCAGGTCGTCACCCTGCTGGTCCTGCCCCGGCTGGCCCGGGGCGACCGGCGCGCCCGCCTGGTGGCGCTGGCGTTGATCACGACCTGCGGCGCCGCCCTCGTCGCGACCGCCGCCATCGGCGGCGAGTTGGCGTTCCGGCTCGCCGGGGGCGCCGACTACCTTCACCTGGCCGACACCGCGCCGATCTTCGCCGCCACCGGCGCCCTCTACGCAGTGGTGTTCATGCTCGTCAACGACCGGGTGGCGACCGGCGCGCGCTGGCCGGCCGCACCGCTGTGGATGGCCACGGTCGGCCTGACCGTCTGCGCTGCCCTCATCGCCCCACGCACCGTCACCGGGGTGCTGTCCTGCGCGCTGGTCACCGCCGCCGTGACCGCCGCGACGATGTCCTGGCTGGTCTTCCGACCGAGCCACCCGCGAACTACACAGCGTGACCGTACCGCTGCCCCAACGCCTCAAACCGGTGTCGATGGCGACTCTCCGCACACTCAGACCCCCCGTACCCCGTCGCGTTGGCTACCGTAGTTGCTCCCGGGGTGAAGGTTCCCAACTCCGCCCACGGCCATTTCCGAAGAGGTAGCTGTGACCCTGTACGGCGAGAACCGTCCGCCCGCTGACGACGACCGGCCCACGGTCCAGGTGAAAGCGGTCAGTTGGCCTGTCGAGGAACCGGAGCGCCCCACACCTGTCGATCCGCCGCAGGGCAGCGCCAAGCGATCCCGCCGGGTCCGGATCCTGCTCGCCACCGGGGTGGCCACCGCCGTGCTCGCGTCGGTGGGCGTCGTCGCCGCCTGGACGTACGCCGGTGACGTCCCGCGCGGCACCACCGTGCTCGGCACCGAACTCGGCGGGCGCAGCCGGGCCGACGCGGCGCGGGAGCTGCAGGCGCAGCTGGACCGGCGCGCGGCCGAACTGGCTGCCCCGATCGAGGTACGGGTGGGCGAACGCACGGCCCAGATCAACCCGGCCGAGGTCGGGCTCACTGTCGACGTGGACGCCACCGTGGCCGCCGCGGCGGCAGCCCAGGCGCACGCCGTGGACCGGTTGGTCGGCTCCCGCGAGATCGAGCCGGTGGTCTCCGTCGACGTGCCGAAGCTGGAAGCCGAACTGCAGAAGTTGGTCGGCAAGCAGGGCCGGAAGATGACCATGCCAGCGATCACCTTCTCCGGCACCACCCCGAAGGCCCGTCACCCCAAGCCGAGCCTGGCCCTCGACACCGAACACTCGGCGCAGGTGGTCAAGGAGGGCTGGCTCAGCGGGCAGCCGGTGACCGTGCCGTTGGTGGAGAACCACCCGGTCACCTCCGCCGACGAGGTGGACCGCCTCGTGGAGGAACTGGCCAAGCCGGCGGTCGCGGCACCCGTCAAGCTGAACACCGACCGGGGCACGGTGACCATCCCGCCACAGGCGATCGCCAAGAGCCTCCAGTTCAAGGCCGACAAGGCCGGCAAGCTCACCCCGAGCGTGGATGCCAAGAAGCTCAGGTCGGCCCTCGGCGACCGACTCGACAAGGTCGAGGTGGCGCCGAAGAACGCCACGATGACCATCTCCGGCGGCAAACCGAAGGTGGTCGACGGGCGCGCCGGCAAGCAGGTGGACATCGGCAAGCTCCGCGACGACCTGCTGGCCGTCCTACCCCGCACCGACGACCGTACGATCTCCGCCGACCTCAAGCCGGTCACCCCGAAGGTCACCGCCGAGAAGATCTCCGGTCTGGGGATCAAGGAGAAGGTCTCCTCCTTCACCACGTACTTCACCGGCGGCCTGTCATCGCCACGTAGCCAGAACATCGTGACCATCGCCAAGCACGTCGACGGCACCGTGGTCCTGCCCGGCGACACGTTCTCGCTCAACGGCCACACCGGGGAGCGCGGCTACGCGCAGGGCTACCGCGACGCGCCGGTGATCCTCGACGGCAAACTGGTGCCCGGAGTCGGCGGTGGCACCTCGCAGTTCACCACCACGCTGTTCAACGCGACCTACTACGCGGGCCTGGAAGACGTCGAGCACAAGCCGCACTCGTACTACTTCAGCCGCTACCCGGCCGTCATCGAGTCCACGATCTTCTGGCCGAACCTCGACTTCAAATTCCGCAACAACACCGAGTACGGCGTACTGATCGACACCTCGTACACCGCCAACTCGATCACCGTCTCGATCTGGAGCACGAAGATCTGGGACAGCGTCAAAACCGAGTACGGCCCCCGTCGCAACATCACCTCGCCGAAGACCGTCTACCTGGAGCCGGGGCCCAGCTGCATCCCGGCCAACGGCAGCCAGGGCTTCACCCAGGACGCGTTCCGCGTCATCAAGAAGGACGGCAAAGTCGTCAAGCGGGAGAAGTTCACCTGGACCTACGACGCGGAGCCCCGCTTCATCTGCGCCAAGGAACCCGCCTGACCTCGGCACACACCGGACGATGACCGCGCCGCCGAGGCACAGTGGTTCACCCTCGGCCCGGCGCCTGTCCGCCCATTCCGAGGACGGAGAGAACGCGCGGAGAACACGCCGCGGGTCAACGGTCTGGCGCTGCCCGTCCTGCTGAGGGAACTGTTCGACCTCAGCCGCTGGCGACACCGGGTGACGACGTCCTACATGATCTCATGCCCCTGGTTCTCCTCCGGCTCCCCTAACACCCACGCTCGAACACCCTCACTGTGGTGCTCGGGACTCCCTTTGCTCTGCTTCAACCCACGCAACAACCAGCAACGGAAACCAGTGCGTGGATTGAAGCAGAGCAAAGCAGTTCAGGCAGACATGCCCGGCCCGCCGGCCCGTGGCATTGCGCGAGGTCATGACCAGGGCGCCGCTCGACGGCGCAGAACCCGTCCCCGATCCCGAACCAGCAGTAACTATTTCCCGGGGGGTAGATACGTTCGAGGGCCACCCCAACAAGGGTGGCCCTCAAATCGAAGAATGTCCGGCGGTGTCCTACTCTCCCACACCCTCCCGAGTGCAGTACCATCGGCGCTGGAAGGCTTAGCTTCCGGGTTCGGAATGTAACCGGGCGTTTCCCTTCCGCCATAACCGCCGTAACCCTATCA
>NZ_RQIV01000020.1:0-34907 GCF_003977705.1 Verrucosispora sp. FIM060022
CGCGATCAACTGCTCATCCGTGACCGCATCCGCCGGCCTGGCCGCCGGCTCCTGCCCCGAGGTGATCTCGGTCGTCATCTGGCGTCTCTCCCTTGATCGGTCGATCAGCCGTTATTTGTACAGTCCCCTGCTCGGCGGCTGCTCCCTCGCCCTGCTCCTCCACGCCGTCCACAACGCCGACATCTACAAACTCGAGGGCCGGATCATCGACGTCGTCGTCTCCATGCCCCAACTCGGCGCCGCCGGCGCCCTCGCCGCCCTCGCCGCGTACGCCGTCGCCCACCTCGCCCCCACCACCTGGCTCGCCGGACCACCCACCACCGCCGAACCCACCACCGGCCGACTCATCCGACACGCCTACCTCACCGCCGCCATCGCAGGCCCCATCACCGCCGCCCTCTACGGCCTCGCCGTCGGCACCGCCCTCCAATACCCCTACCGGCCATTCCTCACCTGGACCCTCGGCTGGGCACTCCCCCTCGCCGCCTGCGCCACCATCATCGCCGCCGCCGCACCCCGCATCCCCGCCGACGACCTCCCCCACTGGCTCACCCGCACCAAACCCGTCATCACCCACGCCGCCATCGCCGCCACCGGCATCCTCCTCATGACCACCGCACTCATGTCCATGCCCATGAACAGCACCGGCATCGGCGTCATCCGCAACGGCGGAGCCGCCCTCATCGGCATCGCCACCGCACTCACCCTCACCCGCATACGCACCATCCGCATCATCACCGCCACCGGCCTCGCCATCGGCTACGCCCTCGTCGTCACCTGGCCCACCCACGGCGCCCTCATCACCGGCTACCTCATCGCCCTCACCTGGTGGACCATCCACCTCACCGCCCACACCCTCCGACTCGCCTTCCCCCTCCACCGGACAGCCCTCCACCGACTCATCGGCAACCAGCGCCACGGCGGCGACCGGCCACCGCCGCAGAAGTAAGAAGGGAAACCCGCCAGCAGACCGCCCTGCACTCAGGCTGTCCTCCCGCTTCGGCGGCACCTGCCCACTATGGATCATCTACGAAGCGATCGCCGCCCCCGGACGGATCCTCACCCAGGTCGCCGAGATGCCCGACGGCAAACGCTACTTCTGGATCGCCCGCACCGTCACCCACGGCGGACGCGGACACCACAGCCCGCGCAGCACCTTCGCCGTCGCTCTCGGCTGCGAACTGCGCCACGCCCACCGGCTCGTCTACAGCGACGGCGTTGCCCTCGACGACCCCCGCACCGCCACCCCGATCGGCCTCGGCTGCCGCATCTGCGAACGCCGCGACTGCGCCCAACGGGCGCGACCGCCCGCCGCCGGGCACCTGCTCATCGACGAGAACCGACGCACTGTCATCCCCTACCCGGTGGACCGCAGATAGGCAGAGCCGCCGCCGTCCCCGTCGTGACCATCCGCTACTCGGCCCGCTCCGGCCACAACTCGACGACCAGGCGGTACTCGAACTCGCGTCAGGTGAGCGGTGAACATGGCACCCCGTCCGGTTACCCGTTCGCGAGCGCGTCGCTATGGGAAGGGCGTCTGTGGCGGCAGATGAGGGTCGACCGCCGGAACCTGCTGTCCGCTGCCCTGCGGGAGCACACCGCAACCACCATCCTCTGCGGGCGTGATCGGCACAGGCCCAGGTGCCGATGGTGCGGCGAAGGTGACCGGGGCGTCGAACGCGGCCCGGCGGGCGGCTCGGCGCAGCGCCGCCAGGACAGCCGGTCCGACCAGGACGATGGCGACGGCGGTGGTGACCGCCCGGCCGGTGTCCCAGCCGAAGGTGGAGGTGACGGCGGTGAAGACCGCGAAGCGGTGCAGGTTCTCCAGCACCGGTGCACCGGCGACGTAGGAGAGTTGAGTGTCCGCGCCGACGCTGAACGGCCAGAACCAGAGGTTCATCAGCAGCCCGTACGCGTAGGCGGCGACCGCGCCGTACCCGGCCAGCACGGCGATCTCGGCCCGCCCCCGCAGCCGGGACGGCAGCAACCCCGCGCCGAGCCCCAGCCAGGCCGCGGCCAGCATCTGGAACGGCAGCCAGGGTCCGACCCCGGCGGTGAGCAGCGCGGAGGCGAACAGCGAGATGGCACCCAGCAGGAAACCGAACCCGGGTCCGAAGACCCGGCCGGCGAGCACGAGCAGGAAGAACACCGTTTCGATGCCGGCGGTGCCGGCGCCGAGCGGGCGTAGGGCGGCGTTGACGGCGGCGAGTACGCCGAGCATCGCCAGGGCCTTGCTGTCGATGCCGCCGGAGCTGAGTTCGGCCAGAACGAGCGCGAGCAGGATCGGTAGGACGATGATGAAGACCAGCGGCGCCTCGGTGGTGCGGGCCATGCTCTCAGGTTGGGCGGGGACGAAGAACGGCCAGGTGAAGGTGGCGAGCGCGGCGACGGAGGCCAGGGTCAGGATGACGGCGGTGCGCGGGGCGACCCGCAGCACGCTCATCGCGGCACCTCGGTTCGGGTCAGCGCCGTGGTGACCTGGTCCACCGTCAGCCAGGACTGCGGAGCCAAGACCTTGGCGACCTGGGGCGCGAACGCCGGTGAGGCGAGCATGACCTCGGCGGCAGTACCGTCGGCGACGATCTCGCCCTGAGCCATCACCACGACCCGGTCGGCGAGGATGGCGACGAGTTCGACGTCATGGGTGGCGACCACGACCGCCCGACCCTGCGCGGCCAACCGGCGGACCACGGTGGCGAACTGCCGCTTGGCCCGGTAGTCCAGTCCCCGAGTCGGCTCGTCGAGCAGGACCACCGGTGGGGCGGCGGTGAGCTGGACCGCGAGCGCGAGGGCCAGCCGCTGCCCCTCGGACAGGTCCCGTGGGTGCCGGTCGGCCGGCAGCCCGGGGGTGAGGTGGTCCAGTAACGCTCGGCAGGTCCCGTCGGGCACCTCGGACTCCCGGTCGGCCTGGGTGCACTCGGCCGCCACCGTCTCTAGATAGAGCAGGTCGCCGGGGGTCTGCGGGACCAGTCCGACCCGGCGGCGGGCCTGCGCGGCGGGCAGCGCCTTCAGATCGGTGTCGCCGTCCGGGCCGGGCACGGTCACCGTGCCGCTCTGGCGTGGGCCGCTGCCCTGCACTGCCCAGAGCAGGCTCGACTTCCCGGAGCCGTTGCGGCCCATCAGCGCGACGACCTGGCCCGGGTGCAGGTCGAGGTCGACGCCGCGCACCGCCACCGTGCCCGGGTACCGCACCACGACGCCCCGCGCGGTCAGCGCCGGTACGCCGTCCGGCACCGGCGCGGCCGGTGGGGGTGACGCGTCGGCGAGCCGCTGCCGGAGGTCGCCCGCACGACGCCGGGCGTCGCGGACGGAGAGCGGCAGGGGTGTCCAGCCGGCGACGCGGCCCAACTCGATCAACGGCGGGGCCAGCTCGATGCCGGCGAGCACGGCGTCCGGTGGCCCGTCGACGACAGTGCCGTCGCCGGGCAGGTAGAGCAGCCGGTCGGCGTACTGCACGACGCGTTCGAGTCGGTGCTCGGCCACCACCACGGTGACGCCGAGGTCGTGGACCAGGCGGGTGACGGCGGCCAGGACGTCCTCGGCGGCGGTCGGGTCCAGCGCCGAGGTCGGTTCGTCGAGCACCAGCACCTGCGGGTGGCTGGTGAGGACCGCGCCGATGGCGACCCGCTGCTGCTGCCCGCCGGAGAGCGTCCGCAGCGGACGGTCCCGCAGCTCGGCGATGCCGAGCAGGTCGAGGGTCTCCTCGACGCGCTTGCGCATGACCGGCGCGGGCAGCGCGAGTTGTTCCATGCCGTAGGCGAGTTCCTCCTCGACGGTGTCGGTGACGAAGCCGGCGAGCGGGTCCTGGCCGACCACGCCGACGACGTCGGCCAGGTCACGCGGCGGATGTGCCCGGGTGTCGCGGCCGTGCACGGTGACGGTGCCGTACAGGGTGCCGCCGGTGAAGTGCGGCACCAGGCCGTTGATGGCCCGCAGCAGCGTCGACTTGCCGGCTCCGGTGCGCCCGGCGACCAGGCACAGCTCGCCCTCCGGGATGTGCAGGCGGACGTCGCGCAGCATCGGCTCGGGGCTCTCGGCGTACCGGACGGTGACCCGGTCGAAGTCGATCATCGGTGCGCCTCCGGCTGGGCGGTGTCGCGAGGCGACGTGTGGTCGGTACGGCCGGTCGCCGCCGGTGGCACGGGCAGCGGTCGCGGGGCGGGGTTCGCCGTCGGCGCCGGTGGGGCCAGCCAGGCCGGTGCCACCGCCACCAGCACCGCGAGCACCAACAGGGGCGTCAACTCCGGCCAGGTGAGCGGGCTGACCGGCGGGTAGAGCCGCTCCGGATCCACCGTGCCGGCCATCGTCATCACCGCAGCAGTGGCCAGGCCGCACCCGGCGACGGCCAGCTCGGCCAGCCGCCACCGGTCGGGGCGGTAGCGGCTACGCCGCACCTGACGCCCGGCCAGCAGCATTCCGGCCACTGCCGTGGCCAGCCCGGCGAGCAGCATCGGCAGGCCGAGGTAGCCCGGCACGGTCGCGTCGAGCAGGCCGTACGTGCCGACGCAGACGCCGACCAGCCCGGCGAGCACCAGGGCGCCGGTGAGTGCACGCTGACCGGCCGGTACGGCGGCGGTGCGTCCGTAACCCCGCGAGTCCATCGCCGCCGCCAGGGCGAGGGACCGGTCCAGGGCGTCGGCCAGCACCGGCAGGGCGATGCCCCGCAGGGCGCGCAGGCCGTGCCCGGCAGCACCGCGCAGTCGGCGGGCGCGGCGTACCCGCAGCACGCTCTCGACCAGTTGCGGGGCGACCGACAGGGCGACCACCACCGCCGTGCTGACCGCGTACAGGGCGCCGGGTACGGCCTTGAGTAGCCGCTTCGGGTTGGCCAGGGCGTTGGCGGCACCGAGGCAGATCAGCATCGTGGCCAGCCGCAGCCCGTCGTAGAAGCCGCCGAGAAGTTGTTCGGCGGCGACGGGACCGAACAGCCGGATACCGGCCGCCCAGGCGGGCAGCGGGATCTCCGGCAGGTGGAGCAGGACGTGGTCGCCCTGACCACCGCCGAAGACGAGGCGGAACAGCACCCGCATCGCCACGATCACCGCACCGAGCACCAGGTACATCCGGAACGCCAGCGCCCAGGGGGCGTCGCCGCGACGACGGACCACCACCAGCGCGGCCGCGGCGACGATCATCGCCAGCGGCAGCGGGTTCGTGGTGTGGCTGGCGGCGGTGGCCAGCCCCAGCGCCCAGCACCACCACGCGCCCGGGTGCAGGCTGCGCGGTAGCCGGCCGGCCCGGACGGACCGGGCCCCGGACCACGCCGACACCCGGGCGGGCGGTCCGCTGTCGACGACGGCCCGGTCAGTCATCCGGGGTACGCCGACGACGGGCCGCGAGGACACCGCCGCCGACCAGTGCCACCAGCAGGAACAGCCCGGCCAGGGTGCCCAGCGGCAGACCGTCGCCGTCCCGGGCCCCGGTCGCCTCGACCGGCGGGAGCGAGCCCGTCGGGTCGGTTGACGGCACGGGGGCGGCGCCCAGGGGCGGAACGACGCTCGCCGTCGGCGGCACCTCCGGCGCAGGGCCCGACGGGTCGCCGGTCGGCGCGACCGGGACCGAGGCGGCGGGCGTACCACCTGCACCGGTCGGGGTGCCGACGCCGGGTGCCACGGGTGCGTCCGCGGTCGGTGGCGGGAGGGCGGGTGGCGGGTTGCCCGGTGCTGGTGGGGTAGGTGCGGGTGGTGGCGGGGCCGGTGCCGAGGTGCGGGGCGGCGGCGGTGCCGGTGGTGTGGTGCGCGGCGGGGCCGGCCGGTTCGGTGCCACCGCGGGTCGCGGCGCATTGTCGGCGCTGCGGTTCAGCGAGAACGACCAGCCTTCGAAGCTGCCCGCCGGGGGCTTGCGGTTGAGGACCCCCTTGTCGCTGTACGTCCAGACACCGCCGTCCGGCGCGTGCCAGTACGACCAGTAGGCGCTGGCCGGCGGGGTGTCCACGCACTTCTCCGTCGCGGCCGAGGGTTTACCCTCGATCCGGCAGATGAAGCCCTCGCCCCAGCGCAGGGTGCCGGTGATCTGGAAGCCGGCGTTCTTCAGCGCGGCAAGGCCGGTGGCCTGGTCGCCCGGGGCGCAGCGGATAACCACCCCACCGCCGAGTTCCTTGAAGTCGACCACCACGGTCACCCCGTCGGCGTCCGGACACTGACCGGCGCGGCCGGCGGCCTGGGCCGGAGCCGCCCCGACGGCCGTGCTCGCGGCGGTCACCGCGAGCACCACTGCCGCACGGACCGCCCGGCTGCTCATGTGGCCCGCCGGCGGCCCAGCACCAGCAGCACCGCTCCCCCGCCGACGAGCAGCAGCGCGGTGAGTACGTACCCGCCGATGGCCACGCCGGTGGTCGGCAGGCGTCCCGGTCCGCCCGCGACCGGGCTGGTGCTCACGGTCGGCGTGGCGACAGGCGTGGACGGTGTGTCACTCGGCGTCGGGCCGGCGGTGGGCGTGTCGCTCGGAGACGCGCTCGGCGTCGGGCTGGCGGTCGGCGCGTCGGTCGGCGTCGGCGTCGGTGTCGGTGTCGGTGTCGGTGCGGGCGAGCCGGTGGGCGTGGGCGACGCGCTGGTCGACGGGGTGGGGCCGCCGGTGGGCGGCGGGTCGAGACCGATCCGGCCGAGCGGCACCTGGGCCAGGCCGAGCAGCGCCTGGGCGGTAGCGCGACGCCACTGGTCCCGAAGGTTGCCGGTGATGCCCTCGTCGACCGCCTCGGTCAGCGCGCCGGTGTCGTAGGCGATGGCTCCTGCGTCAGCCGTAGCGGCACCACCGTTGGCTCCGGTGAGCTGCAGCGCTGCCAGGGCCTGGGCGGCCCGGGTGGCCTCGGTGTCGCGGCCGGCCGCGGCGAGTGCCTGACCGGCGAGGCCGGTGCTGTTGGAGTTCGCGCCGCTGGTCGGCCCGGACCCACCGAAGGACCCGTCGGCGCGTTGCTGTGCCACCAGCCAGTCCACGCCGCGTCCCGCCGCGTCGTCGGCACCCGCGGCCAGCAGCGCCTGGACGGCCATCGCGGTCGAGTCGACATCGAGCGTGGCGTTGCTCTCGGCGTCGCAGGACGGCGACGGTGCGCCCGCAGCATCCGGGTACAGCCGAAAACCACCGGCCGCGCACTGCTGCCGGACCAGGAAGTCGACCGTCTCCTGCGGTGCGCCGCCGCTGCGTGCCAGACCGAGGACCGCGAAGCTCTGATCGAAGGTGTTGGACGGGTCCTGGCCGGACTCGTCGGTGGTGCGGCTGGTGATCCGACCGTGCTGGTGACCGGTGTGCGCCCCGGAGACCAGCGCCAGGGTTTCCGCCCGTAGGTCCCAGCCACCGAAGTCGGTCGGATCGGCGCCGGCGGCGGAGGCCGCATAGAGCAACTTCGCAGTGGCGCCGCCGTCGGTGAAGCCCTCGATGCCCCAGTCGTCGTAGCTGTTGTAGGAGCGCACGTTCGCGGCGATCTGCGCGGTCGCCGCCTGCCGGGTCGACGGGTCGACGCCGGTGGCGGCCAGGGCGAGCATGCCGTCGATGGTGAGGCCCCAGTCGGCACCACCGAACGGCCCGGGCAGGACACCGTCGGCGTACTCGCCGGCGAGCCAGGCTGCGGCGTCACGCGCGGCAGCGCTGTGGGCCGCAGAGGAGGCGGCCACCCCAGAAGGGGGTGTGGCGACGACGATGGCGAGCGCCGTGGCGACGGCGACGCCGAGACCGGCGCCGACGCGCCGGAGCGGGGATGTGGGCATCAGGGGTGCCTTTCGCAGAGCGGTCGGTGAAAGCTCCGGAAGGCACCGGCAACGCCGTCGCGACGACGTGCCGAAAGTCGGCTGCCCGGACTTCACCCTGTAGACCTCGACAGTGGAAGCCGCTCGTCCGATTCGGGGCATTCCGGCTCGCGAGACAGGGCTCGCTCACGGTTGCGGGTCAGCGCCGGCTTTTACCGGCTTCCCCCCGAACGGGACGCATTCAGTTGTGTGCCCGGCACGCCGGGTGTCGACACCGTACCGTGCGGTCGCCCTACGGTGCCAGACGGCGTCGACACCCGGCAGGCGTCAGCGGCTCATCAGCCCGATCTGCAGGTCAGGGGGCGGTGATGCTGGGTGCCACACCGGCACCGAAGGACCATCCCTCGACCGTGCCCGGCGCCGGGTTGTAACTCGTCGCCCCCAGCGTGCTGTACGTCCAGGCGGCGCCGCTGCCCGAGGCGTGCCAGTACGACCAATACGCGCTGGCCGGCGGGGTGTTGATGCAGGGCTCAGTCGCGGCGGTCGGTTGACCGTTGATCCGACAGACGAACCCCAGGCCCCACCGCTGCGTTCCGGTCACCGTGAAGCCGGCGCCCTGCAGCGCGGCAAGCCCGGTGGCCGGGTCACCGAGAGCACACGCCACCTGGACGCCGCCACCGAGCGAACCGTAGTCGACCACCACGGTGACACCGGACGTCCCGGTGCACGTGGTGGCCTGCGCAGCCCGCGGGGACGGTTCGACAGCGATCAGTCCGAGGGCGACTACGGCGGTGGCCAGTACACCGGCGAGCCACCTACGGACGGGAATCTGGACAAAGGACATGGACACTCCTTCGAGGGGACGGGCGCTGTCTGGACCGTCAGCGGCAGCGCAGGATGGGGGCACCGGGAGACGCGGTGGCCGTGGTGAGCCGGGCATATCCGGTGCCGGTCAGGCCGAGCACGGCCTGGGCGGTGGCGCGGGTGGCGGTCGCCGGGTCGAAGACCCCACCGTCGAAATCAACCGCTCCCCGGTCGGCCACCGGCGCGGCGCAGCCGACCTGTAGTCCGGCCAGGAAGAGCCGGGCCCGCAGCCAGGCCACCGGCCGACCCCCGTCGCGCAGCGCCTGCGCCGCCAACCCGGTGCTGTTCGCATTCGCGACCCCGCCCGCGCTGGCGAAACCGCCGTCGACGCGCTGCACGGAAACCAGCCAGCGCAGTCCCGCAGCGGCGTCGGCCGACCGGCCGGCGGCACGCAGCGCCTGCACCACGACGGCGGTAGCATCCACATCGGAGACACAGACCGGCTGGGCCGCCAGCAGCGGATAGCCGCCGTCGGGGCACCGCGTGCCGGCCAGCCACCCGGCGGCGGCCGCCGGCACGCCCTGCGTGGTCCGGTCCAACGCGAGGATGGCGAACGACTGGCTGAACGCGTTGCTGAAATCACCCCACGCCGACAGGTCGGTGAAACGGCCACTGGGCGACTGGAGCGAGCGCAGCCGGGCGATGAGATCCACACCGCCGACGTCAGTCGGGTCACCGCCGCGCACCGCGACCGCGAGGGCAAGCTTGGCGGTCGCACCCGCGTACGCCTCGGTGACTCCGTCGCCGATGTACCCGTCGCGAACGCCCGGTCGGGTGACCCAGGCCAGGGCCTGGGCGCCGAAGTCGTCGGCGGCACCGGCGGCAGCGAACGCGAAGACCGCGTCGAGGGTCAGCCCCTGGTCCGGGTACGCGACGCCGTCGAAGACGGTCTCGAAACGTTCCCCGTCAACGAGTTGGCGGGCCAGCCAACCAGCGGCCGCATCCGGCCGGACGGCACCCACCTGAGTGGGCGCGGCGACCGCCGGGGTGGCCAGGGTGAGAGCGGCGAGTACGCCGCAGAACAGGGCGAGCAGGCGGTGCCGGCTCAGGCGGACGACCATCGGAAGCGCCTTTCCGGCCCGGCGGTCGTCAGAACCCGGCCCGCCCGGCGAGGGCGCGACTGGCCGGCCTCCGACCCGTGGGCCACGACGGGTGAGGAGCAGGACTCGCGGGCACGGCAGGTATTCGGGCTCGCCACCAGGGATACCCCTGGCGGCCCACCGTTGCGGGCCAGCGCCGGACTTCGACCGGACTTCCCCCGCACGCACACGCGGCTGTTCAATTGTCGCGCCAGTCTCGTCCACCCCGCAGCCGCTGTCAATCCGCGACCAGACACGCACCGTATGTGACCGTGACGGGTGGGGACCCCCTCCAGCCGGATCAGCCATCCGGCGTGACCGCCACAAGGGATTAAGAACAACCATCGATCTGGCAATTTCCTCGACGGAGTGCCCGCTCGATCGTGCCGGACACGTTCCTGCTCCAGACGTAGCCCCGGGGCATACCGGTCGGTGAGCAGGTCTGCGTAAAGGTCGGCCTCGTCCGGATGCGGATGGGGAAGCTCAGTCCGGATCGGGTTCGGCTCCCGATTGCCTGGGTCGCCACACTCGGTAAAGCTCCTCATTCCACCGGCTGCGCCCTGACCATCGACCGGCTTCCCTGGGCGGTGGTCAGGGCTGGGTGGCGCGGTGTCTGGCGCGGTGGGCGCGGACGTGGTGGCGGGTGGCGCACCGGTCGGAGCAGAACCGGCGGCATCGGTTGCTGCTGTCGTCGAGGAACGCGGTCGGGCACCGTGGTTCCGCGAGACGCCGAGCCGGTCGATACCCCGTTCACACAGCCACACGGCGAGTCCCCACACGGCGGCGGCGACGTACTCGACCGAGCGCGGTGTGCCAGGTGTGGCGACGTGCACGGCCAGTCGACCGCCGAGGTGCCGGAGATCATTGGCCGGAACCGGTACCGGCCCAGCAGGGCTTTGAGCTCGTCCACCGCCTCCCGCTCGCCGCCTGCCGTCACGCTCTGGAACACCTGACGCAGGCGATGTCCGACCACCTACAGCCTGTGCAGGTCGGTGTCCACGACGGCGGACAGTGGGGGATGGTCGGCCAGCAGCGTCCGCGCGTCGGTGAGATCGTCGAGCCGTGCGTTGGCCAGTGCCATCGCCCGCAGGGCGAGTCGATAGCTGTCGGCCAGCCCGCTGCGGTTGCCCGTGCCGGCGCCGCGGGCACGGGATGGACGCTGTGATCCCACCGTCGTCGGGGCCGACCGTACGCCGACGGGTTGTGCCCTTATCGGGTCGCTGTCCGGCACCCCGCGCACCGTCCGTAGACGACGACACCGCCGGGCTGGGCGGGCAGATCTGGCCCGACGGCGCGTGCGGTGGCGAGGCTCGCGTCGACCGCCTCGGGCAACTGCCGCATGTCGCCGCAGGCGCCACAGACGGCGTGGTGGTGCGCGTCGTCGCCATCGCTCTTGATCGAGCTGCCCGAAAACATGGACCGCGACAAACGAACCCGCCAGGCGCTCGAGGACGCTGGCTGGCTGCTGATCGTCGTATGGGAGCACGAGGACGTGAGCCTGGCAGTTCACCGCATCGTCAAGTCGGTGCGAACCCGCCGAGGATTCACTGCACTTGAAGGATGAGCATCGACGGCATGGCTTTCCAGGAGCTCCCTAGTGCTCTGACCACGAAGGTTCGCGGTGTTGGATGACACGCCGTCCGGCTTGGCTGACGGGCGGCGTCGCGGGCTTCAGGCTGTGGCGGTGGCAGAACCCGTGCGCGTCCGGCGGCTCAGTGACCAGGAGGGTCAGCAGCTGCTGAGGATCACCCGTCGTGGTACCGGCTCGCCGGTCCGATTACGGCGGGCCATGGTCGTGCTTGCTTCGGCCGGTGGGAACACGGTGCCGGCGATCGCCCGGCTGGTGCAGGCGGACGAGGACACGGTCCGGCAGGTCATCCACCGGTTCAACGAGGTGGGCATGGCCAGCCTGGACCCTCAGTGGGCGGGTGGCCGTCCCCGCCTGATCAGCGACGATGACGAAGCGTTCATCGTCGAGACGGCCAACGCCCGCCCCGAGGCACTGAGGCGGCCGTTCACCCGGTGGAGCGTGCGCAAGCTCGCCGACTACCTCACCGCCCATGCCACTCGCCGAGTTCGGATCGGGCGGGAGCGTCTGCGGCAGATCCTGCACCAGCACAAGATCACCTTTCAGCGGACGAAGATGTGGAAGGAGTCCACCGACCCCGACCGGGATGCCAAGCTGGCCCGCATCGAGTACGTCACCGCGCATTTCCCGCAGCGGGTGTTCGCCTTCGACGAGTTCGGGCCACTGGTCATCCGTCCGCAGGCCGGTGCCGGGTGGGCGCCGTCCGGGCATCCGCAGCGGCTGCCGGCGAACTACCACAAGCTGCACGGCGTCCGGCAATTCCACGGCTGCTACAGCGTCGGGGACGACCAACTCTGGGGCATCGTCAGGCGTCGCAAGAGCGCTGCGAACACCCTGGCCGCGCTCAAATCGATCCGGGCTGCGCGTCCGGACGCAGCGCCGATCTACGTCATCCTCGACAACCTCTCCGCGCACAAGGGCCTCAAGATCCGGGCGTGGGCGGCTCAGAACAAGGTCGAACTGTTCTTCACCCCGACGTATGCGTCCTGGGCCAACCCGATAGAAGCCCAGTTCGGCCCGCTGCGGACCTTCGTGATCGCCGGCTCCGACCACCCGAACCACACCGTCCTGACCCGCAAACTGCAGGCCTACCTGCGCTGGCGAAACGTCAACGCACGTAATCCCGACGTCCTGGCCGCCCAACGCCGCGAACGCGCCCGCATTCGCAGCGAACGCCAACGAGGCTGGCGGCAGCCGACTACACGTGCCGCCTGAGCGTCACGCATCGCCGGTTGCCCGCCCCACCCCGCCAAGCGCATCCAGTAGCCGGTTCCTCGCCTCCTGCAGCCGGACGGGGTAATCCGGCCTGAACACCTCCGCCAGCGAGGTCTCCAGCGTCCCGGAGATGCGATACAGCGGGGACCAAACTGCCTGGTCGCGATCGACCAACTCGTCGAAATCGGCAGTGCCCATCATCCGGTGAAGCCAGTCTGAGAACACCAACGCCTCGTCCCGGCTCAGCCTGATCATGAAGTCGTCCTCCGTCACCGCGCCGAGGCTACCGCCCACTCGACACCGTGAACGTTCGTGGTCAAGGCACTAGCTAGGTGCCAACCCCGCGGGTCTGGAGCCGTTCAGCCCTCGGCCCGGTCAACTGCCAGAACTCCTGCGGCAACTGGTCGACAGTGTCCCCGTACTCCTTCGCTCTGACCGACTCACGAAGGGTGTCCAGCACGGCCCGTGCTCCGTCGGTGGCCACCTGGTAATCCACCCCGGCCCGTGACTGCACCCGTTCGAAGAATTCGGCCAGTCCGAACCGTTCCGGATCTTCGGTGGGCCTGGCCACCAGCCCTCGTGGTTTCCTGAGGGAGTTGGGAGGCGAGGTCCCTCGCCTGGCCGCCTGTGATCCTTTCTGCCAACGTCTCGAGCGTGGCGCGGGTGATCGGTTCCGCCTGCCCCGGTGGAACCTTCGGTCGTGCTGCCACGGACTGGACGAACTCGGTGTAGTTCACCTCGGATCCCCCTTTCGAACCGATTACGGCGGGTGCCCGCGCCCGCCCGGGTGAAACGGCGGTTCGCCCCGCAGCCGGGTGGTGGCGGAGCGCGATCCCGACGAGGGCTCCGAGCCGCTCGACGGGGAACGCCCCGTCCCTGACCTGCTCCTTCAGCAGGTCAGGGCTGGCGGGCTAGGTAGACAAGACGCGCACAGCAACGCGCCGATCAGCCGGTAGAAGGCAACGGCCAAACGCTGGTCCCATGTTGGCGTGCTTCTGCAGGGCGTCCGGCCCGACGATGGTCGGAAGCGGCAGCAGCGCCGTGGTGAACAGCACGAACAGGTCGGTCCATTACAGGCCGCGATCGATTGCTGGATGCAGTCGAACGCCGCCTTGAGGTTGAGCCATACGACGGGCACGTACGAGTAAGAGGGCAAGGTAAGCGACGTGCTCGGGCACGAGAATGCCGAAGGTTTTACGGCGGTGGGTGACGACGGCGACCATCCCACCTGCCCCGCAGCGAGTACAAGCCCTGACCTCCCTCGCAAACCAACAAACCGCAAAAGCCGCCTTGGCTGGCGAAAGGTGCGTAGCGTTCAGGTGGGGCCTGTGCCGAGGACCCCCACCCATCCGGCAGGAAGGTATGAGATGTCGCTCGACGCGTTCCGCATCCCTGGCGGCTCCTTGGATGACCTGGTGAGTCGGTTCTTCGGAGGGGATCCGTTCGCGGGACGTCCGGTGGAGCGGGTCGACCTGTCCCGGCTGCTCTCCACCGAATCGCGGCAACTCCTGCAACGGGCAGCCGAGCAGGCTACAGAGTGGGGCAGCCCGTACCTCAACGTCGAGCACCTGCTGTGGGCCGCTGCCCAGTCCGACCCCACCCGCCGGATCCTCGACGCGAGCGGCGCCGACTCCGACGACCTGGCTCGCCAGATAGAGTCGGCCGTCCCCAGGGGCAGGCCACGCGAGGACACGCCTCCGCTCGCGCCGGCGGCGAAGCGCGCCCTGCTCGACGCGCACCGCGAGTCGCGACGGTCCGGCGCGACATACATCGGCCCCGAACACCTCCTACTCGGCATCGCCGCGAACCCGGAGACGACCGCGGGCCGGGCGTTGCGGGCCCTCGGTGAGGCCGTCACCGGGCCCACGCCGCCGGCTGGCGGCGCCGGTGGGCGCGGGGCCAGCAGCACCCCCACCCTTGACCAGTACGGGCGGGACCTCACCGAGGACGCCCGGGCCGGTCGGCTCGATCCGGTCGTCGGGCGTGACGACGAGATTGACGACACGATCGAGGTGCTCTCCCGGCGTACGAAGAACAATCCGGTGCTCACCGGCGAGCCGGGCGTCGGCAAGACGGCGATCGTCGAGGGCATCGCACAGCGCATCATCAACGACGACGTGCCCGAAACCCTGGCCAACCGGCGTGTGGTCGCACTCGATTTGTCCGGGATGGTGGCGGGCACCAAGTACCGCGGTGAGTTCGAAGAGCGACTGAAGAACGTGATCCAGGAGGTGACGGCCGCCGAGGACGAGCTGATCCTCTTCATCGACGAACTGCACACAGTTGTCGGCGCGGGCGGCGGTGGCGAGGGGGCGATGGATGCCGGCAACATGCTCAAGCCCGCCCTGGCCCGCGGCGAACTGCACGTGGTCGGCGCGACGACACTGAACGAGTACCGTCGCTACATCGAGAAGGACCCGGCGCTGGAGCGCCGGTTCCAGCCGATCCTGGTGTCGGAGCCGAGCGTGGAGGACAGCGTCGCAATCCTCAAGGGCGTACGCGACCGGTACGAGGCGCACCATCAGGTGCGCTACACGGACGAAGCGCTGGACGCCGCGGCTGAACTGTCCCATCGCTACATCACCGACCGGTTCCTGCCGGACAAGGCCATCGACCTGCTCGACCAGGCGGGGGCACGGGTCCGGCTGCGTTCCCGCACCCCGGCTCCGGACAAAAAGGAGATCGAAAAGCGGCTGTCCCAGCTGCGCCGGGAGAAGGACAGCGCGGTGGCGAACGAGGACTACCAGCGCGCGGGTGCGCTGAAAGCCGAGATCGGTGCGGCCGAGCGGGACCTGGCGGCGGCGCAGGAGGGCACGCCTCCGGTGCCCGAGGTGCACATGAGCGACATCGCCGAAGTGGTCAGCCGCCGTACCGGTGTTCCCGTCACCCAGCTCACGGAGGTGGAGAAGCAGAGGTTGAGGCGCATCGAGGAGCAACTGCACGAGCGCGTGGTCGGCCAGCACGAGGCCGTACGGGCTGTGGCGGCCGCCGTACGCCGATCGCGCTCCGGGCTGAGTGACCCCCAGCGACCCGACGGGTCGTTCCTCTTCCTTGGACCCACCGGCGTCGGCAAGACCGAGCTGGCCCGAGCCCTCGCCGCGGCGCTCTTCGGCGACGAGTCCAGCATGATCCGCTTCGACATGAGCGAGTTCCAGGAGCAGCACACGGTCAGCCGGCTGGTCGGAGCGCCCCCGGGCTACGTCGGGTACGAGGAGGCTGGCCAACTCACCGAGGCGGTTCGGCGCCGGCCGTACTCGGTGCTGCTCTTCGACGAGGTAGAGAAGGCGCACGCGGATGTGTTCAACGCGCTGCTGCAGGTGCTCGACGACGGTCGCCTCACCGATGCGCAGGGTCGCACGGTCGATTTCAGCAACACCATCCTGATCATGACGAGCAACATCGGCGCGGACCGCATTCTGGCCGCGCAGACGGCAGGGCGTCCAGTCAGCGACCAGCGCGAGGAACTGATGGGGCTGCTGGGGCAGCGGTTCCGGCCGGAATTCCTCAACCGGATCGACGAGATCATAATTTTTACCGGCCTGGACCGGGACCAGCTCCTCGAGATCACCGGCCTACTGCTGGACCGCACCCGCCGCCGGTTGCACGCACAGGACATCAACCTTGAGGTCAGCCCGGACGCCACCCAGTGGCTGGCCAACCGGGGCTACCAGCCCGAGTACGGGGCGCGGCCACTCCGGCGCAGCATCCAGCGTGAGCTGGAAGACCGGCTGTCGACCCTGCTGCTCGAGGACGGGGCGAATCCCGGCGACACCATCGAGGTCAATGTCGTCGGCGGCGAACTCGACCTCTCGGTCCGGCCTGCCGCCGCGTCGGCCGGCACATGATGCCCGTCCCACCATCGTCATCGAAAGCCCGAGGAACAGCTCACGAATGACCTGCTCCTTCGGGCGTCGCGTCCACCATCTGCAGCACCCTCTAATGCCGATCCCACAGCGGTGACGCTTTGACGAGCCGCCTCGCCTCGGCGCGGAGGTCGTCCGGGTCGGCGGTCTGATCGACGTGGAGCCTGGTCTCGCCGATCACCCGCGTCTCGTGCTGGATCCAGTTCTGCAAGGAGTGCTCGGTGAACCAGGTGGTGAGCAGGTTGAGCATCCGGTCGTCCCAGGGCCGGATCAAAAACGTTGGTCAGCTTCATCTCCTCGACGCGCCCCCACTGCCCGTGGGGTCCCGCGCCGGGGTACGCGCGGATCCGTTCCAGCAGCGGACGCATGCCATGCCACGTGGATCACGACTGGCCCAGGTTGGTGACCAGGTTGACGGCGACGGCCAGGATGCCAGTTCCGAAGGTATACGAAAGCAGCGCGTGCCCGAGCGCGATCCGGCGCATACGGTTACTCGTCGGTTCGTTCTCGCCCGGGGCGTAGGACATGCCGACCGTGAAAGCGACGTACGCGAAGTCGGCGTACGCCGGTGGATCGTTCCGCTTGAAGTCGATGCCACCGCCGTTGTCGCGGTAGTACAGCCGGGCGTACTTCAACGCGAAGACCGTGTTCACCAGCACCCACGCCAAGACCACTCCGACGACGCTAAGGATCACCAGCGTGACAGCCACCATGTCCTGCTGGTTCGAGGCGCGCACGAGCGCCTCGCCCACCGCGGCGAGACTGACAACGGACGCGATCAGGATCGCCGAGTCAGTGGAACGGGAGTGCTGCTCCGCCTCGGCAAGCTGCTCGGTACGCTTCGGGCTCGCCGACCAGCAGGCCCGCCACACCCAGACGAGGATCGTGCCCGCCGCGATCGTCCAGATCACCAGCGGCGTCAATTCCGGCGCCCCGACCAGCGCGGCGGCCGCCCCGGCGACGACACCGACGGCCAACGACCACAGCGCACGCCTGACCGACAGCAGGCGTCCCAGCGCCGGTCGTCCCGATCGCTGCTCCACCCAGTCAGCGTTCCGGATCAACCGGGTCGAGCAGCGGAAACCCGGAGCCATCACCAGATCGGGCTGCGCGAAGGTGGCGAGTCGACGGCGATCCACGCTCGAAGGCGCCTCGCGGCTGGTTCCGCATACGATGCTCGATGAGCCAGACTGCCGCCGTCCGGGCGCCGATGAGACGGCCGGCAGCCGGACAAAGTCCTCCGGCGGTTGCGCTCACGAGAAAAGTGCCGAGCAGGAGGCTGGCCGGCCAGTAACAGCCTGCGTTAGGGCAGTGGAGCCTGCGGCGAATCCCGGAATGGCCATCGGACCAGTCCGGTTTCGCGGAGAATGTGCTGGCGAACGAGTAGGCCCGGATCGAAAGTAGGGAGTCGACGTAGCGTCGGTGACGGCGGCGCTGCGTGGCGAAGATCCGATGATCCGCGAGCCGGATGACAATTGGGTGTTCAGCGGCACGACTGCCGGTGACAGGCCAGGAAAGCACGAAGGACTCCACTTGGTACGCCCGGACGAAACGAAGGCGCCGCGCGGCCGCAGCGCCAGAGGCGGAAGAGCGGCCAGTGCGCTACGCGGACGACCTGCCAGCTCAACGGCGTGCTTCAGTAGGCCGGCACGGCCGTCGCTGCCAATCGGAACGGTTCCAACAGCATGGACACGTCGCATCGTCGGGCCGCAGGCTCCGGTGCGGATTGGGAGTCACGGATGTGGGCTGTCGCCGTCGGCGTTGACACACTACGCCTGATCACGGCCATTGAGGCCGCCGCAGGCTTCGGCCTGATGACCGCGGCCATCACGTACGTTCTGTCGATTTTCCCACCCACCGCACAGCTCAGTAACGCGGCCCGTAAGGTGCAGACCCAAGCCGACGACCCAGCGCTTCCCGTTCCTCTACTACTTCCGGGCGAGCGACCCGTCGGCCACATCATCCGTGGCACCGCCATGGCATGTCTGCAGGCACGGTGGGGCATCTCCACGGACGCCGCCCATACGCCCGTGTGCAGGGGCGCGAACTGCAGCTTCGTCTTCAGCACGCCATCGACCAATACGCCATCGGCTTCCTGATGCGCTCCCCCGGTGCCTGCGCCGTCCGCTGCACGCCGACGACGCTCATCGCCGCTGGCAGAGCTTGACTGACGCAGCCGACAACTGGGGCGTGGACACGCCCTGGGGAGGACGAGACGGATCTCGACGAGTTCGCCCGGTTCGTCGGATGCTGCCAGACCTTCCTGGATAACCTGGCCGAGCAACATCTGTACCCGCCCGCGCAGCTCCTACCTGCCGCCAGCCCGCCATGAAGCGCCAATGGGCATGTCGATCCCCTGGACTCGTGGAGGGCTCCGTCAGCCGGCCTGGGACTTCAGGGCGCGGGTGGCTTAACGTTAGTAGTCGATGGATGAACGCCAGTCGCAGACAAAGTGCCGGCAGCATTGACCCCGGCGTGTTCCGGTGACACTCACCCCGGCGGGCAGCCTGTGGGCGACGCTGGTGATGGCGTTCGTTCTGGGGGCACTTCACCTGCTCGCACCGTACATCCGCCGGAGGCTGCCGGTGCCCACCAGCTCGGCGGCCTCGCTGGGTGGCGGCATCGCCGCAGCGTACGTCTTCCTATACCTGCTGCCGCGCCTCGCCGAGGGCAACCAGGCGGTGGCCCACGTGCTGGAAGAGAAGGTGGATGCCACCCCGGCGCGCGGATTTGTTCTGTTCCTCGTAGCGCTGATCGGCTTCTTCACGTTCTACGTGCTGGAACGCGCCACCCATCGCTCAGGCGGCCACAAGCAGGAGCCCACCCGGGTGGTCTTCGCGTTTCAACTCGGCTTCTTCGCCCTCTACAGCGGGCTGATCACGTACACCCTGGCAACCAAGCTGCACGCCGGGCTCGGGCCGGCGGTGCTGTTCGCCGTCGCCATGGGGCTGCACGTGCTGGCCACCGACGGCGTGCTGGCCCAGCACTTTCCGGTCAGCCTCACCACCCGGTGGCGCCTCGTCCTCGTCGCCGGTGCCGGTGCCGGCTGGCTAACCGCTGTCGTCGCCCAGCCCACCGGCCTGCTGATGAACCTGCTCACCGCGTTCCTGGGCGGCGGGATCCTGCTCAACGTCTTCGTCGACGAACTGACACCCGAGCGTCACTCCAGCCTCACCTGGTTCACCGCCGGCCTCGCCGCCTACTCCGGCCTTCTCGCGATCGCGACCTTCACCGGTACAGGCGCCGCTTGAGGACGGCGACTCACATCGCCACACGCCCGCCCCCAGCGCCTCGACCCACCGGCGCCAGGTAACCAACCCTCCGGCAAACCGGGGGAACCTCAACGGCGAGGTCGCGGAGAAGAAGGCCAAGTCGGCGGCTGGCCAACGCGGCCTACCAATGCCGGCAACCGTGGCGAAGGCACTGAAGGCGTTCCAGACCCAGCAGAAGAAGGAACGCCTGAAGGCAGGCGACGCGTATGTTGACAGCGGCTACGTCCTGGTCAACGAGATCGGCGAGGGGCAGCGCACCGACTGGCTCCGCCGCCGGGTGTACGACCTGATGGCCAAGGTCGGGGTCCGCAAAGTCCGGCCCTACGACGCCCGACACGCCTGCCTGACCTACCTCGCCGCCGCCGGAGTACCCGATGTCGTTCTCGCGGCCTGGGCCGGCCACGCAGACGGCGGCACCCTCGCCAAACGGGTCTACGTCCACCCCGACAGCAGCCATCTGAAAGTGGCCGCCGAGCACCTCGAATCCGGGCTGTTCGGGTAGCTCTCGCACCCGGATTTCCAGCAGTACGCGCGTACGTGATGATTTGTGAGACAAACAGCAAAAAAGCCTTGACCCACCAGAGTGAATCAAGGCTCTGACCTGCCGAAACTCTGTCGGGACGGCCGGATTCGAACCGACGACCCCTTGACCCCCAGGACGATTTGCTAAGCGTTTCCGCATGTCACTCACGCTGTCCCCAAGATCAGGCCGTGTAGTCGAAGGCATGCCGTCCACCATCACGCACGACGTGTGGTCCCCTCCTGGTCCCCGGTCACACGTCCAGGAACTGAGCGTCGTTGACCCCCGCCACACGCCCCATCGGGCACGGAGGCGGCACGAATCGCTCCCCTGCTTTGCAAATCAAGACCGTTGTCGGCCGGTCGACTACTGCGGCTGAGCTCCTCGACTTGTCGGTTACCGCCGCCCGCCATCCGTGTCTGTCCGCCGGTTTGGCTGTACCGATGGCTGTACCAGTCAAGCGCTCTCATGCCTTGCGTCCGCTCCCGCCGCTTCATGATCCGCTCAGCGCAAACGTGGAGGAGCACATGGGCACCTGGGATGACGGTCCGTTTGACAACGACACTGCCGCAGACTGGTGCGGCGAACTCCACGATGCCGATCCGTCTGCACGGGCGGCAATGGTTCGTGCTGCCCTGACGACGGCAGCACTCAACACCGGCTACCTCGACCATGTCAATGCCGTCTCGGCGATCGCGGCGGCGGCGATCACGGCGTCTCAGATGCCCGGCGGAGACCCGATCACCTCGCCGTACGCACCGGACTTCTTGCTTGCTGGTGAATCCCTTGACCTAGACGACGACCTGCCGCAGCTGGCGGTCGAGGCACTTGACCGGGTCCTCAGCGACGACTCGGAGTGGCGGAGCGATTGGGCCGAGGCGGGAGTGAGTGAGTTCCCGCAGATCAACAAGCTTCGCGCAGTGCTGTCCGGGCCGCCCGAACTGCCCGGTCAGATCGCGCTGTTTTGAACTGGTCGGAAGATCGCTGAGGACCACACCCCGTGTTACCCGGCACCCCGGCCGATGCCGGCCGGAGGCCGCCCTCAGGGCAGACCGCGAGCGGCACGCCCTCGCGCCGCTCCATGACCCAGAAAGTAAACGATTCGGCAGACATCCCTGCTGGACACTTCAGACTTGACCAACGGTCAAGGAGCGCTACCGGGCGGCCCACTTGACCGACTTGGTCCCCAGAACGCCAAAAAGGGCCGACCCGAAATCCGGA
Source organism: Verrucosispora sp. FIM060022 (assembly GCF_003977705.1). Classification (NCBI taxonomy): domain Bacteria; kingdom Bacillati; phylum Actinomycetota; class Actinomycetes; order Micromonosporales; family Micromonosporaceae; genus Micromonospora; species Verrucosispora sp. FIM060022. The sequence goes on from NZ_RQIV01000020.1 coordinate 21,302, forward strand.
TCAGCCCTCTGACCTGCGTCGGGACGGCCGGATTCGAACCGACGACCCCTTGACCCCCAGTAGTCCAGTGGCCCAGCGGCATGCTCACACACGTTTGCCCAGGTCGCATGAAGCATAAACCAGCCGAGTAAAGGAGTCTTCGCCCCCGCTCCCCCGCCGCCGTCGGCTGCTCCATCGCCACCGAGTGGATGTCGGCAAGGGTGAGCTTGCAGGCGGCGCCACATTTAGCCGGCAGCCCCAGTCGATCCCGGTGACGGCGAGAGTGCCTCCGGCGACCGCGCACAGCCAGCCTTCCGGGCCGCGACCTGGCCGTGCCACCGCTGGGGAAGCGAAGGACTTCTCAGGATTGTCCGGGCCGCAGGTATATCGTTGCCTACATAAGTTGAGCCGACTCCAAGATTTCTTTGACCATTCCTATTCCAGCTAGAGCTTCCTCCCTATCCTCCAGGAGGCGCCACCCTTTGCTCCATAGGCCTTCAGGATCGGTCACGATCGCCAGAACTTGCAGCGCATCAGACGCCAGCTCAGGCGCCGGATAGTCTAGGGATGCCGCTGATACTGCATCCGCGATGAAACTGCTCTGCCGGTCCATAATCCGTTGCCCACCGGGAAGGCTCAGGGCAACCAAAGCTGCGGCAGCTATGAGCGACTCCGGAAAAACCGTGCGCATCAACCGTGATGGATCACGGAGAAGTTCGCTCATCTCTCTTTCCAACTCCGAGGAGCGATCGTCCGCCTCAAGTTCCGCGAGCCCTTCCAAGAAGTCTTGAGCGCCATCGCTTGCAAAAAGCCCCGTCCCCCACGTTGACATACAGAACCTCCCCAAAGGAAGCAAAGACCCGGGCTGGCTATCTATGATACCAGAGAGGAAATTCCGGATACTTCGTGTTTACAAGAGGACCCGAAACCCCGTCCATAACGGATTGTTCGAGTCGCCTCGCAACGTACTCAGTGATTCTTCGGCCGGGCATCTGAATCCACGTAACGTTGACAACGTCCGGGATGCTGTAGCCCGCCTTGGCGACCGAATGATCTTGATCCATCAGCGCGGAGTTCACACGGCCCCGCATATTCCTACTCGCGGATCCGACGTACTTGCTGCCATCAGCGAGATGAATAGTATAGACGCCAGGCCGATTCGGGACCTCGAACTTATTTCCAATACTCGCGCTCTTTCCGCAGTTGTGTACGAGTACTGGCGTATCACCCGCGAGCACGTAGTACGTGTGGATGTCGGCGACGGTGAGGTTGTAGGCGGCGCCATGTCGAGCGGTTGCCCAGTCGATCCCGGTGACTGCGAGAGTGTCTCCGGAGGCGGTGTACAGCAAGTCTCCTGGGTCGAGCTCTTGGCTGGCCTGCCACTGCTGGTCGGTCTCGTTCCAGAACGGGTGGTCCTCGGTGGTGGTGACGTCCCCGCCGTCCACCTTCAGGTCGACGAGTTGGTCCTGGTGAACCCACAGGTGGGTCACCTCACGCGCGCCTTCCTTCCCCGTTTCGGGGTCGGTCGCTAGCACGGTGTTGCCGACCTCGATGTCTCCGATTGGCTTCGTACTACCGTCCGCCATCACCACTTCGGTGTCACTGCTGAAGCTGTGGAAGCCACAGCTGGCCCCGCCTCCTACACCGCCTCGGGCTGCTGATCGCGCCCCGGCACCTGCCATACCGACGGATGTACGCAGGCCAGCGCCGGCTGCGAGGCCAAAGGCCCCTGCGCCGAGGGCGGGTAGGAGAACCGCGCCGCCTGCGCCCAGCACGCCGCCGATGGCTCCGCCGACGACGGCTTCGCCGGCGAGTTGCAGAAAGCTTTCTTCGTCGGCGTCAAGGCTGTTGGTGGTTAGTGAGGCGACATAGCCGCCGACAAAGCCACCGATTGCGGCGCAGCCGACGGCGCCCACGCCGAAGCTGCCGGCCGTGCATGCTCCGCCGACGATGACACCGGCAGCGACACCGGCGACGGCGCCGACGGCGCCGGCGTTGCGGCACCAGAAGCTGGCTTGGCATTCGCGTTGTTTGCGTTCTGCTTCGGCGCGTTCGTTGCTGGCCTGCCGGTATGTTTCGCGTTGTTGTTGGCAGCTGGCTCCGCAGGCCGGGGGGACGTGCTTTTTGACGATCTTGGTTACTCGGTCCCCGGAGGGGGTGGTGTCGACGAAGGCGCGGTCGCCGGTGTCCTCGCCGTTCTCGGTGTGGTAGAGGCCGGTGGGGTCGGCGTTGTCGATGGGGTTGTTGCCGCCGTACTGGTACGCGTTGTACTGGGCAGGGTCGTCGGCGACGAGGACCGGGTCGACGGAGATGAACCGACCGAGCGTCGGATCGTATTGCCGGGCACCGACGTTGGTCAGCCCGGTGGGGTCGATGTCCCCGCCGACGAAGCCCTTGTTGTTCACCCAGACCGGGTTCGTACCACGCGGCGCCCCATACGGGGTTTGACGGCGAATCGAAACCGCCTGGGTGCCGGCGTTGACCGCGATCTGTTGGGTGCCCTGGTGATCGTCGAACAGCCAGGTCAGATTCGTGGTCGCCGAGCCTGCCGTGCGAGATGCGCAGACGGTGCCGGCGAAGCTGTAGTAGCGGGTGCCGGTATTGACGCTGCCCACCCGGCGAATTTCCTGCCCAGGGAGGTAGAGGGTGGTGCCGCTGCTGTCCCGGCGGATGATCCGGGTGCCGTCGGCGTCGTAGATGTTGGTCTCGATGGTCTGGCCGCCGGCCGCGACGGTGGCGAGCTTGCCTTCGGCGTTCCAACCCAGGGTCTGGCTGTTGGTGCCGCTGCCGCAGTTGTTGGCGACGGTGCCGGTCGGCCGGCAAATCGTGTTCCCGGCGCCATCGTAGGCGTAGTTGCTGACCACGGCGCTTTGGCCTGACGATTGGGTGGTCATGGCGGTAACGGCGTGCGGCCGCACGACATTCTCGCCGCCGGTCGGCACCGTGTAGTCGCGGGTGGTGTCGCCGCCGGCGGTGTGACTGGTCTCGGTCAGCCGGGAGCCGGTGGAGTTGAACGTCCAGTCATGCCAGTACGGTGCCGGGCCACCCAGGTTCGCCACCGCCGGGTCGGTCTGGCACGTCACTCCGGCCTTCGGGGTCCAGGCGGTGGTGAGCCTCCCCAGCAGGTCCTGCCGGAAACACTGGGTGTCGGCCTGCCCGATCTGCGGTTTCTCCTGAATCGAGGTGATGTTGCCGCTGTGGTCGTAGGTGTAGTTGCGGTCGGAGACGGTACCGACGGTGGTTTCCCGCTGCACGGTGGTGCGGTCGATGCGGCGGGTGGCTTCGTCGCGGTAGACGGTGTCCTGGGTCCAGACGCCGCCGGGCATTTTGTAGATCGAGCCGCTGCGTTCGCCGTAGGCGGTGTAGGTGGCGGTGGCCATCGTGCCGGCCGCGCCGGTGAGGCTGGTGTCCAGCCGGATCGGCATCCCGGTGGTGGCGTCGTAGTCTGTCGTGACCTGCTCGGTGACCAGTCCACCACCGGCCGGATAGGAAATCGACGTTGGAGCACCGGTCTCCGCCGAGTAGCCGTAGGCGTAGTTGTAGGTGCCGCTCAGACCGGTCTCGCTGGTGGGGATGACGTAGTTGACGCCCTTGGGCTGGTATCTGCCGTCGAAACTGACGACCTGCCGCCGGTAGGCGTTGCTGCTGCCGGCCGGTTCATAGCGAACCGCCTGGGTGAGTTGGCCCTTGAAGCCGCTCTGACCCGTGTAGAGAGTGTCGTACTTCCATTCCGCGCGCAGCGCGCCGGTAGCAGAGTCGTCGCGCAGTTCCTTCTGCCGGCCCAACGCGTCATAGACGTACCAGAGCACCTCACCGCGGGCGTCGGTCGTCTTTTCCAACTCGTTGTTGTCGTTGAAGGCGCTGGTCGTGGCACCCTTGTCGGGGTCGGTCGTGCGCCACAGGCGGCCCTTGGCGTCGTACTCGTTGACCCACCGGTTTCCTGCCGGATCGACGGTCCTGGCCAGCTGGCCCTTGCGGTTGTAGACGTACTGGGTCTCCTGGTATGCCCCGCCGACACCTGCCGTGGTGGTGTGCTGACGCAACCTGACAACACGGCCCTCAATGTCAGTCACGGTCGTGGTCGCGGTACCGCCCTGCGGTGGAGTCACCTTGGTCAGGTCACCCTCATGGGCAGTGATGGTGCGCCACTTCTCGACCAGGTTGGTGACCCCGTCACCGGCCAGGAAGATCGTGTTCGTGGGGCGGGATGCCCGGTCGAACACGGTCTTGGAGACGGCGGGGACAGACCATTCCGGTTCCCACCACAGCGTGCCGATGGGGGCTCCGGGTTCGGCATGTGCCCCGTAGGAGATCGCCGGGCGGCCGAGGCTGTCGTAGAGCGTGTCGGTGACCACCCGGTTCCCGGTGCCGTCCGCCGCCAGGCTCTGGGTTTGCCGGGGGCGCAGCAACCCGTCGAGGATCTCGTACGAGGTGGTGTAGTTACCGTCTGAGTTGAGCGCTTGTGTTCGGACGTACGGGTAGGCGTTGCGGCCTGAGGCGAAGGTGTACGTGTACTGCGCGGACGGGGTGCTCGGATTGGCCGCCTTGGTCCAGCCGAGCCCCCACACCTTGCTGACGCGGCCGAGCGCGTCGTGCTCGACGTCCGAGATCACCCTGTTGTTGGGGTCGGTGGCCTTGACGGTGGCACCCCAGTAGGGGTTCATTTCCACCGACGAGGTCCAGTTGAACGGCGCCGGACCGGTCGTGGTCACCTTCGTGACCGGGCCTCCGACGGCCGGCGTGTATGCGGTCGTGGTGACGTTGCCCTTGATGTCGGTCGCGCTCACCGGCCGACCCGTCGGGTCGTAGCTGCCCTGCGACACGACCTGCCAGACCGTGCCGGTGCCGGCCGCCCAGCCCTTGAGCTGCTCGGTCTTCGTGACCAATCCGAACGTCGGTGCGGTGTCGACGCTGCTGGCCCCGTCGTAGTAGCTCCGCCCGTCGGAGATCACGTCGTCGATGGTGGTCGGGTTCGTGCCGCAGGCCAGCGCGGTGGTGGTGGTCTGCTTCACCGTCGTGGTGAGGTTCTTGCCGGTGTTGCGGTTGTAGCGGTAGGTGATGCACTTCTCGTCGCCGGTAACGGCGATGTCGCCGTCGTCCTGGGACCAGTTCACCGTGCCGTACGTGTGGTCCAGGTTCTTGGTGCCCCGCGAGGTGCGCCAGCCCCGGCTGCCGTCGACGCCGAGGGCGGTCGCCGTGTAGGTGGTCTGTGTGTCGACAAAGCGGGCCTCGACAGTGTCACCGTTGATCGTCCGGCTTGCGGTCGGGTTGGATCGCCACGGCACGTTCACCGTCTTCGACACCGGCTTGGATTCCACCCCGTTATAGACGACCTGCTCCCGCACCTGGCCGGCGAACTGGTCCTCGTCGTAGACCGTCTCCGAGCCCAGTGACGCGGGGACCGTCACGCTGCGGGTGCCTCCGCTGGGGCTGGCCTTGTCGCCGTGCATACCCCGCAGGAAGGTCGTCACGGCAAGGGTCTGGGTCGCCGAGTCGTCACCGACGCGGGTCTTGACCTGGCCATAGCCACGCCACTGCGACCACGTCTTGCGTTCCGGTCTGGTCAGACCGTCGTCGTCGGCGTAGTGCCACGCCGGCGATCCCACGTACTCGTACCAGGTGTGCTTCGACGGCGCCTGATGGCCGTTGGCCAACTGGACGTCGTCCTCGGCCACATGCTCGACCCGGTGCTTGTGCCACCATTCGGTGATCAACCGCTGACCGGTCGGGTCGGCCGGGTCCGGCACCCGCACCGGGTAGCACCGCTTGGTGTTGGAATGCGGCTGCAACCCCTCCACCATCGCCTCGGTGCACTCAGGTTGCGCGTAGTCGACCTTGATCCGGGACCCGGTCTCCGTCACGATGCTGGAGATCCGCAGCCAGTTGTCGGTCGTACCGTGCTCGGTCATCACCCGGTTCGGCAACGACTCTGCCTCGAAGGTGACCGGCGGTAGGCTGACGGTGCCACCAACATGCCCGGCGTGGTCGATCCGGTTCAGCCACAGCCCGGTGTGCGTGGAGTCCGCCGTCGCCGCGAAGGTGTGCGACAGGGTCCACGACTCGACGTCCTGCCAGGCCGGGGTGGTCTTGGTGGTGTCCCACACCCTCGTGGTGATTTTCTTCAGCCGCTTCGTCGTCCAGAACGTCGGCGAGTATTGCTGAGCGCACGACGTTGCCGACGTCTTGCACTCCTGATCCCAGGGGGTGTCTTTCCACGACGCCTTGACCGGGCTCGACTCGGTGCCGCAGTTGTCGAAACACCGCATGTCCGTGTCGAACACCACGCGCGCGTACGGACTGGTGCTTCGTTCCGTCACCCCGTGGATGGCCGACGTGCGGTCGTAGGTGCCGTAGTCGATCCGCTCCAGGTACCCTGCCCGGTCGTAGGACACGTCGTCGGAGTCGGTGTCGTTGCGGGCGTACTTGTTGGTCTCCTTGCCGTACCACAGCGACATCGTGTTGCCGCGCACGTCGACTACGTAGTCCAGATTCCACCGCCATGCCTGCTGGCAGTCGGAGTTGGCGAAAGCCGTCTGGTTACACGGTTCTCCGGAGTGGTTGCCGAACACCGGCACGGCCAGGGTCGAGTTGGTTTTCGACGTCTGGCCCGGCAGAGAGTGCAAACCGAAGAAGTACTGCGTGCCGTCGGTGGTGGTCACTCTCCAGTGCTCACCGTTGTTGTCGCCGTTGCCTGACGCACCGGTCAACTTCTCGATCTTCGAGCCGTCCTCGGTACGCGTATGCCAGCCTTTGCCGGTCTCGAAAACCAGCTCAGAGCTGCGGCCGTTCAGGTTCATCGTCGCGTTGTCCGACCGCCAGCACAGGTCACCGGTGTCCGTCGTGTTGTTCGCGCCGCTCTTCTTCCTGTCCTCCGCGCACGACACATACCGCCGCTCGATGAAACCCGGCGAATAGTCGAAGCCCTCACCGATCCACGACGGCTGGTTGTTTGTCACCTCCGACCGACCATCGACGGAGGCCGACGAATAGGCCAGCCCGACCGACGGTTCCGGGCCAGTCGCCGGAGGCGTACGCAGGGGGTAGTTCCACGAGAAGTCGCCGGAGGACGAACCGGCTGACCATGTTGAGGAGGGTGCGAGGCTGGTGGCGGTGAAGTCGCCGTCCGCGCCCGCGCCCGCCGCCGCCAGGGCGAGGAAGGAGCCACTCCCCTGGGACGTCATCTCCCCCGACAGCCGCGCCAGCTCCCTTGGCACCGCCGCGGTGGAAACGGCGGGCACCTCTGCGGTCGCCACTCCCGTTCCGAGGTCGTTCGTCGTGGGAAGCGGCACCGATCGGCAATCCGGTGCGTCGGGTGTCGACAAGGCACAGGCCGGGACCTGCCACAGGCGCAGCCGTGACGCCCATGATCCACCCACCGCATGCCGGAACGCGTTGTAGTCCACCGACACCTTTGCCGTGCCAGCAGCAGCCCCGACCGGCGCCGTCACCTTGAGCACCAGGCCGTCACGCCAGCCGACCGGCAGTGACTCCCGGTCCACCACCTGCACATCCACGCTGGTGACCCGCGCACCGGCCGGACCACCCCCGCGAGCGACCCATACTGGCAGCGTGCCTGCCCGGACCCCCCGGCCAGGCACGCTCGGCGAATCGAGCGTCGCCCGAGCGGTGCTCGCTTCCGGCCATACCGGCGTCGGAACCGGGGTTTCCCGCATCAGCTTCTGCGTCCATGCCCGCCCCGACACCGGACCGCCATGTGGATCGAGCTTCTCCACCGGCAGCCGCGTCGGCTCTGCCCTCGGAGCAACGGCCTCAGCCGGCACAACGACCAGCAGCGACGCCGCTACGGGAACGACCGTCAGGCCAGCGATCCACCGACGCAGGCGGCCCACTCGACGAGTATTCCGTCGTAGCTGCCGCGAATCGTGAACAGAGCGTGCAAATAACATGCTTTCTCCCCGGTAAGAACAGCCGCACGGAGCAAAGGTGCAGATGGGTCAAATCGGCACGTGCATGGAAGAGAGGTGCCCGGTATGCCTGGTGCGGTCACACCGAACCAGGAGGTGAGCGACTGCAGGGCTGGGTCAGCAGCGCCGAGCGCCAGACGCGGTGCCGGCCCAGCCCGACCGAGGTTATGAGTCGTACAGCAGGTACACCGCCGTGTCCGTCAGCGCACCCTGGAACACCGCGACATCGTCGATGCCGCCGGTCCACTGGTCCTTCAATTGGCCTTGCCACAGGGTTTGGCCCACTAACAGCGGACCAGTCGATGCCATCGGGGTGAACGTGGTGTTCGTGACCCCTTCGAGTTCACCGTTGACGTAGAGGCGAATTTGCTTCCGCCCGGAGTCGTACACGCCGACAAGGTGGGTCCACAAGCCCTCCTTGGCGACCGATGTCGAGGTGACGTTGGCCGTGGGCGTAGTGGCGACATCTTCGTCGCTGATGGCGAACTGCCACTTGCCCAGAGTGGAGTTGAACTTGAGCCATCCGCCGCTCGAATGCACCCCCCGCTGGGACACCGCCGTCCGCATACCGTCCAGCCGGTCGAGCATCACCCAGGCCGACATCGTGTACGACTGGTCCGTACGCAGAACTGGCTTGTCCTGCCACTGGGTGAACTCCAGACCGTCGGCGTCCGGCGGCGTGATGCCCGTCTTCACCGCGCTTCGCCCGTACTCCGCGGTGCTCTCGGTGTATCCCTCCTCCGGGAAGTACTCGTTGTCGAGCCACAGACCGGAGCCGTCGGTGGAGTATCCCGCGCCCACGGCGGAACCCCGCGTCAGTGTCAGCCACCGATCCCAAGCCGTCACCGTATCGCGCACCTGACAGGTGTCCCGCAGGTCAGCCAGATAGCAGGGAATCGCGAACTCGAAGTTCCAGTTGCCCACCTGCACCGGCGTCAGGATCCCCGGCTCGTGGAACCCACCGGATGTCGGGTCCTGCGCCAGCTTGCCGGTGAAGTCGTGCGGCACGAGCACTCGGTCGAATATTTGAACATCGGCGATCTGACCCGACCAAGCGCTGATAAGGCCCCCCTTCCAGAGCTCACGACCAATCGCGATCCGCTGCCGGTCAGGCCAAGCTTGCATCCCGGTCGCCCCAGCTGTGACCGGCGACTGCCCGTTCACATAAATCGTCGCCGTACCGCTGGTCGCGTTGTACACCCCGGCCAGATGGGTCCACACACCCGTGACGACCGGAACGGTGGAGTTCACCATGCCAATCCCGGCTGATGGTGTGGTAGCTGTGTCGTTGACGTGCATCCACATGGACCATTTTTGGGTCGCCCCGTGATAGCCCAGCACAAAGCTGCTGTTCAAGCTCCCGTCCTGCGACACCGCGATCCGGTTTCCGGTGGGAAGAGCATCGCCGACACTACCGAGCTTCACCCAGGCCGAGACGGAGAACGACTTCGTCGGGTCGATCAGCGGCGTAGTAGTCGTAAAGGCACGGCTCGAACTGCCGTCGAACGAGGCGGCCTTGCCACCGATCATGCGGACGTCGTCGGTCCAACTGACGTTGGATGTCCCCAGGTCGGTCTTGCCAGCCAGACTTGGTTGCTGGTCGGCGAGCGCGGCGGCTAGGTCGACACCGGGATACTGCTCCAGGCCCCACTTGGCAATGGCCGGTGATGGGCGAGATGCGGTGAAGGTTGCGGAGCCGATGTTGCCGAGATTGCCGGTGGCGTCGATGCCGCGAACCCACAGGGTGTTCTGCCCGAAACTGGGCACGGTGACGGTCACCGTGGCCGTCTTCGGATTGGTGCCGCTGGCGGCGACCTCGATCGTGGGCGGGTTGGACCAGCCGAAGCGGAACTTGGTCACGTCCGTGGTAGTGGTGCTGATCGTGAAGGTCATGGGCTTGCCCGGACCGGCGGGAGACGAGTGCTGGCTGATCGTCGGCGCAGGCGGGATGGTGGTGTCTACGACAAATCGGCACCACGACGACCAGTCGCCCGTAATCGAGTACGGAGCCTTGTCGGTGCCCTTGGCCCGGAACGCATAGGTGGGTCCCTTCGCGATCGTCACCGCCGCGCTTTCGGCCCTGCTACCTGGGGTTAGTCCCGTCTTCGCCGGTGGCGGGCTCTTGCGAGTCGGATAGGTGTTGGTCACCGTACCCATCCCCCCAGCCGGCACCTCGATCCATTCGAAGGTGCCGGTCAGAGAGTCACCTTTGTCGGCGTCGGGGAACACAGCAGCGAACTTCGGCGTCAGCGTGCCGACCGTCAGCACCCCGGAGCCACATACCACTCCGGCAACCTGCAGGGTGTGCGGAGCGCCCGGCTTGGAGTCGTAGTCGACGATAAGCTTCGCGTCGTTCGGGAAGAACTTCTTCCACCGACCCTTCGTCGACTCGCCCGACCCGTCGGCGTCCCGCGCGGTGAAGCCTACGGTGATCGAGTTCCATTTTTCGTCCGCTGCAAGCCGCACCTGGCTGGTGGTGTTCGACCCCCGAAAGTTCATGATCATGTCCGGTTGAATCGACGAACACCCGCCCGCCTCGTTCGCGTTCCCGGTCGCCGTGTTCAGGAACGAACTCAGCTTCATCGTCGACCAACTCGCCTTCGGCGTCGCATTGATCGACGGGGTCAAGTACATTGACGCCACCGTCGGGTCGCACGACCACGAGTGGTCCAACTTCATCTGCACGTAGGCCGACTCAATGTGCTTCCCCTTGAGGGAGATCCCGTTAGCCGTCGTCGAGAAGGCGAAGTACGACCGGTACAGGACACCTGTATCCGGGTTCAGCCCCACCCGCGCGCGACTCGTGTCAGAGTTCGACGACCCATTGTTCGTCCCGTACGCCCACTTGCTCTTGAACACCGACCACGCCGGGTCCACGAACAGCGGGAACACCGCATCCGGGTGGTCCAGCAGCGTCTCATCCGGCCGCAACACCAGGTGGTCGCCGGACACCTCGACATCGACCTTGCCGGTCCGTGCCGCGTCCCCCGCCTTTGTCGCGGTGGACGGCGGGCTCTCGGTCGACGCTCCCCGCGCCGAGACGCCGTCCACCGCCCCCGCCCGGGAATCCCACATAACCGCCGGCTCCGCCGAGGCGACCACAGCACCACCTGCCATCGCTCGCAGGCCGCCATCCGGGCCCGCCGCGACCTCGACGTCCCCGCCGATGCGGAACCGCGGCTCACGGACGTCAGGATGCGTCGCTGCCGCCCGCGTCTTGACCACCAGCACGTGCGTGAAGCCCGTCCGCGTCGCCCGCACCACCAGATCCACATCGGCAAGCACGTCCGCGTAGGTCAACGCATCTCCCGACACCGTCGGCGCCGGCAACGCCCCCGGCCACGAGAGGGTGACCGTCCGCCCGCCACGCGTCAGCGTCACCATCGCCCCGTCCCCACCACCCGAGAACGCCACGTCCGCGACCGAGACCCCGGGGCGCCACAACCCGTCTCCACCCCGGGCCAGGTTGAGATCGATATCCCGCCAACTCCCGGCCTTACGGGTGCGCTGCGGCACCACCGCGGACGCGAACTGCAGCCGCCCGTCCGGCAACGCGGTCACCTCGGCGAACTCCGTCCGCGACCCGTCCACCACCACCGGCTGCCCGCAGGAGACAGCCAGCGCCCTCGCCTCAACCTCGGAGCCGGCCACGTCCACGCACTGTCGTCCCGCCGCAACGACCCGCTCCGGCGCCGGAACACCGATCACCCCGACAGCCAGCACCGCCCCCACCGCCGCGGACAACCCACGCCGCCACCGAACGCCCAACACACACCCCCGTGGAAAGAGCAGCAGTGGCAGCGACAGTAGGGCCTCGACCTCCCCCCGACCGCCCCGCTTCGCAATGAAAAAACCGTCACCCACCACGCAATATCGATCATTAGCAATGCATCGATGGGCGCGACATCGCTTGATCACTCAGGGCGACGGGGAATCGTTCGATGAAAGTCAATATGTGATCAGGAGCACACCTTGTCCGCCGCCCTGCTGACCACTAACCTGCCCTGCCGCCGAGGCACTGGCGCACTGCGGCGGAAATCGCGACCCGCCGCCACCAGCACGCTCGGCGCCGATCGTGGCCGCCTCCACCCCAGGGCTATTGCGTTGTCGGGTAACTGCTGGTTACGGCGGTGATCAGGTCGTGTGAGCGGCGGTTGGCTTGGCGGGTGGCGCGGGCGATGTTGGTCGCGCCGGTGGTGCGGTGCCAGCCGATCGCGGTGTTACGCAGGGTTGCGATGACGGCGGGTCCGGTGCCTGTTCGGGCTTGGTGGAGGTCTTCACGGAACGTCACGTCGCGTACGTGGTGGATCTTGTTTTCGATGTGCCAGTGGTGGCGGATCCAGCCCTGCAGGTCGACCGGCTGGGCTTGGCCGGCGGGTAGTGACACGGTCAGGTAGGCGGTTTCGCGGCTGGTTTTACCGGCGACGGTGCGGGTGCGGGTAATCCGCACGGCTTGCTGGGCGTGCGGGAAGGCGATGCCGCCGGGAGTGGCGACGGTGACGGCTTTGACGGTGCGGGTCTCACGGCGGCCGTGGCCGCGGTCGCGGGTGCGGTCACCGATCGGGATCTGCGCCCAGGGCAGCTGTTTGAGCTGTTTGAACAGGGTCGGCTGGTTGGCCTTCACCTGGACGAGCAGGTGCGCTCGGCGGGCGGTGACCTCGTTGGCGTGCCCGGTCTGGGTGTGCAGGGCGTCGGCGATGAACAGAACCCCGGCCAGGGTGCCGAGCACAGTCTCGACGGCGTCGAGCAGCGGAGCGAACGCCGGGATCTCGTTGCTCTTGGTGTGCACGGTGACTTGGGCGAGGACAACGCCGGTCACGATGTCCAGCGCGGAGAGCAGGTGCACCTGGCGGCCGTCGCCGATGCGGGCGCCGCGCAGTGTCTTGCCGTCGATGGCGATCGCCGTGCGGTACCACCCCGGCGTGGTCACCTCGACGGGAGTGCGGGTACGCAGCCAGCTGGCCAGGACGGTGCCGAGCAGCGCGTCGTCCAGGCGTGTCAGGATCCGCCAGACAGTGCTGCCGACCGGCACCCCTGCGGGGAACCCGAGCCGATGCCGGGCTTGTTCGTCCAGGTCGTGCAGCCAGTCCGTGATCGCGGCGAACGACGACGCCCCGGCCATGACGGCACAGACCGCCACCGCCAGCAGCGCGGTCAGCGGGTAACGCACGCCTCGCGGGTCGCGGGGATCAGGAACAGCGGCGAACGCGTGCAGCAGCCCGCCGTGTTCACCGTCGGTGACAGGCGCGGCCTCGGCGATGGAAGTGGGTGCTGCTACGGCCAGTGCAGGGATGAGAGATGATGCCATCGGTAGGTGGGGTCTTCCTCGGAGTCGTGAAGCGTCGCAACTCCATGATCACCGATGCGGCCTCACCCGCTCCTTACGCCTCCATAGAGGCCGAACTCATCTCGAACCTCCTGGTCAGCGGCCCGTCAGCCGACTACGCAATCGCCCTGGCCTCCACCCCACCGCCCACCGACGTGAAAACGCAGCCGGATGATGCAGGGCCCTCCAGTGCCGGCGTAGATCGACGAGGGCACCTCAGGCGAGGCGTAGCCGGACGAAGGCGGCCCACTGTCAACGCCGGCTGAACTTTGACCCCTCTGTTCCGGTCGAATTTTGACCCCCTCGCTGGTTGTTGATGTTCAGTCGTTGGTCTTGGTGGCTGCGGGGACGCGGCCGAGGTCGCGGTCTTTGAGCC
>NZ_RQIV01000021.1:0-30014 GCF_003977705.1 Verrucosispora sp. FIM060022
CGCGAGACCCCCAGCCGACGACAGATGGCCTTGATCGCCATCCGCTCCGCCCGGTGCAACCGACGGATCTCCGCCCAGTCCTCCACGCTCAGCACCTCCCGATGCTTCCGGAAGGGGTCAAAATTCAGCCGGAACCACGGGGTCAGTTTTCAGGCGGAGCCGACAAGCAGGCGCACGCTTCGTTCGCCGACACACCGCAAGATGCCCGAAGCACACTCGCCCACCGGTTGCGGGAACGACTGCACGACACCACCGGCCGCCGAGCTGACCGCCGCCGCGCAGATCCTCGACCGCGAGAAGATCGACGGCCTCTTGGCAACGGACCAGGTGCGCCCACGTCATACCGGCGGACACGTTCGCCCCCTTCGGCCCCGAACTCCTACTGCCGCCGACCCCGACCCAACGGAGGTCAGACCACCCGCATCAATGCCCTTCCGCGCCTCCTGCTGACGAGTCCGGAGGGCCTGCGACCACGAATGACCAGCCACCCGGGGCTGCGTCCGGCACGCCGTCCTCCAGCGTCCGCTACTTCGTCAGCGCACACGCAGTCTTGACCTGGGCCGGACGGTGGCCTGCTGCACCCACGGTCCGTGGCCCTGGTCGGGACCGGATGTCTACCGTGAGGGGCATGAGGGTGCTGCTGCGCGGCGGGCCCGGCGACGGACAGGTCGTCACCGGCGGCGGGGAAGCCGTCGTCTGGCGGGCCTGCCTCTACGAGATCACCACCGAGTTCACCCACCGGCACGGACATGATCTACGGGTCTACCGACACCGCACCGACTGCTGCGAACCACACGCCAGGGGCGCCGAGGACCGCTGCGAATGACCTTCTGCCTCGCTGGCCACTCGTACCATGGGTGCGTCGGGTTCGAGCCGGCCAAGGCGGCCACGGGGGAAGCCGCCCTGGCCGGCGATGTCTTTACCGTACGCATCCTCGTCGCCACCGGCAATCCCGTCGGATCGATCGCAAGCACTCTGTGTCCCGGCAAGAATTCGCCAGCCTGGAGGGTGCCCAGCCCCTGTCAGCGCCCAGGGCACGCGCCCCTCGTTCGCCCTCGTCCCGTAGCAAGGAGGCGGGTCTGAGCGCATGACTCAGGTGCCACAGCATCGGGTGACGTGGGTTCAGGTTGTGGAGGTTCCGGTAGGCGATGAACGGGGGATTGTCCGCGTGTCGCGGACGGCGGAGCGGCCCGGCGGACGTAAATTTGCACATGTCTGATCGCCCTGGGCTACTTGGGAGTTGCGGACGGCATGTGCATACCGCATCTTGCCTACCCCTTAGAGACAGAGGAGGAGCGCACCCATGGTGCGTTCGCACAAGATGGCGAAAGGCCGACCGGCCGGGACGAGCCCGACGCCCGGCACGCCGGTGGTGTCCGTGGTGTCGATGGACGGCGCAGGATCACGAAGGTGGGTCGGATTCCCGGCCGGGAATGGTGGCAGGTGCGGGTTGCTGGGGATGGTCGTGACCGTGGCGGTGTTCGCCGGCCAGCAGGGCGGCGGCGTGGAGCAGGCCGGCCTGCTGGGGCTTCTGGTCGTCGTCATCGGCAGGCTGGTGACAGCGGATCCCGTCCTCGTCACGGAGATCCGTACGCCGGCCGCACCGACCCTTGATCTGACGCACCAGGGCCGACCGTGTGCTCATGCCGTACCGGTGGATGTGGCTGTGCCCCGTCCGCGCCGCTCCCGGAAGAGCTAGGCGGATGTCTGCTCCCGGAGGGATCCGCGGATCTCTTCGAGCAGGCGCTGGGCGTCGTCGCCCTTCGCCGCCTGGCGGTACAGGTCCTCGAAGGAGGCCTTGTAGCCAGCGACCGCCGCCTCGTCCTCGACGAGAGCGACGTCGTCCGGCAGGGCGTCGAGATAGACCACGTCCGGGTCCACGTCCCACTCGAACTCGTGCAGGGAGAAGGGCCCGACGAGAGCGGAATTGGCCGCGGTGTCCCGCCCGAGCACCACGACGTGCAGATGATCCGGAAGCCGGAACAGAATGTGTTCGACCTGCTCCAGCATGAGTTGGGTGTTCTCCACGGACTTGAGGGCGCGTTCGTCCAGAACGATGCGCACCTCGCGTTGCGGTTGCGCGAAGACACGAGCCTGGCGGGCCAGGCGCAACTGCACACGCGCGTCCGCGGCGGCTTCGTCGCCGCGATACCGCGGTCCTATGGTCACCACCAACTGGGCGTACCGCTCGGTCTGCAGCAGCCCAGGTATGAGGAAGGGGTGGTACTGGCTGATACGCCACGAATCGTCCTCGTAGCCGAGGAAGTCCATGTACGACGCCGAGACGTACTCGCGGTACTCCGCCGCCCAGTGCCGCCGCCGCGCCAACCTCGCCAAGCCGAGCAGGTCACGTACCTGGCCGGCGTCACGCACCTGATAGAAGTCCAGCAGCGCGCGGAGGTCGTTGACGGAGATGCTGACCGACCCGTTCTCGATCCGCGTCACCTTCGACAGCGACCAGTCCATCTCCTGGCGCACGTCCTCCAGGGAAAGCCCCCGGTCGAGTCGCAACTGGCGCAACACGAGACGTAGCCGCCTGCGATTCGTGGTCGGTCCCTGCCCGCCCGTCGTCACGTCCACGCCCCCCACCCAGCAACTGCAAAAGGCAAATTGAACAAGGAATCCGGCCTAGAGCAGTTCTCCTTGGGCCGCCGGCCCTTGGCTGAGGGAAATAAGCTATCAGACAGGCCCAATGAACCCTGCATCGGGTGAAAGAGGCCGACATTCATGGCCGAAGTGGGCACCATCCTGCTACCGTGCTCACATAGCGCGACGCCCACGGAGACAGCACGTGAAGATCGCCGCTGACCTGGCGATCGTCCCGGCATTGATTCCCCGATGGTGTTCACGAAAAGTCTCACCATCACCGCGTCGCCATTCATAAAATCCCCTATACAGATCGTCGACCCTTGGGAGGAACCGACATGGAGAACGCCCGGAACATCCGCCCTATCTGGACCCGCCGCAGTTCCCGCTGCCAAAACGACCACTGCGTCGACGTGTCCCGCTACCCCACAAGCGTCCAGGTGTGCAATTCCGTCACCCCCGACGTGACCCTGTCGTTCACGGACGGCTCCTGGCGCACATTCCTCCAAGCTCTCGGAAACAACACACTCCAACTCCCGAACACGTAACCGCCACAGCCCCCGGATCGGCCCGGCCGCGGCAACGTCCGAGCCTCGGCGTCACTGTCGCCTTGCCGACACCTGTGGCGCCGAGCCCGGCCACACCGCCACGTGCCTTTCCCCGCCTGGTCACCCTTGACCTACACGCGCACGGCCGGCCCCACGCACACCGTCATGCACAACGGACAAAGCCCAGCCACACCCCGCCCTGCGGACGAGACTCTACGAAAAAGCCAAGCCACGGGTATAGGCGACACGGCGACGCCTGCCGCCCGACCGGGCTCAACCCGCCTCCGAGCCTCTAACCGTCCTCGCCCACCAGCAGCGGCCCCAGGCAAGGCCAGACATCGATGTCGAAGGCGCACGATCGGCGACACCCGATTCCATTCCTCCGCCGACGTGGCCGGCCAGAAGTAGCATGGTGGCACGACCGATGCATTACTTCCAAGACGCCGCGATAGGACGACAAGCAGCAGTGGCAGCACCCCGACACGCTTCTCGTCTCACCGCCGCAGAATAGATCAAGTAATCGCGACGGCCAGCTGGCTCGCCCGGAGTGATGACCTGCAGCAACCGCGGGCGCTCGGACAGACCCACTAGCTTCCAGCATCCGCGAACCGGAAAGTACATCGATCGAAGCGACGAGACAATGCAGGCGCTCACAGAAGGGCTGCTGGACCTGCGCGATACCGGCGACGACGAGATCGGCCGTTCTCCAAGTGGTGGCGGTTTAACCAAGGCATTATTCCTTGAGAATCGCGGAACAGACAAAGAAAAAGGCACGTGAGTACCGCCCCATCGGGCTGCACTCGACCTGCGACCAGTACGCCGAGCTGTACACGAAGGCAGCCCAGGCGGCCAAGCACCTCTTCGACGTGGTCAGTGGTTTGATCACCAAGCTGATCGACGTCCTGATCGTCATCAACCTGGCCTCCGCGGTCGGGACGGCGACGATCGAGACCGGGGTAGGTCCGGTCGTCGGTTACAGCGTGGCCGCCTACTACGCCTGGCAGGCGTACGACCTCTACAGCGAGATCTCGACGTTCTTCGGCAACGCCGAGGCCACGTTCAAGGGCATCGCCGGCACCCTTGGCATGATTCAGGCGGGCGCGGCCGTCGCCGCGCTTCCCGATCTCCAGCCCTACCGGCACCCCGGACAGCAGGGATAGCCATGACCGACGAGATCCACCGCCAGCCCCTGGCCCGCGCGGTCCTGACGGCCCTCGCCAGGACCCGCGGCGGCGACGATCCGCTGGGTTCCCTGGCCCGCACCGTCCTGCACGGCGAGGCCGACCTGCGAACCGCGGCGACCCACTCCTGGCACGGCCGGGCACTCGGTGACGCCTTCACCGCGTCACTGCACCAGCGCGAGACAATCCCGGCCGACCAGCGCGCCGAATGGGAGCGGCAGGCGCAGCGGCTGCGCGACGCGGGTGCGGCGCTGACCGTCGAAGCGGCGCCTCCGGACGGGGCTGCCGGCGACGGCCGGGAGGAACGGCGGTGAATGCCCGCACACGGTGGCAGCTCGCCGTCCCGCTGATCGGCCTGAGCCTGCTGATGATCGTCCCGGCCGTCGGCGGCACCTGGGTGTTCTGGTCGGAGTTCGGCACCACCTACCGGGCGCTGAGCGTGGTCATCTGCCTGGTTCTGCTGGCACAGCTGGGATTGGCGGTGTCGATCGGCGTACGACCGACCCGGGACGTGCCCTGGCTACGGATCGGACTGATGGCGGTCACCTTCCTGGCGGCCGTGTGGTGTCGCCGCGGTGCGCAGGTCGGTCTGACCGATTCACGCCGCAGCGGATCTTGCCGTCACCGGATCCGGCTCTGCGGCTGCCGTGACCGCCGGGCGGGTTCACTGTTGCTCTGCGCCCATGGGTCATTCGGGTTTCCGGGCGAGAGTGGAGGTGAACTGGTAGCCGCGCAGCGCCACGGTCGGGTCGGTCATCAGCTCGCCGAACCGGGTCAGGTCGGCCTCGTCCAGGTCGGCGACGGGCAGGAGCCGGTCATGCAGTTGGTGGGCGTTGTCGGCCAGCAGCAGGCATCCGGGGCCGCCGCCGGTCCAGGTGTCGGCGCGGGTGTGGCTGTGCACGTGTGTCATGCCCGCGTCGAGCAGGTGGGCGTGGATGTGGTTGCCCCAGTCCAGGTCGGTGCCGCCGTCGGAGAGGATGTCGAGGATGGCGTGGATGACCCGGTAGATCAGGTCACGGTCGTCGGCGGCGGGTGCCCGGTGGATCACGGTCGGGCTGTAGACGATCTCGCCGACCGCCAGCCACCCACCTGGTCGCAGCAGCGCGATCATCTGCCTCAGCAGGTCGGTGCGGTTGGCGAGGTGCTCCAGCACGCAGCGGGCGTGGATGAGGTCCAGGCTGCCGGGTGTGATCGGCAGGTCGAGCCCGTCGCGTAGGTCTCGGCGGTAGACGTCGATGACGCTGGTGGGGTCGAGCAGGCCGGTGTCGAGGTCGACGGCGATGACCCCGCCGGTCGGGCCGACGGTGTCGGCGAGGTGTCGGGTGATCGAGCCCGCGCCTGCGCCGACGTCCAGGGCCCGCCAGCCGGGTCGGATGGGGATCTTGGCGAGGTCGTGGCGGGTGATGGGGTCGAGGACCTGTTGTAGGGGGCCGAGCTGGGCCGGGGCGTTGCGGAACTGGTAGGCCGTGGGGGTCACCGGGCATCTCCTTCGGGCGTGGGTGGGCAGGGTGTGGCGGGCGGATGCGGTGCGATTCGTGCGACGAGCGGCAGCTGCGGGTTGAGGGTGGAGTGGGCCGGGTTGGTCATTGGCGGGGCGTCGCGGTCTCGTCGGGGTCAGTGAGGGTGAGGTGTCGGCGCAGCAGGTGGCTGGCCGCGGTGCTGGTGTGGGTGTGGCCGAGGAGCTTCCCGGCGGCGAGGACGTGGATGGTGTCGGCGATCGTCGCCGCGACATCGGTGTGGGGAAGCGCGGCGAGGACGGTCACGCCTCGTGCGGGCAGGCCCTGCAGGACGGTGGTGATCTGGGTGGCGAGGATCGGGGCGAGGCCTTCGGTGGGTTCGTCGGCCAGCAGCAGTCGGGGTGCGGTGCGCAGGGCGCGGGCGATGGTGAGCATCTGTTGTTCGCCGCCGGAGAGCTGGTGGGCGCGGTGTCCCATGCGGGCGGCCAGCGGCGGGAACATCGTCAGGAGTTCCTCGACGGTCCAGGCTTCGTCGCGTCCTGCGGTGGGCTGTGCGGCGGCGAAGTGCTCGGCGACGGTCAGTGAGGGCCACAGCCGGCGGCCCTGGGGGGCGAGTGCGACACCGGCGCGGGCGGCGGCGGTGGGGTGCCAGCCGGTCACGTCTTCGCCGTCGAGATGGATGGTGCCGCCGCGGGGGTGCAGGTGGCCGGCGAGGGTGTGCAGCAGGGTGGTTTTGCCGGCTCCGTTGGGGCCTACCAGTGCGTGCACGCCGGGGTGGCGCAGGTCGAGGGTGAGGTCGTGGAGTACGGGGGCGCCGTGGGGGTAGGCGACGGTCAGGTCACGGATGTGCAGCATGGCCACCCCCATTGGTGCCGAGGTAGAGGGCGGCGACGCCCGGGTCGGCGCGCACGGTGTCGGCGGGGCCGTCGGTGTGCCGGCGGCCCTGGTGCAGCACGGTGATCCAGTCGGCGACCGCGGCGACCACGTCCATGTGGTGTTCGACGAGCACCACGGCGATCCAGCTGGGCATCCGGTGGATGACGTCGATCAGGCGGCCGGTTTCGGTGTCGGTGAGTCCGGCTGCGGGTTCATCGAGCAGCAGGATCCGGGGTTGGCCGGCCACCGCGACGGCCAGGTCGAGCATCCGCCGGTGCCCGTGCGACAGAGAACCGGCGTGCTGGTGGGCGTGGTCGGCCAGACCGACCAGGTGCAGCACCTCCATGGGGGTTCGTTCGGGGTTGCGGCGATGGTGCCAGCCGCCGATCCGCACGCAGTCGAGGCAGGTGAGGTCCGGCCAGAGGGTGGGGTGTTGGAAGGTGCGGCCGATGCCGGCACGTGCCCGCCATTCGGCGCCGTGTCGGGTGACGGTGTGGCCGTTGTAGGTGAGCTGGCCGGTCTGGGCTCGGATGGTGCCGGCGAGCACGCCCAGGAGAGTGGACTTGCCGGCGCCGTTGGGTCCGATGACGGCGTGCCGGTCGCCGGGGGCGATGGTGAACGTGTCGAGGTCCAGCACCGTGAGCGGCCCGTAGGCGTGGCGCAGACCGGAGGCGACCAGCCCGTTGCCGTGGGCGTGATCGGGATCGCGGCCGCTGCGCGGCGAGGGCGGCTGGTCCGGTTCGACGCGGTGGACGATTCTCACGACGTACTCCTGACGCTCGCGTTGGCGGGTGCGGGCGGCGCACTGTGCGGGCCTGCGGACAGCCGGCGGCGGAGGCGGGTGGGTAGGGCGGTCAGGCCGCCGGGCAGCAGGTACACGCCGATCACGAACAACGTGCCGAGCAGCAGCGGCGCGTGGCCGGGAACCTCGACGGCGACGATGTCGCGGACGATGAGCACGATCACCGCCCCAACGGCCGCGCCGATGAGGGATCGGGCGCCGCCGATGACGACGGCGAGCAGGGCCAGGGCGGCGACACCGAAGCCGACATCGGCGGGGGTGATCCACCGGTGGGTGTGGATCAGCAGGGCCCCGGCGATTCCGGCCAGTCCTCCGGCGGCGGTGTGGACCATCCACAGGTTGGCGTAGACGAGATGGCCGCTGGCGCGGGCCCGGTCCTCGTTGGTCCGGGCGGCGGTGAGCAGCATCCGCCGGTCTCCGCGCAGCAGCCACACGGCCACGAAGGTGGCCGCCGCAGTGATCGTCGCGGCGTAGAGCAGGACCATACGGTCGCCGTCCAGCGGTGGTAGGCCGGGCAGGAGGCGGGGTGCGGGGATACCGGCGAGGCCGTCGGTGCCGCCGCTGACCGCCCGCCACTGCCCGGCGGTGATCGCGGTCAGCTCGGCGACCGCGAGGCTCAACATGAGGAAGACCGTGCCCCGGTACCGGACCAGGAGCGTCCCGATCAGGCCCGCGACGACCGCACCGCCGACAGCCGCGCAGAGCAGGTGCACGGCGGCGAGGTCGATGCCGGTCAGGGCGAGGCGGGCGGTGAGGTAGGCGCCGACGGCGTAGGGGGCGACCTGGCCCAGGGTGGGCAGGCCGGCGTGCCCGGTGACCACCGCGACGCTGACCGCCAGCAGCGCGAGGGGCAGCATCCGGGCGACGGTGGTGTGCAGGTATGAGGCCGGTGACATCGCCACCGCCGCAGCCGCCCCGGCGGCGAGTGCGATCGTGGCACCCCACTTCAGCAGCGGCGCCGTCCGGTCGGCGGCGAACGCCCGGGTGAACGCGCTCATGAGGCTGCCCCGTTCGGGACAGTGGGGCGGCGTGCCACCAGGGTCACGGTCATCGCGGCGATGAGCAGATACGGTGCTGCCGCCGGGACGGTGACCACGCCGACGGTCTGCACCACCCCGACCCCGATCGCGGCGGTGACAGCGCCGGGCACCGAACCGAGGCCACCGCAGACCACGATGATCAGCGACAGCAGCAGCGTCGTGTCGGCGGTACCGGGACCGACGCCGAGGATCGGGGTGGCAAGGGCACCGGCCAGCCCGGCCAGGGCTCCGGACGTCACCAGGACGGCGGCGTCCACGGTACGGGGGTTGACGCCGATCCCGGCGACCATCGCCCGGTCGTCGACCGTGGCCCGGATCAGCCGACCCGCGCGGCTGCGGTGCAGCACCACATAGCCGACGGCGGCCACCAGCACGGCGACGGCGAGCACGGCGAGCCGGTCGACCGGATACCGGTACCCCGCCACCATGACGGCGCCTTCCAGCGCGGCGGGCATCCGGGGCCGCAGCACGTCCGAGCCGAAGATCGTGGTCAGCAGGTTCCCGCCGATCAGCGCGATGCCGAAGGTCAGCAGCGCCTGATCCAGGTGCCCGCGTCCGCGCAGTGCGGCGGTGGCGGCGGCGAGGACTGCGCCGCCGGCCGCGCCTGCGACGGTGGCGAGGACGGTGGCGGCGGCAAGGCTGGCCCATGTGCCTGCGGTGGTCGTCGCGGCGATGTAGCCGCCGGCGGCGATGAGGACGCCGTGCGCGAGGTTCAGTACTCCGCCGGCACCGAAGGCCACGGTCAACCCGGCGGCGGCGATGGCCAGGAGCAGCCCGTAGGCGACCCCGTCAACGGCGGTGATCGCGAGCGTGTCCACGTGCACGGCACCTCCCTTCGTGAACCCTGGTGGCTCAGGTGGTGGGCAGGGTGGTGAGGTCCTGCAGCAGCACGTTGGACAGGACCGGTCCGTCGGGTTTGACCTCGCGCAGGTACCAGCGCTGCACCGGGCGGTGCTCGGTGGGGTGGAACTGCCAGTCCCCGCGTGGGCTGTCGATCCGCCCCACCTGCCCGATCGCGGTGTTGAGTGTTTCGCCGGTGACGGGGCCGTCGACGGCGGCCAGGGCGCGGTCGAGGACGGCGGCGGCGTCGTAGGAGGCCATCGCGAACGTGGTCGGTTGTCCGGGGTAGCCGGCGGCGGACCAGGCGGCGACGAACTGCTGGTTCGCCGCGTGCGGCAGGGTCGGTGAGTAGTTGAGGACGTTGCGGATGCCGGTGGCGGCTGTGCCCTGGGCGTCGAGCACGGATCCTTCGGTGAGGAATCCGGCCGCGTACAGCGGTACGTCCTTGAGGGCGGACTGCCGGTACTGCTTGACGAACGCGACAGCCGGACCACCGGCGTAGAAGGTGTACACGGCGGCCGGTCGGGTTTCGGCGGCCTTGTTCAGGTACGGCAGGAAGTTCTCCGTGGCCGGGAACGGTGTGAACACGGTCTTCCCGTCCGGGTTGGCGAGTTTCCCACCGAGGGTGGTGAACGTGTCGGTGAAGCCTCGTAGCTCGTCCCAGCCGCCCTGGTAGTCCGGGCCGATCGCGTACACCGCCCCGTCACCCACCTCGGCTTTGATGTGGGCGGCGATCGCGATACCCGGCTCGTCGGAGTTGTAGGAGGTGTGCCAGGTGTAGGACAGGTCGCGAGGTTTACCGGCGACGGGGGCGAATTCGGGGCGGGCGTTCGCGCCGAGCAGGGGGATGCGTCGTTCGTGGGTGAGGGTCTGGACCTTGTCGACGGTGGCGCCGCCGACCAGCCCGGTCACCGCCACCACCCGGTCGCGTTCGAGGAGTTTCTGGGCGGCGGGGACGGCGGTGGCGGGGCCGTCCCCCTCGTCGGCGACGACCAGGTCGATGTCACGGCCGCCGAGCCGACCGTCGTGGGTGTCGAGGTACAGCTGGAAGCCGCGCCGCATGTCCTCCCCGACGCTGGTGTAGATGCCCGACAGCGACACCAGCAGTCCGATCCGCACCCGGTCGGAACCGCCGCTGCCGCTGCCGCACGCCACACCGGTGGCGAGCAGGCTGGTGGCGGTGACGGCGGCCAACGCGTGTCGCAGCTGTGCACGGGCACGTCGCATGAAGTGCTCCTTCGTTGAGAGGTGAACCGGGCCGGGTGGTCAGGAGGCGACGCCGGCCGGGGCCGGTGTGGTGGCGATGACGTGCTCGACCAGGGCGATGAGCAGGTGACGGACGCTGTCGCGGTCCCGGGCGTCGACCTCGACGATCGGCACATCACCGGCGAGCGTGAGCGCGTCACGGATCTCGCCCGGCGAGTAGACGTGCGCGTCGGGGAACTGGTTGACCGCCACCACGAACGGCAGCCGCCGGTTCTCGATGTAGTCCAGGTGTCGGAACGAGTCCGCGAGCCTGCGGGTGTCGACCAGCACGACCGCGCCGACGGCGCCACGCACGATCGCGTCCCACATGAACCAGAACCGTGCCTGCCCCGGTGTGCCGAACACGTACACCGTGACGTCGTTGATCGCGAGGCGACCGAAGTCCATCGCCACCGTCGTGGTCACCTTGCCCGCACGGTGCGACACATCGTCACCACCGGCCGACATGCGGGCCTCGGTGGTCAAGGGGGCGATGTCCGACACCGCCCCGACCAGGGTGGTCTTACCCACCCCGAGTGGCCCGGTCAGCACGATCTTCAACCCTGGAGGCTCGTTCGTGGACGGACGGACCGGCCTGGCGGGCATGGTCATCGTGCGCCGGCCGCCGCGGCAGCGAACGACGGGTTCAGGTAGGAGTCACCCACCTGCTCGGCGAAGCGCTCCAGTTCCCCGGTGACGAACGCGAGGTCCGCATCCCGGCGAGCCAGGACGAGCAGCGACGCACCCCGGCTCAGGCTGGTCAGGATCAGGTAGCCCCGGTCGGTGTCGGTGATGTTGCCCCGCACCGCGCCCGCCTCGAAGTCACGGGCGGCACCGTTGAGCAGGCTGTTCAGCCCGGCCGCGACCGCGGCGAGGCGTTCGGCGGCATCCCGGTTGAGCCCCTCGGTCCACGCCAGCAGCAGCCCGTCAACCGACACCGCCACGGCGTGACTGACCCCGGCGACCACACGCACGTTGTTGTTCAGCAGGAAACTCAGGTTGTTGTCGCTCATCGTTGTTCTTCTCTCGGCTGGTGGGAACGGCGGCCGAGGCCGCGCTGGTAGGCATCTGCGGTCTGCGCCAGGCCCGCCGTCGGACGGCAGCGCGCCGCGACAGGAGCAGACCGGACAGCAGGCGTGAACGCGGTGGCCGGCTGCCGCTTGGGCAGCCCGTTCGACGTGGTCGCACCGCCACCGAACGGCACGGTCTCGGCGGACACGTGCACGGTGCCGCCTTCCTCGAACCACGCCGATGGGCCGTGCCGTTCGGCGGCATGCCGGTAGATGGGTGGTGGTTCCTGCCCGCCTGGGCCGGGCCGCTGCGCGGGGATCTGCGGCAGGGCCTGGGTCGGTGCGTCCGCAAGCGGCCGGTGGTGCCGGCGGGAAGGTCCACCGGGGTGAGGTGCGGCGGTGGCGGGCAAAGCGATGTGGGAGGCGGGGGTGCCGCCTGGGGGGCGTCTGCCGGCGATCGGTCCGGTCGGCAGCGCCACGCGTTCAGGGATCCGGACGAGAAGCTTGTCGGCGGGGATCTCGACCTCGGCGACCGTGCCGTGCGGTGACGCGGACAGCAGCCGCACCCGCAACCCGTGCGCGGCGGCCAGCAGCGCCACCGTGGCTATGCCCTGCCGGCGGATGTGCTCCACCCCGATCATCGGTGACGGTGCCGCCAACTCCCGGTTGAGCTGGTCGAGAAGATCGCGTGCGATGCCGTTGCCCGTGTCGGTGACCTGCAGGATCGCCCTGTTACCCATCAGGTGGCCGGAGACGAACACGTCGTCGGGGCTGTAGCGGGCGGCGTTGTCCAGCAGTGACGCCAACAGATGAACCAGATCGTCGATCAGCGCCGGCGGCACGAGCACACGGTCGTCGACCAACCCGAAGACGATCCGCCGGTACTCCTGGATCCGGCTCTGCGCCGCCTGCACCACCGTCACCAACTCGGCCGGCTCCTCATACGCCATCCCGAGCGTCCGACCCGACAACACCAGCAGGCTCTGCGTGCCGTGCAGCAGCTGCGCCGCCAGGTTGTCCACCGCGAACAGGGTCTCCAACGTCGCGGAGTCCTTCTCATCGCGCTCCGCGCGGTCCAGCTCACCCAGCAGCCGGTTGGTGATCGCCTGACACCGCCGCCCGACCGCTTCCACCGCGCCGACCGCCACCTGGCGATGCCGGGCAAGGTCCGTCGAGATCCGGTACGTGGTTCCCGCGAGGGAGTCGAACGCGGCAGTGACCTCGTCCACCTCGTCGCGGACCGTCGCCGGCGCCAAGGCGCGCGGTGGCGCCGGTACCGAACCCGGATCGGTGGGGTCAGCCGACTCCACCCGGCGCACCAGCGCGGGCAGCTCATCCCGGGCCATCCGGGTGACGGCGTCACGCACTCCACGCAGCCGCCGCGCCAACACCCGGCCCTGCCGCCACGCGAACACCGCCGCCACCGCGAGCAGCACCGCCGCCACCCCGGACAGCACACCGCTGGTCACCCACTGCCGCGTCCGCTGCCGCCCGACCTCGGCCAGGATGTCGTCATCGATACGAGACTGCACCTGGTGCAACCGATCCCGGCGCTCCCCGCTGGCAGCCGACCAGCGGCCAGGCGCGACCCGCAGCCGCTGACCGACCTGCGTCCGCGCGATCCCGTCATCGATACGCTGCGCGGTCAGTACCTGCTCGCCGGTCAACGCCTGATCCAGCCATGCCCGCCACCGCGTCGGCGAACGCTGCGACACCACCAGCAGCGCCTCGTCGAACCCGGCCCGCGTCGCCGCCAGGTCCCGTTGCACCGCCTGCGACACCACCCGGCCACTACCCGCCACCACCGCCGCCTGCTGGACACCCGCGTACTCCGATGCCTGCGACAACGCCGCAGCCACCCGCAAATGGTCGGCGAGCACACCGTCCGCGCCGCCCACCTGACCCACGGCCTCCCGCACCGCCAGGCCACACGCGATCACCGCCCGGTACCGCACCAGTACCGCCGTCAACGACGTCGACCGTGCCTTGACCTGTTCCCGCAACGCCGGCAGCAGCCGCAACTGCTCATCCAACGGACCGACCAGCCGCGCGACCACAGGCCGCGACATGTCCAGCTCCACGCGGCGCTGCCGGTAGACGTCAATCGCACGGTCGGACACCGCACTCTGCTCCAGCACCGCGTTCAACCCGCCACCGGCATCCGAGACCACCGACACCGCGACCTGACGCTCCCGATCAAGCTCGTACAGCACCTCACCGACAGCAGACGACACCGCCACCAGCACCTGGAGACGATCAGCACTCACCGCCTGCCGCGCCGTCGACGTCACACCCCACGCGGCAAAAAGCACAGTCGCGGACAGCGGGATGGCCAGCAACAGCGCCAGCCTCCGGGCAACACGCACACCAGAACCCTTCAGATCGCACGGTCAACGACCCCATGACGCGACGGAGTGAGAAAGCCGCGGTCGACCGCCTCGATGGGCGGCCTGCCGGCACGATCGCGTGCCAACGAGACGACTTAAGGCGAGGTCGATCAATGTCGGCCAGATCCGTCGGAGGGTTCCGACATTTCGATGACAGTCGTGGTCCGAAAATAGCGGCGGACGAATGTCAGCAGATTGTCGGAGGTCAAGGCCGCCGCTTATCGACATCGACGGCGGCAGGCTCTGATGGCTTTGTCACCACCCGCATTGGTTCAGGTGGTGAGGGACCCCAGCCGCAGTGTGGCGTGTGGTCTCCCGTGTCCACTGCCCTTTGGGAGGGATGCACCATGACCAGTCCATCGATGCCGGAGGTCGGGAAGGTCGGTCGTCGGGCCGCTGAGATCCTCGACCGGATACGCGCCCACCCGGCCTACGACCGGTTGCACAGCTCGTCGATGAGGTACTCCAGCTGCTGGGCCACGTTCACCGGGTACCCGGCGATCAGTCGCTGGTCGCTGGAGCGTGACGCCGGGCCGCTGCTGGAAGAGGCGCTGCGGGTGCTGGCGCTGAAGGCGGCGGTGTTCGAGCTGTCCGACGGCGACGAGCGGGCCGCCGAGCTGCTGGTGCCGGCGCCGGTGGACGAGATGATCCACGCGGTGCTGGCGCAGTTCACGCTGATGACCCGGATGCAGTCCGACCTGGCGGTGGTCTTCCCCCACGCCACGGAGCTGGAGGAGTTCACCTACACCCGAGGGTGCGTCACCGACGCCTACTACGCCGCGGCGGGGTGGGGTGAGCAGCCGCTGCGGTACTGGCTGGACTCGGCCGAGGTGACCCGACGCCTGAACCTGCTCAACGCCCAATACCAGGCGGCTGGTCTCGGCCGTGACGGGCGCAGCCACGACTTCGACTTCGACCAGCCCGAGCCGGTCGCCGTCGGGGTCAGCGGTTAGCCAGCTCCACCGACAGCACCCGCCGCAGAGCCGCCACCGTCTGCTTCGCGCCGAACCGCTGCGCGGCCAGCCGCTCGGCGCGGGCGACCGCGGTGAAGATCTGCTCGGGGGGTGCGTCCCGCAGCATGGCGACGAGCCAGCCTTCCAGATCCACCACGTCGGCGGGCAGCTCCAGGGCCGCCGGTGTCGGCGCCGGCCGGGGTGCCTGGTCGGGGACCGGTTCCCCGGCCGAGGCGTACCGGCCGGCGGGAAGACCCACCCGGAACGGGTGCACGCACACGGCAACGCCGTCGGCGGTGGCACGCCACCCAAGGTTCTGGCGGTAGGCGAACTCGGGTCCGGGCCGGTCGACCACGTCGAACTGGCCCGGCCCCAGCTGCTGA
This sequence comes from Verrucosispora sp. FIM060022, assembly GCF_003977705.1. Taxonomy (NCBI): domain Bacteria; kingdom Bacillati; phylum Actinomycetota; class Actinomycetes; order Micromonosporales; family Micromonosporaceae; genus Micromonospora; species Verrucosispora sp. FIM060022. The sequence continues at coordinate 15,309 of NZ_RQIV01000021.1, forward strand.
GCGGGACACACGACGCAGGTCTGCTCACACCAGCGCGGAAGCGGCCCGGACATGGCGCCGATCGTACGGTAATCAGGAGGTACCGGGAATGACGGTCTTATCCCCACCCCGCCCTGACGTCATCGACCGCGCCCTGCGCGACGCCAGAACGTGGTGCGCGGGACACACCATCGATGACCGGCCGGCGCTGGTCCACGCGGTCCGCGTCGCGGTGACCGTCGGCAACCACGTGCCCGCGCCACCACCGGAGGTGATCGCGGCGGCACTGCTGCACGACGCACCCGATCTCGCCCCGGCCACACTGGACGTGTACCAGGCCCTCACCGCCAGCTACGGGCCCGAAGTCCCGCGGATCATCGCCGCGCTCCAGACCGAACACCGGTCCCTCGACGAACCAGACCCGCCCATCTGTGTCGATGACCCGCCGGTGCTACTCGCCTCCACCGCCGACAAGATCGTCGCGCTGACATCGCTGCTGAGGCGGGCCCGGGCCAGCGGAGACATGACCGGGTTCTTCACCCAGCGGCTGATGCTGTGCGGGCTGCTTCCGCACTTCCGCGCCTTCCAACAGGCGGCCCACCCACGGGTCCCGGCCAGTATGTCGGCGCACCTCGACGCCGTCCTCACCCGACTCGAACAGGTCACCGCCGGTATCCCCGCAGCGGGGCTGCGGTGAACACCCCCAGGCTCGACGAGCGCCTCGTCGCGCAGCTGCGATGTGACCTGCTCACCGCGGCGCGGCGGGTGCCGACCGGGCGGCAGGCCATCCAGGAGTGGGAGCTGTCCACCGTTGAGCGGCTGTTCTTCGCTGACGGCAGCAGCGTGATCTGCAAGGTCGCCGCCAGACCGTTCACCGGCGAGGCCACCGTCCTGCGGGCGCTCAACACGCAGGAAGCCCCAGTTCCGATGCTCCACGGCTACGCGATGCGCCCCCAGACGCTGGGCATGCTGATGGACGACCTCGGCGACCCGCTCCGGGCAGCGACCGCAGCGGAAGCCGCCGCAGCTGCCCGCCGGGTCCACACCGCCGCAGGCATCACCGGCCTGCCCACATTCGACCAAGAGAGCCTGACGCAGCTGCCCGGACAGGCACTCGACGCGCTGACCGCGCTACGCCGTCAGGAACGCTTCCCCGACTCCGGCCCGATCGAGGAGTTGCTGCAGCGGCTGGCCGCCGCCGCACAACGCAGAGCCGACGGTGCCGAACGGCCACCCTTCGGGCTGTGCCACGGCGAGTTCCACCGCAGCTCGCTGCACGTCACCCGGACCGGATGCCGCCTCCTCGACTGGGCGAAAGCATTCACCGGACCGGGCCTGCTCGACCTGGCGACCTGGTTCGGCACCCGCACACCACCCCAACCCCGTCTACTCACCCGACTCATCCGCGCCTACGTCGCCGCCGGCGGGCACCCGGACGCGAAAGTCGACCGGGGCGGCCTCCCCGCCGCCCGGTGGGCGCTGGGCTGGCACCGGGTCTGGGCGGCCTGGTGGTTCCTGACCACCACCGCCGCCGGCCACCACCGCCCCGACACCGACCGGCATCACGTCCAGGTCGTGCTCCGGCAGCTCCACGGGGCCGCACAGCTGCTCGGAACAACACAGCCCACCAGCACCGCCCGTCCACCACTGGAAGCGGGAAGCCCATCGTGAAACGACTCATCACCGACACCCACGCCTCATCCTGCTACTTCCGCACCTCCGTGGGCGGGGACGGCCGCAAGGCGCTCGTGCAGATCACCGAGCGGTGCAACCTGCACTGCGCCCACTGCTTCGTCTCCTCCACCGCCCAAGGCTCAGATCTGACGCTGGAGAACTTCACCACCCTGGTCCTGCCCCGGCTGCTTGACGCCCGGGTGGAGCGCATCACGCTCACCGGTGGGGAGCCGTTCGTCCACCCCGACCTGATCGCCATGTGCCAGGTCGTGGTCGACCGAGGGCTGCCGGTGGGCATCTGCACGAACGCGACGCAGACCACCGACGAGGACATCACCGCCCTGGCCGCGTTGGGCAACGTCCACATCAACGTGTCCTTCGACGGATTCCGCCCCGAAAGCCACGGCAAGTTCCGCGGCGACCGGTCGTCGTTCACCACCACACTCGCCACCACCCGCAAGCTGGCCGAAGCCGGCCTGCTTAAGGGACTCCTGTCGACACCCAATGCGCTGACCATGCCGGAGGAGTTCGCCGACCTGTGTGCCTTCGGTGTCCAGGTCGGCGCCGAATACGTGTTGATGAACCCGCTGTCGTCCTTCGGACGAGGGTGAAAAGCCGCGCACGACTGGCCGCCACCACGGCGACGATGAACGCCATCCGCGCGGTCACCAAACGCTTCGCCGACCAGCTCGACCTGGTGCGGATCCGCTTCCCCAACGACGAGTTGCCCCTGGGCGGCTGCGACGCCGGCAAGCTGATCTACGTCTTCGTCGACGGGCAGGTCGCGATCTGCCCCTACCTCGTCTTCGCCGCCCGCACGCCGGTCTCCCCACACCCCGACACCGAGTTCCTCGCCGGCAACATCCTCGCTGCGGACATCACCGCCAACCTTGACGGCCACGACTTCCACACCCGCTACCAGCCCGGCGGGAATCCGACCTGCGGCACCTGCGCGATCAGCGGGCAGTGCGGCAAAGGCTGCCCCGCGGCGGTCGTCGCGAACGGCAGACGCATCGACGACGTCGACACCGACCAATGCCCGGTCACCCCACACAGCCGGCGCCTGCTGCCACTCGCCGAGAGGTGATCAGCCTGTTCATCGCCATCGAAGGCCCCAACGGGGTCGGCAAGAGCACCATCGCCCGCCACCTCGCCGACCGCCTCGCCGACCTCGGCCCCACCGGCGTACACCTGACCGCGGAACCCACCCGCACGCCGCTGGGCCAACTCCTGCGCCGCCAGGAAGACTTCCTCCACGGCAAGGCCCTCGCCCTCGCGCTCGCCGCCGACCGGGCCGCGCACATCGAGAACGAGATCATCCCCCGCCTCGACGACGGCTTCCACGTCGTCACCGACCGATACGTGGCATCATCACTGGTCCTGCAACGCGTCGACGGCCTCGACCTGGACGAAATCTGGTCCTACAACCGGTACGTCCTACCCGCCACCGTCATCTACCTCGAAGACGACCCCGACGTCATCCGCGCCCGACTCGACGCCCGACCACACCTGACCCGCCTCGAACGCGCCGGCTCACCCGAACAAGAACTCACCCACTACCGCGACGCGGCCCGACACCTACACCGGCAGCAATGGCGCCAACACACCGTCGCCTGCAACAGGCTCACCCCCGACCAGGTCGTGACCACTATCCTCGGCCTCCTACCCGCCGACCTGCCCCTCACCAGCGAGGCCCCGCAAACGTGCTGTCCGTCCTGACGATCAACGTGCAAGCCGCCGCACCAGCCCGCGCGCAGCGACTGCTCACCTGGCTCCTGAACCGCGACGACGACGTGATCATCCTGACCGAGACCAGCAACGGCCCCGGCACCCGACACCTGCTCACCGAACTGGGCGCCGCCGGCCTCACCGTCACCCACCAGCACTCACCCGACAGCGACCGCGGCTGCGCCATCGCCACCCGCGTCCCAAGCCGACCCGCCCCACACCTCACCGCCGGAATCAGCCTGCCAGGTCGAGCCCCCGCCGTCACCCTCGACACCGAACCCGCCATCACCGTGCTCGGCCTGTACGTGCCCTCCAGCGACCGCGCACCCAACAAGGTCGCCAAGAAACGCACCTTCCTCACCACCGTCCAAGAAACTCTGACCCGGCTCGCCACGACCGACCGGGCTCACCTGGTGGTGGGCGGGGACTACAACGTCATAAGCCGCGACCACCAACCGCGCTACCCCGGCTTCCTCGCCTTCGAGTACGAGTTCCTCGACACCCTCAGCGACCTCGGACTCGCCGACATCCACCAACACCTACACCCCGGCGTACAGGCCCACAGCTGGATCGGCCGCGGCGGCAACGGATACCGCTTTGACTACCTTCACGCCGGGCCTGGACTGCAACCCCACCTGTCCACCGCCACATACCTGCACCAACCGCGCCTGGATGGTCTCACCGACCACGCCGCGCACACCGTCAACATCGACGTCTGGGCCGCCGTCAGGCGCAGTGCCGCGATACCGACGCTGTTCTGAAAGGCCGTGCGTCCCCTGGACCTTTTGAAGGGCTCGACGGTGCGGTGCCAGGGGCCGAGACGGCGGTAGGTGCCCCGAAGAACCGACCCGCTGTGGGTCGGTTCATCCCGCTTCCCAGCGTCTCGCTGCACAGTTCGGATGACACGGATGCCGGTACTCTTTCGGGCGAGGCCGTTTGCTAGACGGAGGACACGACGTGCACCGTGAGTCATCTTCGACAGCGCCCGCGCAGCCCGTAGCCTTCCGAAGCCTCGACGGGCTCCATTTGGCGGGGACATATGTAGCGGCGGCGCCATCGACTTCGGTCGCAGTGCTCGTACATGGCGGCGGTGTCACCCGGGAAGAGGGCGGTTTCTTCGCCCGCTTGGCGGACGGACTGGCCGCAGGCGGTGTCGCGTCCTTGCGGTTCGACTTGCGGGGCCACGGTGAGAGCGAAGGGCGCCAAGAGGATCTGACTATCTCCGGCGTGCTCAACGACATCCGCGCCGCGCTGACACATGCCAGGACCCTCACCGGCTCGACGCCGGCGCATCTGCTCGGTGCCAGCTTCGGCGGTGGCATCTGCGGCTTCTACGCCGCGCGGTATCCGAAGGCGCTGGCGAAGCTGGTTCTGATCAACCCTTTGATCAACTACAAGAAGCGTTTCATTGACGACAAGCCGTACTGGACCGACGACCAAATCGATGACGATGCTGGACGCCAGCTGTTGCAACAGGGTTTCCTGCCGCACTCGCCGACGTTCAAGCTCGGTCGCCCGCTGTTGAACGAGGTGTTCTACCTGCGACCCGATCAAGCGGTCGATCAGATCAAGGTTCCGACGCTGGTGCTGCACGGCACCGCTGACACGTTCATCCCCGTGCAGAGCTCCCGCGACCTCATCGAGAAACTGGCTGGCCCGGCCGAGTTGATCGAGATCGAAGGAGCGCAGCACGGGATCGCGGCGCACGACGATCCCCAGTACCTGGACCCGCGAACCCAGGCTTGGCAGGCCGCGGCGATCCAGTCGATCACCGAGTGGTTGTCCTGACTACACCGCATCCATCAACCGCAGAAACTCGTGTACGGCTGGGCGGGCTTGCCACGGTTGGAGGCGACGACGCAGGCGGAACAGTTCTCGGAGCGTACGGGCCGATCCCGCAGCCGAGGCTGCGCCGATCGCCGCTGTAGCGGCCCGCGCCGCATCGTCGGGACGATGCACGGCCACCAGGGTTTGAGCCTTCAGCGTGGAAAAGTAGGCGAGATCGCGGGCGGAGAACACGGTAGGCGTCAACGTCGACCCATAGATCTCGACGGCTTGCTCCGGGCGCCCGGATTCCCCGTAACAGATCGCCGTCTGCACCTTGAATAGAACGGTGTCATAGTGAGCCGCCAACGATGTGCGGTCCTCGGCGGCGAGGTCGAGAAAGTCGCGGGCTTCCTTCAACATGTCGTCGACTTGCCGCTGACCGGTGCCGAGCATCGCCAGACCGCGAGCCTGCTGCTGTACAGCCTCCGCCATGACCCGCGCCGGGAGTCGCCATGGCCCTTCCCGCGCTGCCCGGGCCAGTCCGAGCATCCTGGCGGCGTCACGGTCGTCCCATGCTGACTGGCTCTTCTTGATCAGCACGTAGCCCGGCATCGCGAAGTCGGCGGCCTCCATGGCCCACTCCGCTGCCCGGTCGCGCCAGTATTCCGCCGGGGACGGCTGACCGCAGTCGCGGTACAGCCAGCCGGCAAACTCGGCCGCCCGGGCACCGACGGCGAGCAGCGGCTGCCTCACCTGCGGCTTCGCGTCACGTGCGGAGTGCTGGACCAAGGCCACGATGCCCAGCACTCCGGGTAGCGCGTGCCGTGGACCGTGGACACCGTCGTCAGTGACGCATCGGTCCAGTCCGTTGTCGAGGTATCGGACCAACCCGGCGTCCAGGTAGCGGTGGGCATCGCGTGTCACGGCATGAAACCGGTCGAGATCATCGAGAGCTAGCGCCGCTGGGCCGAGCGTGTGGACTGCCGCAAGCAGACCACCCTTTCGCCCCGAAGCGTCCGGCCTGCGGTCCCGAAGAGGCGATTGCCTGTCGGCATCTTCACGGTCTGCGTAATCCGGACCAGAGGGCCACGGCAGACCACGAAGGGCGGACGAGCGGTCCACCTGTCGGGCACGGGCCTGCATTCGGTCGTAGTCGGCGACCAGCGCGCCATCGGTGTCGAGTATCTGGTCGCAGCGGACCCAGAACTCTCGACTTACGCTCTGTCGGCCCAGCTCGACGTTGGCGACGGTGCTGCGCCCGTACAAGGTCAACGGCGCCAGGCTGTTCTGGGTGTAGCCGGCGGCCTTGCGCAACCCTGCCAGTTTGCGCCCAAGCGCGAGGCGGGCTTCGCGGACCTCTTGCGGCGCGCTGGACATGGGCTGGCTTCCTGCATGCGCGGGTACGGGGTGTTGTCACAGTAGCCGGATCCTGTAGTGATCGGCAGCCCCGCCACCCCCGGGCCGGCCAGCATGCCTCGGACGGTGCGCCTGCTAACCGGCGGGTTGGCGGCGACTAGGCTGCTACGACGTGACCGCTATCCCGGAAGCAGTGCATGAGGTCGAGGTCAAGTATCGCGTGGGCAACGAGGCGGCGTTGCTGGCGGCTCTGGCAGCTCACGGGGTTGTGTTGTCCGACGCGGTAAGCCAGGACGATCAGGCATACGCGCCGTCGGCGTGGCGGTACGGCATGAGCAAGATCGGGGTGCCGTTCGCGCGGCTGCGCACCCAGGATGGCCGGCACCTGTTCACCGTCAAGCGGCCGGTGGACAACGAGATGGCCTGTCTGGAGTACGAGACCGTGGTGGCCGACCGGGGGCAGATGCATGCCGCGCTGGTGACGCTGGGCTTCACGCCGACGGTACGGATCGTTAAGAGGCGTCGTACTGGCCGATGGGGTGAGGTGTCGTTGTGCCTGGACGCTGTCGAGGGGCTGGGCGCGTTCGTGGAGGCAGAGGCGTTGATCGGTACCGAGGAGTCCGGCCGGGCTGCCCAGGAGCGTCTGGACGGCTTGGTTCGCTCGCTCGGGGTGCCGGTGGCGCGCACAACGGACACGTACGACTCGTTGCTGCGGAGCGCGGCGGCAGCTGGTTAGAACAGCGGCGTGGCGTCGAGTCCCAGGCACCTTGTGTTCGAGGTGGTTGTGTCCCGTCGTTGTGCGTCTCTACGCTGCGGCGATCCGCTGTGGAATCGAGGCGTTGAGCGGGGGTGGTGAAGTGTCGCTGACCGACAGTATCGGTGTCGACGTGCAGTCGATGACGGCGGGTGTGGCTCGGGCGCAGCAGGAGGCGGCAGCGGCCGACCATGGTCTCGAGCAGATCGCCGCTCGGGCGGTGGCCTCCGGTTTCGTCGGTATCACGGCGGGGCTGGCTCGGGTGCGGCAGATGATCGGGCAGGCCCGATCCCGGCTGGCAGAGGCCACGGACGTTCTGGGTGAAGCGTCCCGGGCGGTGGGCTCGGTGGGGCGGCAGCCCTCACCGCAGGAGACCATCGCCGCCCTCGCACCGGTGGTCGCGGCGCTGACGACGGCCGAGGGCAGCGTGACGGCGGCGGCGTCCGCGGTCGACGATGCGCGGCGGCTGGCCACGACGGCGCTACAGGGCGGGCAGCCCGGCCCGACGCTGGCGCGCCTGCAGCAAATACTGCAGATCCTGGCCGCCGTCCGCGCCCAGGGGACTACGGCCCGGCAACACGTCGACGCGGCACTGGCACAGGCCAGACAGGTCGGTGACCTGGGAAACTAGGGCTGGGCGGCGGAAGCGACACCAGCCGACCGCCCGCCACACCTCCAGCGGCCGATGCTCCGGCACGACCCCAGCACGATCCCGGTGGTGACGTGGGTGGACCGACCGGACAACCGACGGCAGATGTTCCACGACCTGTCGGCCCCCACTGGGTGCCAGCCGATCCGGCGACCCTCCCCGAACGCGTACGCCATGCCGTCGACCGTTTCCAAGCCCGCCCCACCGGCACGACCCGGCCCACCATCGGCGTGTTCAACGGCGAGGAAATCTACTCAGGAGGTGGCGACCGGTCCCTGGCCGCCGACCTGGACCACGATCCGCTACGCGGACCGCCAGTCACCTTCTACGATCATGCAGAGTCCAAAGCCGCCGCGCGAATGCGCTACACCAACGCCCGAGAAGGCGACCTCGCGATCGACAACACCGTCTGCGGCAGCAACGACCGAGACCAGAGCTACCCCTGGACCTGCGACAAAATGCTCCCCGCCATCCTTCCGGCGGGTAGCCGCCTACGCGTGTGGGTCACCCGCGACGGCGGAACCACATGGTGGCACCGTGTCTACACCGGCACCGGAGAAAGGATCACCCCGTGACACTGCTGCTACGCGACTACCACGGTCACACCTACGACGCGACGAGCCCCGACGACGCCGGACACTGGTTCGACGAACAGACCCAGACGATCATGCCCCACGGAGGATACGGACAAACCCTCACGATCGGCACCAACAACACGCCGGCCCTCCGCATCGACATCGACATCGACGCCCACCGCGCAGCAGTGCAGTGGCTACCCGACGGCAGCTACGCCACCGAACACGAACCCGACACACCAATCACCGTCTACGAATCACCCGACACCGGCCTAATCGACATCTCCCCCGAACTCGCCCGAGTGACCCCCACAACAGCCCGAGCAGCCCTCATCGAATACGCCGCCACACGCCAACGACCCACCACCATCGACTGGGGCTACCGAGACCAGTCCCCTTCATGACCCGCCGCATGCTGGACGAATCGGCGCGCCGCGTCTTGTGCGTTCAGGACACCCCGGCCCCCGTATCGCCGTTGTAGACCAGCAAGGCGGGGCTTCCTGCCCTACACAGCGAACACCTCGATGGCCGCCGCGACCTACTCTACCTGCTCCGCTTCGCCAACCAGCAGGGCAAGCACTGGTTTGGTCTACCCCGGACCCACCCGCGACCACACCAACGACCGCTACCGCATCGCCCACACCCACGGCGACATCACCCCGCCGTTGGCCACCTGGACCCCCGCGACCGTCACCTGTCAGCAAGTCGGCGACGGCCACTACCGCGCCATGGTCGCCGCCGACTACGCTACCTGCGACGTGACTGGCTGCTGTGCCGCTTCCCCCGCTTCGCCGTGGAAACGCATGGCCACCCACCTTGCCGACCTTTAACAGCAATATGCCCGGGGCGAACGCCCTCGTCTGTGGTTCGACGGCAGCGTGGCAATCGTCGAATGGGAGCACGACAACGGCATCGACACCCACTGGATAGAGGAAGGTCGGCTCGCGCCGGACAGCAATGGCTGCTACGCCATCGGCATCTATCGCTGGCCTTGGACCCTGGCCACCAGTCGGCTTCGCCGATCGAACACGCTTAACGGGAATGATGCCAAGCTATCGTCGCGCTCCGGCCACCCATCGCGACAGAAGGTGCTGAGCTACGGCGACGACGATTGACCCCCAAATGCCAAGCGATACACCAATGAGAAAGACACCTTGATCTGAGTACGACTCTTGATCAGGGTTCAGCAATTCCCACTTGAGCCTGCCGACCGCATCCGTTGTTGACCACTGCAGGCCATAGTCCATCAGGGATGCTGGAGGATCCACAGAAGCAACCTGATGCGCAAAGCTGTTTCGATGGACGAGCGCAACGCTTATTTGTGTCGCTTTTGGTCTAGTCCACGTGCCCTTCGTTCCCGTGATTGCCACGGGCCCTACGAGCCTTGCATTGATTGGCGGGAGATAACCTCGCTCTCTCCCGCGGCCGCTCACTTGGACGGCGTGAGACAAATAGCCCTCAACGGCTGGCGCCTCCAGGAGCTGCGCCGCCAGCAAGGATGGCTGCGGGTTTTCGCCCACGACGACCACGCTCGGTTTTTCCTTGATCGCTAGGTAGCGCGTCTCGGGCGTGGTAGTGAAAGTGCCCGGCTCCGGTGCGGATGTGTGTGCGCGACTAGAATCGCGGCCTCGCTTACTGGAGAACGCCCAGCTACCTTGCGCCACTAACGCGTACCTGGCGTTACGGTTATTGAGTGCCACCGCAACACGAATTGAAGGTTGATCTCCTTCGGGGTCTGACACTACGACGCTCAGTTCCGCCTCTACGTCTGGTTGGTCGACTACAAGATACAGACCACCGGACGCAATCGGAGGGGATGGCGTTGATGCAAGTCTGCTATACCACGTCAATCCAAGGATCGGCATCGCAACCAGTGCTGTCGCGGTGACCACGGCAACGATCACGGATCGCCCGGTGTGATTCGTGGTCGTTTGCGTCCTGTCAGCAAGGTCGGTCGTGGCTGAGGAGGGCTCCGTCTTCGATTCGGCCGACGTGTGGGGCCCGCCGCGTTCGAAAGCCACCTGCTCGGCCGCCTTCGGAGACTGACCGGCGGCGGCTCGATGTCGCCTGCCGGCACGTCCCAGTAACCACCCCACAGCAAGGCCACATCCGGAGGCCGCCAGGAGTCCGGCCATCTTCCTCAGCCGAATCATGCGCAGAGACCGTATACCGGCTCGGGGGTCATCTCACGGGTATACCGCACGGTGGACGCCACACGCACGGCAGTGACGGCCGCCCACGTCGGCGGCGGGATAGCCGCGCCGGACGGGAGACCGCTCGGCAGTTGCGGGCACAGGGTCATCACGCGGCATCCGCACCGTCCGCTCACATCTGCGCCGGCGCGCACCTGCGACGTACGACCCCTGTGGACGACTTGATTTCAGCGCAGAGTCAAGTGCCTATCGGTGCGGTCACCGCGGGCGGATCCGCTGGCGGTAGGACGGCTCCCCAGGCCATGGCGGGATGCCGGTGGTGACCACCACCGATCCGCTCGCCTGAAGGAGCACCTCGGCATAACCACGACCTCGGCATAAAATGCGCTCCACACGCAAGTCGCTGTCAACGCCGCCTCAAACGGGGCTGACCAGACTCAACCAGGGTCAGCCACGGCTGGGCCAACTACTTCCGGCACGCCGTCGCCAAGCACACCTTCCACACCCTGGACCGGTTCGCCTGGCAACGGCTGATCACGATGCTCATGCACCGGCACCGCTGGAACTGGAAGGCCGTCCGCAGACAGTTCACCACACCAACCGGCAGGTGGACCCCCATCACCGCGGACGGGACCGAGCACCGACCGATAGCGGTCATCCCCGGTGACCCGCTACCGCCGACGCGCGATCCCCACCCCCTGGCCCACACCCAACAACGCCTGACGACAGCAACCGTGGAGAGCCCGTTGCGCGGAAACGCGCACGGCGGGTTCGGCGAGCGGCCTGGAGAAACGGATCAACGGCAACGCTGACACCGCGCTCCAGTCCGACTGGACTAGTCAGAATCGGGCAAAACACCTCTATAGCTATCGTGGGCCTCTATAACGTGCTGGGTGAGCTGCCCTCCGCCCGCACGGAGAGCGTTTGTTTCTGCAGGTCCAGGCGTTGGACCCCGCAAGCCGACCACGGCCAGCGGCCGGTGAACAGCTGTCATGCCGGAACAGTCGCGTCCGTGCTCACAGGGGGCCGAACATCCGAGCACCATCGGAGCACCACACGGTCAACTCACCGTCACGCCTGACGTGACCACTGTGGTCCGGCTGAAACTTCTTGCGCAGCCGAGATGAAGGTCCCTGATCCTACCGGTCCGGCCAGGACAACTGCGGCCGGCCGTGGACCTGCCGGCTACCCATCTCCGTCGCCACTCACGGACGGACTTCTCCGAAACCCGCAGCTCAGAAGCGATCTGCGTCGTCGATATGGACTCCTCGAACATGGACGCGGCCTGGATCCGGACCTTCTCACGCCGGACCCGGGCTGCCGCGTTCATGCCACCACCAGCCGGATATCTCATCACCCCGACCTACCCAAACCATCGACGCAGATCACACGAACACGTCGAAGGACGTCAGCCTTTCAACCTCTTGTAGGGCGCTGGTGGCCGATGCGCTGGTGGCTGCGGTGACCCGGGAGCAGGTAGTGGCCCTGCGGTCCTTCCTCGCCGAGCTGGACCGGGTCCGTGGCGTCGACCCACCGGTGTCGCTGAGAGCGCGAGATCCTGACCGTCTTGCAGGCTGGCTGACGCGTCAGGGCACGGTGTCGTCGTGACCCTTCAGCAACCGTGAACTGGGCGGAAGTCACGCATTGCTGCACGTCATGTCGGCCCGGCGTCCCACGCGGCGTTCCCGCCATGCGGCGTGTTGGTCAACGCATGTCTCCGAGTGTCTGATGCATGTGCATCGACGGAACCACTATCCTACGGTCGTGACCTCCACTGTGGCCGTTAATCAGTCCTTCGCCGCCTTTGATCCGCTACAAGTAAAGGGCCGGCTAGAAGACAGCCTGGCAGCGCAGCGGGCCCTGAGGCGCGAGATCGAGAACATTTTAAGCTCGTACGTAGGATGGTACGACCCATTCTGCGAGCTAGTCCAAAATGGGCTAGACGCTCTGGAGAAACGGGCACGCGACGAAGAGTTGGCGGGAACAAGCGGCAACTACTCACAACAGCTGCGCATTATTGTTGACCTGGACGAGAATCAGTTGACAGTCTCCGACAACGGATGCGGCATGACCTATGAAGAGTTTCAGCGTTTCCTAGCGCCGAATTTCTCATTCAAAGAGGAAGCCACGTCGCGTGGCCATAAAGGTGTCGGAGCGACATACCTTGCCTACGGGTTCAATTATCTCCGAGTGCACACCCGAGGGCTTGGAAATGAGTCTTGCGGACGAATCCTAGGCGGCCGCGCATGGCTGAAAGGGCCGAGCAGCAGCGATGCTCCGCTCGTTGAACCCGATCCAAATCCCGACATCGATGACAGCTTCCGAGAGATGGATCGAGGCACATCTGTAACCGTTCGCTTCGACGGGCAAACGCAGCCGAGAAAACTAAGTTGGCTGTCTGCCAGAAACGCAGAAACATGGCTTACTATCCTGAGGGTGAAGACCGGGATCGGCTCTGTAGAACCGGCGTCGGACAAGAAGGTCGAAGTGGTTTGCATCGCCGGTGGGGAAATCTCGACTTCAACCACTGGCGGCATTTCTTATCTCTGGCTGCACGAGGAGAAGAGCAAGTCCGCTCGCATCAGAGATGTAGAGCAGAAGGCATCTGAGTTCTTCGAGAAGTATGGGCCTTCAAAGCCGTTGCCGAACGCATATCGGCAGCTTGACTTCATATATGATGAGTATGACCCAATCGACTGCAAGAGAATTCTTGCCCCTGACGTGTTCACAGAGCACCAGGAGGTAATCGAAACACACAAGCCGACCATACGGGTTGAGTATGGCTACACCACCAAGCTCTGGAAGGTGTTCAACGAGAAGTTGGGCGTCCGAGGCAACATGCAGGTGCTGAAGGCAGGAATTCAGCTTGCTGCGAACGGGATGCCGCAGGGCGACGTAATTCAGGTTCCCTTAACCAGGTATACCGGTCGACAGAATCAGGTCCACCTCCTCATCCACTTTAAGAACTATACCCCGGACCTTGGCAGAAAGGGCTTCGCCAAGCCGCTTGTCGATTTCGCCACCGATGTCGCTGTTGCAATTGTCCAAGGGCCAATCACGCGGCTACGCTCCAGCATGAAGCGTGACTCCGGCATCGCCCCCGATCTCGATCGAGAGCTTAAGCTTGACGACTGGAAGGAGGAGATGATCAAACATGAAGCAGCTTCACCCCTCCTTCTTTCTTCTGAACACTTCTTCGCCCCAACGAAGCGAATTAGCATCACCTCCACCCCTACGCGTGAGCAAGATGCGATCGCCCTGTTTCATGAGATCATTTCCGGCGGGGTGGTGCGCGGCCTATCCATCATGTCGACGAACGAGCGATTCAAGTACGACAGCCTCTTCCGGATCAATTTTCAGCACGATCGCGAGTTACTTGAATTCGACGAGGACAGCAATCCGCTGGGCATCGATGCACAGGTGCTTGATGGACTTCACGGAAAAGTTACTCAGCCCAAGGTGCTGGAATACAAATATTCTGTCGATGGTCTACTCAACGACCTAGATGCACAGGAAAAGAATCTCAAGGACATCGATCTGTGCGTGGCATGGAAGATGGGCGAGCAGTGGCGGGAGAGATTCGCAGTCACTTCTCTTCTGCTGCCGGAAAACGTATCTCAGCGTGAGTACCATGGAGTAACCCACGTTCTTCAAGATCCTGACTCTGGCGCACGTCACTGCGACCTCATTATCCTCGAAGACCTCGTGTCACTTCTCATGGACGCCCCAAGAACGCACGAAGCGCAAAGAGCGAACTACGAGTGAGCGGCGGCGCCCCTCCAAAAGAAACCATGTACTACTAAACGCCAATGTGCGCTGGCGCTTGTACAGCCAGACCTTGCTCGTGTCACCGACTCTCCTCAGCATTCGCGCAGCTCGCAGCGCATTGGGTGGAACGGGTGACGCTGTCGGCTCCGCCTGAAAACTGACCCCGTGGTTCCGGCTGAATTTTGACCCCTTCCGGAAGCATCGGGAGGTGCTGAGCGTGGAGGACTGGGCGGAGATCCGTCGGTTGCACCGGGCGGAGCGGATGGCGATCAAGGCCATCTGTCGTCGGCTGGGGGTCTCGCG
>NZ_RQIV01000022.1:0-25231 GCF_003977705.1 Verrucosispora sp. FIM060022
TCTCCAACCGCTACGAACGAGCCTCGCTGATCGTCACCAGCAACAAACCCTTCGGCAGGTGGGGCGAAGTGTTCGGCGACGACGTCGTCGCCGCGGCCATGATCGACCGCCTCGTCCACCACGCCGAAGTCATTCCGATGAAGGGCGACAGCTACCGGCTCAAAGACCGCGACCTCGGCCGCGTCCCCGCAGCCACCAAGACCAACGACTGAACATCAACAACCAGCGAGGGGGTCAAAATTCGACCGGAACAGAGGGGTCAAAGTTCAGCCGGCGTTGACAGAGCCGGGACGCCCCGCCGTCCGCTCCCGCCGATCAGCCACCGATGGACTTCCCCAGCCCTGTCCCGATCAGCCCTGACCCCTCCCCGCCGCTGGATCCGAAGGGTCCGGGCACGGGTTCCTAACCCCAGGAGCATCGGTGCGCGGCCCCGGCTCGGACCGGAGTCGGCCACGGCCGGGCTCGCCGCACGTCTGCGCTCGGCGGCGATGTGCACGTGGGGATCGGCCCGTCAGAGCCGTGCGAGAGCGGGCGTGTGCTCGGTCCGGAGGGGATGCGAGGCTGAACGCGTGGCTCCCCGATCGACGTACTTGTGGACGATCTCTGGTCGCCCTGCGGCTCACTGCGCACTGCGGATGCGTCGGTGTATCTGAGGGCCGGCGGCAGCGCTGTGGAGTGTCACGGCACCGGGCTCACCCTGCGGCAGGTCGATGACATCCTCGCCCGGGTGGAGATCATCACCAGTTCTCTCGACTCGTACACCCCGGGTGCCTGCCGGTTCCTGGGCCGGTGCGTTGCCCGCCTGCCGGTGACGCCTGTATGAGCTTGGTGTCGGCGTTCGTGCCGATCTGGATCCTCACCGCGGTCGGCTACGCGGCCTGTCGGTGGGGTTTGCTGGGCGAGGCGGGGGCGTCGGTGCTCGGTCGGTTCGTGTTCCATCTTGCGATGCCGGCCGCCCTCTTCCTGGCCCTGTCCCGAATGCCGCTCTCCGGGTTCGCCGGCCGTTCGCTGCTCGCCTTCGGGGTGAGCACCGCTGCGGTCGTCGGGTTCGGGTGGGTCGGCGCGAGCCGGCTGTTCGGTCGCGAGCCCAGCGAACGGCCGATCTGGGGCATGGTCGCCGGATACGTGAACTCGGCGAACCTCGGCATCCCGATCGCCACGCAGGTTCTCGGCAGCGTGTCGTTCCTGGCGGAGGTGGTGCTGCTGCAGGTGCTGGTGGTAGCGCCGGTGATCCTGATCGCCCTGGACCGGCACAGCGACCCGGCCGGGCGGGTACGGATCCGCCGTATCGCCTCGTTGCCGGTACGCAACCCGGTGATCCTGGCCTCCCTGCTCGGCGTCGCGTGCTCGGCTGCCGACCTGCAACTGCCGTCGGCGGTCGACGCGTCGCTCACCCTGCTGTCGGGCGCCGCGGCACCGACCGCCCTGGTCGCGCTCGGCGCGTCGCTGCACCACACGGTGCCGTCGCCGGCAGAGGTCAAGCCGGCCGAGCCGGTTGGGGTGACCGAGCTTGCGGTGATCACCGCGTTGAAGCTCGTCGCGCAGCCGGTCATCGCGTACGCGGCCGGGCTGGCCTTGCACCTGTCCGCGCCGCAGTTGCTCGCTGTGGTGGTGTGCGCGGGGCTGCCGACCGCGCAGAACACGTTCATCTTCGGCCAGGAGTACGGCGTCGGCGAGGCGGTGGCCAACCGGGCGGTAGTGGTGACCACGACCCTGTCCCTGGCGACCCTGGCCGCGGCGGCGGCGTTGCTCGGGTAGGCCCGTCAGCTGAGCGAGCGGTCCATGTGACGACGACGTCGGTGGGCGGGATCAAGACCTCGCAGAAGTCGCCCTCTTGCAGGTCAACGCGCGGCGAGTCAAGCCGCCGGAACTGGTGAGCCCGGCGTGGGCGTGCTTGGCCGCGTAGAACGCGGGATGCGCGCCTGAACGGCGGTGCCCCACCTCACCGCACGCGGAGATCATGTTGACGATGTCGGGCCGCGACGATGCGCGCAGCAGCGGCAACAGGTGCTTGGTCAGCAGCACGGTGCCGGTCCCGCCCGCAGCCATCACGCTGTCGATCACATCGTCGGAAACGTCTGCCAGGTCCTCACCTTCGATGTATGCGGCACCATTGTTGATCATTACATCGAGGTGACTCGTCCGGCCGGCCACGGCTGCGGCGAACACACGCACCGAATCCGGTACGGCGAGGTCGCAGCGAAACGCATCAGCCCGACCCGGCCCTCGCCGGTTGATCGCATCCGCAACATGCTCGGCCGCCCCCAGATCGCGGGCCGAGAGGAAGACTTGTGCGCCGCGTTCAGCGAACGCTTCGGCCAGAAGTCGCCCCGTACCCCGTGCCGCACCGGTGATGACGACACGCACACCATCAAGATCCACGACAGGCAGTGAAGCACCTCAACTCTGGTTGAGGTCAACAAAGAACGCGAGGGAGCCGTCGGCACTGCTGAGTTCGTCGAGGACCGATGGGTCGCGGGCATCCATGCGGGCCGTCATCAGCAGGGTACGTGGGTCAGGACCTCGGAGCCACCGGTCGACATCGATCCAGAACCGATCGTGGGCCCCGGTCGATGCCATCGAGCCTCCACCTGCTCCGGAGCCACGCAGTGATTGCAGTAGTCCACCTGGCCGGTCAGCTGAACATGCCCGAATGCTTGGTAAAGCTCCTCAATGGCTGCCTTGAGGTCGTCCTGCGCAGCGCCAGGCTACCGTCCGGCCGCAGTGCCGGTGAGTTGTCGCACCGGCAGCCGTCTCTGCGGCCGGTCTTCCATGGCATCGGTCAGCGGGACTTCTTCGTTGCTCGTTTGCGGGGCGGGGTCAACAGGTCGGCGACCGCGGCGATGGCCGACGGCACGAGGCGGTAGTACGCCCAGACGCCGCGCTTGTCACGCTCGAGCAGGCCGGCCTCGGTGAGGATCCGCAGGTGATGACTGACAGTCGGCTGGGAGAGCCCGAGAGGCTCGGTGAGGTCGCTGACCGACGCCTCTTGCTCTGGGGCCGACTGGATCAGGCTGAGCAGTCGCAGCCGGGCCGGGTCGGCGAACGCCTTCAGCACCCCCGCGAGCCGTTCGGCATCGGCACGCTTGATCGGCTCGCCGGACAGGGGCGAGATGGCGGGCGTCGCAGTCTTCACAGTTCCCACGCCATGCATCGTTGCAGCAAACCCCATAAATCAGGTGCTGAACGAGGGCAGGATCACCCGGAGCTCGTGTGGGAGCCCACCGCTTCTGCCGTGTCCCGGCACATGATGATCTACGTAGTGGGCCTTCTAGCACCTTGCGCCGGGGGCTCAGGGTGCGCGCGGGGGCGTAGCCGGCTTCTCAGGCGACCGGGAGGTCGACTCGTCGTCCGGTTCCGTCCGGAGCCCCCTCATCGGTGACGATGGCGAACGCGCCTGTCGGCACGCCGTCGAGAGTTGCCACCCGTGATGCGGCGGTCAGCAGGCTGGCCTCGGTCGCTGCGGTGATGAAGAAGACGTACACGTCGCCGAGTTGCTCGCCGTCGTCGTACACCTCGATCGTGCCTTCGTCTTCCACGTCGACCAGGAAGTCCTCGACCTGGTCGATCCAGGGAAACGCGTAGGCGTCCGGGTCAAGACCCGGAGTTGGTGTCAACGGGACGTGGATCTCGACGATGCTGGCCATGCCGACATGATCTCCCAGGCGGAGGCGGAACAGCTCGAGGCAGGGCTGCCGGCGTGCGTAGAGTCTGCGGTAGATCCGGTGGCCCCACGTCATGGCGCGTCCGTACGGTGTGATGGGTTGCGAGACTGTTCGGGTGTATGACCCGACCCAGTTCAAGGGTGCCGCGCGGTACTACCGGCATGGGCGGCCGCCCTACTCGGCTCAGCTGGGCGAGGTGCTGGCAGGCGAGCTGGGGCTCGAGGGCAGCGGCCAACTGCTCGATGTCGGGAGTGGGCCCGGCACGGTGGGGCTGCAACTCGCTCCGTTCTTCGCGCACGTGACGCTGCTGGAGCCGGATGCGGACATGCTCGCCGAGGCCCGCGTCTGGGCTGCGGCCAACAGGGTGGCAGGGGTCGACTTCGTCCGGGCCACTGCTGAGGACCTTCCCCACCTGAGGCTGCCGCAGATGCGGACGGTGACGTTCGGGCAGTCGTTTCATCGCACCGACCGCGTTCGTGTCGCCGAAGCCGTCTGGGACGCGCTGGAACCGGGTGGGGCGATCGTGCTCATCGTCCACGACCCGACCCGGCCGGCACCGCAGCAACTGCCGGACATGCCGCCCATCCCTCATGACGACGTCGATCGGCTCCTGAGCGCCTACCTCGGCCGGCAGCGGCGCTCGGGTGCCCGACCAGCAACGGCCTACCAGACGGAGCGCTTTTTGAGCAGACGCTTGCCCGCACGCGCTTCGGCAGGCCGCGCGTCGTCTACGCACCGGGACGGCCCGACATCGTCCGTGATGTCGACGGCGTCATCGCCGGCTATCTGTCGATGTCTTTCGCTGCGCCCCACCTGTTCGGGTCCAGGCTGGACGAGTTCATCGCAGAGCTTCGGATCCTGCTGGAGCATGCGTCGCCGGCGAGTGGTCTGTTCTGGGACTGGCCCGGTGACACAGAAATCCTCATCGCCGAGCGACGGTGACGTCCTCCACTCACCGTTGCGACGGTCGTGCCCGTGCCGATCCACCGTCTCCGGCAGATCTATGTCGCGTACGGGTCCCAATCGGCCGTAGACGTCGCCGCCCAACTCGCTATCGATCCATGCGTCCGGGTCGTCGTGCTCCCCGCCACGGCGAAACCAGCAGCGACGGTCGATCGACGGCAACCCGGTGCCCCGCCCACTGCGCGATCCCGCATAGCAACGCGGCACCAGTCTCCGTCCGCACCAGGGCCGGTGCCCCTCACCATCACTACGCGGAACTCACGGACGCGTGTGTTCAGTGTGGTCGTTGAGCGAGGATGAGCCGGCACCGTGGGTTGCCGTCGCGGCGCTGCCCCAGGGCGGTCAGGTCCACGGTGGTGACGGTGAAGCCGGCCGCTGTCAGGTCGTCGTGGACTGCGCTTAGCGGGTTGGTCCGGTAGTACATGACGAACGGGGGCCGCCACACGGTGTTGCGTACCCGCATGGCCAGGTCGAAGCCGAGCGCGGCCCAGTACGCGGTCGAGGTCGGTGGCGGCGGTGCACCGATCGGGAGGGCGAAGATCCCGCCGGGCCGCAGCGCGCGGTGGACGCCCGCGAAGAGGGCCGGTCGCTCGGTGGGCAGGAAGTGCCCGAGCGCTCCGAAGCTGACGGCCAGGCTGAAGCCTCCGGTGAACGGCAGGGCACGGGCATCGGCCTGAACCCATGTGGCGTCCGGGTGGGCGCTGCGTGCCTGGGCGAGCATGCCGGCGCTGAAGTCCACGCCCGTGATGCCTATGCGGCACACGGACCTGAGCACCGCCATGCCCGCCCCGGTGCCGCAGCACACGTCCAGCCCTTGGTCGAACGGCCCGAGTTCGGACAACGCGTCGGCGGTCGCGCGGAGATAGCTGTCCGGCGTACGGAAAGGCGTGTGGTCGAACTTCGGGGCCAGCAGGTCATAGCCGCGCTCGACCGAAGAAAACGCCTGGACGCAGAGTTCCCGCAGAGACGGACCGTGAGGCGAGAACACCGGCCCAGGGTACCTGCCGGAGCTGGTGCTGATCACTCCAAGCGCGTGGCGCAGAACGCGGGGATCCTCGTTCTGCGCCACGATCCAACGGCTACTGCGCCTGCGCCACGCCACCTGCCCCGCACGTGGCGGCAGTTCCCGCGTACCCGGGCAGGCACGGTGCTGACCCCCGCCGTGGTCGGACCGCCCGGCGGCAGGTCAGGCGCGGGTACGCTGCCGAAACCGAGTCGAGACGACCGCGACGACCACCATGACGACCGCGAGGGCCAGGGACGGCAGGGCGTCAGGCCGGCTCAGCAGTTCCCCCGTTCCGATGTAGCCCAGTTGATGCAGCGTGCCCAGCAGAAGGGTCGGGGCGACGGCGATCAGCAGTCGCTGGTCGGCCGTCGCCACCCACAGGAAGACGGCTACACCGACGATCACCATGGCGACGGTGATGATCTGCGTACCCACAGGGGCGGGACGGTAGCCTTCCACCGGGATCAGATGCAGGGCGAGTATGCCGGCGGTGACCAGAAGCGCGTTGGCCCGGGGGGCGGGCGGTACGTCCGCCGGTCGCCGCAGGCCCGCGATGACCAATGGCGCGGCGACGACCGGTGCCCACCACTGCGGCAGTCCGTTGAGGAACAGGTACGGAGAGATCACGGTCGGCACCACCACTGCAGTCACCACCAGGACGGCAGCAGTGCGGTCGTGGCCCGCGACGAGTGCCACCAGCGCCGCGATCGCCATGACAGTCTGGATGCCCTCGTTGCGCAGGACATGCAGAGGGTCCGAGAATCCGCCGAACTGGAACGTCCCGACGATGTCGTTCAAGCCGATGAGCACACCCAGCGCCAGCACCGCCATGGCGCCCAGGTGAAGCCCCTGCCAGAGCAGCACGGCGGTGGGCCGGGCCGCGGTGCTGCCGCCGTGCACCCGTAGACCGCCCCGGATCAGTGAGGCCGCCTGCCGGATGCTGGGCCAGCGGCGAGTGGTCGGTTCGTCGCCGATCAACGTGTCGATCAGTTCGTCGGCACGCTCCCGGCGGTAACCGGCCGGGTAGGCCCGCAGCAGCATGCGGTACCGCTTTTCCAGAACATCAGAACTCATGCTGGTCTGGTCCTCACGATAGAAGGGTGATCGGTGCTTCCCAGCGGGAAGCTCCGGTGCGGCAGACGATCCATGACCACCCGGGCGGCCCGGGCGAGCCGGTCGGCTTCCTCGGCGAGTACGCGGTAGCCCTCGTCGGTGAGCCGGTAGTAGCGACGGGCACGCCCGTTGACGATCTCTTCACCGTCGGCGGCGATGAGTCCCTCGCCCAGTAGCCGGTCAATCACCGAGTACAGCGAACCGGCAGCGAGTGTCACCCGCTCGTCGGACAGCTCAGTCACTCGCTTGATCACGGCATAACCGTGGAGCGGGCCACCGATCAGAGCCGCAAGGACGAAGTACGACGGTTCCCGCAGCGCGGGACGCGAAGTCGATCGCATAACCCGAATATACAGCCAGGATGAGTATCTGGCCAAGATGACTGTCCAGCGTGGTCGCCTCACCTGATCGTCCCCAGCGGACGGCCGAGCACGCCCCTCCGGGAACTGCCGGCTCCCTCATCAGCCGTACACCGCAGTCGGCACGTCGATCCGACGCCGAGCAAAGCACGGGTCCACTGGTGTCGAAATCCTGGAACGGAAGTCAGCGGTCCCGGTCGACCGGCGCTACGTGCGACGTGAGCGGCCAGTGTCGCTGCTCGTCGGTTTCCGGCACGCTCACGCCTCGGGCTTCTCCGATGACCTTCCAGACGTCGTCGAGGGGGGCGCCGAGCCGGAGGAGGCAGGCCGCGGCGATCAGCGATGACCTTCCGATGCCGGCGCGGCAGTGCACCGCGACGTGCCGTCCCCCGGTTAGCCGGTCATGCAGGAGGTCGAGTAGTGGCTGTGCCAGTGCACGGTCGGGCACACCGAGGTCGTCGACAGGGAGGGCGTGGAACTCCAGTCGGGCGTTGGTGGCGGCGGCGGCCTCTCCGGTGAGGCCGAGTTCAGCGGCCTCGGTCGGGGTGAGCAGGCAGACCAGGACATCCACGCCGAGGTCGCGCAGGGCGATCATCTCGTCGTCGAGCCAGTCGTCGCCGCGCGGTCGTGGCATCGTGCTCAACTGCCCGGGTGACGGCGTCGGAATGCGGTACAGGGTGGGCGTGAGTCGCATGTGATGGCCTGCCTGTGATCGGGAGGGCGGGGGTCGTTGTCAGGGTCGACGTGGGACCAGGCAGAAGGGATGTCCGGCTGGAGCGGTGAGCCCCCGGAACCGGTCTCCGCCTGGCCGCTCGACGGGAGAGCCGATCTCAACGATCGGCCGTGACAATGGCGGTGACCAACAGCAGGACGCCGATCGTGATCTGCGTGAACAGTGCACCGAAGAAGAGCTGGGGGTGGCTGACGAACCATTCGGAGTGGTCCCGGCAGGGTTCTGCCCGCTCGTAGCCGGCGGTCGGCCCACCGGCGTAGGACGAGGTCTCCAACGGCGAACGTAAGGAACAGTGCTTCGGGCTTGGGCCCGCTGATGGGTCTCGGCGCACGAGTGCTTCCGGTCAGTCCTCGTCGTTGTCGGTGGGAAACAGCAGCATGTCCGCGACAAAGCAGGTCACGTGTCCGGCGCTGTCATAGCCGATCCAGGTCGGGTAGGCGCCGTCACCCCAGCCGCTGGACCACGCGACCATAGCTCCGGAGTCGATCGTGCGGTGCCGGGGATCGACCAGGCCGTCGAGGGTCAGCCAGACATCCTTCATCCGTTCGCTGGCGTCCGCGTCGACGAAGCAGGCCATGCCGGCGTCCACGCCGAAACCGAAGTACTGCTGATAGCCCAGATCGATCGGGTCCTGGCCATCGCGCAGGGCCAACTCCCACCGCACGGTGGGCCGGTCGCTGACGTCGAGGCGGGCGGCGCTGACTCGACTGTGGCGCGGGTCGTGGGCCGGCGGGCAAGCTGCTCACCGCCAGTGACATGACCGGCACGCCAGCGGTGTGTCACGATTCTGCCGTGGTAATCATCGAGGTTGTGATGGGTGACATCACGCGAGAGGACGTGGACGCCATCGTCACGGCGGCCAACGAGTCACTGCTCGGCGGCGGTGGTGTCGACGGCGCGATCCACCGGGCTGCCGGGCCTCGTCTGGCACACGCCGGGGGTGCGATCGGCCCCTGCGAGCCGGGCAACGCGATGGCCACCCCGGCCTTCGACCTCAACCCACCGGTGCGGCACATCATCCACGCGGTCGGACCGATCTGGGAGGGCGGCGGCCACGGTGAGGCCGACGTCCTGGCCTCCTGCTACCGCAGGAGCCTGCAGGTCGCCGACGAACTCGGCGCCCGCAGCATCGCCTTCCCGGCAATCGCCACCGGCGTGTACGGCTTCCCTGCCGACCAGGCAGCCCGCATCGCCGTAGCAACGGTCAGGTCAACGGCGACAAACGTCCAACGGGTACGACTCGTCGCGTTCGACGAAGACGCCCGCGAGCATCTGCAAGCCGCGCTGACAGCCACGGGTTGATCCGTCCGACACTGCTGCGGGCGGCGGTGCGGGCGTTCGGGGCCTTTTCTCTCAGTAACTCTTACCGGTCGCCGTCACCTGAGGCGATCGCGATCGCCTCGATCACCCGCCGGGCCGCCGCCGGATCATCGACGAAGCTGGCGGCGGCGTCGAGGTCAACCGACGGCCTACCGGCAAGGCTCGCTGCCAACGCGATCATCTGCCGGTCGCGGTCCGGCACATCGGCAGTCGCGGCGAAGCGAACCACTGCCTCCCAATCGCGGACCTGCCCCATCTCCACGGTGCCATCCGCGCCCCACAACAGACTGAGGCGCTCCACTAGGTCAGCGAAGCCCGGCTGATCCGGGACTGCGGTGGAGGTCAGCAGATGCACGGCGGCCCGCCGACCGGGTGGGGCACCGGTGGCGATGTCGGTGTCCAGGAGACGCCGAATCACCTCACCGGTCAACTCAGAGGGGAGGTCCGGCCGGGGACTGCGATGCAGCGGCGGCGCGGTCTCGGGGTCGGCCAGCAACGCTGCCACCCGCAGGCACTCTCCGCACGGCGGCAACGCGGCGATGTCCACGTGCGTGTCAGTGCGATACGCGTCGTAAGGAACGTCGATCGCCGCCTGATCATCGCCTCGGACCGGACGCTGCGGTGCCGAACACAGCGTGTAACCCGTCATGCCGTCGTCGCCGCCGCCCACCGGGTGGAGGTCCACGGACAGGTGCCGGAACGTGCCGTCCGTACACGGTTCAGGTGTCATCGGGTCCTCCTCACCACCGGACACGACCCGGCAGCCCGTGACAGCGAAGTCTATCCATGTCCGGCAAGGAGGTTCCGCCCCACGGCATCCGACCCGCCGGCATCTCCTCAAGAGTCAGCCGGATTCCCGGCCCGGACTACGATGCCCCACGATGATCCCAGGCGGGTACCTGCGTTGGCTTCCGGTCGTGGCGACTGCTGTGGCTCTCACCATGGCCGGCCTGATCTGCACGCGTCACCTCGTGGCCTGTTACCGCAAGCGCGGTGTCCCGGCAGGGCCGGCGGTCCGGCGGGCATGGGCCACGACGGTCATGTCGGTCTGGACGCTGCCGTGGCTGGTGGTGGTCCTCACCCCACTCGACGCACCCCGTGATGTTCGGTTGGTGCCGCTGCGTGACCTTGTGGAGATCCTCGCCGACCCTCCGCTGACCGCGTTCTTCCAGATCGTCGGCAATCTGCTGGTGTTCGCGGCGGTCGGGTTCGGTCTCGGTATGGCGTGGCAGGTACGGCTCACACATGTGGTCATCGTGGCTGCCGGCATGTCGACCGCGGTGGAAGTGTCGCAGTACGCCCTGGCACTCGGACGTGTCTCGTCGATCGACGACGTGCTGTTGAACACGACGGGCGCGGGCCTGGCCGTCCTCGCGGCGCGTCGGCTGCCGGTTCCCGACCGCCTGCTGCCCGTACCGCCGCCGGAATGAGCCCTCCGGGCCGCGGATCCGGACAGCGGCCAGGACGGTGCTCAGCTGCTCGTACGGACCTTCACCGACTGCGTTGAGTATCCGCGCGGTCCGCGAGCGGATGTTGCGATTGCCCCGAACGAGTTCAGGGGCCTCGACGCACCAGTCGGTGTCCAGGTATGGGCGGCTTTCCTGCCGCCAGGGCGGCTGCAGGCGCCGTTGTTCGGGGCGTCCGATCCTTCAGATCCGGCCACGATTCGCCTGGGACCTACGATGGTCACGATGACCACTCCTGAACGGCGACCCGACGACATACCCACCGACGAAGACCGGGTTGACCGGGCCCTGCGACTGCTCTGCGGCGTACCGGTCGAACTCGGTGTCGCCGTCAAGCGGCTCAGCCGTGGCAGCGGTGTTTACGCCTGGTGGGCTGCTCCCTCGGTCTTTCCCGACCTCCCCGGGCTGCCGAATGAGCACGTTCCGTCGTTGCGGCTGCTGTACCTCGGACGGGCGACCAGCCTGCGGGGGAGAATTCTACGTAACCATCTGAGGCGCTCGGGCAGCTCGACTCTGCGCCGTACCCTGGCCGGGCTTCTGGTGACCGAGGGCTACCGGACGACCTGGACCGACCGAGTCGTCCTGGTCCCCGAGGACGAGACGCGGCTGACCGCATGGATGCACACGCACCTGCGTTTGACCTGGGCAGAGGACGCGGAACCGGCGACCATCGAGGCCGCACTTGTCCGGCGCATGCACCCGCCGCTCAACGTCCACGGCGTCGACCCTGAGCACCTCCAGGCGACCGTGCTCGCCGCCAAGAACTCATACAACGCCAGCAGCCGCCCGGACGAGGCTCCGCGAACGCCGTAACTGCTTCCAGGGTGGTCAGGTCAGCGCTTGATCACAGCACCGAGCTGATGGGCAACGGACGAGTCGGCCGGTACGAGTGTTACGTGTACTGAGCGTCGCACCGGAGCACCCTGGTGGTGGTCCAGGCCAACCTCGATCTTCCCGGCCTGGAAGCGCTCCTCGGCCGCCCATCGGGCGATACGGAGTCAGATCCTCCTCCGGTGTCTCGGCGGGTCGGACGTGACAGGTAGCAGGCGGCTCTGGACTGATGAGCCGACGCGGCATGCGTCAAGGCCGCGTACAGTTCCTGGTCGGACTTGGGGTGGGCCGGGTAGTTCCGGCGCAGGAACGGGATGAGACAGCGGCAGCATGACGGTAGACAACATGACGGAAAACGGTCACCAGGGTATCGACCGCAGCCAGTTGGAGACCTGTCTCAGCGTCTTTGAGGCGTTGGAGGAGCTGCCTCCCGATCATCCCGACGTGGTGCGTGTGCAGCGCGCCACCGCGAAGCTCTACAAAATGATCAAGCAACGGCGCCGCTCGGAACGGCGGGACGCCATCCTCGCGGCCGACCAGGCGGTGACGGCCGCCACTGCCACCGGCGCTCCGGGGCGGATCGACGACGAGACGCAGGGCATCCCGCTCGCCTCCCCCACCGACGGCACCACAGCCGGTGTACTGCACAATCCGCGTGGCTGCTACATCTGCAAGCAGCGCTACCGCGAGGTGGACGCCTTCTATCACCAGCTCTGCCCGCCCTGCGCCGCGTTCAACCGGGAGCGCCGCGACGCGCGTACCGATCTGACCGGCCGGCGTGCGTTGCTGACCGGCGGCCGGGCGAAGATCGGTATGTACATCGCGCTGCGGCTGCTCCGCGACGGCGCGCACACCACGGTGACCACGCGGTTTCCGCACGACGCGGTCCGCCGATTCGCCGCGATGCCCGACAGCGCGGACTGGCTGCACCGCCTCCGGGTCGTCGGGATCGACCTGCGCGACCCGGCCCAGGTGATCGCCCTCGCCGACTCGGTCAGCGACCAGGGACCACTCGACATTCTGATCAACAATGCGGCGCAGACCGTCCGCCGCACTCCGCAGGCGTACGCACACCTCGTCGCCGCGGAGGCAGCCGCCCTACCGGACGGCCCGCTGCCGGAGATGATCACGTTCGCCAAACCGGCCGATCCCGGCGGGCCGACCGGCGTTCTGACCGCCGGTCCGCAGACGACGATCACCCCGCACGCGCTCACCGCGCTCGCGCTGACCAGCGGCTCCGCGTCACCGGAACGGATCGCCGCAGCCACCGCCATCGACGCGGGCGGTCTGGTGCCGGACCTGGGGGCCGTCAACAGTTGGGTGCAGCGGGTGCACGAGGTGGACCCGGTCGAACTGCTCGAAGTGCAGCTGTGCAACGTGACCGCGCCGTTCGTGCTGGTCAGCCGGCTGCGGCCGGCGATGGCCGCGGCGACCGCCCGCCGCAAGTACGTGGTGAACGTGTCGGCGATGGAGGGCCAGTTCGCCCGCGGCTACAAGGGGCCGGGACACCCGCACACCAACATGGCCAAGGCGGCGCTGAACATGCTGACCCGCACCAGCGCCCAGGAGATGCTGACCGACGGCATCCTCATGACCAGCGTCGACACCGGTTGGATCACCGACGAACGGCCCCACCCGACGAAGATGCGGCTCGCGGACGCCGGCTTCCACGCCCCGCTGGACCTGGTCGACGGCGCGGCCCGGGTCTACGACCCGATCGTCCGGGGCGAACAGGGCGAAGACCTGTACGGCTGCTTCCTCAAGGACTACGCACCCAGCCCCTGGTGAGCCGTGCGAGTCGGACACGCACCTCAGTCGAGCGGAGCGTAGATGATCACGGTGTACGACACGGGCCTTGTCACCAGCACGCCGGTCGACGCGGGCATCCGGGGGATGCTGGACGATCTGCATGGCAGGTGGCCCAACATGGTGGTCGCCCTGGACAGGAAGCGGGTCGGACCGATTCTTCCATGGCGGAACACGCGTACGCGGTTGATCGACGCGCTCAAGCAGGCACTGATCAGTCAGGAACACCGCTGACCCTTGCGACTCACGCGCAGCGTTTCTGCTGCTCACCTGGCTTCTATGGGGGTGTCGCGCCTGCGGCTCCGAGTAGCGCTTGCGTCTCGGAGTTGCCGTTTCGGACGGCCCATTCGAGGGGCGACAGTCCGCTGCCGTGGTCTTCGCGGAGGTTCGGATCCGCGCCCTGCGCGAGGAGTTCGCGGACGACGTCGTCGTGCCCCCACGCTGCGGCTGCGGTCAAGGGTGTCCCCTCGTCACCACGCCCGCTCTCGATGTTCGGGTCCGCGCCGGCAGCCAGGAGAATCCGCACCGCCGCACGCTCGTTCTGCACGGCGGCCAGGTAGAGCGGCGTTGTGCCGTCACGATCTGCCGCATTCGGGTCTGCTCCCGCGCGCAACAGCGCACGCACGGCCGGAAGATCGCCACGCAGCAGCGACGTCATCAGGCGGGCGGTGAGCTTCTTGCGCTCTCGGACGTTCACCAGCGTCAGAGTAGGTGGTTCGCCTCGTCAGGAGCATTCCCGCGCACGGCGCACGGGCACCGCTCGTGCCGCATGTCGGGCGCACGCCTTGTGCACCGCCGAACGGAGGAGGCGAGGCCATTGACCGTCGGTCAGACTCCATGTGTGACGGCTGCCAGCAATCGCGACCGTGTCCTCGAAGCACTTCGGCTCAGTTCGAGGCCGCTGGACGATGACCAACTGTCACAGCGTACGGGTGTCCGGCCGCGGCAGCAGGTCAACCAGATCTGCCGCGCGTTGCAACTGGCCGGAGCCGTCCGGCGGTGGGAAGGCCCCGACGGGAAGATCGTCAACGAACTCGTTGAGCGGACGGACGGGGTGCTGGCCGAGGCTCCGAGAACACCGCACAGCGGGCCGCTTGCACCTGCTGCCGTTGTTCGGACCCTCGACGATCACTTGCCTGCCGGGCACTCTGCGGAGCAGCGCCACGCGGAGCGAGTCATGCTTGATCTGCTCGGCCGCGACCTCGCCCTGACACTGGAACCGGCGAAAATCGCAGTGCCGTCGGGGGCTCGGGTCGAGATCGACGGCTGCGACAGCGGCCGGACTGTTCTCGTGGAGTGCTGGGCCCATCAGGGTCCGCCGAAGTCGGCGCAGCGTCACAAGGTACTGGCCGACGCGCTGAAGCTCACGTGGATCGCCAGCACGATGTACCCACGTCCCCGCCTCGTACTCTGCATGAGCGACCCGGCCGCAGCGAGGCCGTTCCAGCCAACGTCGCGTACCTGGGCCGCACAGGCGCTACTGGATCTCGCGATCACCGTTCATGTGGTCGAAATCCCTGACGACATACGTCAGAAGGTCCGCGCCGCCCAGGAGCGCCAATACCGTTAGCCGTCGACACCGGGCCGACCACCGTCATCACCGACGCCGCCCTGGTCGAGGGTCGACCCGGCCTGCCAGCCGGCCGGGTCGACGCCGCCGGGTACCGGCGTCGTCGGGTCGTAGGGTTGTCGGGTGAAGACGAAGGTGCCGAGGTCGAGGTGGCTGACGGTGCCGTCCGCATCGCGGTGCACCCGCAGCCTTTCGCCGGCGAAGTAGCCGTTGAGCCCTTCCCAGTCGCCGTCGCCGGTGGGGCGTAGTCGGGTGCCGTTTCCGCCGGACATCGCGGCCAACTCCATGAAGCCGTCTCCTTGTGGGCGTAGTACGTACGGGGCTGGTCCCCGGTACCACGGGCCGGCGAGGTCCAGCAGCTGTGGATCGATCGAGGGCAGCGGCCGCCACGGGGCCGGGATTCGCGGCTCTCGTTCGGCGACGGTCTGCAGCAGGTCAGCGGCGAGAGCGCCGGCGGACAGGCCGGCGGTCACGTTGGCCATCACGACCGCGCCCAGGGCGTCATCGGGGCTGACCCACACGGTCGCGACGAAGCCCGGCATCGAGCCGGTGTGCCCGGCCAGCAGGCGGCCGTCGCGGCGCAGCAGTTGCATGCCGAGGCCGTAGCCGATGTGCCAGTCCGTCGCTTCGGGTGGGCTCGTCGGGTCGCGCATCTGCGCGACGGTGTCCGGATGCAGCACCCGGTCGTCGCCGTCGATGAGGAACGCGGCGAACCGGGCCAGGTCCGTCGTGGTCGACCACAACTGTCCGGCAGGTGCCATCAGACCGGTGTCCACGGCGGGCTCCGCCAGCAGCACATCGGCCCAGGGGTGCACCGCCCAGCACGTCGGCCAGGTCGGGACGCAGCGCGCCCGGGGTTCGTTCCCACCACGGCCCGGGTGCCTCGGCGATCAGCCCGGCGGTGTGCGCCAGTACTGGACATCACCGTCGGGCACCTGACCGTCCACTGTGCCCCATCCGCCCTGCCAGACAGGACGGCCGTCCCGCACCACGGCAGCGACCACCGATGGTGCCCGGCCCGCTACCTGACCGGTGGCCAACCGGTGGACCAGCGCGCGTCGAGTCTCAGGCAGCAACGGCGCCGGGATCGATGACATGCGGGCAAACCTACCGGTGGTGGAGCTGGGATGAGTTCGTCTCGCGCTTCAGGCGGAAGTCGTGGCTCACCTGTCTCCGGGTGCCTGCCATCCGGGCCACCGCCACCGGTCGACCTCAGGCCAGGTCGCCACGAGCGCGGCGGCGAGGACGCCGCCGAATGCCACCGTTCCCTCGTGGGAGGCGTAGGCAATCCAATCGTGCTGCTCGTCGGTCCAGTAACACTCCGGCCCCGTGTACCGCGGGGCGACGATCTCGACGTCGAGCAGGTAGTCGGCCCCATACTCGCGTAACTCGACCACCCGAGGCCGGCCCAGCTCTCGCAGCACTCGGCGAACCTGATCAACGCCGTCGCCCTCCCACATCGACTCCTTCGTCAGCACCAGCACGTCGGGGGGAACTGCACCACTGAGCATCGGGTGCCACCAGCCGTTCTGCACCCCCCATCGCCGCTGCAGCGACGTCCGCCAGGCCGATGACTCTTCGCGCGTGAGCACGCGCCGATACGGGACCGGGTCGGCGCCGACGTCGGGCGGCACCGTCCAATGCTGCACCTTCGCGGCGAACAGGCGGCGCTCGTCGGCCGCGGCCTGTGCTTCGACCTCGTCGTACGGCGGATCGGTGAGCGGGGAGTCCGCACTGTCGGCAGCCGCCAGCATCATGCTGACCAGTACGTCGACGGCGGGAAGCCGATCCGGATCGAGTCGCTCAACCTCCATGAGCATGGCGTCCACGACGGTGTAGCGGGGGAAGATCCGCTTCGCCTCGGTGGTGAAGTGGTACCCGTCGGCTCGGCGGCCGCCGTCGGGCAGCCGGCCGTACTCGCTCTGAAGTTCCTCGTACCGCGACATCAGATACCGGCGTGACGCCCAGTGCAACGTCGTGGAATCCACCCGTACATCCTCTCCGGTCAGTCCACGACGCCGAACCTGGCAGCTATCAACTGCTTGTTCCGACAGCACCGTCGCGACGCACGCCGAAGGCCCGAGAGCGGCATGCGTCGCGACGGTGTTGGTTTACCGAGCAGGGGTGCGGTGCCACCGCAACGGGTCGTCCTCCAGCGCGGAGCGGTCCCAGTGCCCCTGGTCTGCTGCGGCTTTGTAGGTGGTGTGGAGGAACTCGGCGACCGCACGGTCGGGGTCCGGTGCGGCGCGGGCGACCTCGTACGGCAGCAGGAACTGCTTGAACTCGGTGCTGAAGTACGCACCTTCGGGGCTGATCTGCTGCTCGGCGAACCCGTCGGGTTCGGGATAGGCGTAGGAGTAGAAGGCGCCTTCCTCGCCGCCGCCGGGCCAGAATCCGCAGCTGGACAGCTCGCGGGAGTAGCCCTCGGCCATGACCCAGTCCGCGCAGTTGGGCATACCGCCGGGGTGTGGCGGGGCCGACCGGCCGGAGAAACGGGTGCAGGCGAGGTCCATCCCGCCCCAGAAGAAGTGCACCGGGCTCACCTTGCCCACGAAGTAGGACCGGAACTCGCCGATCACCCGGTTCGCCTGAAGCAGTTGTCGCCAGAACAGGGTGACTGCCTCGCCGTCGTAGGAGGCGTGCTCGTAGTCCTCGGCGAAGGGGATCGCCGGGTCGACCTCGTTGGGGCGCGGTCGGATCGGCGCCTCGATCCCGAGTTGCTTGAGCATGTCCATGATCCGGGCGTAGAACTCGGCGACCGGCATCGGCGCAAGCGGGAGGCTTCGCGCGTCGCCGCTGCTGGTATGCACGTCGAGCTGGTGACCGAGAAAGTCGAACTCGATCTCGAAGGCACCTGTGCCGTACGGGATGGTCGACGTCGTCAATCCGCGCGGGCTGACGTAGAGGGTCACCTGCCACCAGTGGTTGAGCATCGGAGCGTGCGCCATGCGGATCTTGCCCACGATCTGAGTCCACATGTGCAGGGTGTCGCGGGTGGCGGTCCAGTCCGATACCCGCAGGCTCGGCCAGCTCGTCGTTGCCGGGCTTGTCATCGCTACTCACATCCTTGGCGCGGTACATGCGAGGGTGGCGGTTGTCGTAATCGTGCCCCGCGGACCGGCACCGGACAGAGCACCCCGGTCGCTGATCGGCCGTGTCGCCCCTTCCGGGTGATCAGCGGTGCTCCGGGTTGACGTTACCGGGCGTGCGTTGATTCCCGTAGGTCGGAAACCCACCGTACGGGTTCGTAGGCCCGCAGAACGTGTCCTTCGGCATCGTGCCGGCCACCAGGTAGGCGGTGGTCACGTTCAGCGCGTTGACACTGGTGTCCTGACACGCTGTCTTGTCCCTCCATGCCACCAGCCGCGGTAGCCGCCCGACAGTGGCGCCATGTCACTGCCGACGCGTGAGGTGGCGTCACTGGTCGCGACACCAAGCGGGATGCGCAGTGGGGTGGTGATCTCGGAAACGAGGCTGTCCGTCGCCGCAGCTGACCGCCGACTCGCAGCGTTGTGCGCCCTGCCGATGGGCTGACCGGCGGGCGGGGTGCTGTCAGTCCATAGCGGGAAGGATGACCTGTTCCAGCACCGTGAGCGGGGTCTGCCACTGGTGGGGGTCGTCGTAGTTGCCGGCGGTGATGGCTGCGGTGAGGTCCAGGTCGGGCAGGACGAACAGGCGCTGGCCGCCGTTGCCCATCCCTGTCAGCAGCCGATGGCCACCGATGGATTCGATGTACCACTGGTAGCCGTACTGTGCGCCCCAGGTGGTCTGCACGCGTGGTTGAAGCATCGTGCGGATCCAGTCGGCGGGGACGACCCGCTGACCGTCCCAGGTTCCCTCGGCCAGCACGAGCTCGCCGAGCCTGGCCAGGTCGCGGGGCGCGAGTCGCAGCCCGGACGCGGCGGAGGCCACTGCGTCCGCGCCGGCCATCCACTCGAAGCTGTCGATGCCCAGCGGCGCGAACAGCACGGCCTGCGCGTACTGCGGCAGCGACTGCCCGGTGCCGTCGGCGATCAGTCGGCCGAGCAGGGCCGTGGCACCGCCGCAGTAGGTCCAACGGGTGCCGGGCGGTTCGAGGATCGGCCGCTGAAGGATGTACCGGTATCGGTCCGGAGCCAGCTCCATCGCGATCTCGGCGTTGGCCGGGCTGTTGTACGGGAGATCTTCGCGCCACTCCACGCCCAACGACATTGTCAGCGCGTGCTCGACGGTGAGCCGGGCACGCCGGGGGTCGGCCGCCAGGTCGGGGTACTGGGGGAACCGTTGCAGGAGCGGCTCCGCCGGCGGCGGGACCAGCCCTTCGCCGAGCGCCATGCCGTACAACAGCACGGTCACACTCTTGGTGACCGACCGAATGTCGTGCAGTGTTTCGGGCCCGAACTCGACGACGCCCAGCGAGTCACCCCAGGCGAAATCCTCGCCGGCCCCGTAGTACTCCAGCACGGTGTGACCACCGCGAACCGCCGCGACGGCATGCAGACCACCGACCTGGCCGGCTCGACGTATGTGATCGAGACGGTCACGCATCTGCGTCGTCATGGGCACTCCGAGGAGGCGATGTCGGTAAGCGGAACAGCATGGTCGTTATACCGGCATTTCCGCTTCTGGTGCGACCCGGTCGGGAGGCTCCGCCCGGCCCGCTGCCGCTGCCCGCCGCTGCCGTGGTTCCGCCGTGAGAGACGGCCACATCCTGGTGCAGAGCCTCGACGGCGACGTTCAGCGGATGATCGTGCCGATGTGGGCGAGTCGGCCAGGTTGCTTGCTGGTAGCGCCGTAACGCATTGCGATTCGCAGGCAATCAACCCGTGGCGGCGTCGATAGCCAGCCGTCGACAATGGCCGGCGTGGAAGAGGTCGCGGTCGTCGTCGCCCATAACGAGCGCGTGACCCTGCGCGTCGGTGACGTGTTCCTGAAGGTCGACAGCGATCAGGCGCGCATCGATGTCGAGGTCGAGGCGATGCGGCTGGCACCTGTCCCGACTCCCGAGGTCCTGTGGCGCAAGCCGCCCGTCCTCGCGATCGCCGCCGTCCCTGGCCAGGCACTCGGCCGTCTCGGCGAGCCGTCGCCCGCGTCACCGGCGGCCTGGGCCGCGGCGGGTGCCGCGATCCGGACGCTGCACGACGCGCCGCCCCCGCCGTGGGTCGGCAAGAAGCTCGTCGGGCTGGACGCGGAACTCGAGCGCGAATGCGCCTGGCTCGTCGACAACGGCGTCCTGCCGGCCGATCTGGTCGACCGCAACCGCGAGATAGCCCAGGCCGCGATGCGGCCGTGGACGCCGGTGTTCATGCACGGCGATCTGCAGATCACCCATATCTTCACCAACGGTGACGAGGTCACCGGGGTGATCGACTGGTCCGAGGCGGCACCTGGCGATGCGCTGTTCGACCTGGCCATCCTGACCCTCGGGCACGAGGAACGTCTCGGCGATCTCCTCGCCGGTTACGGCACCGACGTCGACCGGGACGTGATCCGCGCCTGGTGGTCGCTACGCAGCTTGCTGGCATCCCGCTGGCTGATCGAACACGGCTTCGACCCCTCCTTGCCAGGCTGCGAGTTCGACGTACTGAGAGCACAGATGTCTGGAATCTGACCCTGTGGACCCAGGGTTGACATTGTCGCATGCTATGACTCAACCTACTGATACAAGACTTGCGACGTTCGGGGGTGGCGACATGCGACAGGCAGATCACACGGAGGTCAGGCAGTGGCTGGCCCAGCACGGCCTGACCGAAGTCGAGCCGACTCCGCTGCTCGCGGCACGGCTGGCGGTCCGCCGACGTGCCAGGCTCGCCGACAGTCTCCTGCTGGCCGGGCTTCTGATCGGCGCGGCACTCACGCACGCGTTGCGACTGACCTACGCCTCGTCCTTCTGGCTGCCCCTGCTGGCGTTGACGGCGCTGGTGGTCGGGGTGCTGACCGCGCAGTGGCTACTCGGCTGGTGGGTGCGGCGCGTCGACCAGCGAGCCGGCGGGCACCTGTCCCGGCGGGTCGCCCACCCGGTCGAGCTCGGCTGGCCGGCGGTGCTCAGTCGGCCGTACGCCGTCTTCACCGTCGCCACCTTCACCAGCGCTGCGCTGCTCGCGGTGAGCGTGCTGCCGGTTTCGGACTCCAGCTTGCGCTACGGGGCGCTCGTCGTGCTGATCGGTCTCGCCGGCACCGGCGTCGGGACGGTCATGCAGCTGCGCCAGGTGCTGGCCAGCCCGGTAGTGGCGGAGGATGAGGCGTCGCTCACCGCCGATGTCATCATGCGGGTCGAGGACGCCCGTGCCCTCGTCACACCCAGTCTGACGTGGTCGCTGCCGGCCATCTTCCTGTACGGGGAGTCGCTCGGCTGGTGGAACGCTGTCTCGCTGCTGCTGGTGGTGGCGGGCGTCATCGCGTTCGGCCTGATCCAGACCCGGAGCCCGGGCGCCGGGACCGCGGCGCGGCGCGCCCTGGCCGCCCGATGATCGTCATCGACGCGGCCTCGCCCACGCCGCCGTACGAGCAGCTGCGGGCGCAACTCGCCCGGCAGATCCAGGACCGTTCGCTGGCCGTCGGTACGAGACTGCCGACGATCCGCCGGCTCGCGGCCGATCTCGGTCTGGCCGTGAACACCGTCGGTCGGGCGTATCGGGAGCTGGAGGAGGCCGGGTTGATCGAGACCCGCGGGCGGGCCGGCTCGTTCGTCTCGGCCGCCGGCGTGCAGGCTCTCGATCGGGCCCGCAGCGCCGCCCGCGACTACGCGGCGGTCGTCACCAGTGTCGGCATCGATCCCACCGAGGCTGTCCGGATCGTCGAGGCGGCTCTGGGCGTGCGGCAACGCTGACGAGTGGACCACGACGCTTGCGAGCGGTGTGGGATCTCACCGGCCGTTGTGCAGTGCCCGGGCGATATCCTGCCGCAGGCGTACCGTCTCTTCGTCGCGGTCACACAGCAGCAGGGTCGTGAACGGGACGACCTTGCCCTCCGGCCGGCCGAGCGGACTGGCCCAGTGGTGTACTGCCCGGGCGAGGATACGAAAGAGTGTGTGCCGATCCTGGGTACTGTCCGCCAACAGTCGGGGTGCATTGTCCACGATCAGCAGGTAGCCGTCCGCGGGCAGCCAGTGCAGATCTTCGAGGCAGTCGGACAGGGCGTCCCAGTTCCAGCCGAAGTAGCGGGGAAAGCACAAGGCGTCCGAGAAGTCGTACAGGACCTGGTCGGCGTCCGTCATTCTCGTGCCGTCAAGGCGGGCGACGACGAATCTGCCGGACGACGGCAGCACCGCAGCCAACTCCACGAGAGACCCACGCGAGCAGACCACGAGTGGATCAGGAGCAGGCCGCCACGTTTCGTCAGTCATCCCGTCCATCACGATCGACATCCTCGCCCACCGGCCGCCTTGTCCGCCGGGCACTGGCCCCGAGGCCGGATGACGTCAGTGTGAGAACGGCTCCAGGCAACCGAACTCGGCAGCCGCGCCGGTGACCTCGACCATGACTCGGTCGGGCCGCACGTCCCCGATCACACAGCCCACGTACCCGAACCGAACCGCGTACACCGCACCCGGTGGCGGGGTCTCCTGCCCGATCGGCGGTCGCATGGCGGCGACCGTGATCGCGTCTGCCTGAATGCCCAGATCGAGCAGCGCCCCCTGGGTGGACGCCGGCGCGAAGTCCCCGGCGGCGCGTAGCGCCTCGAGCGGGGGCCGGATCCGCGCGGCGAGTTCGCGCCCGGCGCGCTCATCCGCAGCGGACAGTTCATGCCGCCGCTTCCAGCCGTTGTTGTCGGCATGGTTCGCAGGTGCGTCGGGCTGGCGACCGGTCGGCTCGGCCAGCACGGGAGGCGACGACGACAGCGCCGGCGACGACGTATCCGTGGGTGTCGCCGGCACGTCGCCGTCCCGGGTGCCCGGGGCCGCGCAGCCGGACGCGAGCACGGCGAGCGCGACGACAGCTGCCAGCCAGGTGACCTTCCCCGCCCGCATACCCGACCCCCGTCGTATTCCGGCACCGAGAGATCTGATGGTACGAGGTGCAGACACCAGCCTCCGACACGCTTTCCTGCTGCGCAGACCGGCTCACGAACCTCGGTCCGCGAGGTCCTGGCCTGCGGCCCCACGGTGGGCCGTGTCGTGGGGCGGCGTCAGTGTCCTTGCTCAGCGATCGCCGATCATGCCGGTCAGGAGGGTCAGGATGTCGTCGGCGTCGGTGTGCCACTTGTCGGCGGTGAGTTGGCCGCTGGCCTCCATCCCGATGATCCCGTGCACGCTGGTGAGCAGCAGCGCCCCGTAGCGATGGGCCTGGTCCTCGCCGACCAGATCGCTCAGGACGGCCACGAACGGGCCCTGGCTTCGCGACGCGGCGCGCAGCACCTCGTCGGCGGCGGGCGCCTGGTGCATCAGCCGGTACAGATGTGGCTGCTCGCGGCCGACGGCAAGGAGCCCGGTGAGCATGTTCCGTAGCTTTTCCTCCGCCGGGGTCAGCGGATCGGCGGCCCATTGCACGGCCCGATCCGCCAATCGATCCCAGGCCTCGGCCGCGACCGCGGTCAGCAGGTCGCCTTTGTCGGCGAAGTGGCGGTAGGGCGCTCCGCGACTCACGCCGGCCCGCGCACCCACGGCCCGCAGCGTCACCGCCTCCGGTCCACCCTCGTCCAGCAAGCCGGCGGCCGCGTCGAGCAGGGAACGACGGGTGGCGGCGGCGGACTCCACGCGACTGATCACCGCACCATGCTATCTAGTTGACAATGTCAACCCACCGGTTGACATTGTCAGCTGAGACACCCACACTCTATTCAGATGACAGCGTCAACAGAACGCGTCTCGGTGGTGGAGGGATCTCATGGACGTATTTCTCACAGGCGGCTCCGGCTCCGCCGGCGGTGTGATCATCCGCAGGCTCGTGGCCGACGGGAACACCGTGCACGCGCTCGCGAGGTCGGCCTCGGCAGCGAAAGCGGTCACGGCCGCCGGTGCGCGACCCGTACGCGGTGACCTGACCGATGCCCTCCGCACCGGCGCCGACGCGCCGGCCTGGCTGACCACCCTCGACGACGTCGACGCGGTGGTCCACGCAGCGGCCTACATGGAGTTCTGGGGGCCCGACGAACTGTTCGTCGAGCGCAACCTGCTGCCCACCCGCGCCCTGTACCAGGCCGCGGTAGCCGCAGGGGTGAAACGCTTCGTCCTGCTCTCGGCCGCCAGCGTCTCCACCGGCACCAGACACCTGAACATCGTGAACGAAACCTCCGACACCGGCCGGGCGAACATCGCTTACAGTCGAGTCAAGCTGCGTACCGAGCAGGAACTTCTCGCGCTCCCGCACGCAGAGACCACGCTGGTGATCCTCCGACCGCCCTTCCTCTGGGGCCACGGCACGGCAGGCAACCTGCAAGGATTCGTCGACTCTGTCGAGGCCGGCCGGTTCGCCTGGATCGACCGCGGGCAACACACGGTCGACTTCTGCCACTTCGACAACCTTGCCCACGCCGTCGCCTTGGCCATGACGCGGGGAGACCACGGCCTCGTCTGCTATGTCACCGACGACAACCCCCGGCCGGCCCACAGCTTCTTCACCCCGCTGCTCGCCACCCGGGGCCTCGACGTGAGCAGAAGCAGCAGCTACCCCCGGGCGATCGCCTCGGCCATCGCCACGATCATGGAGACCGTCGCCAAGGCCCGCCGCAGCGCCACGCCGCCACCGCTCACCCAATGGATCGTCACCTTCATGGGCCGCGACCGCGTCTACGACATCACCCGCGCCCGGACCCACCTGCAATACCAGCCGACGATCACCGTCGACGAAGGCCTGCGCCGGATGGCGGCCCTTGGGCGATAGCGGGATCCCGATGCCGCGGAAGCGGGCCGGCCCGGCGCTACCTGATGTTCAGTGCGCCCGTTCCGGGCATCAGCCGCTCGGCGGAGGCATCGTGACGCCCCCGCCGTCGGCAGTCGATCAACGCACTCGCGGCCACTCAGACACCGGGCCCGAGCGGATCGGCATCAGATGTCAGGATGGTCGCGGTGCCGGACGGTTCGATGAACACCTGCACCGGCCCCGCCAGGACCGCCACCCGCCCGGACGGGCCTTCCTCCCGCACCACCCTGACCTGCGCCGCCTCGACAGTCAGGCTCACTCGCACCGTCGCCGCACCACCAGGGACGACCAGCCCACCACCGGCCTCCCCGACGGCGCTCACCCGCCGATCGCTCCCCGCAACCGATGCCCTGATCGCGGTGGGCGTCCCGCAATGAGGTCAGCATGTCCCGGTAGCGGCTGGTGTGCAGGATGCCTTCCAGTACGACGTGGTGGGAGTGTCAAGTTAACGGCTGATCTTGGTTGTTGAGGTGGTCAGTTGTTGGCCGGGGTGAGTCGGCCTTCGAAGGCGATCTGGAAGGCGTTCAGGGGTGCTTTCCAGCGCATGGTCCATCGTCGGC
>NZ_RQIV01000023.1:0-23569 GCF_003977705.1 Verrucosispora sp. FIM060022
CGCGATCAACTGCTCATCCGTGACCGCATCCGCCGGCCTGGCCGCCGGCTCCTGCCCCGAGGTGATCTCGGTCGTCATCTGGCGTCTCTCCCTTGATCGGTCGATCAGCCGTTATTTGTACAGTCCCGACGTGGTAGCCGTGGTCGAGGGCGAACCGGACGGTCTGCCCGATCAACGCCGGTGCGGCACCGCCGGGCTTGTCCCGTTCGAGCAGCACGATTCGCCGCAGGTAGTCCTGCTCGACCAGGGCGCAACCCCGACCGTGCCGGCGTCGTAGCTCCCGGGCGATGCTGCTCTTACCCGAACCGGAGTTGCCCCGGATGCAGACAAGGATCGTCTCCGGGCTGCCAGTGGATTGAGCGTGCACGATCTCTCCACGGATTCACTCGTCACGAACGATGAGGTCGAGAGCGACGATGGCCAGGGCCCGCTGCCGGCCCGGCCGCCTGCCGGCGATCGAGTCCCCGCCGCGCTCGGCGACCAGCCGGACGGACGAAACTCCGTGGCCTGTCGGGGTGAGCCGCCAGGCCACGGGGTGGCGGGTTACGGGGTCCAGACCACGTGTGGGTTCACGTGGCCGGTCCAGTTGAAGATGGCCATGTTGTCCCAGCCGTTGCCGGTGCCGTTGATGTCCGCCGGGTCCCAGCCGTTGCCTCGAATCGCGTACCAGGTCGGTTCCCAGTAGAAGACGCCGACGCCGCCGGCGTTGCGTACGGTGTTCTGCACCCAGCTGAACTGTTGTGCCTGCCCGGCCCAGGTGGCGGGGATGTTGTCACACAGCACGGTGCCGGGGATCGCGTTGCCCTGGTGGTCGGCGTTGGCGGTGGTGAACTGGTACGCGGTCTCGGCGAGCACGACCGGTTTGCCGTAGCGGGACTTCACGTCGGCGATCACGTTGTACAGGTTCGCCAGCGAGCCGTGCCACATGCAGTAGTAGGACAGGGCGGTGACGTCCCAGGTCACGCCCTGTGCTC
This sequence comes from Verrucosispora sp. FIM060022, assembly GCF_003977705.1. Lineage (NCBI taxonomy): Bacteria > Bacillati > Actinomycetota > Actinomycetes > Micromonosporales > Micromonosporaceae > Micromonospora > Verrucosispora sp. FIM060022. The sequence goes on from NZ_RQIV01000023.1 coordinate 975, forward strand.
TGATGCCGTCGTAGAACCAGCGGGCGTTGGCGGTGCTGTCCGCGTTCGCTGTGTGGATCCACACCTGGGTGCCGCTGTTGCAGGCCTTGGTGGCGTGGTAGCCCTGCTTGAGCAGGCTCGCCAGGGGCGCGAAGTTGTTGTTGACGACCTGCCCGGCCGGCCACAGCATGCCCACGTTGATCTCGTTGCCGATCTGCACGGCGTCCGGGGTGGTGCCCTGTGCTTTCAGGGCGGTGCATACGTCGTGGGTGTAGGTGTAGACGTCATTTTGCAGCTGGCTCAGCGAGTGGTTGGCCCAGGCTGCGGGCGGATACTGCTTGCCCGGGTCGGCCCAGGTGTCCGAGTAGTGGAAGTCGATCAGGAGCTTGAAGCCCTTCGCTTTGATCGTCCTGGCCTGCTGGAGCACCTTGGCCTTGTTGTTGTAGCCGCTGATCGGGTTGTTCCAGATGCGCAGCCGCAGGTAGTTGACACCCTTGGCGGAGAGGATGTCGTAGGGGTCGGCCTGCGCGCCGGAGGCGTTGTAGTAGCGGGCGCCGAGGTCCAGGCTGCGTTGCAGCGAGGAGACGTCGGCGCCGCGCATGGTGAGGGTGTTGGCGGCCTGCGCGGGGACGGTCAGGGCCAGCGGGGCCGCGAGGACGACCACCGCCAGGACGGCCCGGAGGGACGGTTTCATGGCGCTCCTTCACGTGGAGGATGCGATGCCCAGAGATGGGTCCAGCGTGGCGACAAGCCCGTTAGATCGAAGCTAATCAATCATACGCGTCACGGTCGGCCGCGCGTAGGCGCTCGTCGGGGACCGGCCCCGGTCAGGATTCCACCTCGGGTTCGTCCGTGTCGGGGCCGTCGGGCCGCGCTGTGGTCCGCAGGCGTACGCGGGTGATGGCCCGGCCTGTCACCTCGGCCACCTCGGCGGTCAGACCCGGCAACTCGACCACTTCGCCGGGCGTCTTGGGGATGTGACCGAGGTGTGCCAGGACAAGGCCCGCCACTGTGGTGTAGTCGCCGGGCTCGAGCGTGTCCTCGTCCAGGTCGACGCCCACGTCCGGCAGGTCGTGCAGCGGGAAGCCGCCCGACAGCAGCAGTGACCCGTCCGCCTCCCGCACCAGTGCCTGCACGTCCCGGTCGGTTTCGTCGTAGATTTCCCCGACGATCTCCTCGACCAGGTCCTCCATCGTCACGATGCCGTCGATGGCGCCACGCTCGTTCACCACGAGGGCGAACTGCTGCCGCTGCGACCGCATCTCCCGAATCGCCTCGGTGACCTTCAACGTCTCCGGTAGATACAGCGGCACGCTGACGTGTTCGGCGACCGGGCCCTCCTGGTCGAGCAGGTCACGCATGTGCACCACGCCGACGGTGTCGTCGAGGCCGGCGCGGCCCACGACCGGCGCGCGGGTCTGCCCCGATCGGCCCAACTCGCGCAGCGCCTGCGGCGCGGTCAGCGACTCGGACAGGGTGACCACCTCGCGGCGCGGGACGAGGATCTCCCGCAGGATCCGCTCGGCCACCTCGAACGCCCCCGAGATGATCATGCGGTGTTCGGGGGTGAGGTTACGCTGCCCCGCGACGATGTCCCGCAGTTCCTCGGTGGTGACCTCCTGACGGCGGGCCCGTGGGTCTCCGCCCGTCAACCGCACCACCGCATCGCTGGCCTTACCCAACAGCCACACCACCGGACGGGAGAACGCCGACAACGCGTCCAGCGGGCGGGCGACCAACAGAGCCCACCCTTGCGCCCGCTGCATCGCGATCCGCTTCGGCGCCAACTCGCCCAGCACCAAGGTGACGAACGTCAGCACGATGGTGACCAGCACGATCGCAACCGGCTCCGCCGCCGACCCCAGGAACCCCAGCGGCCCCACCAACGGCGCCGCCAGTGACACCGCGGCGGCCGCCGAGGCCAGGAACCCGGCCAGGGTGATGCCGATCTGAATGGTGGCGAGGAAACGGTTGGGGTCGCGTGCCAGCCTCGCCAGCACCCGTCCCGCCCGGGAGGTGCGCTCCAGGCGCTGCAGCTGACTCTCCCGCAGCGACACCAACGCCATCTCGCTGCCCGCGAACACCGCGTTCACCAGCACCAACACCAGCACCAACGCGATCTGCACGCCATAGCCGCCCACGGCCTGTTCGACGCCTCCTCGACCGGGCACCGCCCGCAGCCTCGACCGTAGGGGCAGGTCGATACACGGTGCCGACTCCCCTATGGTGAGGGGTGGGCGGGCAGTCTGTGCCCGTTTGTCCTCAGCTGCACCACGACGCCTCATCGCCGGGTGATGCTTGCTTACGGGCGTCGGTGACGAGCGGCATCCTCGCTCACAGCCGCCGTACGACGTCCCTGCCGGTCTGAGCCGTATCGCTCGACGAGCGCGTTGCCGATCGAGGCTAGGTGGTCTCGCACGCCCGGGGGGCCGGTGACCTCGATCCATTCGACCAGCCCGGCAAGCTCGCCAGCGAGTATGTGTTCGTCGTTGCCGCGGATCACGACCTCGATACGACCGTCGGTCCTGGAAGGTCCCACTTCGAGCCGACCGCCGAACCCCATCCGGAGCACGCCTATTCCCTCGGGCGCGCACAGCGCCCGGACTTCGAGGGGCGTTCGTTTGCGCTCGACCTCGTCGGCGATCGCGCGCCAACTCGTGGCAAGGTCGAAGTCCTCGGGTCGGTGCACAGGGTCGCACGTCGGGTCGGCGGACGAGACACGGTCGATTCGGAAGGTTCTTCGACCGGCCTCGGTGTTGGCGACGAGGTACCACGATGGGCCTTTGGCGACGATGCCCAGCGGGTGGACGGTTCGCTCGGTTTCGGTGCCCTCGCGGTCGACGTAGCCGAGCCGGACCTGGACACTGCCGATAACCGCGTCCTGGAGCGTGTCGAGGAAGCGAGGCGGTCGGGGCTCGGCCCTGCTCGCCCCCCATCGCTGCGGCTCCATGACGAGCGACGACGCTGCCGCCTCGGCCTGCACCCGGAAGGAAACGCCGAGCGGCCACGGCTGACGCCTCACGATGACCGTCCAGCTCATTCGGATCAGACCGGGCGGACCTTCCAGGAGGCCCGCCCGGGGTGGCGATCTCAGTGTCCGCGTACCTCGGCGGCAGCCGCGACCAGGTGCCGCAGCGACGCTTCGACCTCGGGATAGCTGCGGGTCTTCAGGCCGCAGTCCGGGTTGACCCACAACCGTCGGGCCGGCACGGCCGCGACAGCCCGGTGTAGCGCCTCGACCATCTCCTCACGCGGCGGCACCCGGGGCGAGTGGATGTCCCACACCCCCGGGCCGACGCCCCGGCGGTAGCCGATCGCGGCGAGGTCGTCGAGGATCTCCATCTTGGATCGGGACGCCTCGATGCTGGTGACGTCGGCGTCGAGGGCGTCGATGGCGGTGATCACCTCACCGAACTCCGAGTAGCACAGGTGGGTGTGGATCTGGGTGTCGTCGGCGACGCCGCTGGTGGCCAGTCGGAACGCGCCGACGGCCCAGTCCAGGTATGCCTTCTGGTCGGCCTTGCGCAGCGGCAGCGTTTCGCGCAACGCCGGTTCGTCGACCTGGATGACCCGGATGCCTGCCGACTCCAGGTCACGGCACTCGTCGCGCAGGGCGAGCGCGACCTGGTCGGCAGTGTCCGCGACAGGCTGGTCGGTGCGGACGAAGGACCAGGCCAGGATGGTGACCGGGCCGGTGAGCATCCCCTTGACCGGCTTGCTGGTCAGCGACTGCGCGTAGGTGGACCACTCCACCGTCATCGGTGCCCTGCGCGCCACGTCGCCGTAGATGATCGGCGGCCGGACACAGCGGGAGCCATACGACTGCACCCAGCCGTGTTCGGTGGCGGCGAAACCGTCGAGCTGCTCGCCGAAGTACTGCACCATGTCGTTGCGTTCCGGTTCGCCGTGCACGAGCACGTCCAAGCCCCACCGCTCCTGCAGTCGGATCACATGCTCCACCTCGGCGCGCATCCGCGACGCGTAGCCGGCGTCGTCGAGTCTGCCGGCGCGGTGCGCGGCGCGGGCCTTGCGCAGCTCGGTGGTCTGCGGAAACGAGCCGATCGTGGTGGTCGGCAGCTGTGGCAGGCGGAGCCGATCCTGCTGGCGGGCGGCCCGAACGGGATAGTCCCCGCGCTGCCGGTCGGCCGGTCGCAGTGCGGCGAGGCGTCCGCGGACACTGTCGTGGTGCCAGGCCGCCGGTGTCGGCGGCAGCGGTGCCGGTAGCACCGTGGTGCCGTCACGCAGCGCACGGCCGAGCAGGACGACCTCGTCGACCTTCTGCCGGGCGAACGCGAGCCGCGCGGCCAGCCGGGGGTCGAGGCGGGTCTCGGCGGACAGGTCGACCGGGACGTGTAGCAGGGAGCAGGAGGTGGCGACGGCGACGTGGTCGGCCAGCCCGGCGACCGTCGCTCCGGCCGCGATCGCGGCGCGCAGGTCGGTACGCCAGATGTTTCGTCCGTCGACCAGGCCGGCGACGATGGTCCTGCCGGCCAGTGGGCCGGCAGCGGCGAGTCGGTCGAGGTTGCCCGGGCCGGCGACCAGGTCCAGGCCGATTGCTTCGACCGGGGTGTCCAGTAGCGCCGGCAGTGCGGCGCCGAGGTCACCGAAGTAGGTGGCGACGAAGATCCTCGGCCGGTGCGTGAGTTCACCGAGCCGGATGTAGGCGCGGCGTAGGGCGTCGATCTCGGCCGGGGTGCGGTCGGCGACGTAGGCGGGCTCGTCCAGCTGGATCCAGGCCACCCCCGCCTCGGCGAGTGCCGTGAGGATCGCGGCGTACGTGTCGACCAGGTCGTCGAGCCGGGCGAACGGATCGTCGCCCTTGGCCAGCAGCAGGAACGTGGCCGGCCCGATGAACACCGGTCGGGTGGTGATGCCCAGGTCGCGGGCCTCGGCGTGCTCGCCCAGCGCCTTCGCCGGGTTCGCGGTGAAGACGGTGTCGGGGGCTATCTCCGGCACCAGGTAGTGGTAGTTGGTGTCGAACCACTTCGTCAGTTCCAGTGCCGGCTCGGTGTCGACGCCGCGGGCCATGGCGAAGTAGGTGTCCAGCGCGGGCAGGCCCAGCCGGGCGAAGCGGGTGGGGATCGCGCCGACGGCGACGGCCGTGTCGAGGACCTGGTCGTAGTAGGAGAACGTGTTCGACGGGATCGCGTCGAGGCGGGCGTCGTGCAGCGTCCGCCACACCTGCGCGCGCAGCCCGGCGGCGGTGCTTTCCAGAGCGTCGACGTCGATGGTGCCGGCCCAGTACGCCTCGACGGCCTTCTTCAGCTCACGATCGACGCCGATACGTGGGTAGCCGAGCACAGTGCTCTGGCCGAATGCGGTAGTCACCTGTGGGGTCCTTCCCTCGAAGTGCCCAGCGGCCCCGGGGAGGGAAGGCAGGCACATCTCACGGTGCCCGCTTCCGCCCTGGCCCTCCCGAGAGGCCGCCTGCGGCGCACGCCGGTGGCGTGCGCAGCGCTGGCAGGTCTTCGGACTCGCGGGCATGACACGAGGTCACCTACTGGCCGTCGCTTCCCGGACCTGGTGGTCCAGTGCTTCGTTGACGGCGGTCGTTCCCACTCACCGCTGCGGGGCAGTCCCGGTCTCTCACCGGGTTCCCTCTTACGACACCCCACCCTGGCGGGATGGGGCGAACCAGCGCCGCTCGCCATCGTACGGGCCGGATGGTCGTCTCCGCGTCACGCTGTCCGACGGGCGGGATGGGCGTCAGGGCGAGCACGGTAACCGCTCAAGAAAGCACTATCGGAAATAGGTTTGCTGTGGAAACCTGTTGGCATGACTGCTGATTCGGTACCCACCAGCGGCGACCCCCGCCAGCTGCTGTCGGAGGTGCGCGCCCTCGCCCGCCGGGTGCGTCTTGACCAGCGGGTGACCTGGGTTGCGCTACTGGTGCTGGCCGCGGTGACGTTCGTGGCGATTCCGATCGACTGGTACTCCCTCCGAGCCGACTGTGGATCCGCGAGCGCGTGGGTCACGGACGTGAACGACGGCTCCTGGTGCCACGTCCGGCGTGACGGCGCGATGTTCTATTGGCCGCCGGCGCTGCTGCTGGCGTACACGGCGATCGCCGTTTACGCCGTGCGGGTCGCCCGGTCGCGGGGGCTGGGCGTCCGGGTGCTGCCGTACGTGATCACCGGCGTCGCGCTGACCGTCCTGTTCACCGTTCTGTGGCTGCTGGCGCGCCTGTACCTGGCCGGCTCGGCGCCCACCCAACCGCTCCCCTCCTGGGTGATGCTGCTGGACCGTCTGGTCGCACCGGCGGGCGCGATCGGGGTCGCGCTGCTGGTGCTGGCCTGGTTGGAGCGCCACGTCGCGCTGCTGGTGTTCACCCTCGGGTATCTGGCGGTGGTGCTGGTGCCGATCAACATCTTCTGGCACCCCGACTGGGGATACGCGGGAATTCTGGGAGAGTTCCTGCCGCCGCAGATCGTCAACGGCGCCGTGCTGCTGCTGGGCGCGGTCGGCTTCGCGGTGGCCCGCCGGCGGCAGCGATGACCGCCGCGAGCGGGGCCCCGGACCCGTACGCACCGTCCGCCCACCCGGTCAACGGCCTGGACGACGTGGTGCACCAGCGGGTCCGGCTGGGCATCCTCACCATCGCGCACGAGGCCCGTCGGGTCGAGTTCGGCTACCTGCGCACCCAGTTGGAACTGACCGGCGGCAACCTCTCCAAGCACCTCAGCGTGCTCGAAGAGGCCGGTCTGATCGAGATCGAGAAGGGGTACGAGGGGCGACGCGGCCGTACCTGGATCACGCTCACCGCTGCCGGCAGCACTGCGCTCGCCGACGAGATCGGGCGGCTGAAGCTGCTCATTGCGCGGGTTGAGACCACCGACACCGCGGAGGGCCGATGACCAGCGCACTGACCCGTCGGCGCCTGCTCGCAGCCGCGCTCGCGACCGGCGTCGCCGTGCCGCTCGGCGACCGCGGCCGAGCGGCGCCGGCTTCGCCCGGCCCGACACGGATCACACTGCCCCCGCCCACCGGGCCGCACCGTGTCGGCACCGTGTCGCTGCACCTCGTCGACGGATCCCGCCCGGATCCGGTCGCCGGCGCCGGGCATCATCGCGAGCTGATGGCCAGCGTCTGGTATCCCGCCGTCGGAAACGTCCGGCGTCATCCGGTGGTGCCGTGGATGCCCGCCGCGCCGCTGCGTGCGCTGCTCGTGTCCGCCGGGTTCGACGCTGGTGCCGCGGCGGCGCCCCGCACGGCCGGCCACGAGGGCGCTGCGGCGCTCCGGGCACCCGCACGGCTGCCCGTGATCGTGTTCTCCCACGGCAATGACGGTCACCGTGCCGAGGCCACCATCGTGGTCCAGGAACTCGCCAGTCACGGCTACGTCGTGGTCACAGTGGATCACACGTACGACGCGTTCAGCGTTTTCCCCGACGGCCGGCTCACCGTCCCCGAGGGTCTGTCGTTCACGCCATGGGACCACGCCCGCGACATCCGGTTCGTTCTCGACTGCATCGAGGACCTGGCCGCCGGCCGCAACCCCGACGTTCGGGGGCGTCCGCTGCCGGCCAGCCTGGGCGCCGCGTTTGACCTGCGTCGCATTGGCATGTTCGGCTGGTCGAAGGGCGCGACCGCGACCGCCCTCGTCATGAACCAGGACCGGCGCGTACGGGCCGGGCTCGGCTTCGACGGCCCGATGCAGTCGGTGCCACCAGTCGCTGAGATCGACCGACCGTTCATGCTGATGACCGCCGAGTTCACCCGGGCCGCCGAGCCGAGCATCGCGCAGTTCTGGTCGAACCTGCACGGATGGCGGCTCAACGTGCAGGCGGACGGCGCGGCGCACTCGTCGTACTGCGACAACCAGTGGCTGATCCCGCAACTGGCGAGGATCATCGGGATGAGCGACGAGGACCTCGCCGGCTGGATCGGCACCCTCGACCCGGCCCGGGCGGTGCGGATCCAGCAGGCGTACCCGCTCGCGTTCTTCGACCTGCACCTACGTCACCAGCGGCAGCACCTGCTCGAAGGCCCGAACCCGGCCTTTCCGGAAGTACAATTCATCGTCTGACACATCTCAAACACCTTGCCTGACGTCCCCGTCGCAGCCGGCGCCGGCGGAATCCCCTGACCGTGATCCGCCCCCGGGCGGCCGGATCGGCGAGTCGCGTCTGGCGTGTGCCTTCCACCCGCTCAGGCGTTGAGGTACGCCAGGACGGCAAGCACCCGCCGGTTGTCGTCAGTTGAGGGCGGCATGTCGAGTTTGGTGAATATGTTGTTGATGTGTTTGCTCACGGCTTTCTCGGTGATGCGGAGCTTGGCCCCGATCGCCGCGTTGGAGCGACCTTCGGCCATTTCACCGAGCACGTCCCGTTCTCTGGGGGTGAGCGCCGCCAGCGGCTCTCGGCGGGCGAGGAGCTGCGAGATCACCTCGGGGTCCATGGCGGTACCGCCGGCGGCGACCCGGCGCACGGCGTCGACGAACTCGCCGACGTGGGACACGCGGTCCTTGAGCAGGTAGCCCACCCCGCCGTGCGGTGTGCTGAGCAGTTCGCGGGCGTACAAGGGCTCGACGTGCTGGGAGAGCACGAGGATGGGCAGGCCGGGAATCCGGGTACGAGCCGCGATCGCGGCCTGCAGACCTTCGTCGGTGAACGTCGGCGGGAGTCGGACGTCGATGACCGCCACCTGGGGCCGGTGGGTGATCAGGGTGGGCAGCAGGGCCGGACCGTTGTCGACGGCGGCGACGACGTCGAAGTCGTAGGCCCGCAGGATTCGGGTCAGCCCGTCCCGGAGGAGCGCGTGGTCCTCGGCGATGACAACGCGCACGGCAACTCCATGGTGATGACGGTGGGCCCTCCGAGCGGACTCGACAGGGCCATCGTGCCATCGAAGGCGGCCAGGCGGCGTTCGATGCCCCGCAGACCGGTGCCGGACACGGGGTCGCCGCCGCCCACGCCGTCGTCGGCGACCACCATCGTCAGTGTTCCGTCCGCGTGCCGCAGGGACACCGATCCGGTGTGGGCGCGGCTGTGGCGGACCATGTTGGTCAGCGTCTCCGCGACGGCGAAGTAGGCGGCCGACTCGACGGGTGTGTCGAGTCGGCCGGGCAGGTCGACATCGACTGTGATCGGCACGGGCAGGCTCAGCGCCAGTGCCCGCACCGCGCCGTCCAGTCCGCGTTCGGCAAGCACGGGTGGATGGATGCCCCGGACCAGGTGCCGCAGCTCGACCAGTGCGGCGCTGCTTGCTTCACGCGCTTCCGCGAGCATCTCGTGGGCTGCGGCCGGGTTCCGGTCGATCAGTTCGTCGGCCAGACCGATCGTCATGCCCAGCGAGACGAGCCGCGCCTGGATGCCGTCATGCAGGTCGCGCTCGATGCGGCGCAGCTCGGCTGCCTGGGCGTCCACCGTGTCGGCGCGCGTCACGGTCAACTGGGCGACCCGCAGGCGAAGTTCGGCGGCCTTGGTCGGTGCGAGCAGGAGTCGGGCGAAGTACGCGTCGACCCGCCGTAGCCACGGCGCCACCCACAGACCGCCGGCCAGAATGGCGGCGCCTTGCGGTAGGCAGATCAGCCCTTCACCGAATGTGTCGATGGACCAGACGGTGCCGTAGCCGTACCAGTCGGTGCCGAGCCAGATCCACAGCGGCGTCAGCGTCAGACCCATGATCCCGTACAGCGGCACGGCCAGCGAGATCACGCCGAGGGTGGCCCCGACGATCCCGCCGGGCAGGAGCCAGGCGAGGTCGCGCCAGGTGGCCGGGTCCGTGACGATCCACCGGAAGCGCCGCCAGCCGCCGGCGATGCCCCGCTCCGGGGGCGGATGGTACGGGCATGGCACCGGGACCCCGGCCCATGCGGCACGCCTGCGTTCGAGGTCCGCCCGCTTTCGGACCAGCGTCGTCGTCCAGGACAGCAGCGCCATGCCGAGCAGCGGCACCGGGACCAGGACCAGCGCCAGCAGCGATACGACGAGCAGCGCGACGTTGGCCAGGGCCAGGCCGATCGCGGCCAGACCGGCGAGCACCGCGCGCACACCCCGACGCGCCCACTCGTACGTCCGCTCGTCAGGCCCGGCCGTGTTCACGGGTGCCATTGTGCCCACGCGATCGCCGTTTCTCGGTGGTGCTAGCACCCCGTTCGGAGGGGAGACAGCGTTCCTGACAACGCCCTGCTGAGACGGTCTGCTGGGCTCATGATGACTACCATGCCGTCACAGTCGACGACCGGCAGCGACTTCGCCGTCCTGTCCCGCCGGATCACCGACGCCGGGTTGATGCGCCGCCGGCCCGCCTACTACGTCGTCCGGCTGAGCATCGTCACGCTGATGTTCGTCGGCGGCTGGGCGGCCTTCTTCGCCCTCGGCTCCTCCTGGTGGCAGATGATCACCGCCGTGTTCCTCGCCGTCACGTTCGCCCAGGTCGCACTCGTGGCGCACGACCTGGCACACCGCCAGGTGTTCCGCACCAGACGTCCGAGCGCGGTCGCCGGACTGCTGGCCGGCAATCTCGGCATCGGAATGAGCTACGGCTGGTGGATGGACAAGCACACCCGTCACCACAACAACCCCAACCACGACGACCTCGACCCGGACGTGGCCCCCGAGGTGCTCGTCTGGACCACCGAGTCGGCCATCGGCCGTCGCGGACTGAAGGGCTTCATCACCCGGCACCAGGCCACGCTGTTCTTCCCGCTGCTCACGCTGCTCGCCGTCAGCCTGAAGGTGTCAAGCGTCAAGGCGTTGCGCGACGGCACGGTGAAACAGCGGCGTGTGGAGAGCGCACTGCTGATCCTGCACGCCGTCGGCTACCTCGGCGCGCTGGTGCTCGTCCTCTCGCCGCCGCAGGCCGTCGCCTTCCTGCTGCTGCACCAGGCACTGTTCGGCGTCTACCTCGGCATGACCTTCGCTCCCAACCACAAGGGCATGCCGCACCCGACCGGCACCGAGGACTATCTCCGCAAGCAGGTGTTGACCTCCCGCAACGTTCGGGGGAACCGGCTGGTCGACGCGGCGCTCGGTGGCCTGAACTACCAGATCGAACACCACCTGTTCCCCGGCATGCCGACGCCCAACCTGCGCAAGGCACAACCGATCGTGCAGGCGTACTGCGCCGAGATCGGCGTCGCCTACGTACAGACCGGTCTTGTCACCTCCTACCGCCAGGCCCTGCGACACCTGCACGAGGTGGGCGCACCCGCACGCGCCGAACACGCACGGCGCTGATCACGGGGAGACGTCGTTGACGAAATCACTGAGCGCCTGGCCGGCCTTGAGGCCGGAGCCGGTCAGGACGAGGACCACGGTGTCGTCGGGGTTGATGTGGCCGTCGGCGTGGAACTGGCGGAGGGCGGGCAGGACCTGCGCGCTGGTGGGTTCCACGAACACGCCGGTACGGGCGAGCTCACGCACGGCGGGTAGGAGTTCCTCCTCGGCGACTGCGGTGGCGGCGCCGCCGCTGTCACGGATCGCCGCGAGGACCTCCCGGTCGCGTACCGGCTGGGCGATGGCGGTTCCTTCGGCGAGTGTCTTGGGCCAGGTGCGGGCCTCGACCGCGATGTCGCCGCCCGTGAGGGCGTTGACCAGCGGGCAGCAGTGTTCGGGCTGGCTGACCAGGATGCGGGGCACCTGGTCGATCTCTCCTGCCCGCCTGAGCTCGGCGAAACCCATGGCGCAGCCCAGGACGAGGCTGCCGGCGCCGGCCGGCACCAGGACGGCCGAGGGGGCGGTGAAGCCCAGGTCCTCCCAGATCTCGTAGGCGATCAGCTTGATGCCCTGGAGGAAGTGGGGGTGCCAGTTGTGGCTGGCGTAGAAGCGGGTGTCGGCGCGGCGGATGGCTTCGTCGGCGACGTCCTGGCGGCTGCCGGGGACGAGATCCACGCCCGCTCCGTGCAGGCGTACTTGCGCGATCTTTGTGGGAGACGTGGAGGCGGGGGCGATGATCTGGGCGTCGATGCCGGCGGCGGCGCTGTAGGCGGCGATGGAGGAGCCGCCGTTGCCGCTGGAGTCTTCGAGGATCTGCCCGATGCCCTGGTGGCGCAGCGCAGTGATCATGACGGAGCTGCCGCGGTCCTTGAAACTGCCGGTGGGGTTCATGGACTCGGGCTTGACGGCCACGTGGAGTCCCGCGAAGGTCCGCGGCAGCAGGGGGGTGCGTCCTTCGCCCAGGGTGACGGGATCGGCCTGGGGCAGGGGCAGCGCGGCCCGATAGCGCCACTGAGAGTTGACGCCGGTGTCGATCTGCTCGCGGGTGATGCCGGGCAGGGGCTCCATCATCAGCGGGGATTTGTCGTCGCCACGCCAGCGGGGCTGGTCGGATGCGTAGCGGCGGCCGCTGCGGTCGGTGAGCTGGGCCATGTTGTCGGACATCGAGGGTGACGCTCCTTCGTCGGTGCTTGTTGAGGCGACGCCGAGCGCGCTCCCCTCGCCTCTGGACAGGAACTCTAGATCCAGAGCCTCTACCAGGGCTGGATCGGCGCCCACCGCCCTCAGCGCGCCGTCGCCGGGGTGAAGGAGTTGCACTACGGTTCCGCCGTAGAGGTGCACGCCATCGCGGCCCTCGACTGACCGTCCAGCTCCTTGCCAGCGATCGCCAGACTGGGTGAATGCGCTGCGGCCATGAACCCGAGGAATTTCCGCTCCGCCAGGCTGCACTGGACCTGGTGAAGGACAACCCCGAGGGGCGCTCCCTCAAAAGGAAACTCGACGCCTTCGACGAACTCGATGAAGCGGCGAAGAAAAAGGCTGCCCAGGACATCCGCGAAGACATCGCCGGCATCGTCGCCCGTGCGGTCACCGAAGAGCACCACCGCACTCAGATGCTGGACGCCCTCGTCACCTTCAGGAACAACCCCCGCTTCGCCGCCTCCGATCCAGCGGAGATAGCGGACCAGCACCCAGTCGTGGCCCAGACCCTGGACATCGCGCAGGACATCCTCGTGGAGCTGGGAAAAGAAATGTTGATCGAGGCGTTGTTTCCCGGCGCGCATCTGCTCGTCCCGCCCCACGACTTCGTGGACAGCCTCTGTACGGCCGTGGAAATGCTCGAGGTCGCGGAAGACCCGGCGGAGTCGCTGTGGTGGCTTTGACCCTCGGCTGTTTCGGGTCGGTTCGCTCGCCGTCCGACCGGTCCGGCAGTGTTGACGCCGGAAGGGCCTGAGTGGCACCGGGCGAGGTGACCAGCACAGGTCGAAACCTCGCCAAGCGCGGCTACCAACTCGCCGGCTGGCCACGCCCCCGCCGTGTTGGTCCGTGTACGCACTGCCCCCGGCCGCGATCATGTCGAGATCCGCGTCCACATGCTGCCCACCCCGACCGAACGAGCCGACCGCCAGCAGCTGGTCGGACCGCACGACGACCTACGGCACGCCGTCATTGCCGGCCCCAACCTCGAAAGACAACCCGATGACTGACCTGTTCGACCTCGCCGCCGTGGTAACCGCCCGGCTGGACACCGTCAACGGCCGCAGCCGCGAGGAAATCGGCCTGCGCATCCTCAAAGTCACCGAGGAAGCAGGCGAAGTCGCCGCAGCCTGGATCGGCGCCATCGGCCAGAACCCCCGCAAAGGCGTCACCCACACCACCGACGACGTGGCCGCCGAACTGGCCGACGTCGTACTCACCGCCCTGGTCGCCATCACCAGTCTCGACCGCGACCCGCGCGACGTTGTCACCGCCTGCGTCAACAAGGCCGCCGCCCGCCTCGACACCTACTCGACGACGCCGCCCGAATGAGCGGTCAGCGCCACATCGACCGGTACGGCGGGTCGGTCCCGCAGTTCCACCGGGCCTGACCGGAACCGAAGTCGATCAGGGAAAGGCGTTCGGTGCCATGCAGCTGGCGAAGACCAGCGCGAGCACCCAGTCCAGGTTGCTCGGCAGGCACAACCGCACCACGAAACCCGGCCGCCGCGTGCGCGGCCGGGGATCCCGTCTGCGGGGTGGACCAAGACGGCGGTCCAGGTCCGGCGTGAAGTACTGCGACAACCCCCACTTCAGCCCGCTCACCAGGACCATCCCGAGGGTGAACATGCCTACCGTGGCGGCGCCCACCATGACCGCCTCGAGCACCGAGTCGCCGGCCGAAACCGAGCGCAGCAGCGACGCTGCCACGTACCCGGCCAACGGAACCACGCTCAGCCCGAACCACGCCTGAAAGCGGAAGAGGTTGGCCATCTCAGCGTCACCACCCGAAGGCGGCCAGTCCCGAGCATGACCACGCACCTCCCCCAGCGTCCAGACGAACCGCGTGTCCCGGTTAGCCAGGCGCACCAACACCGGCGCCATCAGGACAACGAGCGGACGGCCCAGATCCCGCAACCGTCGGCGTGGCTGAGCAGGCTCGATTTCGACATCATCGTCGGTGATCACGCAGATCGTGTGCCCTCTACGTCGCTGCCACCAGGCTGGAGTGGGATATCAACCAGACAAAACCTGAGCGCGTCCCCTGGTAGCGAAACCAGCGCAAGACGCACCCCGCATGCGGCCAAGGTACGGGAGTCGGAAGGTCTGCGCCATGCTGTCCGCTCGGTCCAGGTGCCGGGTGGCCCTGCTCAGGACGGCTCGCTCTCGCGACCGCACCGTCCTGAACCGCCGTGACCGTGCCGAGAGTGGACGGTGACCGAGTGGGCTGCCGTAATGCGTAGCGTCGGGGAATGACATCGGTGCACGAGAACCTCGCAGTGGCGGATCGGTGGGTGCGAACACTCACCACGAGCGGTGCCCACCGCATCCAACTGGTCTGCTTTCCGCACGCCGGCGGGACGGCCAATTACTTCCTGTCGTTGGCCCGGGCGCTGCCACCGGAAATAGAGGTGTTGGCGATCCAGTACCCGGGACGGCAGGACCGGCGTGCCGAGCGCGCCCGTACCTCCATTGCGGAGCTTGCCGACGAGGCGGACGCCGTGCTGCGCGCCCGGCTCGCCGGGCCGTATGCGTTCTTCGGGCACAGCATGGGTGCGGTGATCGCACACGAGGTCACCCAGCGGCGTGCCAGGGCCGGTGCCCGACTGCCGCAACGGCTGTTCGTCTCGGGCCGACGCGCGCCGGATCAGCCGCCGTGCCGGCCGGATCCGCCGCGCACGGACGTCGGGATCCTGGACGATCTCCGCGAGGCGGGTGGCACCCATCCCCTGTTTCTGACCGATGCCGAACTCCGCGCCGAGCTCCTACGGGTCATGCGTGCCGACTATCAGGCCATCGACACGTACGCGTGGCATTCGCATCCGCCGGTGAACTGTCCGATCACCGCCCTGACCGGTGACGCCGACCCGCAGGCTTCCGTCGCGGCAGTGCGCGCCTGGTCGGCACACACCTCGGCCGGGTTTGACCTGCGCGTCTTCTCCGGCGGGCACTTCTATCTCGACGAGCACCGGCCGGACGTGGCCGGCGCGATCGGTCAGGGACTGCTTCCGCTGCCCTGAGGGCCGGTCACCCCCAGCGGGGCGACCGGCCCGTCGGTGCGGGTCAGCGTGCCGAACTGGTGGCGAGGGCCGGTGGCAGGTACCCGACCTCGGTGAAGAATCGCAGGTAGGTGTCCAGTACGTCCGCGGTGACCGGGGCGGGTGGCAGACCCGCGGCGGCCAGCGCGGCGTCGGTGTCGGCAGTGTCGATCACCGGGTAGAAGGCGTCGGTGTCGGCGACCATCAGCTCGAACGCGTCGAGCAGCGGGTAGAGCGCGTTGTCCCGGTCGGCGAGCACCGCGGCGTGCCACTCGGCCCAACTGGTGACGGGCAGCAGGTGTCCGTGGGCACGGAGCCGGTCCAGGATGTCGCTCCAGGCGACCCGCTCGCGGTTGTAGAGGTGGTAGGTGCTGCCGATCTGCTTCGAGTCGGTGGACAGTGCGATGATCGACGCGGCCACGTGGTCGACCGGTACCAGGGGGACGCTGCCGCCGAGGCTGTCCGGAATCGTGCCGGCCTGGATCAGTCCCTTGATGCTCAGCCACAGGTAGTCGCGGGTCTGGCAGGCGCCGTGGCGGCGGTCGCCGGAGACCAGGTCCACCCGGTACACCGAGACCGGCAGACCGCGCTCGCGGGCCAGTCCGATGATCTGCTCGGCGACCCATTTGCTCTGCAGGTAGCCGCTGGGCAGCAGGTCGGCCGGGCCGGTCGGGTCGTGTGGACCGTGGCCACGCCCGTCGGGGGCGGGGCCGGCGAACACGCCGGTGGTGGAGACGTAATGGACCGGTACGGTGCGGTGCGCGGCGGACAGGCGCAGCACCTCGCGGGTGCCGTCCACGTTCGCCGCACGCAACGTGGCGTACGGCTGGAGCCAGTTCACCGTCGCGCCGGCGTGGTAGACGACGTCGATGTCGCGGGCCAGCGTGTCGAAGGCGCCCGAGGTGAGGCCGAGGCGGTCGGCGGCGAGGTCCCCCACCACGGGTACCACTCGGCCGGGGTCCAGCTGGTCCTCGATGCGGTACCACCGGGCGGTCGCGCGTAGCCGCTTCCATGCGTCGTCCGGGTCGTTCGCCCGGATCAGGCAGTGCACCGTGGCGGTGGTCGTGGCCAGTAGTTCACGGAGCAGGAACGCGCCGACGAACCCGGTGGCGCCGGTGAGCAGGATGTGCCGGGGTGCGCCGTGGGGGGTGGAGCCGGGCGCCGGCCGGATGTCGTCGGGCAGCGTGACGTCGGCGGTCAGGTCAAGGCCGGCCGACCGCTCCGGGCCCGTGTCGAGCAGGCTGGTGTGCAGGTAGTCGGCCAGGGCCTGCGGGGTGGGATGGTCGAAGACGGTGGTGGCGGGTAGGGCCAGGTCGGTGCGCTGGGCCAGCCGGTTGCGTAGTTCGACGGCGAGCAGCGAGTCGATGCCGAGGTCGGTGAACGTGCCGTCGGCGGGCAGGTTGTCGGTCCCGGTGCGGCCGAGCACGTCGGCGGTGACCGTACGGACCAGGGTGGTGAGGGCGTCGCGGCGTTCGTCGGCGGAGAGCCCGGCCAGGTCGGTCAGCGTGTCGGCGGACCGGTCCGCGTCGGCGGGTTCGCGCCGTACCGTCGGCGGCAGCAGGCTACGCAGCACCGCCGGCACGGTCTCCGGGCGGGCGCGCAGGGCGGTCAGATCGATCGGCACGCCGATGAGCACCGGCTCCGGATGCCGCAGCGCCGTGTCCAGCATGGTCAGGCCGGTGGCCGGGTCGATCTGCTGATAGCCGGCGCGGGCGATGCGGGACCGGTCGGCGTCGGTGAGGTCTCCGGTGATGCCGCTGCGGCCGGCCCACAGGCCCCAGGCGATCGAGGTGGCCGGCAGGCCGGTGGCGTGGCGGTACGCGGCGAGCCCGTCGAGGAAGGCGTTGGCGGCGGCGTAGTTGCCCTGCCCGGCGCCGCCGATGGTCGCGGCGAGCGAGGAGAACAGCACGAACGCGGCCAGGTCGAGGTGGCGGGTGAGTTCGTGCAGGTGGGCGGCGGCGTCTGCTTTGGGGCGCAGCACCCGGGCCAGCCGGTCCGGGTCGAGGTCGCCGATCAGGCCGTCGTCGATGGTCCCGGCGGTGTGGAAGACGGCGTTGATCGGCGGTGCGGCCGCCAGCGCGGCGCGCAGCCCGTCCCGATCGGCCACGTCACAGGCAACGACCCGGGCGGTGGCGCCGACGGCGGCGAGGTCGGCGATCAACTGGCGGGCGGCTGGTGTGTCCGGGCCGCTGCGGCTGAGCACGAGCAGGTCCCGGACGCCGTGGCGGGTGGCGAGGTGTGTGGCTACCAGGGTGCCGAGCGAGCCGAGCCCGGTGACGAGCACGGTTCCGGCGCCGAGGCGGGGGCCGGGTCCGGGTGGTGTGGGGACCCGTTCGGCGCGGGGCACGTACGCGGTCCCGGCCCGTACCGCGATCTCCGGTTCACCGGTGGCGGCCAGGCTGGTCAGTAGTTCCGGGGTGGGTTCGTCGTCGAGGTCGACGATGACGAGACGGCCGGGCTGTTCGGTGGTGGCGGTGCGGGCCAGTCCGTGCAGGGCGGTGGCGGCCGGATCGGTGACCGGGCCTGGGCCGGTCGCGCCGCGGGTGAGCAGCACGGCCGGTGGGCCGGACGGGGCGGCCAGGTGGCGGTGCAGGGTGTCGAGCAGGTCGGTGGTACGCCGGTGCAGGTCGGTGGCCAGGTCACCGGCTGCGGTGGCGCGACCGTCGATGACGGCCGGGGTGGGGCCGGTGGCGGTCGGCACGGCCATCGGCTGCCAGGCGATGCGGAACAGGGCGTCACCGGGTCGGTGCCGGGCGTGGGCCAGGGTGTCGGCGTCGACCTCTCGGGTGCGGACGGTGGCCACGGTGGCCAGCGGTTCGTCGTTGCCGGTGGTGAGCAGCAGGCCGCGGGGGGAGCTGCCGTTGCCGGCCGGGTCGGTGACGATGGTGCGTACCCCGGCCGTGGCGGCGGCGCGGCGCTGCACGGCCACGTCACGCCAGTGGTAAGCCTCGCCGTGGTGGCTGGTCGCGGCCAGCGCGGCGTGCAGGAGTTCGGGGTGCAGCACGTAGTCGCCGGCCGTTTCGCCGTCGGGCAGCCGCACGGGCACCGGCTCGCCCTCGGCCGTCGGGATGGTCGCGACGTCGGCGGCCAGGTCGCCGGTGGCGAGCAGTGTCCACGGGACGTCGACGCCGTCCGGGCGGCCGTGCAGCGTCACCGGCCGGGTGTCCCCGGTGGGTGCGCCGACCCGGATCTGCACGCGCAGACCCCGGTCGGGGCAGATGACCGGGCCGGTTACGTCGAGGCGGCGCAGCACCGGCCGGCCGCACTCGTCGCCGGCCCGGATGGCCAGTTCCACCAGGGCCGACGGTGGCACCAGGACGGCGCCGTCCACCCGGTGGCGGTCCAGCCAGCGGTGGGTGGCGGGGGCGAAGCGGCCGGTGAGGACCAGCTCGCCGGTGTCGGGCAGGGTGACGGCGCCGGCCAGCACCGGGTGGTCGGCGGGGGTGAGGCCGAGGGCGGCCGAGTCGGCCGGGGGCGGGGTGACCCAGAACCGGCGCCGTTGGAACGGATAGGTGGGGAGGTCGACGGGGCGGGCGCCGGTACCGTCGAGCACCGCCCGCCAGTCGACGCGGTGACCGTGCCGGTGCAGGGTGGCCAGCGCGCCGGTCAGGGCGCCCACCTGGTCGTGGCCGGTCTGTGCAGGTACCGCCACGCCGGTGTGGTCGGTGAGGGTGGCGGCGACCGCCGGGGTGAGCACGGCCGCCGGTCCGACTTCGAGGAAGGTGGTGGCACCGGTGTCGGCCAGCGCGCGGACGCAGTCCTGGAAGCGGACCGTGGCGCGGACCTGCCGTACCCAGTAGTCGGGGTCGGTCAGCAGGCCGGGGGTGGCGAGGTCGCCGGTCACGTTGGACACGACCGGCAGGGTGGGTTCCCGGTAGGTGAGGGTGGCGGCGACCCGGTGCAGCGGGTCGAGGACCGGGGTGGTCATTGGCGAGTGGAAGGCGTGGCTGACCGCGAGCCGGTGGGTGGTGATCCCCTGGGTGGCGAGTCGTTGCGCGACGGCGAGCACGGCGGGTTCGGGGCCGGCGAGGGTCACTGCGGCAGGGGCGTTGACGGCGGCGATCACCACGTCGTCGTCGTGCTCGTCGAGCAGTGCCTGCACCTGGTCGGCCGGGGCGGCGACGGCAACCATGGCGCCCCCGGGTGGGAGGTCCTGGAGCAGTCGGGCGCGGGCGGCGACCAGGGTGACGGCGTCGGTCAGGTCCAGCACTCCGGCGACGTGCGCGGCGGTGATCTCGCCGAGGGAGTGCCCGCCGACCATGTCGGCGCGTACGCCGAAGGACTCGGCCAACCGGAACAGCGCCACTTCCCACGCGAACAGTGCGGGTTGGGTCCAGCCGGTGTGTGCCAGTTTCCCTGCCTGGTCGGTGCCGTCGGTGGCGAACAGGACGTCGCGTAGCGGCTCGTCGAGGTGGGGGGCGAAGGCGGCGCAGACCTCGTCGAGGGCGGCGGCGAAGGTGGGGAAACGGGTGTACAGGGCGGCGCCCATGCCGGGGCGTTGGGCACCCTGCCCGGAGAAGATCACGGCGAGGCGTCCGGGTTCGCCGGTCGGGGTGGTGTCCGGTGCGGCGGCCAGCGCGGCGAGGCCGTCGAGCAGGCCGCTACGGTCGGCGGCGACCACGTGCGCGCGGTGTCCCAGGGGGGTGCGGTGCAGGGCGAGGGTGTATGCCGCGTCGGCCGGTTCGACGTCGGGCCGGTTACTCAGGTGCGTGTGTAGCCGGTTCGCCTGGGCGCGTAGCGCGGCTGCGGTGCGGGCGGAGAGCAGGAACGGGTACGGGCCTGGCTGCCGTGGTGTGTCCGGTTCCGGTGGTTCGGCAACGTGTTCGAGGATGATGTGGGCGTTGGTGCCGCTGACGCCGAAGGACGACACGGCGGCGCGGCGGGGGCGTTCGGTCTGCGGCCATGGGCGTGCCGTGGTGAGCAGGTCCAGTGCGCCCTGGGTCCAGTCGACGGCCGGGTTGGGTGTGTCGAGGTGCAGGGAGCGGGGGGCGATGCCGTGGCGCATGGCCTCGATCATTTTGATCGCGCCGCCGGCTCCGGCGGCGGCGACACTGTGGCCGATGTTGGATTTCAGCGAGCCGAGCAGCGCCGGAATGGCGCGGTCCTGCCCGTAGGTGGCCAGCAGGGCCTGGGCTTCGATCGGGTCACCGAGTCGGGTGCCGGTGCCGTGGGCCTCGATGACGTCGACGTCGGCGGGGGTGAGCCGGGCGTCGGCCAGGGCCTGCCGGATGACGCGTTGCTGGGCCGGGCCGCTTGGCGCGGTGAGGCCGTTGGAGGCGCCGTCGGAGTTGATGGCGGAGCCGCGCAGGACGGCGAGGATGCGGTGGCCGTGGCGGCGGGCGTCGGTGAGGCGTTCCAGCAGGAGCAGGCCGGCGCCTTCGGCCCAGCCGGTGCCGTCGGCGGTGGCGTCGAAGGATTTGCAGCGGCCGTCGCGGGCGAGGCCACGCTGCCGGGAGAAGTCGATGAACCCGCCGGGGTGGCCGTAGACGGTGCAGCCTCCGGCGACGGCGAGGTCGGCTTCCCCGGCGCGCAGGGCGCGGGCGGCCAGGTGCAGGGCGACCAGGGATGAGGAGCAGGCGGTGTCGACGGAGAGTACGGGTCCTTCGAGGCCGAAGGTGTAGGCGATGCGGCCGGAGGCGATGCTGCTGAGCCGGCTGGTCATCATGAAGCCGTCGAGTTCGGGTGGGCCGTCCAGGCCGAGGTACGACTGTTCGCCGACGCCGACGAACACGCCGGTGCGGCTGCCGCGCAGCGGGCCGATGTCCAGGCCGGCGCGTTCGAACAGTTCCCATGTGGTTTCCAGGAGCACTCGCTGCTGGGGGTCCATGCCGAGGGCTTCGCGGGCGGAGATGCCGAAGAACTCGGCGTCGAAGTCGGTGGCCGCGTCGATGAAACCGCCGTGGCGGGTGTAGGAGGTGCCGGGCGGGCCGTCCGGGTGGTAGAGCCGGTCGACGTCCCATCCACGGTCGTCCGGCCAGGTAGTGATGGCGTCGACACCGTCGGCGACCAGCTGCCACAGTTGTTCGGGGTTGTCGGCGCCCGGGTAGCGGCAGGCGGTGGCCACCACGGCGACTGGTTCCGGGGTGCCGGCCTCCAGTTCGGCGACGCGTTCGCGTGACCGCTGCAGCTCGGCGGTCACCCACTGCAGGTATTTCAGCATGCGGTCCTCTTCGGACACGGCGTCTCCTCGGGGGGTCGGGCGGGTGCGGCCGGGGGGGGGTGGGTGCGGCCGGGGTGGGTCAGGCGCCGGCGGGTCGGGCGGCGCGGCCGAGCTGGTCGTCGATGAAGGCGAACAGTTCGTCGGCGTCGGCTGAGTGCAGCAGGTCCGGTTCGGGGCCGGGTTCGGTCGGTGACCGGCGGGCCAGTACTTCTCCGAGTCGGACCAGCACGGCGGTGCGCCGATCTGTGGTCAGCGTGTTGCGGGCCAGCGCGGCGTCGAGGCGGTCCACCTCGGCCAGCAGGTCGAGGTCGTCGGGTGCGGCGGGTGCGGCGGTGGCGTACTGGTCGAGGAGCAGGCCGGCCAGCGAGCGGGGCGTCGGGTGGTCGAATACCGCAGTGGCGGGCAGGGGGATGCCGAGGGCGGTGCTGAGCCGGCTGCGCAGTTCCACGGCGGTCATCGAGTCGAAGCCGAGGTCGGTGAAGGCGCGGTCGGCACCGAGCCGGGTGGGGTCGCCGTGGCCGAGCACGGTGGCGGCTTCGGTGCGGACCAGTGCGAGCAGCCGGTCGGCGCGGGCGTCGTCGTCCAGGCCGGTCAGATCCACTGCCGGTGCTGGTGTGGTTTTCGGTTCGGGTACGGCGGTCGTGGTGGCGGCGTCGCGCAGGAGCCAGTACCGCTCGCGTTGGAACGGATAGCTGGGTAGGGGGATGCGGGTGCCGGCGGCCACCGGCGGATAGGTGTCGGGGTCGACGGGTTGGCCGTAGGCGTACAGGTGGCCGAAGAGTTCGGCGGCGGCTTGTGGTTCGGGGCGGTCGCGGCGCAGCGTGGGCAGGGCGGCGACTCCGTCGGGCAGGTGGGCGGCGAGCATGCCGGTGAGGATCGCGTCGGGTCCGACCTCGATGAGCGTGGTGACGTCGTCGGCGAGCAGCCGCTGGGCGGCGTCGTGGAATCGGACGGTGGAACGGACCTGCCCCACCCAATACTCCGGATCCGACCACTGCGACGTCACCGGCTCCCCCGTCACCGTCGACACCGCCGACACCACCGGCCGCCCGAAAGACAACT
>NZ_RQIV01000024.1:0-5248 GCF_003977705.1 Verrucosispora sp. FIM060022
TGTCCGGCGGTGTCCTACTCTCCCACACCCTCCCGAGTGCAGTACCATCGGCGCTGGAAGGCTTAGCTTCCGGGTTCGGAATGTAACCGGGCGTTTCCCTTCCGCCATAACCGCCGTAACCCTATCAACATATCAAACAACACCACACCAACAACAAAACGTTGGGGTATCTGTTTGTTTGTTGTGAGTTACACAGTGGACGCGAGCAGAACCTTTGTGAGCAAGTCCTCGGCCTATTAGTACCGGTCAACTGAACCCGTTACCGGGCTTACATTTCCGGCCTATCAACCCAGTAGTCTAGCTGGGGGCCTTACCCACCCGAAGGTGGTGGGATACCTCATCTTGAAGCAGGCTTCCCGCTTAGATGCTTTCAGCGGTTATCCCTTCCGAACGTAGCTAACCAGCCGTGCCCCTGGCGGGACAACTGGCACACCAGAGGTTCGTCCGTCCCGGTCCTCTCGTACTAGGGACAGCCCTTCTCAAGTATCCTACGCGCACGGCGGATAGGGACCGAACTGTCTCACGACGTTCTAAACCCAGCTCGCGTACCGCTTTAATGGGCGAACAGCCCAACCCTTGGGACCTGCTACAGCCCCAGGATGCGACGAGCCGACATCGAGGTGCCAAACCATCCCGTCGATATGGACTCTTGGGGAAGATCAGCCTGTTATCCCCGGGGTACCTTTTATCCGTTGAGCGACACCGCTTCCACACGCAAGTGCCGGATCACTAGTCCCGACTTTCGTCCCTGCTCGACCCGTCAGTCTCACAGTCAAGCTCCCTTGTGTACTTGCACTCAACACCTGATTGCCAACCAGGCTGAGGGAACCTTTGGGCGCCTCCGTTACCCTTTAGGAGGCAACCGCCCCAGTTAAACTACCCACCAGACACTGTCCCTGAACCGGATAACGGTCCGAAGTTAGATACCCGAATCAACCAGAGTGGTATTTCAAGATTGCCTCCACACATACTGGCGTATGCACTTCACCGGCTCCCACCTATCCTACACAAGCTAACTCAGATACCAATGTCAAGCTATAGTAAAGGTCCCGGGGTCTTTCCGTCCTGCCGCGCGTAACGAGCATCTTTACTCGTAATGCAATTTCGCCGGGCCTGTGGTTGAGACAGTGGGGAAGTCGTTACGCCATTCGTGCAGGTCGGAACTTACCCGACAAGGAATTTCGCTACCTTAGGATGGTTATAGTTACCACCGCCGTTTACTGGCGCTTAAGTTCTCCGCTTCGCCCCGAAGAGCTAACAGGTCCCCTTAACGTTCCAGCACCGGGCAGGCGTCAGTCCATATACATCGAATTACTTCTTCGCATGGACCTGTGTTTTTAGTAAACAGTCGCTTCCCCCTGCTCTCTGCGGCCATACAACGCTCCACCCGCGCGGGGCTTCACGTCTCCGGCCCCCCTTCTCCCTAAGTTACGGGGGCAATTTGCCGAGTTCCTTAACCACAGTTCGCCCGATCGCCTCGGTATTCTCTACCTGACCACCTGTGTCGGTTTGGGGTACGGGCCGCTCAGAACTCGCTAGAGGCTTTTCTCGGCAGCATAGGATCACTGACTTCACCTGAATCGGCTCGGCATCACGTCTCAGCCTACATGTGCCACGGATTTGCCTATGACACGGCCTACACGCTTACCCCGGCACAACCACCGGCCGGGCTCAGCTACCTTCCTGCGTCACCCCATCGCTTGACTACTACCCGCCAGGTTCCCACGCTCACCAACCTCAACCCGAAGGTCTTGACTGGTTTGGATGGTTAGCACAACGAGGTTCATCAGGGACGCTCCTTCGCGGGTACGGGAATATCAACCCGTTGTCCATCGACTACGCCTCTCGGCCTCGCCTTAGGTCCCGACTCACCCAGGGCGGATTAACCTGGCCCTGGAACCCTTGGTCATCCGGCGGAAGGGTTTCTCACCCTTCTTTCGCTACTCATGCCTGCATTCTCACTCGTGCCGCGTCCACAACTCGATCACTCGGCTGCTTCACCCCCGGCACGACGCTCCCCTACCCATCCACACACCTGCACCGACACCCGAAGGCGCCAGCGGGGTTAAAATGTGAATGCCACAGCTTCGGCGGTGTGCTTGAGCCCCGCTACATTGTCGGCGCGGAACCACTTGACCAGTGAGCTATTACGCACTCTTTAAAGGGTGGCTGCTTCTAAGCCAACCTCCTGGTTGTCTATGCGACCCCACATCCTTTTCCACTTAGCACACGCTTAGGGGCCTTAGCTGGTGATCTGGGCTGTTTCCCTCTCGACTACGAAGCTTATCCCCCGCAGTCTCACTGCCGCGCTCTCACTTACCGGCATTCGGAGTTTGGCTGATTTCGGTAAGCTTGTGGGCCCCCTAGACCATCCAGTGCTCTACCTCCGGCAAGAAACACACGACGCTGCACCTAAATGCATTTCGGGGAGAACCAGCTATCACGGAGTTTGATTGGCCTTTCACCCCTAACCACAGGTCATCCCCCAACTTTTCAACGTTGGTGGGTTCGGCCCTCCACGCGGTCTTACCCACGCTTCAGCCTGCCCATGGCTAGATCACTCCGCTTCGGGTCTAGAACATGCGACTCAAACGCCCTCTTCAGACTCGCTTTCGCTACGGCTCCCCCACACGGGTTAACCTCGCCACATGCCACTAACTCGCAGGCTCATTCTTCAAAAGGCACGCCGTCACCCCGCAAGGCTCCGACGGATTGTAGGCGAACGGTTTCAGGTACTATTTCACTCCCCTCCCGGGGTACTTTTCACCATTCCCTCACGGTACTCGTCCGCTATCGGTCACCAGGAAGTATTTAGGCTTACCAGGTGGTCCTGGCAGATTCACGGCAGATTTCAGGAGTCCGCCGCTACTCGGGAACACCCACAGAAGACCAGCTGTTTTCACCTACCGGACTATCACCGTCTACGGTCAGCCTTTCCAGACCATTCAGCTAACAACTGGTTTTATAACTCCTCAAACGAGTGTCAGCTCGTTTCGCAGGGTCCCACAACCCCGACCACGCAACCCCTGACAGGTATCACACGCAACCGGTTTAGCCTCAATCCGCTTTCGCTCGCCACTACTCACGGAATCACTAAATTGTTTTCTCTTCCTACGGGTACTGAGATGTTTCACTTCCCCGCGTTCCCTCCACACACCCTATGAGTTCAGGTGCAGGTGACATCACATGACTGATGCCGGGTTACCCCATTCGGACACCCTGGGATCACAGCTCGGTTGACAGCTCCCCCAGGCCTATCGCGGCCTCCCACGTCCTTCATCGGCTCCTGGTGCCAAGGCATCCACCGTTCGCCCTTGACAACTTGACCACAAAGATGCTCGCGTCCACTGTGCAATTCTCAACAAACAACCAACCCACAACCCACAGCCCCACACCAGCAACCCCACCCCAAGGTGACATCCGGTATGCGAGACCAGGCCATGCCTGGCAACCAACCCCCACCAACCGGTGGAGTAATCGGCTCCGAAGAAAACAACCCATGGTTGTTCCTTCAGGACCCAACAGGGTGCTCTACATCCCTCCCCAGCCGCACCAGAGCAACCGTTCCCACCAACCCGAAAGCCGGCTGTACTAAGCGCCCCGACCGTTGCCGAGGAAAAACTCGCCAGTGTCTCCGCCATTGAGCACCCCGACCTGACATTCGCAGATCGCGGGCTCCATACCAGCCTTCGCTGGATGGTGCTCCTTAGAAAGGAGGTGATCCAGCCGCACCTTCCGGTACGGCTACCTTGTTACGACTTCGTCCCAATCGCCAGCCCCACCTTCGACGGCTCCCTCCACAAGGGTTGGGCCACCGGCTTCGGGTGTTGCCGACTTTCGTGACGTGACGGGCGGTGTGTACAAGGCCCGGGAACGTATTCACCGCAGCGTTGCTGATCTGCGATTACTAGCGACTCCGACTTCACGGGGTCGAGTTGCAGACCCCGATCCGAACTGAGACCGGCTTTTTGGGATTCGCTCCACCTCACGGTATCGCAGCCCATTGTACCGGCCATTGTAGCATGCGTGAAGCCCTGGACATAAGGGGCATGATGACTTGACGTCATCCCCACCTTCCTCCGAGTTGACCCCGGCAGTCTCCCATGAGTCCCCAACCGAATTGCTGGCAACATGGGACGAGGGTTGCGCTCGTTGCGGGACTTAACCCAACATCTCACGACACGAGCTGACGACAGCCATGCACCACCTGTCACCGGCCCCGAAGGACCCCACATCTCTGCAGGATTTCCGGCGATGTCAAACCCAGGTAAGGTTCTTCGCGTTGCATCGAATTAATCCGCATGCTCCGCCGCTTGTGCGGGCCCCCGTCAATTCCTTTGAGTTTTAGCCTTGCGGCCGTACTCCCCAGGCGGGGCGCTTAATGCGTTAGCTGCGGCACAGAGAACCGGAGAGGCCCCCCACACCTAGCGCCCAACGTTTACAGCGTGGACTACCAGGGTATCTAATCCTGTTCGCTCCCCACGCTTTCGCTCCTCAGCGTCAGTATCGGCCCAGAGACCCGCCTTCGCCACCGGTGTTCCTCCTGATATCTGCGCATTTCACCGCTACACCAGGAATTCCAGTCTCCCCTACCGAACTCTAGCCTGCCCGTATCGACTGCAGGCCCGCAGTTGAGCCACGGGTTTTCACAGTCGACGCGACAAGCCGCCTACGAGCTCTTTACGCCCAATAAATCCGGACAACGCTCGCGCCCTACGTCTTACCGCG
Organism: Verrucosispora sp. FIM060022; assembly: GCF_003977705.1. Taxonomy (NCBI): domain Bacteria; kingdom Bacillati; phylum Actinomycetota; class Actinomycetes; order Micromonosporales; family Micromonosporaceae; genus Micromonospora; species Verrucosispora sp. FIM060022. Next base: position 4,729 of record NZ_RQIV01000024.1, read on the forward strand.
GCTGCTGGCACGTAGTTGGCCGGCGCTTCTTCTGCAGGTACCGTCACTTGCGCTTCGTCCCTGCTGAAAGAGGTTTACAACCCGAAGGCCGTCATCCCTCACGCGGCGTCGCTGCATCAGGCTTCCGCCCATTGTGCAATATTCCCCACTGCTGCCTCCCGTAGGAGTCTGGGCCGTGTCTCAGTCCCAGTGTGGCCGGTCGCCCTCTCAGGCCGGCTACCCGTCGTCGCCTTGGTAGGCCATTACCCCACCAACAAGCTGATAGGCCGCGAGCCCATCCCAAGCCGAAAAACTTTCCACCCACAAACATGCGCCCGTGAGTGAATATTCGGTATTAGCCCCCGTTTCCGAGGGTTATCCCAAAGCCTAGGGCAGGTTGCTCACGTGTTACTCACCCGTTCGCCGCTCGAGTACCCCGAAGGGCCTTTCCGCTCGACTTGCATGTGTTAAGCACGCCGCCAGCGTTCGTCCTGAGCCAGGATCAAACTCTCCAACAAAAACCTGTTGAACAATCCATCCC
>NZ_RQIV01000025.1:0-3414 GCF_003977705.1 Verrucosispora sp. FIM060022
GGGTGGCCATCACCGTCACCCCGCCGACCAGGGCGGCGGAGCACTCGCCCCGACGCAGAGCGCTGACCGCCAGATGCAGGGCGACCAGCGACGACGAGCAGGCGGTGTCGACGGTCAGGGTCGGGCCGTTGAGGCCGTACACGTAGGCGAGGCGGCCGGAGGCGACGCTGCCCATGGTGCCGCCGGCCAGGTAGCCTTCGACCTCGGCGGGCAGGGTGCCGGGTCCGGAGCCGTAGTCGTGGTACATGACGCCGCAGAAGACACCTGTGTCACTACCCCGCAACGACCGTGGGTCGATCCCCGCCTGCTCGAACGTCTCCCACGCCACCTCCAACAACAACCGCTGCTGCGGATCAGTCGCCAACGCCTCCCGCGGCGACATCCCGAAGAACTCCGCATCAAACAGATCCGCGTCGTACAGAAACCCACCCTCACCCGCATACGACTTACCCACCGCCTCCGGATCCGGATCCACCAGATCAGCAGGCCAACCCCGATTCACCGGAAACGGGCCCACCGCGTCCTTCTCGGCCACCACCAGGTCCCACAACTCCTCCGCCGACGACACACCCCCAGGAAAACGACACCCCATCCCGACGATCACCACCGGATCCTCATCAGCCACCACGACCGGAGCCACGGTCTGCTCGGCGGCGGGTGCGGTGTCGGTGAGTCGGCTGGCCAGGTGTTCGGCCAGGGCAGCCGGGGTGGGGTGGTCGAAGATCAGGGTGGCGGGCAGGGTGAGGCCGGTGGCGGTGGCCAGCCGGTTACGCAGTTCCACCCCGGTGAGCGAGTCGAAGCCCAGGTCGGAGACGGTGCGGTCGAGGTCGATGGCGGCCGGGTCGTCGTGGCCGAGGACGGCGGCGGCGTGGGTGCGGACCAGGTTGGCGAGGGCGCGGTCACGGTCGGGCGGGTTCATCGCGGCGATCCGGCGGATCGACGCCGGACCCCGGTCGCGGCGGGGCGCTCGCCGGCCGGGTGCCAGGCTGTGCAGGACGGCGGGTACGTCGGTGGAGGTGCGTAGCAGAGTCGGGTCGACGGCGGTCACGGCGAGCACCGGGTCGGTGCTGGCGACGGCGGCGTCCAGGGCGGTCATCGCGTCGGCGGTGTCGATGGGGCGCAGGCCGAGGCGGGCGATGCGGGAGAGGTCGGTGTCGGTCAGGGTGGCGGACATGGTGCCGCCGTCCTGCCACAGTCCCCAGGCGATGGAGGTGGCGGGCAGTCCGGCGGCCTGCCGGTGTCGGGCCAGTTCGTCGAGGAAGGCGTTGCCGGCGGCGTAGGCGGCCTGTCCGGCGGGGCCGACCAGCCCGGCGATCGACGAGTAGAGGACGAACGCGGTGAGCGGCCTGTCGGCGGTCAGCTCGTGCAGATTCCAGGCGGCGTCGGCCTTCGCGGCGAGGACCTCGTCGACCTGGTCCGCGGTCAGTGAGGCAAGGACGCCGTCGCGGCTGATGCCGGCCGCGTGCACCACGGCGGTGAGCGCGGGATGCCGGTCCAGCAGGCTGGCCAGGGCGGTGCGGTCGGTGACGTCGCAGGCGGCGACGTGCACGCGCGCGCCCAGCCCGGTCAGTTCCGTGGTGAGGTCGGCGACGCCGGGCGCCTCCGGGCCGGTGCGGCTGACCAGCAGCAGGTCGCGGACGCCGTGCCGGGTGGCCAGGTGGCGGGCCAGGGCGGCGCCCAGGGCGCCGGTGCCGCCGGTGATCAGTACCGTGCCGTCACCCCAGTCCGGGGTCGTCTGCGGTGCCGGTCCGGCCGGGACGAGCCGGGGCACCAGCACCTCACCATCGCGGATGCGCAGGTCGGGTTCGTCGCCGAGGGCCTCGCGCAGCAGGGCGGTCCGGGAGGCGTCGGTGTCGTCGGTGTCGACGAACACGACACGGCCGGGATTCTCGGTGCGGGCGCTGCGGACCAGGCCGGCGACGGCAGCGGCGGTGAGCCGGTCGTCGGCGGGCGGGACGACGACGAGGCGGGGACCGGGTTCGCCGGTCAGGTGGTCGCGGAGCACGGCGAGGGTGTCGTGCACGGCGGTGCGGGCCCGGGTGGCCGGCGAACCCGGGCCGGTTGCGGCCACCCGGACGATCAGGACGTCCGGCGGGGCGGTGCCGTCCGCATTCGCCGCCGGAGCGTGGCCGGGCGCCGGGTGTGGCTGCCACTGCGGCCGATAGCGCAGGTCGGTGTCGGAGGGGCGGAACTGATCCGGATCGGCCGGGCGCAGGGTGAGTTGACGGACGGTGGCGACCGGGTCGCCGGTGTCGTCGGTGACGGTGAGGCGGACGGATTCCGGCCCGAGTGGGGTGATCCGGGCGCGCAGGATGGTCGCCCGGGTTCCGGCCAGGTGCACGCCGGCCCAGGCGAACGGCAGCCGGGCCGGGCTGTCGGCGGCGACGCCGGGCAGCAGGGGGTGCAGCGCGGCGTCGAGCAGCGCCGGGTGCACGGTGAACCCGGTGTTGTCGGGACCGGTGATCTCCGCGTACAGGTCGTCGCCGTGGCGGTGCAGGCGTTGCAGGCCGCGGAACTGCGGGCCGTAGTCGTAGCCGTGCTCGGTCAGCCGGTCGTACAGGTCATCGAGGTCGATCTCGGTGGCGGCGGCCGGGACGCGGGTGTCCGGGTGCTCGTCGGGCGGGGTGTCGTTCAGTACGGCGGTGGCGTGGCGCTGCCAGGGGGTGTCGTCGGTGGCGGCGGGGCGGGTGAACACCTCTGCGGTGCAGCGGCCGTCGTCGTGGCCGGTGACGGTGACCTGCAGGTCGAGCGGTTGGTCACCGGGCAGGGTGACGGGTGTGGTCGTGACGAGGTCGACCAGATGGGGGTGCCCGGTGCGGGCGCCGACGGTGGCGAGCAGATCGGTCAGGGCGACGCCGGGAAGCACGACGGTGCCGTGGAGGCGGTGGTCGGCAAGCCACGGCTGGGTGGTGGTGGACAGTTCGCCGGTGAACACGGTCGTGTCGCCGGCGGCGAGGGTGACGGCCGCGGTGAGCAGCGGGTGCCCTGCGGGCCGCAGACCGGCGTCGACGGCACTGGCCGGATGCATCCAGTAGCGGCGGCGCTGGAATGGGTAGGTCGGCAGGGCATGGCGGCGGGTTCCGGTGTCGGCGAGGATGGCGGGCCGGTCGATGGCTGCGCCGGTTGCCCAGAGCGTGGCGGCCGCGGTGCGCACGGCGTCCGGTTCGGGTTGGTCGCGGCGCAGGGTGGGGATGGTGGTGAGGGTGTCGGCGGCCAGGCCGCTGAGTACGGCGTCGGGTCCGATCTCGAGTAGCGTGCGGGCGCCGAGCCGGTGGGCGGTGCGGATCGCGTCGTGGAATCGGACGGTGGAACGGACCTGCCCCACCCAATACTCCGGATCCGACCACTGCGACGTCACCGGCTCCCCCGTCACCGTCGACACCGCCGACACCACCGGCCGCCCGAAAGACAACT
>NZ_RQIV01000026.1:0-3290 GCF_003977705.1 Verrucosispora sp. FIM060022
TGAGTCCGTTGGAGGCGCCGTCCTGGTTGACGGCGGAGCCGCGGAGGATGGCCAGGACGTGGTGGCCGTTGGCGCGGGCGTCGGAGAGGCGTTCGACGAGCAGCAGGCCCGCACCCTCACTCCATCCGGTGCCGTCGGCTGCGGCTGCGAATGGTTTGCACCGGCCGTCGGGTGCGAGGCCGCGTTGTCGGCTGAACTCCACGAAGGTCGCCGGGCTGGCCATGACTGTGACGCCGCCGGCCAGCGCCAGGTCGCATTCGCCGCTGCGCAGTGACTGGGCGGCCAGGTGCAGGGCCACCAGAGAGGACGAGCAGGCGGTGTCCACGGTGACCGCCGGGCCCTCCAACCCGAAGCTGTACGCCACCCGACCGGAGGCGACGCTGCCCGCGCTGCCACTGACCAGGTAGCCCTCGTAGCCCGGGGCGGGCGTGCCGGCCTGGTGCAGCCGCGCGCCGTAGTCGTTGTACATCACGCCGGTGAACACGCCGGTCCGGCTGCCCCGCAGCGATCCCGGTGGCAGCCCCGCCCGCTCGAACGCCTCCCACGCCACCTCCAGCAGCAGCCGTTGCTGCGGGTCGGTGGTCAGCGCCTCGCGCGGGCTCATGCCGAACAACTCCGCGTCGAAGTCGCCCGCCGCATAGAGGAAGCCCCCGTGCCGGGTGTAGCTGTGTCCCGGCCGGTCCGGGTCCGGGTCGTGGATCTCGCCCCAGCCCCGGTCGGTGGGGAACTCGCCGATCGCGTCCACACCGTCGGCCACCAGCCGCCACAGGTCCTCCGGCGAGGAGACACCACCGGGATACCGGCAGGCCATCCCCACGATCGCAATCGGCTCGTCGGCCGGCTGCGTAACGGGCTGCGGCGTCTCCACCGGACGGGCGCCGGCCAGTTCCGCGACCAGGTGGTCGGTGAGCGCGTCCACCGAGGGATGGTCGAAGACCACCGTGCTCGACAGGCGCAGCCCGGTACGCTCGGCGATCCGGTTGCGCAGCTCGACCGCCGTGAGGGAGTCCAGGCCAAGCCCGGTGAACGCGACGTCGGTGGACACCTCGGTGGCGTCGGTGTGCCCGAGCACCGCGGCCACCTGGGCGCGGACCAGCTCCCGCAGGCCCTCCCGGCTGGTGACCGTGGCGGCGGCGGACGCCGCGCGGCGACGCTGCCGGCGAGTTGTGGACAGGTCGACCCGGGCCGGTGCCAGGACCGGTCGGTCCGCGACCAGGCAGGCGTCGAAGAGGTCCAGGCCCTCCTGCGGTGACAGCGGGGTGATCCCGCTGCGGGCCAGGCGGTCGAGGTCGGCCGCGCCGAGACCCGACGCCATGCCGGTGGCCCCCCACAGCCCCCAGGCCAGGGAGACGCCGGGCAGGCCGAGGTCGCGGCGGTGCCGGGCCAGCGCGTCCAGGTAGGCGTTCGCGGCGGCGTAGTTGGCCTGCCCCGCCGTGCCGGTGATGCCGGTGATCGAGGAGAAGAGCACGAAGGCGGTGAGGGGCCGGTCCCGGGTCAACTCGTGCAGGTGCCAGGCCGCCTCCGCCTTGGGCCGCAGCACCCGGGCCAGGCGCTCCTCGGTGAGCGAGGTGAGCGCGCCGTCGTCCAGCACGCCGGCGGTGTGGATGACGGCGGTGAGCGGGTGCTCCTCGGGGATGCTGGCCAACAGCGCCGCCACCGCCGGACGATCCGCCACGTCGCACGCCACCACCTCGACCTCGGCGCCCGCCGCGGTCAGCTCGTCCACCAGCTCGGCCGCGCCGTCGGCGGCCGGGCCACGCCGGCTGGCCAGCAGCAGGCGCCGGACCCCGTGCCGGACCACCAGATGCCGGGCGACCAGCGCGCCGAGAGCGCCGGTGCCGCCGGTCACCAGCACCGTCGACCCGGACGCGAAGGGCAGCGGACCGGGCGCGACGGGGATCCGCGACAGCCGGGGTGCCATCAGCGTCCCGTCGCGCAGCGCCACCTCCGGTTCGCCGCTGGCCAGCGCGGCGCGGACCAGCGCCGGCTCCGGGTCACCGGAACCGGTGAACAGCACGAAGCGGCCCGGCTGCTCGGTCTGCGCCGTGCGCACCAGGCCACGGACGGCCGCACCGGCCGGGTCGTCGACGGTACGGACCACCAGCGGCTCGTCGCCCTCGTGCTGCCGCAGCGCGTCCAGTGCCCAGGTCACGGCCGCGTACGCCGCGCTCGCGTCCGCGCCGGTGCGCGGTGCCACCACCGTCGCGTACCGGCCGGTCCACTCCCCGTCGGTGGGCACCGGCTCCCAGTCGGGTTCGAGGACGGTGGTGGGCGCGGCGCCGGTCGACCGCAGCCGCAGCGCACCGGCCGAGGCGATCGGGCGGCCCGCGTCGTCGGCCACGTCCACGCTCACCGCGTCGTCGCGGCGGGCGAGCCGCACGCGCAGTGCGGGAGCACCGGGGCCGTGCCGGCGAACGGACCGCCACTCGAACGGGATCTCCACCTGCCCCCGCTCGGCGGCGTCCCAGGCGAGCGGGTGCAGCGCCGCGTCCCACAGGGCGGGGTGCGGGGCGAAGCCGCCGGTGGGCGACTCGTCGGGGCGTACCTCCGCGAACGTCTCGTCGCCTCGGCGCCACAGCGCCCGCAGCCCCTGGAACAGGCCGTGGTAGCCGTAGCCGCCCTCGGCCAGCCGGTCGTAGAGGTCGACCACGTCCACCGGCTCGGCGTCGGTCGGCGGCCAGGTGGCGAGGTCGGCGGCGGGCGACTGCGTGACGACCGCGAGCCGCCCGGTGGCGTACGGCAACCACTCGCCGTCGTCGGTGTTGCCGTGCAGGTGCACAGCGCGGCTGTCGTCGTCGGACGCCGGCCCGACGGTGAGCCGTAGGCGCACCGGGGCATCGACCGGCACGGCGGCCGTCAGGACCAGTTCGTCGACGTCCAGGCCGACGCGGCTGGCCGCGTGCGCCACCGCCTCCACCACGGCGGTGGCGGGCAGCAGCGTCGCGCCACCGATTCGGTGCCCCGCCAGCCAGGGGTGGCTGTCGGCGCTCACCGTGCCGGTGAGGACCAACCCCCCGTCGGCCAGGTCGACGACGCCGGGCAGCAGGGGATGGCCGCTGCCGTCGAGGCCGGTGTCGGCGGCGGGACCGTCCAGCCAGTACCGCTGTCGCTGGAACGGATAGGTGGGCAGGTCGATGACGGTGGCGTGGGGGAGGAGGGTCTTCCAGTTGGTGGTGGGGGTGGTGGCGAGGGTGTGGGTGAGGGTGTGGTTTTCGTTGTGGTGGGGGCGGAGGGTGGGTGTGGTGGTGAGGGTGGGGTGGTTGGTTTTGGTGAGGGTGGTGAGGGTGGTG
>NZ_RQIV01000027.1:0-3224 GCF_003977705.1 Verrucosispora sp. FIM060022
TGAGTCCGTTGGAGGCGCCGTCCTGGTTGACGGCGGAGCCGCGGAGGATGGCCAGGACGTGGTGGCCGTTGGCGCGGGCGTCGGAGAGGCGTTCGACGAGCAGCAGGCCCGCACCCTCACTCCATCCCGTACCGTTCGCCGCCGCCGAGAACGACCGGCAGCGCCCGTCCGGGGACAACCCCCGCTGACGGCTGAACTCCACGAAGGTGTGCGGCGTCGCCATCACCGTGACGCCGCCGGCCAGCGCCAGATCGCACTCGCCGCTGCGCAGTGACTGGGCGGCCAGGTGCAGGGCCACCAGAGAGGACGAGCAGGCGGTGTCCACGGTGACCGCCGGACCCTCCAACCCGAAGCTGTACGCCACCCGACCCGAGACCACGCTGGAGGTGTTGCCGGTGAGCAGGTGCCCCTCGAAACCCTCCGGGGCGGTACGCCACCGCGTCCCGTAGTCGCCGTACATGACGCCCGCGAACACACCCGTCCGACTGCCGCGTACCGCGGTCGGGTCGATTCCCGCCCGCTCGAACGCCTCCCACGCCACCTCCAACAGCAGCCGCTGCTGCGGGTCCGTGGCGGTGGCCTCGCGCGGGCTCAGCGCGAAGAACCCGGCGTCGAAGTCGGCCGCGTCGTAGAGGAAGCCGCCGTGGCGGGTGTACGAGGTGCCGGCGTGTTCGGGGTCGGGGTCATAGAGCCGGCCCAGGTCCCAGCCCCGGTCGGTGGGGAACTCGCCGATCGCGTCCACACCGTCGGCCACCAGCCGCCACAGGTCCTCCGGCGAGGAGACACCACCGGGATACCGGCAGGCCATCCCCACGATCGCGATCGGCTCGTCGGTGCGGGTGGCCACTGTGGGCGTCGGTGCCGGCTGTGCGCTCGTCGTGGCGCCGAGCAGGTGGGCCACCACGGCGTCCGGCGTCGGATGGTCGAACACCAGCGTGGCGGGCACCGGCAGGCCGGTCGCGGCGGCGAGGCGGTTGCGCAGCTCCACCCCGCCGAGCGAGTCGAGCCCCAGGTCGCGGAACGGGCGGGCCGAGTCCACCCCGGCGGCCGACGGGTACCCCAGCACCTCGGCGACCACCGAACGGACCACCTCCCGCAGTTCGGCCTCGTCACGCGGTCGGCTTCCGGCGGGCGGCACGGAACGACGCGTGACCAGCCCCCGCAGCGCGGCGGGCAGCACGTCACGGCCGCGCAGCGCCGCCAGGTCCAGGCGTACCGGTGCGAGGACCGGACCCTCGTGCGCCAGCGCGGCGTCGAACAGCGCCACGCCCTGCTCGACGGTCAGCGGCGGAAGCCCGTCGCGCCGCCACCGGGCCACGTCGGCAGCGGACAGCCCCGCCCCCATCCCGGTGTCCTCCCACAGACCCCAGGCCAGGGACAGCGCCGGTAGGCCGAGGGCGTGCCGGTGCGCGGCCAGCGCGTCCAGCGCGGCGTTGGCGGCCGCATACGCGCCCTGGCCGGCGGTGCCCAGCAGCCCACTGATCGAGGAGAACAGCACGAACGCCCGCAGGGGACGGTCCCGGGTCAGCTCGTGCAGGTGCCAGGCCGACTCGGCTTTGGTCGCGGCCGCGCGTACCTGCTCGACGGTCAGCGCGGACACCGTCGCGTCCCGGACCACCCCGGCCGCGTGCACGACCGCGTCGAGGGTGGGCAGGTCGGCGAGCAGGCAGGCCAGCGCCTCCCGGTCGGCGACGTCACATGCCCGCAGGTCGACCCGCGCGCCGTGGCCCGCCAACTCGTCGGCCAGCGCGGCCGCACCCGGTGCGTCCGCGCCGCGCCGGCTGACCAGCACGAGGTCCCGCACGCGGTGGGCGCGGACGAGGTGCCGGGCGACCAGTGCGCCCAGGGCTCCGGTCCCGCCGGTGACGAGCACGGTGCCGGACAGCGGCAGCCCCGGGTCGACGGGTGCGACGCGGGCCAGCCGGGGGACCCACCACGAACCGTCGCGCCAGGCCGCCTCGGGTTCGTCGTCCGGTACGGTCCGGACCGGGTCGTCGGCGTGGATCAGCACGAACCGGCCGGGGTGTTCGGCCTGCGCCGACCGGACGAGCCCGGCCGCACCGGTGCGGTCCAGGTGTGGCACCACCAGCGCGGTCGGCTCGGTGGCGTCCAGGCGTTCGTGGAGCATCGCGAGCGCGGCCGTGGCGTCGGCGACCGGTTCGACGCGGATCTGCCGCCGGGCGTCCTCGGCCGGCACCCACCGGATCCGGTGCAGGTCCGTGGGGGCCGGCATGCGCGCGGGCCGCAGGTGCAGGCTGTCGGCGGTGGCGACCACCCCGTCGGCGTCGGTGAGGACGAGCGCCCGCTCGGGCGTCCAGTACGCGTGCAGCGCCCCGCTGGGCCGGCGGAAGACCGAGACGCCGCTCCAGCTGAACGGCAGGAGCGTCTCGTCGCCGTCCAGCACGATCGGGTGCAGGGCGGCGTCCACCTGCGCCGGGTGCAGCACGAATCCGTCGGGGCCGGCGGGCGCGGCGAGTTGCGCCACCACGTGCTGGCCGTGCCGGGCGGCGGTGGCGAGGCGGAAGGCGGGCCCGTACTCGTAGCCCTTGCCGGCCAACCGCTCGTACAGGTCGTCGACGTCGACCGGCGGGCCGTCCACGCGTGGGGGGACCGGGGGCGCCGGGGGCGCCGCCGTGAGCAGGCCGCTGGCGTGTCGGGTCCACTGCTCGGCGTCGTCGGCCCGCGCGTGCACGGCGACGGTCCGCTGCTCACCCGGCGGGCCGACGGTGACCCGCACCTGCGCCACGCCCTCGTCGGGCAGCACCAGCGGGGCCTCCAGCGTCAGCTCGGCCACCCGGGGCAGCCCGACGTCCCGGCCCGCCCACAGCGCGTACTCCAGCAGGGCGGTGCCGGGCAGCAACGCCCGGCCGAGCACCACGTGGTCGGCCAGCCAGGGGGCGGTACGCCGGGACAGCCGTCCGGTGTAGACGGTGCTGTCGTCGGCGAGCGTCACGGCGGCGCCCAGCAGCGGGTGATCGACCTCGCGCACACCCGAGTCCGCGCCCGGGGTGGCCCGGCCGCCGGTGAGCCAGTACCGGTCGCGCCGGAATGCCGTGGTGGGCAGCCGGACCGGGCGGGCGTGCGGGTACAGGCTGGCCCAGTTGGTGGTGGGGGTGGTGGCGAGGGTGTGGGTGAGGGTGTGGTTTTCGTTGTGGTGGGGGCGGAGGGTGGGTGTGGTGGTGAGGGTGGGGTGGTTGGTTTTGGTGAGGGTGGTGAGGGTGGTG
>NZ_RQIV01000028.1:0-1178 GCF_003977705.1 Verrucosispora sp. FIM060022
GAGGTGCCGATCCACGAGCCCGGCCTCGACGAACTGCTACGGCGCAACCTCGCCGCCGGCCGGCTGCGGTTCAGCACCGACATCGCCGAGACCGCCGACTTCGGTGACGTGCACTTCATCTGCGTGGGCACCCCCCAGCGCGCCGACGGCATGGGCGCCGACCTGTCGTACGTCGAGGCGTCAGTGACCAGCCTGGCCCAGCACCTGACCCGCAAAGCGTTGATCGTCGGCAAGTCCACCGTCCCGGTCGGCACCGCCGACTGGGTCGAGCAGCTGGTCAGCAAGCACTCCCCCGCCGACCTCGGGGTCGAGGTGGCCTGGAGCCCCGAGTTCCTCCAGGAGGGCTTCGCCGTCGACGACGTGCTGCGACCGAACCGGATCGTGGTCGGCGTCAAGAGCGAGTGGGCCAACGGCATGCTCTACGCGGCGCACAAAGGCGTGTTCGACCTGGCCGCCACCGAGGACCGCGAGGTGCCCCTGGTGGTCACCGACTTCGCCACCGCCGAACTGGTAAAGGTCGCCGCGAACGCCTTCCTCGCCACCAAGATCTCCTTCATCAACGCGATGGCCGAGGTCTGCGAGGTCGCCGGCGGCGACGTCACCCAACTTGCCCGGGCCATCGGGTACGACCCCCGCATCGGCAACCGGTTCCTCCAGGCCGGTCTCGGCTTCGGCGGCGCCTGCCTGCCCAAGGACATCCGCGCCTTCCAGGCCCGCGCCCAGGAACTCGGCGCCGGTGAGGCACTGCGCTTCCTGCACGAGGTCGACCTGATCAACCTGCGTCGCCGCACCCGCGTCCTCCACCTCGCCGCCGAACTGCTCAACCGCCGCTACGGGCCCGCGGGCCCCGACCTGTCCGGCACCCGCATCGCCGTGCTGGGCGCGACCTTCAAACCCAACACCGACGACGTACGCGACGCCCCCGCCCTCGCCGTCGCCGCACTCCTGCGCAAAGCCGGCGCGGACGTGCACGTCTACGACCCGCAGGGCATCGACAACGCCCGCCGGGCGGTACCGGAGCTGACCTACGAACCGGGCATGGCCGAGGCGGTGACCGACGCCGACCTGGTCTGCGTACTCACCGAATGGGCCGACTTCCGCAACGCCGACCCGACCGTCCTCGGCGAACTCGTCGCCGGACGGCGGGTGGTCGACGCCCGCAACTGCCTCGACTCGAC
>NZ_RQIV01000029.1:0-1164 GCF_003977705.1 Verrucosispora sp. FIM060022
TCGGCGTGGTGGACGAGGCGGTCGATCATGGCCGCGGCGACGACGTCGTCGCCGAACACTTCGCCCCACCTGCCGAAGGGTTTGTTGCTGGTGACGATCAGCGAGGCTCGTTCGTAGCGGTTGGAGACCAGCTGGAAGAACAGGTTCGCCGCTTCGGCTTCGAAGGGGATGTAGCCGACCTCGTCAACGATCAGCAGCGGGATCCGGCCAAGCTTGACCAGTTCGTCTTGCAGCCGGCCGGCGTGGTGGGCATCAGCGAGGCGGGACACCCACTGGGCGGCGGTGGCGAACGCGACCCGGTGCCCGGCCTGGCAGGCTCGGATCCCGAGGCCGATGGACAGGTGGGTCTTGCCGGTGCCGGGCGGGCCCAAGAAGACGACGTTCTCCTTCGACGCCACGAAGTCGAGGGTTCCCAGGTGGGCGATGGTCTCCCGCTTCAGAGAGCGTTGGTGCTCGAAGTCGAACTCCTCCAGGCTCTTGCGGGCCGGGAACCTCGCTGCCCGAATGCGTCCCTCACCGCCGTGAGCCTCCCGGGCGGCGACCTCGCGTTGCAGACAGGCGGCGAGGAACTCCTCATGCGTCCACGACTCCGCCCGGGCCCGCTCCGCCAACCTCTCGACGGAGGCAGCGAGGGACGGCGCCTTGAGAGCGCGGGTGAGGAACGCGATCTCCGAGGCGACGTTGCGGCTGGTCTTGGCGGCCATCACGCAGCCACCTCATCCAGGCCGAACAGGCGGTCGTAGTCGCTCAACGGCCGGCGTTCGACCTGGGCGTCGACGGCGGTCGTCGGGGTGCGTTGGGCAGCGACGCGCAGGTCCGCGGCGGCTTGCCGGTGGGCGGGATCGGTGATGCTCTGATGCTTGGCCCAGCACCGGTCATGCCGGGTCACCGACCGGCCGTCGCAGAACACCTGCACCTGGTCGCAGTCGGCGGTGACCTCAACCCGCCGCCCGACCACCGACGGGTGCACCGAGTAGTCGTTGCCGTCCACGCGCACGTAATGATCGCGGGGAAGTCGGGTGGTCTGCCGCCAGCCGACCACCGGCGCAACCGGTGGCAGCGGCAGCATGGCGGCCCGGTCGGCATCCCACCGGTCCAGCGGGCGGCAGCCCAGCACACGGTGCTGGCGGTTGTTCGCCCGCACCAACCACTCGGTGAGCTGGG